>CACHDI010000001.1 GCA_902578545.1 uncultured Alphaproteobacteria bacterium
TTAATGAATTAATTAGAAAATCATATATATACTCTAGAAAAGGTTCAGGTTTTTACGTTTCTGAAAAAAAAACAATCCATTTTATTAACCAGCGACCAAGATTTACTAAAAGCTTGATCGCTTCAGGAGATACTCCATTAACAAAAATAATACGATTGGAATATATAAAGCCTAATGAAGAAGAGGCTAAAAATTTAAAAATTAAAAAAGAAGAAATGGTGATATTCTTAGAAGGGATAGGTTACAGAAATAATACTCCTATTTGTATTTATAAAAAAATTTTTCCGAGCAATAGAATACCAGGGTTGATGGCATCATTTAAAAAAAATTCATC
Source organism: uncultured Alphaproteobacteria bacterium (assembly GCA_902578545.1). Classification (GTDB taxonomy): domain Bacteria; phylum Pseudomonadota; class Alphaproteobacteria; order Rhodobacterales; family Rhodobacteraceae; genus CACIIZ01. The sequence continues at coordinate 335 of CACHDI010000001.1, forward strand.
AATTTCAAAAGCACTTTTCGATTCTGGGATTAAAGATTATATAAGATCATATAGTATTATATCTTCTAAATTAACAAATCCTGTAGAAGCTTTTCTTTTAAAATGTAATCAAGGTGAACCCTTGATTTGTACTAAAAATTTAAATGTTAATAATAAAAAAGAACCAATTGAGTTTGGCTATACTTTATTTATGGGAAGTCGAGTAGAAATATACATAGAAAATAACTAAATGATTTATTATGTCGGCCATGGTAAGGAATATGTTTTTATATACGTAAAAAATTTCATGGCCTCCAATACACCCTCTTTTATACCATTCCCAGAATCTTTTATTCCTCCAAAAGGGGAAAGTTCTATCCTATAGCCAGGCTGCTCCCAGATATTTACTGTTCCAACGTCTAATGAATTGATATATTTAATTGCTCTGTTTATATCGTTTGTACAAACTCCAGAGGATAATCCAAATGCAGTTGAATTAGATATTTTAATTACTTCATCATCATCATTAGGTACTCTTATTATAGGTACTATTGGTCCAAAAGTTTCTTCAACCACTAATTCACATTTATAAGGAACTTTATCAACAACAATTGGAGGTAGTAATGCGCCCTTTCTTTCTGGATGATAAAGTATTTCAGCCCCATCTTCTTGTGATTGAATAACACGTTCCTCAAAAAGTTTAGCAGCTTCTTTTGAGATTACACAGCCAAGTTCAGTATCTGGATTTTGAGGATCTCCATATTTAATTTTTTTGACTTTTTCCAACAATATTTCAACAAAAAAATCTGCAATATCTTCTTGAACTAAAATCCTTTTTATAGCAGTACATCTCTGACCAGAATTACCTGTTGCACCAGCAATTGCAATAGATGCAGCTCTTTTCAAATCGTCATTGTTAGAAAGATCATTTAAAATGATAAATGGATCGTTACCACCTAGCTCAAGTGCCGTTCTTTTATAACCTGCTAGCTTGGCAATTTTTTTTCCAACTTGAACACTACCAGTAAAAGTAATAATATCAGCATTAGAATTTGTAACCATTTCATTACCAATATCTTCTGGCCAACCAGTTACAATCTGAAACATTTCAGGAGGTAATCCAGCTTCATATAGGATATCAGCTAAAAAAATAGCTGTAAGTGGGGTTAATTCGGTCGGTTTACAAACCATGCAATTATTTGTTGCAATAGCAGGAGCAACTTTGTGTGCTACCATATTCAGTGGATGATTAAATGGCGTAATTGCAGAAATTGATCTAACAGGTTTTCTGAGTGTATAGATTTTTCTGCTTTTTCCATTGGATGTCAAATCACAAGAAAATATTTGACCATCATCAAATGTTGAAAGTTGTCCTGCAAACATAAAAACGTCATAAGCTCTACTTGTTTCATAAATTGCGTGTTGATGACTAATTCCTAACTCCAATGTTAAAAGTTTAGCTAACTCTAATTTTTTATTTTTTATTGAATCAGCTGTTTTAAATAAAATTTGTTGTCTTTCATATCTGTTAAGTTTTGAACTATATTCAGATGCTATAGAAAAGGCATCCTGTACGTTGGAAATTTGACCTGCCGGAACAGTACCAACTAGCTCACCTGTGAATGGATAAAATACATCAATTTTATTATCTGTAGAAATTTTCTGTCCACCTATTCTCATTGATTCATTAATTATTTTATTTTTTATCATCAATTCAGTCTTTCATATTTTTGAAGCCAAAGTTGCATAATGAAATGCATGGAAATTTCTCAAGGATTTAGTATTAGTTATATTAATTTTTTTATTTATAATGAAAGGAACATTTTGCTCAGTAATTCCTCCATGACTTCTCAAAGGTTCTTTCAGAAGAGATAAGTCGTGATCTTCTGGTGAAGTTCCAAAAGTCATATTTTCTTCAGAGATGACTGTTAAATCTCCAATTCTGTCTTCAGGTAATTCAAACTTAGAAGATGCCTCTTGTCGATTTAAAACTTCCAAAATACCTTGCTTATTTTTTAAAAAATTAGAAATTTTTTCAATATCTAGTTCTTCATGAAAATAAATTGTAGCAAACGACCCGAGTGCTCCATGATGAACTACATATGGGTCAGTAATAGGTAAAATAACTTTTAAACATTTCTCTTTTAAATAGTGATCTAGAATATTTTGAAGAAAGATTATATTTGGTTTTCCAAATTTATTATGCTTAGGTTTCATTCCATGATCAGCTGTAATTATAAGACTAATATTATTCTCAAGAAATTTACCAATATATTTATCAACCATTTGGTAAAATTCTAAAGCATTATTATCTTCAATATCATATTTATGTTGTATGTAATCAGTTGTAGATAAATACATGATGTCTGGTTTAAATTCATTCAGTAGCTTTTCACCAGCTGCAAAAACAAACTCGGATAAATCGGAAGAATAAACACAAGGAACTGGTTTATCTAACCATTTAGAAGCATTTGAAATACCATTAGAAGTAAAAGTAGCTCGATCTGCCATTTCAGCTGAAAAACATACTGCCATATCATGTTCGAAACTTAAATCTGCTCCAAGGAGTGATCTTAATTTGTCTTTTGCAGTTATAATTGCAACTTTGGCGTTTAATTTTTGATAATAATAAAAAATAGTTTTAGTATTTAGAAACTTAACGTCATTCATCATGATAGCTTCACATTTACTAGGGTCATAATAATAGTTACCGCTTATTCCATGAATTTTTGGAGGTGTCCCTGTGGCTATAGAAATATTATTTGGATTTGTAAAAGATGGCATGGCTGATTTTGCTATGTGGTACTCCCCTTTTTCAATCATATTTTCAACGTTTGGCATTAATCCTTTTTTAATAGCAAAATTAATATATTCTGGTTCACTTCCATCTAAACACACAACCACTGTTGGTTTTGTTGGAAAAACATACTTTAAACCGTATATTTCAAACTCATGTTCTTTTTTCATTAATAAGACTTTCTAATTCTCAAGTATGAATTTTAAATAAATTTATATTTTTCTTAACTAAAAATATAGAACATCTCACTGACTATTTGCTTCAGGTTTTGTCTAGATAATTCTACAGGATGATTATTCATTCTTTCTGGATTAACTTTTGAAATAATTAATTCTTTATCATTTGAAGTAAGTCCGTATGAAAATATATTAGTATTTAGATCACAAGTTTTCATTAGTTCTTTCCATTTTTTAATAAAGTCATCAATGGTATAAACACCAAATAAATTTAAAATGTTATTTATTTTATTTTTAACTTTTTGATCGGCAATCTCAAAAGTAATTTTCAAGGAAGGCGGTAAAAAAAAAGCTACAGAGTGACCATGAGGTATTTTAAAATATGAAGTAAGTGAATAGGACAAAGCATGAGCAACTGTTGTTTTAGTGATGTTTATAGCTTTTCCAGAGAAGTTAGAGGCTAAGACCATTTTCTTTATATTCGAAGCTTTTTTATTATTTACCGCATCTATCATATTATCCATTATCAATTTTATTGATTCTATTGCATAAAATGAACTTTTGCTATCAGAACCCCTTGCCCAATAAGACTCTATAGATTGAGTTAAAGCATCAAAACTAGAACATCCAGCTAAATATTTAGGCATATCGTAAACTAAGGAGATATCAGCTATAATAGAATTAGGTTTTATAAATTTACTAGAAAGAGAGTATTTTGTTTTTTCTATATAAATTACACTAAAACTCGTTTCTTCCGCGCCTGTTCCAGCAGTTGTAGGTAAGGCGATTAAAGAAACTTTTGGTTCTAAAAAGTTTTTTGATTTTCCCATAATAAGGTTTTCGATAGATTCAGACTGATTGGCCAAAAAATTAATAGATTTTCCCATATCTAGAGCTGAACCTCCGCCAATGGCAACACATAGGTCAGGAGAAAAATCATTATATAGTTTAATTCCCCTTTTTATATCTTCAATGTTTGGATTGTCTTCAAATTTATCAAAAAATTGGCAGTCATAAGGTTTCAAAAAAGGTGAGATTTTACTATGTAAGGAATGATAAGCCTGCTTTGAATTAATGATAAAAATTTTTTTTGAGTTAAAGTTTTTTATCAATTGTTCTAATGGCTTTAGACCTTGATTTATGAATTTATGATTTTCAAACACAATTATCTTTCTTTGGAATTTTTGTCCCAGGTATTGTAATCTGGAAGTCCTTCATTTTTAATTTCACCTCTATAGTTAAATTCAATAGTATGGACCATAATATCCTCATCCTCTACCATAATAACAGAATATGTTTCTGCTAAATCAGCTGAACTTAAGAATTTTTTTTCTTGAAATGCTGGCCATGCAGCATGGTTTGTTCCCCTTGGAGAATAAAAAGGTATACCTGAGAAAGAACCATTTAAAATTAAATGACAGTGCCCATGAAAAATAAATCTTATTTTATCTTTAAACTCATTACATACTTCTCTTAATAAAGAAGTATCTAAAAGTTTGATCTGGTCTACTGGTTTGATTTTTGTATCAACTATATTATGATGAAGAAATAAAAATATGTCTTCATCTACTGTACTAAGAGTTTCTCTTAACCAATCTTTTCTATTCATACAAAAGTGACCAGCATGTGTTTCTGGACCCCAAGTATCTAATAGTATCGCAGAACCTTTACTTAACTTAACTACTTTTTGAATAAAGCCATTTTTATCTGATAATGTAGGAAATACACTTAAAAAATTTGCTCTGTCATCATGATTCCCAATGCATAAGTGAATAGGTATTTTATTTTTTTCTATTATATTCTTAAGTCTTAAATAATCTGATGTTTCTCCCCAATCTGATAAGTCACCAGTTATAATTATTACTTCAGCATCATATTGATTTTCATTTATGTGATTTAAAACATTTTGGAAATTGAGATTTGGGTCTCGACCCAGAATAGATTTGCCTTCAGTAGTCAAATGAATGTCTGTAATTTGTATAATTTTCATTTTGTAATCTTTCGAAAAAAAAGGAGCCAAAAAATGGCTCCTTTATATTTATTAGAAACTAAGGAAGGAGATCTCCCACTTCTTCGGCTAATTGCTCTTGAAGTTCTTTCATATCCTCATATTCTCCTGTTACTATACCTTCAATAGCATCATAGATCACTTGAGTAATAGCTAAACCATTATCACCTGGATAAGCTTGCCAATCGCTCAATAATGGTAACTGTCTTACAGCTGTTGCTTTATTAGGATTTTCTGAATAGAAGTCTTTGAGAATAATTTCATTTGCTGCCTGATTTGGAGGCATATATCCTGTAGTTCTAGCAACGTCTGCAGCACCTTCACCAGATGTAATGAATTTTAACCAAGTCCAAGCAGCATCAATCACTTCAGGATCGTCGGATTGACTTACCATCATAGCAGCATTTCCTCCGGCTGGTAATCCCATTGGACCAGAAGACACCAGACCTGGATATTCATTGGTTTTAAAATCAAAATCAGCCTTTGCCCTTTCCACAGATGCTACGGAAGATGTTGACCAGAAAAACATTCCAGCTTCACCAGAAGTGAATAATGTTGATCCATCTGAAGTCGAAAGATTAGGCATTTTACATCCTCTGAAAATAGATTTCATGGTTTCAAGTGCTTGCAAACCTTCAGGTGTATCAATCATAAATTTTCCGTTTTCCATTACTCCTTGTCCTTGGCTCCACATAAGAGCTTGTAAGAACCAATTTCCAGTTATATTCCATCCCCAAAACATTGGGTTTTTAACGCCTGCATCCATAAGTTTTCCACAAACATCAATAACTTCCTCCCATGTCTTAGGTAAATCATCTACAGATTTAACACCAGCCTTAGCCATAACATCCATATTGTAGTAACCAACTGGTAATGAAATAGAGAAAGGTAATCCATATACATCATTTCCAAAAGTTGATAATTTCAACATTGCAGAATGATAACCATCTTTTGAAAAATTAGCCTCTTTAGCTATGAATGGTTCAAGTGATTTAGCGATCCCTTTTTCAACTAATATGGCTTGTCTATTTAAACCCTGCATGGTGATATCTGGGAGTTTATTTGCAACTGCTTCTCTTAAAATAGTATTGGTTCCATCTTCATAATTTTCATAAGCAGCTCTCATTTTTATTTCAATGTTTGGATGAGCTTCATAAAATTTAGGAAGAATTTTTTCATATGTTACATCAAATAATTGAGAATAAGGATAAGCAAACTCTACTACTACCTTTGCTTGTAATAAGCTTCCTGGTAGAGTAAGAAGAGCTACCAGAAGAGTGGATAAATATTTTGTTTTCATTGTATGTCCTCTTTTTTGGTTATGGGGTTTACAAAATTCACAGTTTTGTGAACCCCTGTTAACATCAATAAGTTTTTACTTATCGAATTTTGTGATTTAAGTTTCATTTCATTCCACTTAAAGTAATTCCTTCAATAAATCTCTTTTGTGCGAGCATAAACGCTACAATTAATGGTGTAACTATAACTGTTGAAACTGCCATTATTGGTCCATAAAAAGTTCCATCAGAGTCGGCTCTATATTCTCTCATTCCAATTGGAGGGGTAAATAAGTTTCTTTCTCCAGTTATAACAACTCTAGGCCAGAAATAATCATTCCAATGGGCTACAACAGAAAAAATAGCAAAGGCTAATAGAGCAGGTATTGCTGTTGGTAGCATTACTTTCCAAATGATAGAAAATTCTGACATCCCATCCATTCGACCAGCATCTATAAGGTCATCAGGGACTGTCATAAAAAATTGTCTCATTAAAAAAATTCCAAAAACTGAAATTGTCCATGGAATAATTAAAGCTGCATATGTATTCGTAAGTCCCACTTTTGCTAACATTATATATAAGGGAAGGGCTATTGCATGAACTGGGATTAACAAACAAAATAGCACTAATGAAAATGCAAAGTCCCTTCCCCAAAATCTTAATTTAGCTAATGCATAGGCTGCTGGAAGAGCAACAATTACTTGAATAAGAAATATAGAAACAGTTACTATAACACCATTTAGCAAGTATCTTAAAAGTGGTGCAAAAGTAAAAGCAGATTGATAATTAAAAAAAACAGGCTTTTTTGTACAGTTCTTTTTAACTTCATCAAGTAAGATATTATAAACATCTCTTTCAGTTTTTTCAGGATATAGCTCTAATGTATCTTTTACTTCTTCTCTCTCTGGTTGTCCTCGATGAACACAAAACTCATCAATAATGACCTCCTGTGATCCGAAAAATCCCGTATCAGCTCCTGTTTCGATTTCACGTTGTGACTTAAAGGAATAACTAACCATAGTATAAAAAGGGGCTATTACAATGAGCGCTCCCAAAATAAGAATGGCGTGTTTTATTGTTTGTCCAATAGAAAAGTTCATGAATAGTGAACCCTTTTTTCCACTAAATATCTTTGAACCAGAGTAATCATCATTACAAAAATTAAAAAAATAATTGTTATTGAAGCACCTATTCCTATTAAGTTTTGTTTTATTCCTTTTTCGAAAATTGCATACATCATTACATAAGCTGTTTTGGAAGGACCAGCTCCCCTAGTCCAAAATGCTTCAACTATATCAAATACTTGAAATGCTTTTATGCATGAGATTGTAACTACAAAAACAGTTGTTGGTCCTAAAGCAGGCCAAGTGACTAATCTAAATCTTTCCCAACTACTTTTGGCTCCATCCATTTCTGCAGCCATATATAACTCTCTAGAAACACTTGTAAGACCAGCAAGATAAAGAACCATATTAAAACCAAAACCTTGCCAAACCCCTATAAAGCAAACAACCCAAATGGCATAATCTTTATCACCAAGCCAATTAGGCATGCCGTCTTCGCATGATCTACCGAACCAGGTATCCATTTTTTCAAAACCTAAAAAAGATAAAGTTAGTAAATTTTTAAGCCAACCAATTTCACAGCCTGATTGTAAAAACCTGTTTATTTCTCCAATAGAAGGGTGTAGCATGATTTGCCATACAATAGCCATTGCCATTAAAGTAGCCATTACAGGTAGAAAATATATTGTTTTGTATAAATCTCCAAATCGAGTGATAGAATTAATTAATAATGCAGCACCAAGACCTAAACCTACGGTTAAAGGTACTACTACCAAGACATAGCGAAAAGTTGCACCAAACATTTTTTCGTAAGATGATCTTGTAAAAATTTTTTCATAATTATCCAGTCCCACAAAATTTGCCCCAGGGTTCCCTAGGGAGTAATCTGTTAAACTCAGTCCCAAAGCCATAATTATGGGTATCCCAAAGATAATAATCATCAAAATAATAGCTGGTGCTAAAAACCAGTAAGCGGATTTATGAACTGAATTCATGCTATTTTCTTGTTGGTAATATTATTTGGATCAAAGACTTCAACTCGCTTACCTGCTGAATTAAAAAATAGAGCGTATTTTTGTGAAAAATTGAAGTTGACTTTGGCATCTACTTGTAAATTTAATGCTTCTTCAGGTGATACTCTTAATATTATTCTTTTTTCAATATTTGGAGATTCTACATGCATAAAAAAATCAGAACCTAAATTTTCTCTATGCTTGATTATTCCTTTAATGCAATTTCTGTCATTTGTTAGTGATAAGTGCTCTGGTCTAATACCAATAGATATTTTTTTATCCATGAAATGTTGAAAATTTCCTTGAATTTTAAATCCACAGATCTCTACCTGATTAGATTTTATTACATTACAAGAAAAAATATTAATTTTGGGAGATCCAATAAACTCAGCAACTCTAATATCCGATGGGTTTTCATAAATTTCTCTTGGTTTCCCTAATTGTAGTATATTACCGTCCATCATAACAGCTAAACGATTTGACATAGTTAGAGCTTCTGCTTGATCATGTGTAACATATACAAATGTTGAACCTAATGCTTTATGTAGTTCAGATAGTTCAGATCTCATATGAACTCTTAAAGCAGCATCAAGATTTGAAAGTGGCTCATCCATTAAAAATCCAACAGGATTTCTAACCATTGCTCTACCAAGTGCAGCTCTTTGTCTCTGACCGCCAGATAACTGCCCAGGTTTTCTTTTTAAAAAAGATTCTAGTTTTAAAATTTTAGCAGTCTTTCTTACTCTTTCTGTTAATTCATTTCTTTTTTCTCTTGAAATAAATGGACCTATTAAAGGAAATCTTTCTAAAGTGCTTAAATGTCTAAGTTTGAGAGGAGTAAGCATATTTTCTGAAACTGTTAAATGAGGATAGAGAGCGTATGATTGGAATACCATGGCCAAATTTCTATCAGCGGGTTTTACCTTAGTCATATCAGCTCCTCCAATAAAAACCTCACCACTATCAGAGCTTTCTAATCCTGCAAGTATTCTTAATAGAGTAGATTTTCCACAGCCAGATGGTCCTACTAAAGTTAAAAATTCACCTTCATAGATTTCTAAATCTACATTATTTAATACTAAGGTATTTCCAAATGATTTATTAATCTTTTTGAGAAAAATTCCAGACATTTTAAAAACGAAAAAATAAAAACTAATAATTATTCTTTAAAAAATAAAAATGTATAAAATATAACAAAATGTTTAATTTTTTTTTTATTTTAAGTAACTGTTTTTATATATAAATTCTGTTATTTTTCTTTGATAATGGATTTAGTTATACTTTTCTTTATTATTTTTTTTTATTAGATTATGAATATTTATCTAAAAAGTTTTCAATATTATCATTTCTAAAATCATCTAAAGCTAATCTAATTTTTGAATGACTCCAGTTCCACCAGGACAGATATAAAAGCTTTTCAATTATATTTTCACTAAATCTTTTTTTAATTGGTTTTGCTGGCACTCCAGCCACAATAGTATAAGGTTTTACATTTTTTGTTACTACTGATCCTGCACCCACCACAGCTCCAGTTCCTATTTTGAGTTGAGGTTTGATAATTGCACCATGCCCGATCCAGGTATCATGCCCAATTTCAGTAACTTTAGATTTTCTTTGTATAAAAAAACTATCATCATGTTTACTATCATCCCAATAATCAGAAGATCGATATAAAAAATGGTGAAGACTCGCTTTTTGCATTGGATGATCAGTTGGTCCTATCCGAACAAAACTTGCAATATTAGAAAATTTACCAATTTTTGAATTGGCTATATCTGTATACCTATCACAATAAGAATAATCTCCAATTGTACAATTGTTAAGTCTACTTCCATATCCTATTTCTACATATTTTCCAAAAGAAGTTTCATTAATTTCGCACTTATTATGAATCAGGGGTTTATCTTTACTTAACTTAACCATTATAATTTCCTTTCCCAGAACAGAATCCAATTCTTGAAACAAATCTGAAGTTTTGCATCATCTTAATCTGAAAGAAAGCTAAAAGCGATTAATAGACCTTATCTTCTATAGTGCACAAAAGCGGTCACATTGCATTGAAGATTGTAAGCGCCTATAAAGATATGTGCTATGTATAACTCTAGGATTACTTAGGAGAGTTACATCACTCCTTTTGATGCCAAAACCTCTCCTCCCCATTTTAACATTTTTTTCAAATCTTCAATAGCTGACTCTAGTTCTTCTTTTTGGTTCATCATTACTTTAAGTTTCTCGTTTGCAAGTTCATAAGTTTTTAATAATTGAGTTTTTTGTTGGTCACCTATATCATATAGATTTAGAAGTTGTCTGATTTCTTCCAAAGAAAATCCAAAACGCTTACCTTGTAAAATTAATTTTAATCTAGCTTGGTCCCTACTTGTAAATAGTCTTCTTTTTCCTTCTCTAATTGGAAAAAGTAACTCCATAAATTCATAAAATCTTAGTGTTCTTGGTGTAACTTTATATAGGTCACACATCTCTTTAATTGATCTAAATTCTACAGTTATTTTATTCATAGTGTGACCTCAACCTTTGGAAAATCTAGGCGTTTAAACAGAGGAACTTTGTAATAAAGTCATAGAAATTTCCAAAGATTTTTGTAAGGCGTTTTGGTTAAGATAAACCTTATTATATTTTATTATTACTACATAAAGATGTGAAAATTTTATTACAGGAATGTGAAATAATTTCTGCTAAATAAATATTTTGGCATTACCTATGCAATCTTTGAGCATAGCCTTTGGATTCTATGGATCTCTTATTCGTCAGAGATAATCCAAAGGCTTACATTATCCCTGCTATAGAATACTTTAATAAGTGAAGTTACTAAGTCTGGTCTTAAACTAAATTCAAAAATTATTCAAAATCCAAATCCGAAAAATCAAACAACAAGTATTTTGATGCATGATGAGAAAAATAAGAAGAACTGGAAATTAGAAATCAGATTAATTATATTTTTGTCATTATTTTGTAATACTTTTGACAAAACTTAGGTGTATCTTAAATATATCGAATCTAAAAAATTATAAAAGAAACTGACACCAAATAAAACTCTATCTTAATGATTAAAGTCGGAACAACTTCTCTTTTGTTCTGACTTTTTTGTTTGAAGACAAAGATGATAAGGGAGTATAAATAATGTTTCAAAAAATCGGAAAATGGTTTGGAAGAGTTTCCATAAGTTTTAGTATCTTTGTCAATACTCTCTTTGGTGGGAAGAATAATCAAACTGTGAGTGCAAGACAGTACTTTCGTTTAACACAGAATAAATGGAACTTTTGTTTTTTAATTAATGGATTATTCTGGTGGGAAGAGGATCATTGTAGAAATAGTTATGAAAAGTGGGAAGTAATTAATAATGCTATGAAATATTATGAGGAATACAAAGAAAAGTACTCAGATAGAATAGGTTCTATGATGATAGAAAGGTCAAATAAGAAAAGTGAAGAAACTGGAACAGATCCATTACATGATTATTATCATCTAATGAATCAATAAAGGAGAAATAAATGTCAAAATTACTGGTTCATATTCACAGCGATTTAGAATTCAAAAATAAAGTAACATTAGGTTTGATGATTGCCCTTGCTGCAGAAAAAAAAGGGCACGAAGTAACACTTTTTCTCGCGGCAGACGGAGTAAATATACTGAATTGCAAAAGTGCTGGTGAAATAGTTGGTCAAGGAACTGGAGATTTACACGAACATCTTGAAAATTTAAAGAATACAAATGTTGCCATATTTGTCTCAGGAATGTCTGCTAAAGCAAGGGGTTACGATGAAACACTTCTAGATGGATATAAAGCAGAGTTTGCAATGCCTGATAAACTAATTGAAGAGTCAATTAAATCGGATAGTGTTCTCTGCTATTAAGAATATTGACCAAAGTCTTATTCGCATCATTATGATGCTATATAGTTTTTTATTCTGTTAATTTTTCGGTCTCCAAAGCACAAGTTATATCCTTTAATTGAGAGAAAGAAGCAGAAAAAACACAATGAGGATGTCCTGCTGCAGACCAAATTTTGTCAAATCTCCTAAGTGAAGTATCAATTATCAATTTTATACTTTTGGATAATCCAATAGGAGAAACTCCCCCAATGGAATATCCAGTAATTTTTTTTACTTCTTCAGCATTAGGTCTTCTTACAGTTCCACTAACACCTAAAACTTTAGATATTAATTCTATTCTACATTTCTTATCACCTGCTATTAAGGTAACGACTGGGATTTCTTTGTTATCATTATTAATAATAAACAATAGAGACTTAACAATTGCACCCACAGGAACTTGTAGAGCATTTGCAGCATCTTGCGCTGTTCTTGCAGTTTCAGATAATTCAATCACCATTTCAGTATGACAGATATTCTTAAGAAAATCAGAAACTTTTCTTACTGTTTTCTTTTCTAAATTACTCATATTTCAAATATTAAAATGATTGATTATAGTTTTTTCATTAAATTATAATATCTTAATTTTTAGTTTACCAACTACAAATACTCAAACAATTTTCAATTATTCTAAAAGAAAGGCAAACTTACAAAAAAGTTTAACCTATCACTCTGCAAGGTATGAAACTCATGATAAAATTAATAAATTACCACAGTGAACGATTTTAAAAGTAGTGTGGGTTTTTCTTAGTTTGGTATCCCCTCAACAACTCTCCAGTAAGGGAAATTAACATCATCTTTATTCTGTTCTATCGCCATTCTCAGAAATATCCCAGTTGTTACTGGACATGTCTTATCTGCTCCTGCCTTTAGTGCTAGACCTCTCCTTAGTTCTTTGATGGTAAAAAAAGAACCCTTAGGTATTGCATAAATAAAATCTGCAATTTTCTCTGGAGAAGAGATAAGCATTTTGTCTCCAGCAGAAATATCGGAAAACCCTTTGTCTAGAACTTTTATGATATTTCTACTCAATAACTATCTCCTGAAACCCAAGATGATTTTTTTCAATCTATCAGATAAACAAAATATTATTTTTTGAACATTAAAAATTATTTTTGACTCAATATTAATCAAAATTCCCAACTTACGTAAGGTAGTTTTTTTTAAGGAAATTCCGATCTTCTTATTAGTGTATATAACAGAGTAATCGTTAAGTGGTTTTGACGAAAAAATAAAAATTCTTTCTCCAATATAATAGTCGAGATAATTCCTCCCTTTCATTATCTCGACATTTTTTTAAGTCCGATTTCCTTCCAAAGTAATCGGACTTATTTTTTTTGTCTTAAAACAAAGATATTTGAGATAAAATCATATTATCAAAATTTATATTCAACCAACAAGTATTATTTTTTTCATCTTACCGATAAACATTTCTCTACCTTGATTGCATTTATAGATTAGAAAACCTTTGTTAGTTTTAGTGTAGGGGCATTATTACAAATATGTCCTATGTGATTCATATTTTGTTTCTATTAAATGTGAGTTGTCGGGCAGACATAGGATTATTAAAAAAAGTTAAAGAATAAAAATGCAAAAAATATTAATCATTATTGGTATAGTTATTTTAATTATAGGATTATTTTATCCTCTTTTGAAAAAACTTGGACTAGGAAAATTACCAGGGGATATAATTTTGAAAGGAGAAAATTCTTCTTTTTATTTTCCAATTATTACTTGTATTGTCATAAGCATAATTTTGTCACTTATCATAAATTTTCTACGATAAATGATAATAATTGAAAAAAATCATTATAATTTCTTCATGTTTTATTTTTTTAAATATTTTGTCATAATTTTGATAATACTTAAATATAAATGATTATTTATATGAAATTAGTTTCATATTTCCTCTCTGGTCTATGTGTGAGATTAGGAAATTCTCCCTCCTCTAATCTCACACAAGACTTTTGAAGTTTTGTTTTTACTGACTAGATCATAGCTGGAGTAGGCTCTAAGGATATGTACCCATGTAGATAAAATAAATACTGCTGACTTATGATAGATTAGTAAGGTATATGTTGCTACAAAAATATGATAATCATAACATCCACCCCTCAGACAAATACTTGAGGGTACCAAAAAAAAACATTCTATATATTGGTAATTAGTAAGAATCTATACCAGAAGCAAAACCAGAGCACCTTTCAATAAAAGCCATTGCACCAAATTCATTCTTTTAGATTACCAAATGGCTATCTTTTCTTGATTCAATAAACTTAAAAAAGATTCATAAAATTGTCATAATATTTTAATAAATTTTTGAATAATAAATAATTTTCTATTTCTGGGGTTAGTCTTTGGGTTCTTCAAACTTTTAACTCTGTTACCAAAGGCTAGCCTCGAAAATAATATTGCTTGAGATATATTCCAGCGTTGTTAAATCTTTATTTAAAAAGATTAATGTAAATATAAAACATATTTCATTGTCAAAAAACAATAGTGCGAATACAGTTTGTTTGATAGGTTTTTCAAAAAATTTTTATAATTAAATCTTATTTGAGCTAATTATTTTAAAAAGGAATAAAGCTAATAATCCGCCTACAAACTGACAAAAAATAAAAGGGAAAGTATCCCCATAGTTAATACCTGAAAATGTATCACTTAAAGTTCTAGCGATTGTAACTGCTGGATTAGCAAAACTAGTTGATGAGGTAAACCAATATGCTGAGGTTATATATAAGCCTACTAAAATTGGAATTTTGTCTGGATTATATTTTTCACTCATTAAAATAACAAAAATAAGGCCAAAAGTTGCTAAAATTTCTGAAGAATACTGTGGAATGCCAGTCCTGATATTAGATGATAGCTGCAGTATCTCTAGTTCAAATATATAATGTATCGTCCAAACTCCTAAAATGCCTCCCAAAATTTGAACAATAATGAAAAAGATTGTTTGATTAAATTTAATTTTGTTCCTTAAATACATAATTATTGAAACTACAGGATTAAAATGAGCTCCTGAGATATTTATAAAAATGCTTATAAAAACTATCAAAGTAGCACCTGTAGCAATTGCATTTGCTAAAAGGGCAATTGCATCATTTCCCATAGATAACCTTTCTGCCATTATTCCTGATCCAACCACTGTGGATAAAAGAAAATAGGTACCTATAAATTCAGCAAAATATTTTTTCATATTCAGATACTGTAAAAAAACATAAAAAAAAGAAAGTTTTTTTTAAATAGCAACCTTTAAGAGTGTTGGATATAACAATCATGACACCCACACCTAAGACATATCATTGATGGCACCCCAAAACCAAAGCCTATTATTATTCAATATTCAATTGTTAAGTGAACCTTTGATTAATCGCTGACGCAATTTCCCTGATAGCCAATCAGTAGCTGTGACGAGTAATATTATCAATATAATGTAATAAGTAACTTCTTCCCAGTTACTTTGAGTAATAATTGCCTGAGTAAGCATCAAGCCTATACCCCCGCCTACCATCGCACCGATGACAGTTGCACCACGAATATTTGATTCGAAGTAATATAAAATTTGACTTAGCAAAACTGGGGTAATTTGGGGAATAACTCCGAAACGATAGCGTTGAATATTTCGTGCTCCAGTTGATTGTACTCCGTCTATCTGTTTTTTATCTACATTTTCTATTGCCTCTGAAAATAGCTTTCCAAATGTTCCTGTGTCAGTAACTACCATAGCTAAGGCTCCTGTTAGTGGTCCCGGTCCGAAAGCTCGTGCTAAGATTATCGTCCATAGCAAATGATCTAAGCCTCTGGTAAAATCAAAAATACGACGGAAGAAAAACCTGACGGGTGCTAAGGGCGTAATGTTTTTTGCTGCCAAGAACGCAAGAGGGAATGCTACCAAGGCAGCTCCAAATGTTCCCAAAAAAGCCATTAGGATAGTTTCACCTATCGCCCAAGCAACATCGCTGTGTCTCCACATCTTATTATACCAAAAGTCTCTCATTATCTTTGGTAGCTCGCCATTAAATGCTAGTGAGGTTAATTCAGATATACTTTTCCCATGATATTGGCTGTCCAGTGTAAAGAAGAATAATTCCCAGCCATAAAAATATCTGAATACTTCTGTACGATTTCGGGTAATTGTGAGGCGACCTGCTTCTGTTGTAATAGTAACTCGGTTTTTTGACTGATTTATCCATTCTGGCAACGGCCCATTGGGGTATTCCGCCTCTACACCACCTAAACCGGGTTCAGCCCAAATTCTACCGTAATTAGGTACCTCATATACAACATCTTTTTCACCAAAATAGATCAAATGCCCGTTGCCGAGATTTATTTTACTTGTGCTACCTAATTCTATCCATTCCGGTGCTTCTCCCGATGGATATCTACCTTTTTTTTCACCTTCAATTGAGATAGAAATATCGCCTTTTCGGTTATCACGAGTGACATGCACTTTATGGCTATACATGTCCCCAACTAAGCTTTTTGCGTTTTTTAGGGACCCTCGCTCACTCAGGCCTAAGATATCGAAGGAAATAAAAGCATACGTGAAGTATGCTAAAATAGCTATTGGAATACCAAATGCCCAAGCACGTTTAAAATAAAAAAGCTTGTTAACATTCGATTTGAGGGTCTCTATATTATTTGTACTCATAGCAAGCCCTCAGATTTTTTCCCGTGTGTCAAACGATCTCGAAATATACCAGACAGCTGATCAACAATAACAATGGTTACAAATAAAAGTATGAAAATAGCTCCAGTTTCGTCATACCGACCTTTACCCCACGAGATAGCATTTTTTAAATCATACCCAATTCCACCGGCACCAACAAAACCTAGAATAGCAGATATACGAATGTTGATTTCAAACCGTAATAGGGCATAACTAAAATAGTTTGGAGATACTTGAGGGAGGATGCCGAGTAGCATTTTTTGCATCCAACTAGCACCCACTGAGGATAATCCATCAAGGGGTTGAAGTGATGCATTTTCGTTGACTTCTGAAAATAATTTTCCAAGCGCTCCTGTCGTATGAAAGGTAATGGCAATCATGGCGGGGACCGGGCCACCACCAAGTATAAAAATTAATATAAGTGCTATCACAAAATCAGGAATGGCTCTCATTATATCTAAGATACGTCTAAAAACAGGAATGAGCCGAGGCCACTTAGCCATGCCCTGTGTGGCGAGCATTGACAAAAATATAGCGAATATTGATGCTGCCAAAGTTGCCGCAGCGGCGATGTTAATCGTCTCTATTAGGGATGGAAAGAACTTTACAAAAAGGCCAGGAATTTTTTCTATTTTTTCACTAGCTTCTAAAATCACTTCTCTGGGAAAGTCGAAGATACTTGTAATACCCGCCCAAAAGCTGCCTGCATTTCTATCGTCTACAACATTAAAGCCGGATATCATAAGAACGATAAAAACGCCAAGTAGAATAGCGCTATATGTGCGGCGTTTTTTTATAAGCTCGAAATATTCTGCTTCGTATTTTTGAGTTGAGGTTATTTCAGACATTACATTCCTAAAGAATCGGTAGGCCTCATTAAAGTAGGCCTACCGATAAAATTTTACTTTTTACTTAGATTTTAACTTACGTGCTTCCACGATGATTTCGTATGCCTCATGACCTATAGGCATAACTCCTAATCTTTCACCGGCAAACACCCCGTAAGCGCATTCAGGATCCATTGAATGTAAACTCGCTGTTAGAGCTGTAATCTTAACCTTTACGTCTGCTGGAAGATCTTTTCTTAAAACAACTGGCCCCTCTGGAATTGGCTTTGACTTCCAAATCTGGACCATATCATTCATATCTACCAGACCAGCATCTACCGCTTTCCTTAATGCACCAGCATTGTAACCGTCTTCCCAATCACCAAGCCCATCAGCCCAGGTAACACCTCCGTCTACATCGCCATTATTTACTGCAACAATTGTCTGCTCATGGCCACCGGTAAACTTAACTTCACCAAAATAGTCACCAGAGTCCATGGTTGCACCGGTGGCTTGTGGTATTTCAATAGATGGTATTAAGTACCCCGATGTAGAATTTGGATCACCAAAACCAAAAACTTTTCCCTTCATATCATCAAGTGACTTTATCCCGCTATCCTTTCTTGCAAAACCAACTGAGTAATAACCATAGCCACCGTCCATATTTACTGCAACTACGATTGGTTCTACTGCTTCTGGATCTGAAATATAGGTTTTAGCATAGCCTGATGCACCCAGCCAAGCCATATCAATAGTACCTCCTAAAAGACCTTGAATCACCCCATCGTAATCAGCTGGTGCAAATATTTTTGATGGGACGCCCAGCAAATCTTCAGCTTTTTGACGAAAACATTCATTATTTGTCATACGGTCTTGTGCGTTTTCACCTCCAAGGATCCCAATACGAAACTCAGATATTGAATGACCGCCTGAAAATGCAGCGGTTGATAACACTGTAGAAGCAATAATTGCTGATAGTAATTTTTTCATAGTTTATCTCCTATATTGCCCTCTGTATTTTTCATGGGCTGATTGAAATTAAACTGAAACAAGATTAAGCTACTCTTATTTCAGTTGATGTTGCTGCCTCGGAAAAATCAGAGCCAGCACCATACACTTTGCGGGCTACTTCTGTTGTTAGTTCAGAAGGTGTCCCGTCAAAAACTAAATGGCCATTTCGCATGCCAATCACACGATCACAGTATTTTCTCGCAGTATCTAAGGTGTGAAGGTTCGCAATCACAGTTCGTCCATCTTCGTCATGTATGCGGCGAAGAGTTTCCATAACGATTTGGGCATTCATTGGATCTAGAGAGGCAATTGGTTCATCAGCTAAGATTATTTTTGGGTCTTGCATCAGTGCTCTTGCTATCGCAACTCTTTGTTGCTGCCCACCAGAAAGAGCTTCGGCTCTTTTGGCGGCGTGCTCTGCAACTCCAAGACGACCCAAAATTTCAATGGCGGTGTTTATATCAGATTTCGGATATAAATTGAAAAATGTGGTGAAAGTAGATCTTTTATTCAATGTTCCATGAAGCACATTGCTTACGACATCCATTCGGGGAACTAAATTGAATTGTTGAAAGATCATTGCACAATTTGATTGCCATCTTGATATTGCTGCACCTTTTAAATCGGATATTGATAAACCTTCAAAGGAAATATTCCCGGATGTTTCTGTCTCCAATCGGTTTATCATTCGTAAAAGAGTAGATTTTCCTGCTCCAGAAGCACCAATTATGCCAAGCATTATTGGCTTCCCCACCTCTATTGAGACAGAATTGACAGCAATATTAGAACCAAATTTTTTTGTCAGGTTATTTATTTTGAGCATTATACCCTCTTTTTTTTCATGGGATAGCTCAACGATGTTGTGTTTTTATGAAAATTTTGTAAAAATTGCATGACATCTTGACGACGTTTTTTTGTTCATTTTTCACTTGAATACAAGGCATCCGCAGACAGGAAAATATAGTCTTTTATAGAAACTCATATAGGGTGTTTGGAATGTTAACAAAAGGCAACTTTGAAATTGGTCTATAAACACGTTTTTTCGCAAAATTCAAATACGATGCTCTTAAATATTATAGATTTGTAGAAATAATTTGTGGAACGCTAAAAACAGAATATTATATAAAATTTTTGCCAATCTTTATTAATAAAATTGTCTGGTTCAAATCATTGGTCAATGTTTAATATTTTTGCTTTTATTTTGAGATCTACTTCTGCTTGGGATTAGTTTTTTTAAAATGATTTATTGAAAACCTTACACATAATATTTTGATAGAGCTCCTTTAGTTCTTGGAATAAAATTAATGGAGAATATCATTTTGCTCCCCTTTATCGAGTTCAAAGTAGGCCAATTCTTCTGGAAATCTATCACCATAAAGAAACCCATATTCATCTGGTCTTTCGTTTTGAAATTTCGAGTAACAATCGCATAAATATTGAAAGTATTCCGCTGAAGTACAATACTCTATGTCTTCATTTAACTGCTCGTTATTTACAACCCTTAACAAAGAATAGTTTTTTTTCATTAAAACTGCCTCATTTATATAATTCATTTCTACTAATGTTTATTTACGTATCATTAAAATATTACAAAAATGCGACTATCAAAAAAAGCCTTTATTTGCTTTCTTTTGAAACTGATTATTTTCAAAAAAAGGATTTCACAAAACTTTCCACTTTCCAACTTTTTTCCATTTCGAAAGTTGACATTAGCATTGACTCGACTTGAATTAGAAGCTTAGTTACTCTGTTGGGTTGTTCCTTTAATGCTTCTAGCTGGATTTATCACTTTACTTCCTTATAATTATTGGAGACTTAAAGCTTCAGGAAAGTCTTGCCATTAATATTTTTTTCTATCACAAAATAGATCCTTATTTTCATCACAATTTTTTTTAAAAAGCCTAGTCAAAATATTACATCTAATTATACTTTTTGATTATGCTCTCAATATCTTGGATACCAATAGGAAAAAAAAATTTACTAGGAGTAAGTCAATTCCCAGGTAAAAATTTAAACAATTTTTTTGACTTAACTTTATTCGCCAAAGATCTTGAAATCATCAGTAAACAAAAGATTAAACTTATTGTTTCTTTGTTACCTGATTTAGAGTTAAATAAATTAGGATTTGATGATTTTATCTGGTCTAAGGAAGAAATAGAGTATATCAAATTTCCTATAGATGATTTTGGTATACCATCAAATAATAAGTTTGATGAATTAAAAGAATTAATTTCAACTATTAAAAATAATCTAATACTTTCAAATCCTGTACTTATACATTGCAATGGTGGAAAAGGACGATCTGGAATGATTGCTGCTTTAGTTTTAAAAGCCATGAAAGAAAAAGATACTGTAAAAAAGGTAAGAGAAAACGTAGTTGGAGCTATAGAGACTGAAGAACAAGAAACCTTTGTAGAAAATTGGATTTAAAAGCTATACATGAAATAACCAATTGGACCCATAATTAGTACACTTAGCCATGATGGAAATTTTAAAAATGCTATCAGTAAAGTGCTAATTATAATGAGTAAAATACCATTTATATTTCCTAAATAATTACTCAACAATATATCAACAAAAGTTAAACATAATAATCCAACGACTGATGCGTTAACACCGTGAATCCCATTATAAACCCAATTAAATTTCATTAATCTATCCCAATAATTAATTGCTAATGTAGCTATAATTAAACCAGGAAAAAAAATAAAAATAAGTGAAGCTATTCCCAAAAACAAAGCATGGTATATCCCATTAGATGCTCCAATCACCGTTCCTATATATGACGCAAAAGTAAATAAAGGTCCTGGCAAAGCCTGAGCTAATCCATAACCACCATTAAATAATTCTTTACTAATTAGATTATTAAAAACAAATTCCTTTTCTAAGTAAGGCAAAACAACATGACCACCACCAAAAACCAATGAGCCACTTTTATAAAGTCCACTAAAAATTTGGAGATATAAAATGTCGTAATATACATTGATTATAGGGAGTAAAATTAGAAAGATAATTGAAACTAACATAAATATTAAAAGTAAAAGGTTTAAATTTTTTTTTGAAATTATTATTTCCACAATATGAGGTCTTGCATCTTTAGTTGCTTTATCTTTTAAATTAAAAAAAACGCCTAAGACAAAACCAAGAGATATTATAATTACTTGTTCAAAAGGAAATTCCCAAATTAAAAGTGTGAAGAATGAGATAAAGAATATTAATAATCTTTTTATTTCAAAACAAAAATTTTTACCCATATTAATCAATACTGCTGCAATTATTGGTATTGCCACGCTTGCCAAACCGTTGAGAAACTTCACAGCTTCATTCATTCCGTTCGTATTGGTATAACTTACTATTATTAAAGCACTTAAAATCATTAAAAAAGCTGACGGAATAGTAAAACCAAGCCAAGCTGCTAATCCACCCCAATAGCTACCATTCTGAAGACCAATCAGGAAACCCACCTGACTAGAACTTGGACCTGGCAGAAATTGACTTAATGACACAAATTCCATGAATTTTTTTTCAGACAACCATTTTTTCCTTTTAACAAAGTTCTCTTGAAAAAAACCAATATGTGCAGTTGGCCCACCGAATGAATAAAGGCCAAGGATAAAAAACTCACTAAATATTTTATAAAATGAAAACTCTTTTTGCATTTATTTAAAAGTAAATTTTGTCTCTGATAAAATAAAACAAGTTATTATAACATCTTATTGTAATTATAATTTAAATCTTTTAATCAAATACTATTAAACTTTAATTTTATATATATTAAATGGATTTATATTATGAAGCCTAGTGTTTTTTCCTTAGGTGGAAATTTTTACAAAGGGAATTTGCATACCCATTCTAATAAATCTGATGGCAAGTTGGATCCTAAAGAAGTTTGCCTTCGATATAAAAATGCAGGATATGATTTTATATCACTTACAGATCATTTGATTGGTAAATATGATTATCCTATCGTCGATACTTCTGATTGCCAGGATGATAAATTTACTACTTTAATTGGTGCAGAAATTCATACTGGAGCAATGTCTAATGGTGAACTTTGGCATATGGTTGCGGTTGGACTGCCCTTGGATTTCACACCCCCAGATGTTTGGGATTTCAATTTTGTAGAAGGAATGGAAACAGCTAATGACGCAGCTCAAAGATGTATGGATTCTGGGGCCTTTGTTACAATTGCTCACCCTCAGTGGTCAGGAGTCACCTTAAAGGATGCATTATCTATAAAAAATGTTGATGCTGTTGAATGTTATAATCATGGCTCTGCCTTTCAAGAAAGAGGTGATGGTTTCGCTATTTTAGATTCACTTTTAAATAACGGAAGAAAATTAAACATAATGGCGACTGATGATGCTCACTTTAAAGTTCGAGATTATTTTGGTGCATGGGTTATGGTAAAATGTGATGAAAATTCACCAGATAAAATCTTAGAAGGATTAAAACTTGGAAATTACTATTGTTCACAAGGTCCAATAATAGAAGATATTATAATAGATAATGGCTCGGTCCATGTTGCTTCTTCTCCAATTGAAAGGTTAGTTATATGTGGGGAAGGTACTGCCTCAAAATACATAATTTGTGATAATAATAATCGAAATGAAATTCCATTTGGCAGATGTGAGGGAAGTCCTTGGATCAGGGTTACTATAATAGATCAAAAAGGAAATCGCGCATGGACCAATCCAATTTGGTTATAATTTTCAAAATTATTTTTTCTTATACGTTTCATCTAGAGAATAACCAACTCCGTGTACTGTTCTAATAGGATCTGCATCCTTACCTCTATTCAAGGCTTTTCTTAAGCGACCTATATGAACATCTACTGTTCTTTCTTCTACATAAATTTCCTTACCCCAAATAATATCTAACAATTGAGACCTATCGTAAACTCTTCCAGGACGACTGATGAATAACTCAAGTAATTTATATTCCATTGGTCCTAACTTTACAGTTCTCTTTCCTCTGTTAACTCTTCTTTTTTCTGTATTTAAAGTTATATCGTGGAAAATAATAACCTCAGTATCTTCCTGAAATTTATTCCTTTTAAGTAAAGATCTAGTCCTTGCTAATAATTCGGCAGTTGAGAAAGGTTTAGTTAAGTAATCATCAGCACCTATCTCAAAAGCCCTTAATTTATCAGGCTCTTCACTTTTTGCTGTTAACATAATTATAGGAATTTTATTAGTATTTTTATTAATTTTTAATTGTCTTATAATTTCAATTCCTGAAATATTAGGTAACATCCAATCAAGTAAGATTAGATCAGGAATATTGTCTCTAATTTGATAAACTACTTCTTCTCCGTCACTTATAGTGTCAATTTTAAAACCCTCTTTTTTGAAATTATAAGTAATTAGTTGTTGCAGAGATTTATCATCTTCAACTAAAAGAATTTTTTTTTTCATATTTTACAATCCATAATTAAAAGCTTTTTTTAGGTCTGGCACTTTTATCCATTTGCTGTCCTGTGATTATATAATAAACCATCTCAGCAATTTCAGTAGTATGATCACCTATTCTTTCAAGATTTTTGGCTATGAAAAGCAGATGTGATCCAACTTCAACTTGTTTCTTTTTTCTTAATGCAGCAACCAGATCTATAGTTAAAGAATTGTAAATTTTATCAATTTCAATATCACTATTCCAGACTTCTAGTGCTAGCTTAGAATCTTTAGTTGTATGAGAGTTTACTGCTTTAGTTAATTGTAGATTTACTTGTTTACCAAGGTCAGAAATGGGAGCTTTTAATTTTAAGGGCTCTTCCTCTGATATAGATAAAGTTCTTTTTCCAATATTTTTTGTTAGGTCTCCAATCCTTTCGAAAGCAGCAGCTATTTTAATAGCTGCGAAGAGTAAGCGTAAATCGTCCGCTACAGGTTGCCTTAGAGCAATAGTTTTTATAACTACATCATCAATTTGGTTTTCTATTTGATCTAATTCTTCGTCTTTACTTATAATTTGTTCAGCGAGTTTAGAATCATTTTTTGTCATAGCCTTTATTGCTTTTTTCAAATTATCTTCACAAATTCCTCCCATTTTGGTCAAATTTGAATTTATAAACATAATATCATTATTAAATTGAGAAGAAATATGATCTGACATTTTATCCAAATCTCCCTGTAATGTAATCTTGAGTTTTCTGTTGATCAGGTTGTGTAAATATTTTGGGAGTCTCTCCATATTCAATGAGATCACCCATATGAAAAAAGGCAGTTTTTTGCGAAACACGACCTGCTTGTTGCATCGAATGTGTAACTATAATAATGGTATAGGATTTTGATAGACTACTCATTAATTCTTCAATTTTAGCAGTTGCAATAGGATCTAATGCAGAACAAGGTTCATCCATTAATATGACATCTGGATTGACAGCTATAGCGCGCGCAATACAAATTCTCTGCTGTTGTCCACCAGATAAACCTGTTGCAATATCATCTAATCTGTCTTTTACTTCATCTATTAATCCAGCTTGCTCTAAACTATGATGTACTAAATCAGTAAGTTCGGCTCTATTGTTACCAATACCATGAATTCTTGGTCCATAAGCAATATTTTCAAAAATAGATTTTGGAAATGGGTTTGGCTTTTGAAAAACCATTCCAACTTTTGCTCTCAATAAGACAGGATCAATTTCATCACTGTATATATTGTTCCCATCTAGAAGTATTTTACCATTAACTGAACAATTTGATATAACATCGTTCATTCTGTTAAGGCACCTTAGGAATGTAGATTTTCCACATCCAGAAGGACCAATTAATGCAGTAATTTGTTTTTCTTCTATATCCAAGCTTATTTTGTTTATCGCTTGTTTAGATCCGTAAAAAACGCTTACATTCTTTGTTTTAAATTTAAGGTTATTTTTTTTATCTACCATTTTTTTTCAAACTTTCTCCTTAAAAATACTGCTAACGAGTTCATGATTATTAAAAAACCAACCAAGAATAAAATAGCTAAGGAGCTCCTCTCATAAAAAGCTCTTTCTGCACTGTCTGACCACATAAATATTTGGACTGGCATTGCCGTAGCTGCTGAAGTAAAACTATCTGGTGTTTCGATTATAAAAGCAACCATTCCAATCATTAAAAGTGGAGCAGTCTCACCAAGAGCTTGTGCCATTCCAATTATAGTTCCTGTTAAAATGCCAGGCGCTGCTAAAGGTAAAACATGATGTAGAGCGGCTTGCATCCTAGATGCACCCAATGCCAAAGCAGCGTCTTTTATAGAGGGTGGTACAGCTCTTATTGATGCCCGTGATGCAATAATGATTGTTGGTATTGTCATTAAGCCTAAACAAAGCCCCCCGACTAAAGGAGCGGATCTCGGGAGACCAAAAAAACCTAAAAAAACAGATAAACCCAGGAGACCAAAAACTATGGATGGGATTGCAGCTAAATTATTTATATTGACTTCAATAAAATCTGTGAGTCGTCCTGGTTTAGCAAAATATTCAAGATAAACAGAAGCCATAACAGCAAGTGGTAATGCAAATAAAATCGTAATAGTTAGAGTTAAAGTAGATCCTACTACAGCGCCTAAAATACCTGCGCTTTCGGGTTCTCTAGAATCGGCGTTAACGAAGAAACTGGTATTAAATTTCAACTTTGATATTTTTTCCATGGCTAAAAAATCAATCCACTTTAATTGTTGATTGCTTAACCTTCGATCTTTTTCGTCAACTGATGTATTAAATCGACCCTTCATATATTGATCAAAATCATCTGAAGCACTTAGCCAAATAGTAATATTTTCATCTAAGTCATCAGGATTTTTTTGAAAATACTGTCTTAGTTCATAACCTGCATTTGAAGACATTAATGCTCTTAAGGATCTTTTTTCAGATCTTTTGGTAATTTCTGGGAAATTAGTAATAAAAGAGTTACTTACAATCCCATCCCAATTTACTAAGAGGGCTTTTTGATTAGAAAAACCACCTTTTTCATCCAGAATTTTTTTGCTATCTACATTAATTTCCAACTTCACATAAGCTTGTTGTAAAGCTGAATAACCACTTAAACCAATAGATATCATTAAAGTTGCTAGCATAATTAAAGCTAATGATATTGATAAAATACCATAAACTTTTAATCTCATTTCTGCATTTTTCCTAAGTTTAAGTCTCTTAAGTTGATCTATATTTTTATCAATCATAATGAAAAGCACCTATTAATCATATTGTTCAGATAATCTTCTAGAAACAACTAAAGCAATCACATTCAAAATTAATGTAAAAGCAAATAGAGCTAAACCTAAGCCAAATGCAGAAAGGGTTTTAATATCATCAAATTCAGTATCACCTGTTAACAGTGAAACAATTTGAACTGTAACAGTGGTAACTGTTTCTAGGGGGTTAATCGTAAGATTAGCACTTAGACCGGCTGCCATTACTACTATCATTGTTTCTCCAATAGCCCTACTAACAGCTAAAAGAAAAGCACCAACTAGACCTGGAAATGCTGCGGGCAATACAACTTTAATAGTTGTTTCTGCTTTTGTTGCACCAAGTCCTAAGGACCCATCCCTCAACGATTGAGGGACAGAATTAATTATATCATCAGATAGTGATGATATAAAAGGTATTATCATTATACCCATAACTGCTCCTGCCGCTAGAGCAGATTCAGAGCTAACGTCTAACCCTAATGTCATTCCTATTTTTCTTATAAATGGAGCTGCTGTTAAGGCAGCAAAATAACCATAAACAACTGTTGGAATACCTGCTAAAACCTCTAAAGTTGGTTTAATAATATCTCGGACTCTTTTTGATGCAAATTCAGCCAAATATATAGCGGAAAATAGACCTATTGGTAAAGCCACAATCATAGCTATAAGAGCAACTAATATTGTACCTAGTAGCACTGGTAACATTCCAAACGAACCTTGTGCTGCAACCTGGTCAGATCTAATTGCAATATTAGGAGCCCAATGTAAACCGAATAAAAAATCAAAAAATGGGTACAGGGCAAAAAATCTCAATGATTCATATAGTAGAGATGCAATAATGCCTACAGTTGTAAAAATTGCTATTACAGCGCTTACAAAAAATAAAATTCTATAAAATGTTTCGACTTTAACTCTAGAATTTTTTAAAATATTTATGTTAGAAGATATAATTATACCTAATATTGAAGAAAGTAATAAGACTGATAAGGTTCTAAATAAATAAATTTTAGAAAGATAATTACTATATTCGTCAGCTAATTTTAATATTTTGGGTTCATCACTTGATATAGATCCATTAGAAATATTCTTAATCATGGCTAAAATTAATTCAATTTTAGCTTTATCATAACTGGCTTCTGTTAAGGCAATTTGTTGTTTGAAAAAATTGTCAACATAAATTGGGCCGATGATTGTAAAAACTATTAGTAATAAAAATGCTGGAAATAGGGTCCAAGCTAAAGAATATTGTCCATAGTGTTTAGGAAGAGCAGAAGGTCTACTTGTAGCAGACTTAATTTTCTTGAATGCTGAACTAGATGAAAAAAAGAAGCTACACAAAGAAAATGCAATTATTAGCAAAAGAAGTGTAGAAAATGACATTTAGATTTCCTAATATTTTAGACTTAAAAAAAAATAGAGCCACAATCTTTTTTAACTGCGGCTCTAAATTAATCAATAGTATTTTATATAATTAATATAAAATATATTAGTTTGGTATCAAGCCAGCAGCTTCTAAAGGACTGCCCTCTACAGCTAAACTCATGAAATAATCTGCATATTCTTGAATTCCAGGTACTACACCAATATGCTCTTTTTTAACATAAAAAAACAAAGGTCTACTTACCTTATAGCTCCCGTCCGCAATAGTATCCATAGATGGTCCTACTCCATCTACTATTGAACCCTGCACACGATCTCTATTTTGATCAAGGAATGAATAACCAAAAATACCGAAACGAGATGAGTTATCCGCAAGCTTTTCAATAATAAGATTATCATTTTCACCTACTTCTGTTACTGCTCCATCTTCTCTTAAGGCAGAACAATTAGCTTTATATGTTTTTTTATCCATTTCATATTTTTTCTTACAAACACTATGCATAACTAATTCAACAAATGCATCTCTTGTACCTGATGAAGGTGGTGGAGCTAATACATCAATTTCAACAGCTGGAAGTGATGAATTTATATCACTCCATTTATTGTATGGATTATCTATCATGTCGCCATTTTTATAAACTTTTGCTGAAACTGCATTGAATATATCTTCTTTAGTTAATGAGAGTTGTTTAACAGCATTACTATTAGAGAAAGTAATCCCGTCATATCCAATTAAATATTCAACTGGTGTAATACCATTTTTTTCACAAGTCTCCTTTTCACTAGATTTAATTGCGCGACTTGCATTAGTTACGTCAGGATGCTCCAGACCAATTCCAGCGCAGAAAAGTTTTAAACCCCCACCAGATCCGGTAGATTCTATAACTGGTGCTTTGAAATTTGTATTTTTTGCAAATCTTTCTGCTACTATAGTAGCAAAAGGAAATACGGTAGAAGAACCTACTATAGATATTTGATTACCCTCTCTAGCATTCAATGAAGAAATAGAGAATATTGAGAATATACAAATACTGAAAATACTAAAAACTAATTTAATTGTTTTAATCATAAAATCACTCCTATTTATGAATATAATTTTGTTAATGCCACTATACAAATCGGCAATTTGTTGGCTGAAGCCAAACGTAATATGACATTTGGCATTAAAAAAAATGTTAAAATTTTATGACAAAAATTTATTTTATAACTTACTGTAATTATGAATAATATTTAAAAATTAAGCAGCTTTATCTCTCTTAATTTGTTTAAAATCTGTTTTACTTACTGGTAACCAAGTAGTAAAAATACTTCCTTTCTCGGGAACAGATTCAATTTCTAATTCACCTTTATGTCTGTTAAGAATATGTTTAACTATAGATAACCCAAGACCAGTTCCTTGTCGTTCTCTGCTCAAATCAGCATTTACTCTATAAAATCTTTCTGTGAGCCTATAAATATGCTCAGTTGGAATTCCTTTACCATTATCTATTATTTGGATACCCATCATATTACTCTCTGATTTTCTATTTTTTTGTTTTTTGACTAGCTCAATTTTTACATTTGAACTTTCACCAGAATATTTCAAAGCATTTTCGATAAGGTTTGAAAATAATTGTTGCATTTGAACTTCATCCCCAACAATATTTGATAAGTTCAAAGGCAAATTATTAGTTAATTTAACTTTATATTTTTTAGCCAAAGGTAGAAAACTTTTAACAATTTTATCTATTACTTCGAATACGTCACAATTAGATGAAGGAGGAGAATTTTCCTGTAGTTCTAATTTAGATAGAGAAAGTAAATCGTCTACTAATCTTTGCATCCTTACAGCTTGATCATGCATCATGGATAAAAAAAGCTCTCTATTGGCTTTATCATTTTTCGCATGACCTTGTATTGTTTCTATAAAACCAATAATCGAAGCTAGTGGTGTTCTTAACTCATGGCTTGCATTTGAAATAAAATCACTTCTCATTTGTTCAATCATTATATTCTTTGATTGGTCTGAAAATTTCAAAAGAATATGACCTTCACTAGCTGAAAAACTACCTTTAGGCATTTGTACAAAGTGTACTCTAATATGTTGAAATAAAGGTATTGGAGAATCAAATGTTATTTTTATATTTTTCCTATCAGCAATTGCCCTATCAACGGCTTCTAAAAAAACTGGGGATCTAAAAATTGTAGATATATGATTGCCGACTTTAAGTATTCCTGGCATCAGAATTTCTGATCCTGTATTTGTGAATGTAATTTTACCAGTTTTATCAATAATAATTATTGCAGATGGAATAGCTTCTAAAATATATTCTATACTATCAGACAAATCAGTTTTGTCTTCTTTTTTTAATGGCTCATTTTTGTTATTTGTATTAATTTTTTCTTCAAACAAAATTGAGGATTTTATGTATAACCAAAATATCGTACATGAAAAAAAAACAAATAAGGGGATTAGATAACTTGGTTTATCAACAAAAGCAAACATTGTGCTTGAAGCTATTAAGAAGCTAGCAAATAAAAAAAATGGAAATACTAAATCACGTGTTCTCACAGCCTGTACCTTTTGTTGAAGTTTCTTTATGATTATATGATTTTTTAGAAACTTTATCTTGCTTATAACATAATATAATCAAAATGTGAAATTAATATGAAGATTTGTCATTTTTAAGATTTTTATTATTTCAGTATGATTTTTTGCGAAAAAATTAGGCATAAAATTAACATTAAAGAGCAGATAGCTAGACATGTAGTTAAACCTCCAATTTGAAAACTAATTCCAGATAGAAGTGTCCCTAACAATCTCCCAGCGGCATTGGACATATAATAAAATCCAACATTTAAGGTTACTGTATCCTTTGAACTAAATAACAATATTAAGTATGAATGTAAGCTTGAATTTAAAGCAAAGAAAAAACCAAAAAATAGTAAAAGTGCAACAATGGAAATTGTGAGAAAAAAAGTTGGTTGTGATCCATTATAATAAGATAGTAATACAATAATAGCTGGAAAAATAATAAGTATTGAAATAAGTTTTCTAATTGTTTTTGCAGGTTTCAGTTCTATTTGTTTTGATATCATGCGAGGGGCTAAGACTTGTGAAATTCCGTATAGAATTATCCAACAAGCCATAAAAATACCTATTAACAAAAAAGCGGTATCTTCTGAAAATCTTTCTCCAAAAGTTAATGCACTTGTAAAGTATAAAGGTATTCCTACCACAAACCAAACGTCTCTAGCACCAAATAAAAATAGACGAGCTATAGATAAATAATTTATTCTAGTATCCGTAGATAATGAAAATATTGATTTAAGTTTTGTGGTTCCTTTTCTTTCCTCTTTTATTTGTGGCATCTTAATTATAACGCAGAGGAAAAGTAAGGCGAGTATAGAAGATAGAATAAGGACTGAATTTTTAAAATCGAAAAATACAAGTAATAAACAACCCAAAAAGAATCCTAATCCTTTTATTGAATTTTTGGATCCAGTGAGCCACGAAGTCCAATGAAATAAGGTAGAGCTTTTATTTACAGGAGCCAATATTCTAATTGCTGACTTGCTACTAACTTTAGTGAGGTCTTTAGCTATTCCAGATAGTCCTTGGCAAATTATTACAGTTAAGATTCCTCTATATGAGTTCCAATCAACTGCAGTATATGAAAGAAAAAAAAGCACCAAAATTTGCAAGGTCATTCCAGAATATAATATTGATTTCAAACCAAAATTTTTAGCTATCCAACCTGCACTTAAATTAGTGATCATACCAAGAAATTCATAGAGTAAAAAAATATATGCTAATGTAATGGGTGAAAATCCTAATTTATAAAAATAAAGGAGAATTAGCATTCTTAAAGCTCCATCGGAGAGCATAAAAAACCAATAACTAGTTGTTATTAATATTAGTGTGATAAAATTATTTTTTTTTTGATAAGAAGTAGCCTCATTTATATTTTTCAATAATCATCTCCACTAAGTCAATAAGCCTTAAACTGTAAGCCCACTCATTATCGTACCAAGCGTATACTTTGAGCATTTTTTTATTAATTACCATTGTAGAAGTTCCATCAATAATTGCTGAATTAGGATTATTGACAAAGTCATTAGAAACTAATGGTTTTTCTTCAAAATTTAAAATGCCTTTTAAATATGTTTTTGAAGCTATCTTGAAATAATTATTTACTTCTTCTCGATTGGTGGTTTTTTTTAAATCGAATACACAGTCAGTTAAAGAACTATTTAAAACAGGTACTCTTACTGCATAGCCATCTAATTTACCTTTTAAGTTTGGATAAATTAAAGAAATTGCCTTAGCAGATCCTGTACTTGTTGGGATCAGCGAATTGAAAGCAGATCTTGATCTTCTAATGTCAGTTCCTGGTTTATCTAAAATTATCTGTGAATTTGTTGAATTATGTATTGTTGTAATAGAACCCCTTAAAATACCTAATTTTTCTTCTATGACTTTTACAATAGGAGCAAGACAATTTGTCGTACAACTTGCTCCTGTTATTATATCTAAATCACTATTTTTAAATAAGTGGGAATTGATACCATATACTAAATTTAAGGCCCTATCATCATGAACTGGAGCTGAAATTAAGACTTTTTTTACGCCTTGTTTTAAATATTTAGAGATCTGATCAAATTGTTTAAATGATCCAGTGCAGTCTATAACCAAGTCAATTTTATTTTTTCGTAATGGTATATTTTCAATAGTACTAAAATTAAAAAATTTTATTTTTTTATTTTTGAATTTTATTTCTTCAGCTTTAATTCGAATATTTTTGTCCCATATCCCATGTATACTATCATATTTAATTAAATGAGCGTTTTCTGAAATAGAACCATTTTTTTCATTAATCAATATAAGTTTTTTATGCAAATTCTTATCAAGAAGATGCCTAAAAACTAATTTTCCAATTCTACCAAGCCCATTTATTGCTATTCTCATATATTTGTTTCCTTAAAAAAAAAAGTAGTAAAATATATTAATGTGACAAAATTATGAATTTTTTATTTATTTTTTATTTTACTTTCATATCTAATTAAAAATATCGCTGAAAGAAAATAATACAAATTATAGTTAATTCTGTTCCCAAAATTTTAGGAACAGTAAATGTTAAGTTAACAAATTACTTGACTTGTTTTAGAGATCAATTAGGTGATTACTATATTTTAAATAAGAAGAAATCATCTTGAAAAATCAAATTTTTATATCAAATTTAACATTATTTTTTTCTATGTTTTTCTTCGCATCAGGTTTTGTTGCAGTTGAATTTCTATTGGATAAAGGATGGCATCCTATCCAATTAAATTTTTTAAGACATATCTTAGTTATTTCCATTTTGATACCTCTTTGGATTTATTGGGATGGTTTTGAAAATTTTTTGAAAGCTAATTGGAGGTGGGGAATATTTGTGGGTGGTTTAGGATTTGGCTGTGGAAGTATACTTTTACTTTATGGTCAAATTTTTTCTGATCCAGTAACCATAACGATCATTCTTGCTGTATTTCCAGCTGTTTCAGGAATAGTTGAGTTAATTCAAGATAAAAGAATTCTAAATAAGGAATTTGTTATAGGTGTTGCTATTTCTATAGTGGGTGGTTGTGTAGCTGTATTAGGTTCTGAAAACCTGATAAAAGTTTCTTGGGGAGCCATTCTCGCTATTGCAGCTGTTTTTCTATTTGCTTGGGCATCTAGAGCAAATGTTGTTGATTTTCAAAATCTTTCTACTCTTGGACAGACCACTATTTGTATGACAGGCTCTTTTACATTTATTTTAGTTATTTATTTGATCTTAGTGGTTTTAAATAAGATCAATGATAATTTTATCATAGAGGCTTCTCTAAAAGAATATTTTCAATTAACAGTTTATGCATTACTTGGAATGACAGTTTCACAATTTCTTTGGTTATTTGGAATAAAAAAAATTGGATTAGGATTGGCCTCTATACACATGAACGCTACAGCTTTTTATGTCATGATAATTCTTACAATATTTGGAGGCACTTGGAATAATTCTCAATTATTTGGAGCTATTATTGTCGGCATTGGGGTGTATATTTCTCAGAGCTCTAAGAAAAGTTTTATTAACTAAAGAGGTATTTCTTCTTCAAAGTGAGGTACATGATATCCCTTTTGAACTGCAGGGCGATTATAAATTTCTTTATACCACCGATATACACTTGGATAATCATTTAAATTCACTTGATGGCGTTTATGTCTTGCAATCCAAGGCCAGATTGCCATATCAGCAATTGTATAATTTCCTTTTTTACCTCCAGAAACAAATTTATATTTATTTAACTGATTATTAAGTATTTTATATATTTTATTAGTAATTTTTTTAAATCTAAGTTCTGAATATTCTGACTTTCCAGGATTATAATAAAGGAAATGATGTGCTTGTCCAAAAATTGGGCCTACAGAACTCATTTGCCACATTAGCCATTGAAGGGTATCAACTCTATTTTCATCAGATGGTATAAATTTTCCAAATTTATCAGCTAGATACATTAAAATAATACCACTTTCTCGAATATAAATTTTTTCATTATGATCATAAATTATTGGTATTTTATTATCGACAGAAATCGATTTAAACTTTTCTGAAAATTGGTCACCCTTATCAATATCAATAGGAATAATATTGTAATCTAATTCCAATTCTTCTAGCAGAATTGACACTTTTCTTCCATTTGGTGTAGGCCATGTGTATAGATCAAACATTTAAAACTTCTTTTGAGATAAATTAAACTAAAGATTTAATAGCTTCAACTGGGTCTGAAGTAATTTTGGTAAATAAATCTTTAATTATCAATTTATTTTCTTTTGAAAATTCAAATTTAGAGCCTAATACTCTTGGAGTGTTGGGTTGGATTTTCCTAAGAAATTTACTTAATTCAATACATTCACCGATATTTGTATTACAGGATACAGAAACTCCAAACAACCTAAAATCAATTGAATTAATTAAATCAGCCAATTTGCTATTTGAATAACCTAAGGCAAGAAAAGGATTAACTCCATTTTTTTTCATAATCATGGATGCAGTAATAATTCCTAAGCTATGGGTTTCTGTTTTAGGTAAAATCAGTAAAACTGGAGGTCCTTTAAAGTCATAATAGAGAGGTCCTAGATATTTTTTTTCATATATTCTAATTAATTTTTGAAGCCTATCTATTGCAAATGAAACATCAACAAAAGATACTTGGTCTAGTTTCCACATATTGCCAAGTTTATCTGCAGTTTTTGGGATAAGTTGTTCTATTAATAAATCAGTCGATTTATCTTCATTACATAAATTATTAATAAGTTTTATTTGAGCGTCTTCATCTCTTGAAAGAATTGAATTACAAAAGATATCAAGGTCATCCTCTAAAAGGATGATACCTGATTTAATTTTTTTAGTGGCTACCTCGCTTAAAGCGTAAATTGCAAGTCTTAGCTTTTCAGATTCATCTGAAGTGCTTTTACCCAAAATAATTCCCCCCATAGACACCATGACACAATTTGAGATAAAAGATAGTAAAAAGTTTTTTTTTTTTAATTTTTTTTAAAAAAAAGAAATAATTTTAATGATTTTCAATCAAATCTGATAATTTTTCTCCTATTTCAGCTTTTGACATTTTGGGCCAATGTACAGTTTTATCATTTGAAATAATCGAAACTTTATTTTCTAGATTGCCAAATACCGAAGATTTATTGTCTATTTTATTAGCAACTATAATATCACAACCTTTTTGATTTAATTTTGATTTGGCATTTTTAATCAGGTCATCTGTCTCAGCAGCAAAACCAATAACAAGCTCAGGTCGATTTTTTGATTTAGATATATCAGATAAAATATCAGGATTTTCCTTTAGAGAAATTTGAGGACTTTTTAAAAAGGACTTTTTTATTTTTTTTGAATTTTTATTGTCAACATACCAGTCAGAGACTGCAGCTGCGCATATTGCAACATTATAAGGTCCGTTTTTAAAAACGGCATCATACATCTCTCTTGCTGATTCAACATTTATTATTTTTGCACCTAATGGTTTTTCATAGGTAGATTTTCCAGTTACAAAAATAACTTCCGCCCCTTTTCTAATTAATGCATTTGCGATTGATGTACCTTGTATTCCACTCGAATCATTGGAGATGTAC
The DNA here is from genome assembly GCA_902578545.1 of uncultured Alphaproteobacteria bacterium. GTDB lineage: Bacteria > Pseudomonadota > Alphaproteobacteria > Rhodobacterales > Rhodobacteraceae > CACIIZ01. The sequence continues at coordinate 36,748 of CACHDI010000001.1, forward strand.
CTCACGGGATCGATTCTTTCTATAGTGGCTCCTGATGTTATAAGGATTTTTTTATTTGAAAGGTTTTTATTTTTGAGAGATGAAAGTATTTGATTTTTAATTTCGATAGGTTCAGCCATTCGTCCCAATCCAAATTCTCCACAAGCCATTTCTCCAGAATTGGGACCAATTAATTCAAATCCAAATTGTTTTAATTTTAAAATATTTTCTTTCGTTGCAGGGTGATTCCACATCCGAACATTCATTGATGGAGCCAATAATACTTTTTTATCTGTAGCTAGTACTAAAGTCGTTGCTAAGTCATCAGCAATACCATTAGCAAATTTGGATATTAAATTTGCAGTAGCAGGAGCTACTACTAAAAGTTCAGAAACTCTTGATAATTGTATATGACCCATTTCTGTTTCATCATTAAGATCAAATAAATCAGAATAAACTTTATTCTTTGAAATTGCAGAAATAGATAGAGAAGTGATAAAGTTAGAAGCACTTTTAGTTAATACAGGAATTATTTCAAAATTTTCAGATTGCAGAAATCTTATAAGCTCTAGGCTTTTATAAGCTGCGATACCTCCTCCAATAATGATTGTTATTTTCTTTTTCAATTTTATATATCTTTAATCTATTTAGTTAAAAAATAATTATTTTTTTGATTGATTGAAATTATATATAACGTTCATACCATGCATTGTAATATCGAGATCTATAAAATCAAATATCTTAGTCTCTCTTCCAAAAAGTGGTGCTAATCCTCCAGTTGCTACTGTAGTCATTTTATCTGAGAATTCTGACCTAATTTTATTTATGATTCCTTCAATTAATCCGATATAACCCCAAAATACGCCTGATTGGATACAATCTTTGGTATTTTTTCCAATTACATTATCAGGTCTTCTAACATCGACATAAGGTAAAGCAGCTGCAGCATCATGAAGTGCTTTTATAGAAACACTTACTCCTGGGGCAATTGCACCACCAAGATAAGCACCGTCTTTTCCAACAACATCAAAAGTTGTGGCGGTACCAAAATCAATTATTATTAAGTTTCCTTTATATAAATCAAATGCACCTGCAGTATTGACAATTCTATCAGACCCTACATTTGTTCCCTCATCTACTTCTACCTGAATAGGTAATTTACAGCTGTCTCTAGTGACAACTAGTGGTCTACATTTAAAATACCTGTCAGATAAAATACGAAGATTAAATCCTACTTTAGGAACAACAGAGCTAAAAATTACACCATTTATTTTACTAGACTGATAGCTATTTAAATCCATAAGTGATTTAAGCCAAACAAAATATTCGTCTGCAGTTCTTTCTTCAGAAGTAGAACAACGCCACTGAGCTAATTTTTCATTTTTTTCAAAAATTGCAAAGACTGTATTTGTATTGCCAACGTCTATAGCTAAAATCATTTATTTTCTCTTAAGTTAAATTTAAATCGTAAATGGTAAAAAAAATCTTTATAAAATAATACACTATTATACTAAAATCATGTTTATTATTAGGTATAACTATTTGACTTTATGCACAAAAAGGTTTTTGTGATATTTTTGCATAATTTTAATTTAATTTTATTAAAAAAACTATTGTTTTTACACTAATTAAAAAAAAAGTGAATAAATACAGTTACTTACAGTGTGACAGTTTAAAGCAGCCTATTTTCCTATTTTTTTTTAAGTGTTTAATCTAATTTTAGAGTAGAAAAATATCCCCAGTTTTATCCACAGGCAAGATTACTGACGTTTTTTTCAATGATTTCAATGGTTTTTTTTTATTTTTATTCTTTAACCTTAAGAAAATGATTTTCTTCTCTTAAAAGAACTTTGTAATTTTTTATAATATTTTTTTAAATTTTATTTATCAATATTAGCATATCTTGTAATAGAAAAAAGTTTGTTGCTGTCAAATATAACTATGTTATGGGAACAATTATCCATAAATGGTGGATCCCAGATTTCATGAATTTCTTTTTGATCCACATAAGACATAAATGCTTTTATAAAGGCACCATGACTTACAATGGCAATTCTTCTTCCCAAATTTTTTACAGATAAATGCTTAATGATTTTAAGAGAGCGATTGGTAAGATCTAGAAAACTTTCTGCTCCTTCTAAAGAAAATAAATGTGGTTTATTAAAGAAGTGGTCGTATGAGGTAAAATCATTTTTTTTTATATCAGAATATAACTTACCTTCTAACTTACCTAATTTTATTTCTACAAGATCATCCAAAAAAATTATATTGTCAGCCTGATCAGGCCATATATTATTTGCCGTTTGTTTAGTTCTCAAACTTGGGCTTGAATAAATTTTATCAAATTCTATGTCTTTTAACTTTTCCCCAAGGTTTTGTGCCTGTAGAACACCTCTTTTGGTAAGTTTTGAAATTTCAAGTCCTTGAAACCGTCCTTCTACGTTCCAAGTCGTTTCACCATGTCTAAAAAGATGTATTTCTGTTTTTATTTGATTCATTTTTTGTGTTTATGATATTCAAAAACTTTAAATATCATTCTTAGGTTATAGAGTTATGTTTATTTAAAACATTTAGAGAGGACACTAATTGATGAAAATAATTAATCAAGAACAAAAGGAATTTTGGAATGAAAAAAAGGGTAAAATATGGGTTTCGTTAGAAAGTAATATTGATAAAATGTTAGGACCCTTAGGTCATAATGCTATTAAAATACTTAACCCTAAAAGTGGAGAAAAAATACTAGATATTGGATGTGGGACTGGGTCAACCAGCCAAAGTTTATCAAAATTTGTTGGTGAAAACGGTTTAATCACAGGAATTGATATATCAGAACCCATCCTTAACTTTGCAAAAAATCAATTAGAAAATAGAAATATTAAAAACATAGATTTCATCCAAGAAGATGCACAAACCTTCAACCTTTCTAATTTTAATTATGATGCGATTTTTAGTAGATTTGGAATTATGTTTTTTGAAGATCCTTTTTTTGCATTTAAAAATATTAAAAAAAGCTTGAATAGTAGGGGCCGAATTACTTTTATTTGTTGGTCAAATAGGGAGGAAAATGACTGGATAACTTTATCTTCAAAAGTTGCAAGTCAATTCTTAGAATTGCCACCTAAAAATAATCCTAGGGAACCAGGACCTTTTGCATTTGAAGAGTATTCCTATATAAAAGAAATCCTGACTAAGTCTGGCTGGAAAAATATAAATATAAAAAATCATAAAGAAAACATTATTGTTGGAAAAACCCTAGATCATGCCGCAGCATTTTTAAGCAAAATGGGACCAATGTCTGTACCATTTGAAAATTCTAACGAAAAAACAAAAGCAAAAGTGATAGAAGCATTAAAAGAATGTTATTCAAAATATCTTATTCCGAAAGGAGTAGAGTTTCATTTTTCTACCTGGATTGTATCTGCTTATAATTATTGAAATTAGTTTCTAAGTACAGAAGCTGCTTTTGCAATAGCCGTTTGTGTTTGGGAAAAATCGTCTTCAGTAAGAGAAAGTGATATATACATTTTTCCAATAGGTTTAAAAACACCATTTTCTTTAAGTATTTGATTAAATTTAGAATAAATTTTTAAATCATTTTTTTGAACATCTCTGTAATTGAGAATTTCTTCGTTTGTAAATATAATTTCGAAAAGTGTTTGGTCTCCTACTACTTTAAAATCAATATTATTTTCACTGAGTTCTTTCGAAGCAAAATCCATTATTCTTTGTCCGTTTTGGCGTAATTTTTCATAACTCCCAGGTCTTCTCAGTATTTCTAAAGTTTTCAGTCCTGCAACAGATGCAATTGGGTTACCAGATAAGGTACCAATCTGCATTAAAAAACCATCACTTCCAACCTTTTCTTTATCAAAATGAGCCATTATTTCTTTTTTGCCAGCAATAGCCGCTAAAGGAAAACCTCCTCCTATTATTTTTCCTAATGTACATATATCAGGTGTCACCCCGTAATACTCCTGAGCACCACCATATGAAAAACGATAACCTGTCACTACTTCGTCAAATATAAGTAAAATATTATATTTAGTGCATAATTTCCTAAGGGTAGGGAGAAAATTTTTAATTGGGGGAATAAGCCTTTGTAAAGGTTCTACAATAATTCCAGCAATTTCGGAACTTTCTTCTGCTAATATATTTTCTATAAATTCTATATCATTAAAAGGCGCAACTAAAACTTCAGATTTCACACTTTCTGGAATACCAGCACTATCAGGAACAGCTTGTGGAAAATTACTTAATTTTGCTGGAGCTAGACTCATTTGTGCCTCCGAACACATACCATGATAGCCACCTTCAAATTTAAGAATTTTACTTCTACCAGTAAATGCACGCGCTAATCTCATTGCATACATATCTGCTTCACCACCAGTTGATACATAACGAATTTGTTCTGCACATTTGACACTGTTACAAATTTCTTCAGCTAATTCGACACCAAACGTATTATTTGCAAAAAAAGTAGTTCCTTTTGAAATTTGTGATAAAACTGCTTCTTCTACTTCAGGATTACTATGACCAATTAACATTGGTCCAGAACCAATTAAGTAATCTACATATTCATTACCATCTTCATCCCAGACCCTTGAACCCCTACCTTCACGAATAAATATAGAAGGATCAAAGTTTCCAAATCCTCCTGCAGGTAGCACTTCCTTCGCTCTGTCAATCCATTCAGATTGATTTGTTAATTTCTGCATCCTTTTGCCTTTCTGAAATCATTATCTTATTCAAACTACACTTGAAATAGTTTATTGTCATTTAAAAGATATTATTAATTTCATGTTATTATAGGAATAAAAAAATTGAAATATACTATGAAAGAAATGGAAATTATAAAAAATATTAGAGAAAAATTTGCTCATGTTGAAGATTGCCCATATTCAGGAAAAAGAATTTTTTTTGAAAATGCAGGGGGTTCTTTAACTCTTAAATCGGTAGTAGATAGGTCAGCTTTGATGGCCTCTTTACCTGATAATCAAGGAAGAGATAACCTAGCATCTTCTGCTATAATGGATATTATAAAAAAATCTAAATTAAAAACTTTAGATTTTTTTAACGCCAAAAATGGCTCAATTATTGTTGGTGAAAGTGGCACAGAACTTCTTTTTAGACTTATAAGAACTGCAATTTTATCAAGTGGCAAGGGATCTGTAGTTGGAAGTAATCTTGAACATCCAGCTTCTAGATCTGCAACTGCTAAATGGTCAAAAATAGCTTCCAAAAAATTAATTATGGTTCCACATTGTAACGAGACTGGAACTTTAGATATCGAGAGGTATATAGACCAAATTAATTCAGAAGTAGTTGTTGCTACTGTTGTCCATACATCGCCAGTAACAGGAATTGGAGTAGACTTAAAAAATCTAACCAAAGGAATAAAAGAAAAAAACCCAAATTGTTTGGTAATTGTTGATGGTATTCAGCATGCTGCCCATGGAAATATTAATATTAGTAATTATCACATTGATGGTTATGTTATTTCTCCATACAAGGTTTTTTCTAGACACGGTTATGGTTTAGCATGGATGTCTGATAGGTTAAGAAACTTACCTCATGAAAATCTAATGAATGGCCCAGAAGAAAACTGGGAATTAGGTACCAGGGATGTTGGATCATATGCAACATTTTCTGATGTAATAGATTATTTTGATTGGTTAGGCTCAAAATTATCAACGACTCAAAATACAAGCTACGAAAAATTTTTCAGTGCATCAAAATTTATTCACAAACAAGAAAAAAATCTCACCGAAGTCATGCTGCATGGAAAGGATAATATTAAAGGGCTTTCTAGTTTTCAAAATATAAAAATTATTGGAGGTATTGAAAATGAGCTTAGGGAAGGTTTAGTGTCCTTTTCCCTTCCAGATATACCTTCTGAAGCTATTGTAAAAGGATTAAACGAAAAAGGTATTAGAACGCATATAAGAAAATCAGATCATTATTCTGGCAATATTTTAGAACCACTTGGTTTAAAAAATTGTGTGAGAGTTTCAATGTGCCATTACAATACAGAGGAAGAAGTACTCCAGTTTTTAACTAGTATGAATGAAATTGTTCATCTTTGAATTAATATCCCCACAATCTTTTAGAAATTGGAAAAGCTAAAAAATCTTTATATTCTATGTGGTTTTTTCTATCCTGTTTTAAAAACAAAGGACCATCTAAATCAACAATATCACTCAAATTTGATAATAATAACGCTGGTGCCATTGCAAGTGAGGTTCCTACCATACATCCCAGCATTATTTTGAAACCATTTTTTTTTGCAGTATTTAAAAGATTAACGGCCTCTGTTAATCCTCCTGCCTTGTCTAATTTAATATTAATGAAATCGTAAAGACCAACTAAATTTTCAAGACTTTCTACATCATGACAACTTTCATCAGCACAGATAGGTATTGTTCTTTCCAGTCTCTCTAAAAGATGATCTTGGTATGAAGGAAAAGGTTGTTCTATAAGTTCTACACCTATTTTTTTAAAAATTGGAACAAGGTAATTATAAGTTTCTATTGTCCAGCCTTCATTTGCATCTACAATAATTCTAGCATTAGGGGAACCTTCTCTTACGGCTTTAATACATTGTTCATCATATTTACTGCCAAGTTTAACTTTTAATATAGGAAAATTATTTTTTTTCTTAGCCTCCTGCATCATTTTTTCTGGAGTTGCTAATGAAATTGTATAAGCGGTAATAGCCGGTTTTGGTTCAGTCAAATTTAAAAGTTTCCAAACAGGTTTACCTTCTTTTTTTGCTTGTAAATCCCATAAAGCACAGTCGATTGCATTTCTTGCAGCACCATGTTTTAAAATTGTTTGTAATTTTTCATTATTTACTGGTAGAGGTACAGATAATATTTCTTTTGAAACACTTTCTATACTCTCACCATATCTTTTGTAAGGAACACATTCACCTAATCCAATAAATCCACTATCTTTTATTGATACGGTTATAACTTCTGCTGAATTTTTTGACCCTCTTGATATAGTAAATTTATGTTTTAATTCAAATGAATCTATATCTATGTCTAAAAGCAAAATAAAACCTTATTCACTATTGAATTAATCTATCAACTATTTTTTTTGTTCCATCAATAAATGGGTCAACTGTTGGTAATCGAAAGGTTTCTTCAATTTCGATTTTTAATTTTTCACGAGAATAATGTTCCATATTTTTTGTGTTAATACAAATTCCAGAAATCTGACAATTGGGATTACTTATTTTTGCAATAGGTAAAACCATTTCATATAGATCCTCCAAGGTTGGTAATTTAAAATCTGGTAATCCTCTCATGTGAGTTCTAGTTGGTTCATGACATAGTATTATATGATCGGGTTGACCACCATGAATTAAGGCCATTGTAACTCCAGAATATGATACATGAAAAAGTGATCCTTGCCCTTCTATGATGTCCCAATGATCTTCTTCATTATCAGGAGATAAAATTTCAACAGCACCAGCCATAAAATCTGCAACTATGGCATCTAACGGAATTCCTTTTCCAGATATTAGTATACCTGTTTGACCAGTGGCTCTAAAGCTTACTTTCATTCCTCTAGAACGCATTTCTTTTTCTATTGCTAATGAGGAATACATCTTTCCAACTGAACAGTCGGTTCCAATTGTTAAGCACCTTTTCCCAGTTCTTTTCTTACCATTACCAATAGGAAAATCATCTTTTGGTTTTCGAACATCAATCAAGTCACTATTATTGAGTTTTGATAAATTCACTAGGTCTTTATCTTCAGTTAATAAATTATGTAAACCAGAAGCAATATCAAAATCTAGTTCAATAGCATTACATAAGGTTTCTTTCCAACTATCAGAAAATTTTCCTCCTCTATTTGCAACCCCAATAACTAGAGTTTTTGCTCCCTCTTTTTTTGCTTCTTTTAGTGTATAGTTTTTAAGATTTAAATCTGCTTTACATCCAGGTAATTTAAGTTGTCCAAGACATATATTAGGTCGCCAATCTTTAACGCCCTGTGCTACTTTAGCAGCAAGTTGATCAGGTGCATCTCCCAAAAATAAAAGATATGGTGTTTTAATCATAATTAATTATAACCAAATTTTTATTTTTTAGTAAACGGAGCATTAATTTTCTTCAAATTTATCCATGAAGAGTTAGATCACTTTTTTTTTTTGAAATAAGATGATTTTGAAATCTATGAAAGGAAAATGGATCAATAGGTAATCTTGTTTTTTTATTTAGTACAAGGTCAGAGACTATTCCTCCAACAGCTGGTGCAATTCCAAAACCATGTCCTGAAAAACCGGATGCTACTATAAGACCTTCGCAATCACTCAAATGGTCTATCACTGGAAGAGCGTCTGGTGTGAGGTCAATTAACCCTCCCCAAAAGGATTTAATACTTGATTTTTTGAGTTGAGGAATAATTTCTATAGATTGTGTAATCGTATTTTTTATCTCTTCTAAATTTGTTTCAACATACGGCATGTCGTTTTTTGTTTTAATCTTACCTTTCCAGGTTTGAAATCCACTACTAATTCTAAAACAACCATTATTTTCTTGTCGCATAGCTAAACTAGCATTCGCAACACCAATTACAGGTTTTAATAATGGATTAGTTTTTTCAGTTTGAATTACTGTAACAATTGGTATTTCGATTGGAATAATCTTTCCAATACTTTTCAGAACGTTATTGCAAAAAATTCCATTAGCTAAAACACAAAACTTAGGAAATATTTTTCTTTTTGATGTTCTAACATATTCAATTTTACTCCCTTTTTCTGAAATTTCTAACACCTCTTCATTATTAGTAAAAATAACTCCATTTTTTTGTGCAGCCTCTTTATAAGCTCTAAGAGTATCAATTGGATCTGCATGACCATCTGTAGGACAGTAAGATGCAGAAATAACATTTTCTGAAATACTTGGACAAATTTCTGAAATCTCATTTGTATTTTTTAAATATTCAATTTCTAATCCATTTTTTTTTTGTTCCTTAACAAGGTTTTGTATTATTTTATCTTCAGCAGTATTTCTAGCTAACCTTAAATTACCTTCCTGTTTATAATTAGTTCGATGATCTAATATTTCGTTTAGACATGACCACTTATCAACAGAATATTTAGCTAATGGAATTTCAGCGTAGTGACGTCCGGATTGCCTTACGCCAGCTAATGTCCAACCAGATCCCATAGCACCAGGTTGATGTTTTTCAATCACTTCAATCTTAAGTCCAGATTTAGAAAGTTCAAAAGCAGTAGAACATCCAATTATGCCAGCACCCACTATAACAACGTCTACAGAAATCACTTAAATTTCCAATCAAAATTTAACTTAAGTGATTATACCACTTTTTATAAAGAATAAAATTGTTTAAAGTACACTATCAAGAGCTTTTTCAAGTTTATCTATTGTTCTATCAACATTATATAATTTATCCAAACCAAACAGGCCTATTCTAAAAGTTTGAAAACTTTTAGGTTCGTCACACATAAGTGGTACACCAGCAGCTATTTGCATACCAAGTTCTTTGAATTTTAATCCATTATGGATATTCTCGTCACTAGTGTAACTTACAACAACACCTGGAGCTCTAAAACCGTCCGCTGCTACTGATTTGATATTTTTAGATTTTAACAGATCTCTCACTCTATTACCAAGTTCCCACTGATTTTTGTATAATTTATCAAATCCATACTCTTGTGTTTCAAGCATAGTATCTCTGAAATGAGTTAATGAATCTGTAGGCATTGTAGTATGATATGCATGACCTCCATTTTCGTAAGTCTTCATAATTGAAAACCATTTTTTAAGGTCGATTGCAAAACTATTTGAATTGGAATTTTCAACGACTTCAATTGCTCTATTGCTTAACATAACTACACCAGCTGATGGTGTGGATGACCAACCCTTTTGTGGTGCGGAAATTAAGATATCAACTCCAGTAGCTTTCATATCAACCCATGCACATCCTGATGCGATACAATCTAAAACAAAAATTGAGCCAACGTCATGGGCAGCTTTGGATATAGTTTCAAGATATGCTTTTGGCAAAAGCACCCCTGCTGAAGTTTCAACGTGAGGGGCAAAAACTACGTCAGGTTTAGTTTCATGAATTTTAGCAACAATTTCATCAATTGGAGCAGGCGCGAAAGGAGATGTCTCTTCATTTCCTATTTGCCTGGCTTTTACGATTGTTGTTTTTTTTGTAAAATTGCCGCTTTCGAAAATTTGACTCCATCTATATGAAAAATAACCGTTTCTTATAACTAGAGCATGTTTATTAACTGCAACTTGTCTTGCAACAGCTTCCATACCATAAGTTCCACCTCCAGGAACTAATGCTACTCCATCTGTGTTATAAACTTCTTTTAAAATAGAAGACAAATCATTCATAACACCTTGAAATTTTTTTGACATATGATTGAGAGAACGATCTGTGAATACTACGGAGTATTCTAATAAACCATCTGGATCTACTGTATCTAAAAGAGCTGACATTATTTCACCTTACAAATTGATTAAATGTTTGAGATATGCAAGAATATTAAAATTATCAATATTAACAAGGAATTTTTTTGAATTAGTCCTAATTTTTTTAAAAATTATTCTCTTGAATTAATCCACCAATCTTGCATTTTGAAATATTTTATTGCTACAGGCACAAACCACGGATATCCGTTGTAAAAAGGAATTTTCCTAAATGGAATATTGTAGAAAGCACTTTTTTGTTCAAAATTAAGAATAATTTCTGCAGCTTTTTTACCAAACCATCTTGACCAAACCGTCCCTGAACCACAATAACCTGCAGCATAAATTATACCTTCATGCATTACTAACTTAGGTATTTGATCTACAGGAAAAGTAACAAATCCATACCAGTGATTTGATATCTCTATATCATTTAGTCCAGGAAAAATTTCCAACAAGCCAGATTTAAGTTTTTTTGTTGGATTTTCATTATTATATCTTACTCTCCTTCCTCCAATTAGAATTCTCTTACCATCAGGAGAAGGTCTAAAGTAATAAAATAGATTCAGTGCTTCTCCAAATGTAGTTAACTTTGGCATTAAGCTTTTAACTCTGTTATTTCCAATTTCACAAGTAGAAATCATTTCTGAAATTACAGGAATTAGTTTTTTTCTCAACCAGGGTATATTTTTATCGGTGTAGGCATTTGTAGCTATAATTAGATGATTGGACTTAACTAATCCTTTGTTGGTCAAAATATTAAATTTTTTTCCATTTCTCTCACTTTTTTTAAAAGTAGTTTTGTCAAAAATTAGTCCACCTTTTTTAAGAACTAAATGTATCATTGATTTTACTAGTTTTGCAGGATGGATTGAACCAATCTTGTCATCAAAGATACCTCCTACATATTTATTACTTTCAATAAAATTAGGTACATCCTTTTTTTCTATTATTTTATTTTCTATTCCAATAGTTCTAAAATTAAAATCAGCCTCTTTTTTTTGATTCTCCAACCCTTTTTTGCTAGTTGCGCCAACAAACATCCCGTTTATTTTTAAATCACAATCAATTTTTTCTTTTTCTATAAAATCATATAAATCTTTTCTAGCAAGATCTCCTTCCTCTACAATTTGTTTTGATAAATCTAAACCAAACTTGGCCTTTAATTCCCTAATACTTGGTTTAATTTTTCCACTAGTAATACCACCGTTTCTACTAGAGGCTCCAAAACCGGCTATTTCTTTATCTATTATTATTACTTTTAATCCTGAATCTAAAAGAGTTAAAGCGGCACTTAAACCTGTGTAACCTGCACCTACAATGACGACGTCGGCATTTGATGGCCACTCTTCTTGAGCTACAAATTCTGGTTTTGCATCTGACCACCAATATGGTTCATTTTTGATTTTGAGAGTTTTTTGCATTATTTTAATTAAATATTATTTTGGAAATTTGACATATATTTTGAGACATACTTAATGATTTAAAATAGTATTATTTAAATTTAAACCTACATACAAATATGTATGATAAGTAAATTTAATTTAAATAACAAAAGCTTTAATTCCTTACAAAGAGCAATCATATATGTTCTCATAGGTATTTTTCTACTTGATGTTATGGGTATCATCATTAAATCGATGGACAATAAATATTCAGTAATGCAGTATGCTGTCGCAAGAAATTTCTTTGGTTTATTCCCATTAGTCATCTATCTTTTTTTTTCATATGAAGTAAGGACTAAAAATAATACCTTTAATTTAAACCATAAATTAATTTCTATGGGTAGAGGATTAAGTATAGTTTTTGCTCAGGGTTGTTTTTATCTATCAATTATGAATTTAGAATATGCAACTGCAGCAACTTTAGTTTTTGCTACTCCTATTTTCCTGACGGCACTTTCTGTACCATTATTAGGTAATAAGGTTGGCCCATGGAGGTGGTTTGCAGTCTTATTTGGATTTTTGGGAATAGTAATAATAGTAAAACCAGGTTCTGATATTTTTTCTGTTTATGCATTACTTCCAGTTGGAGCAGCTTTTGGATATGCTTTATCTAGTGTATTAGTTAAACTATTTCCAAAAGAAGTTCATACAACCAATATCCAATTATATACACAATTAACAACTTTGATTTTAGCAATAATAATTTCAGGATTTACGTTTTCATTTAGTTATATCGGGTCTTTCTATGATCTTTTTTTACTTGCAATTATAGGCTTTACTGGCGGTACAGGAGTTATTTTTTTGATATGGGGATATAGGTTAACGGAACCAAGCTTAATTGCTCCTTTTGAATATTTTGGTTTACCCATCGCATTTGCTCTGGGTTGGATTTTCTTCTCAGAGTGGCCATTTGATAAATTATTCCCTGGTATTCTAGGCATCGTAGGTGGAGGTCTTATAATAGTGTGGCGTGAAGGTATAAAATCTGTAAAAAAATAAAATGGGTTTTTAAATTTATAAATAAGTAATTTTTTATTATTAAATAATAAGAGTAAATCAATTAGGTGTAGTATGGTAAATTGGGTAAAAGCTTGTAAAAAAGAAGACATAGAACTAGAAGATTTAATACGGTTTGATTATGAAAATAAAACCTATGCAATCTATTGTAGTCCAGATGAAAATTACTTTTGTACTGATGGATTATGTACCCATGAAAATGTTCATCTTGAGGATGGGTTAGTAATGGATGATCTCATTGAATGTCCCATGCATAATGGTCAGTTTAATTATAAGACTGGTAAAGCTATAAGATCACCAGCATGTGATGATTTAAAAATTTACAATGTAAAAGTTGAAAGTGACTTCATTTTTATTGATATAGATAGTTAATGTCCCTAAATAGCTGATAATTATTTTCTAAAAATTTCGTAAAATCCAGGAAACCCATCAATTACCATTTCTGTAGATAAATAAAGTAGAAATATTAAACCTAGCCAGGAAACCCACTTATATTTTGTTAATATCTTCATAATAATTGTAGCAAAAAATGCCATAAAAATTATTGCTAAAACAAGACCAAAAATAAGAAGAGTACGGTCTTCTCTAGCTATAGCAGCTACGGCGAGTACATTATCAATCGACATAGATATATCAGCTATGGTTATAGTTAGAAGGGCATTCAATAATTTTTTATTTTCATTAATAGAAAATTTTTGAACATCAGTTTTAATTTTTTGTCCTTCTATTGAATTATTTTTTAATTCTAGAAAAAACCGCCAGCATACAAAATATAAAAGCAATCCACCAAAAAATAAAATTCCAGGTATTTCGATTAAATAAGTTGCTATAATTGCAAAAAATATTCTAAAAAAAGCAGCTAAAGCAAGACCTAAAATAAAAGCTTTTCTTCTTAATTCAGGAGATAGACCAGATGCAGCCATTCCGATGATTAAGGCATTATCACCAGATAAAATAATATCAGCAAATAAAATTTGTATTATATTCCAAATTTGTTCATTCATTTTCTATCTACAAAAATTAAATCGTTAATTTTATCATAACGCCAAAAATACAATTTTATTTTAGAAGTGTTTCTGGTTTTACTGCAGTTTTAGTTTTAGCAGCTAATTTTATAGCTTCAATAACCGCCAATGTATTTAAACCATCCATCCCTGAACAGATTGGTTCCTCTTTTTTTTCAATAACAGCTAAAAAATTATTTAATTGCTGGGCTAGTGGGTAGTTTTTATATTCACCTATTTTATAGTTACTTTGAGTAATAGGCTCCCACCAGCTCCTCTTGTCAACACTTTTCCAAATTTTTGATTGTGGTAATTCTAAAGATGCGTGTGTCCCTCCTATCCAATAGCAAGTTTGTTTATTGTAGGGATAGATTGGATTTTCTTTAGAAGTTAATTCCCAACTCCAAGGACTTATTATAGTGTCTGAAACCGATAAAGTACCTAAAGATCCATTTTGAAATTTTAGTAAAGCTACAGCTGTATCTTCTGTATTTCCACCTCTAACTAAATTTGATTCAAAGCTTTGAACAGAATCAATTTCTCCAATCAAATAACGCATAAGATCAATATCATGAACTAAATTAATTAAAAGTGGACCACCACCTAAAGATTTTCTCCAAGAATTAAAATAATTGTTGGGTTTGAATAGCCAGCAAGTGGCATGACAGGCAATAATTTTACCTAAATCTCCAGATTGTATTTTACTTTTTGCTTTTTGAATGATTTTATTATGTCTTCTGTGATGTCCAGTTAGAACGGGTGTATTTTGCTTCCTAGCATAAATGACAATGTCCAAAGCACTTTTAACATCTGATGATAAAGGTTTTTCAATAAGGATAGGTATTTTTTTTTTAATGAATAGTTCTGCATTTTTTTTGTGTACAGAATTAGGTGTAGCTATTATAACTCCATCTGGTCTGCATTTTTCAAGAGCTTTTTCAATGTTAGAAAAATATTGGGTATTTAATTTTTTTGAAAGCTCATATGCTTCTTGGCTAGGATCAATAATTAGATCTAATTTACATTTTTTATTATTCAAAATTGTATGAATATGTTGTTTTCCGGCTAAACCTGCGCCAACTAATGCAATTTTCATGATTTACAAACTTCTATTTATCTATGATGAATTTAATCATCTATATTAAAGAGAAATTCAATATGTTTTTATCAAAAAAAATTATCTTGTTCTCCATTAATAAAATTTATAATCCTTATTAGAAATTTATATTAAAAGTTAATTTTAATTGTCTAACAAAAATGGTTTATGATATTTTTATAATTGGGGGTGGGATAAATGGTTGCGGCATTGCAAGAGATGCATCTGGTAGAGGACTAAAAGTCTGCTTGGCCGAAATGAATGATCTTGCTAGTGGTACCTCATCAGCGTCAACAAAACTTATCCATGGTGGATTAAGATATTTAAAATATTTTGATTTTAAATTGGTAAAAGAAGCTTTAAAGGAAAGAGATGTTTTGCTTAAGATAATGCCGCACATTTGTTGGCCTATGCGATTTCTTATACCTTTACAAAGTTTTAAAATAAATAATTTTTTTATAAGATGTGGATTGCTTATTTATGATTACATTGCTGGATACTCAATTTTACCTAAGACTGAAACAACAAATCTTCAAAATTCAAGCTTTAATGCCTCTTTAAAATCTAAATTCACAAAAGCATATATTTATTCAGATTGTTGGGTTGAAGATTCACGTTTGGTGGTTTTAAACGCTATTGATGCAAAAAAAAGAGGGGCAAATATTCTTACTCGCACTAGAGTGATAAACTTTGAAAAAAAAGGAAAATTATGGAACGTGATTACTAAAAATAATAAAGGAGAAATCCATGAATTTTTATGTAAGTGCATAGTTAATGCTGCTGGCCCTTGGGTAGATAATATAAATAACTATACAAATTCAAAAAATACTTTTTCAACAAGATTAGTAAAAGGTAGCCACTTAGTAGTGAATAAATTGTTTGATCACAATTATGCTTTTTTTCTAACTGGAAATGATGGTAGAATAATATTTGTTATTCCTTTTCAAGACGAGTATAGTCTAATAGGTACCACCGAAGTTATTCATCAAAATATGGATCAAAAACCCATGTGTTCTGATGAAGAAAAAGATTATTTATTAAATTTTATCAATAATTATTTTGATTTTAATCTTAAAACAGAAAATGTTATTTCAAGTTTTTCTGGAGTAAGGCCACTTTACAGTAAAAATACACAGAAAAGTAAAAACATGTCGTCTATTACAAGAGATTATGTTTTAAACTTAGAGTTTATAGAAAATTTACCCTTTCTCACAATATATGGTGGGAAACTTACAACTTTTAGAAAACTGTCAGAAAACGTGTTATCAAGATTAAAAGTTTTTTTTCCTGAAATGGGTAGTGAATGGACTATGAAGAATTCTCTTCCTGGTGGTGATTTTTTAATTCATGAAAAAAAAGAATTAGTCCTTAAATTACAAAAAAAATATCCTTTTTTAGATCAAATTTGTTCAAATAGATTTATTAATTATTATGGTACCTTAAGCTTTGAAATTTTAAAAAATGTAAAATCCAAAAAAGATTTAGGTAAAAATTTTGGTCATTCTTTGACTGAAATAGAGGTTGATTGGCTATTGAAGAACGAATTTGCAAAATCTGTAGATGATATTCTATGGAGAAGAACTAAACTAGGACTTAAATTTAATGATAATGAAAAAAATAAGTTAGAAAACTGGCTTAAATACAAGATTTAATATTAATTAATTCACATTATAGGTAAAAGATGTCTTATGTAATATCAATAGATCAAGGAACAACTTCTACAAGATCTATTTTATTTGATCACAAAATGAATGCAATTAATTCCTCACAAATAGAGTTTAAACAATACTTTCCTAAGTCAGGCTGGGTTGAGCATAATCCTGAAGATTTATGGAATACCACAGTTTCAACTTTTAAAGATGTTTTAAAAAAATCGAATTTAACTCCAAATATGGTTGCTGCCATTGGGATTACTAATCAAAGGGAAACAACTGTTGTTTGGGATCCCAAAACTGGTGAATGTCCAACAAAAGCAATTGTTTGGCAAGATAGAAGAACTAGTGATTTTTGTAAAAGACTCAAAAATCAGTCTTTAGAAGAAATGATAAAAAATAAAACAGGTTTAATTTTAGACCCCTATTTTTCTTCGACTAAACTCAATTGGATACTTAGCAATATACCAGATGGGTTTAATAAAGCAAAGAATGGTGATCTTATTTTTGGGACGGTGGACTCTTATTTGATTTGGAAACTAACTGGCGGGCGCTCACATGTTACAGATGCAACTAATGCATCTAGAACCATGTTATTTAACATAAAAGATTATAAATGGGATGAAGAAATTTGTGATTTAATGAATATTCCAATAAAAATGTTGCCTAAAGTATTAGATTCTGCAGATTTTTTTGGAGAAGTAGATAAAGATATTTTTGGCTCGTCTATACCTATTCTTGGAGTAGCAGGAGATCAACAAGCAGCAACAATTGGTCAAGCTTGTTTTAACCCAGGTATGATAAAATCAACATATGGAACTGGTTGTTTTTCACTTTTAAATACAGGATCTGATTTTGTAAAAAGCAACAATAATATGCTAACAACTATTGCTTATAGAATAAATAACAAAACGACTTACGCTTTAGAGGGCTCAATATTTATTGCTGGAGCCGTTATACAATGGCTGCGAGATGAAATGAAGTTTTTCAAATCTGCAGAAAAAAGTGGAATAATGGCTGAAGAGGCTGATCATAACCAAAGACTTTACTTTGTTCCGGCCTTTACTGGGCTTGGAGCACCATATTGGCAACCTGATGTTAGAGGTGCAATTTTTGGTCTTAATAGAAATACTGGACAGAATGAAATTATCAAAGCTGCACTTGAAAGTGTATCTTATCAATCACTAGACCTTATCAATGCTATGTTGTTAGATTTTAAAAAGTCATCAGACGATCTTGTCTTAAGGGTGGATGGTGGTATGTCAGCATCAAATTGGACAATGCAAAATTTATCAGACATTATACAAGCACCCGTTGATAGACCCAAATTTTTAGAAACGACTGCGCTTGGAGCTGCTTGGTTGGCAGGTTTTAAGTCTGGTGTTTATCCCAAAATGACTGACTTTTCCGAGCAGTGGAATTTGGATATAAGATTCAATCCAAAAATTAAAAAATCAAAAGCTAATGATTTATATAGAGGATGGAAAAAAGCAGTTTCTTCTGTTTTTTAAGTATTTTTTTTTTATAAAATACCAATTATTTCTGATTCTATTTAAAGTTACTTTAAAGTTGAAAGAGGCTTAAAAAAAAAGTATTAAAACTAATTGTGTTCACACCATAAGGGATTGAATCTTGTCTAAGATAGCTCTAGAAGTTCAAAATTTAGAAAAGCATTATGGAGGACTCCAAGCAGTAAGAGGTATAAGTTTTAAAGTTTTGGAAGGTCAAATATTTGGTTTGATTGGACCAAATGGTGCTGGAAAAACTACGACTTTTAATATGATTGCTGGATCAGAAATACCAACTAGTGGGAAAATTTTTTTATACAGTAATGATATAACAGGAGTTCCCACTCATAAACTTTATGATCTTGGTCTATTGAGAACCTTTCAATTAAGTCAAGAATATAAAAAAATGACTGTATTAGAAAATCTAATGGTTGCTGGATCTCATCAAGTTGGTGAAAACATTTTTAATAGTTGGTTTTCATCAAAAAAAGTAAATTTAAGAGAAAAAGAAATATTAGAAAAAGCATTTGATAGTTTAGAGTTTTTAGGTTTATCCAAATTAAAAAATGATTTAGCTGGAAATTTATCAGGTGGCCAAAAAAAACTTCTAGAAATTGGTCGAACAATGATGACGGATGCTAAGTTGGTGCTTTTAGACGAACCTGGAGCTGGTGTGAATCCGACTCTCATGCTGAAGATCATAGAAATGATTAGGCGGTTAAATACAGAAAGAGGATATACCTTTTGTATTATTGAGCATGATATGGATTTGATAGCTGACTTGTGTCAAAAGGTAGTTGTTCTGTCAGAGGGTCAAGTATTAACGGAAGGTCCAATGTCGAAAGTTAAAAATGATGAAAGGGTTATTCAAGCATATTTTGGTGGAGGAGTAGACATTTGAATTCTGATACTATCCTTTCAATAAACAAATTAGTTGCAGGTTATGGTGAAACTGAGATATTACATAAAATTTCAATTTCGGTAAATAAAAATGAGATTGTTTCAATTATTGGTCCCAATGGGGCTGGGAAGTCTACTATACTCAAAGCTATACTTGGAACTTTAAACATTAAAAGTGGGGAAATTTTCCTTAAAAAAACCAAGATCAACGGTGTAAAGCCAAGTGATGTTGTTAAAAAAGGAGTTGGTTATGTTCCTCAGACAGATAATGTTTTTGTAAGTTTATCTGTTCATGAAAATCTTGAAATGGGTGCTTGGACGATAGAAAATAATTTAAATGATAAATTTGAAGAACTTTATAACCTATTTCCTGATTTAAAAGACAAAAAGAAACAACTAGCTGGTCAATTGTCTGGTGGACAAAGACAGATGTTAGCAATGGCTAAAGCTTTAATATTAGACGCCAAAGTTCTACTATTAGATGAACCCACGGCTGGATTATCTCCAAAATACAGGCTTGAAATTTTTGATACTATTCAGAGAATAAATAAGAGTGGCCTACCTATTCTTATGGTAGAACAAAACGCAAAACAGGCCTTACAAATTTCACATCGTGGTTATGTATTGGTAGATGGTTCAAACAGATATACAGGTACTGGTGCAGAATTATCAGCTGATCCCGAAGTAGCACGCATGTTTTTAGGTTCCAGAGGTTAAGTTATATGTGGGAAAGTTTTTGGTTTGAATTTATAAATTTTTATTTTATCCCAGGATTAGTCTTAGGTTGCATTTATGCATTAGGTGCTATTGGTATCACTTTAACTTTTGGAATTTTAAGATTTGCTAATTTTGCTCACGGCGAAATTATGATGACGAGTTCATATTTAACATGGGAATTTGTTTTAGTAGCTTCGTCTTTTGGTCTTATCCTTCATCCAATTATAGGAGCTATTCCTGCCAGTATCTGTGCCATTTTTTTAGCTTTAATCGTTGATAGGTTTTTTTACAAACCATTTAGAAACTCTCCTACTATTATGATTGTGATAGCAAGTTTTGGTATGATGCTAATTATTAGAAGTTTGGTGCAAGTTATATGGGGACCTAATCAAATTACATTTGTGAAGGGAATAGCAAAGCCAAATCATTTTATAAAAGATTTCACGTCTAATTTTGATATGATGCTTCTTATTCCCAATAAACATATTTCAATTTTATTAGGGACAATAATAATAATGTTAGTATTTAATTATTTATTATCTAGTACAAAAATTGGAAAAGGTATGCGAGCGGTTTCAGATAATCCAAATTTAGCTGAAGTTTCAGGAATTAATGTTGAAAATATTGTAAAAGCTACTTGGGTAGTGGGAGGATTTTGTGCAGCAGCAGCAGGAGTTTTTCTAGCTTTGGACACACAATTTATAGAAAGCACAATGGGTTTTAGAATGCTACTTCCTATGTTTGCAGCGGCAATTTTAGGAGGCATAGGAAGACCTTTTGGTGCAGTAGCAGGTGGTTTGATTATTGGTCTAGCTGAAGAATTATCGGCTTACCCTTGGCTAGGAAATGGTCCTGTTATCAGCCCTGGTTATAAAAGTGGTGTAGCATTTTCCATAATGGTTTTAATGCTTATTTTTAGGCCAAGTGGTTTATTTAGAGGAAAGGTATTTTAGAATTATGGAAATTTTTTTAGGATATTTTTTGTATGCAATGTCTCTTTTGACGGTAGGAGGTATTTATGCTCTTTTGGCACTAGGTTTAAATGTTCAGTGGGGATTTGCAGGGTTATTTAATGCTGGAGTAGCAGGTTTTGCAGCTATAGGTGCATATACTTATGCTTTATTAACTACTGCAGAAAGTCAATTTCATTTTGGAGGTTTAGAATTGCCATTAGTAGTAGGGGATATCCTTGCAATGATTTTTGCAGGGATAGTTGCTACTATAATTGGATTAATATGTATTCGATTGAGAGCAGATTATTTAGCTATTGCTACTATTGGAATTGCAGAGATAATCAAATTAATTTTGAAAAATGAAACCAACATTACCAATGGTCCTAGGGGTATCAATAAAATACCAAGAACTTGGGAACATTTTACTGAAGAAAGATTTTACACCAACTTTCCAATGAATTTATTTTCAAATCAAAAAGGTTGGGAAGCTTTTTTTGCAAGTATTCCAAAATGGTGGTGGCAACCTTTTTTTGCAATTACTATCATTTTAATTGTTATCATTACTTACTTTTTTTTAGAAAAGTTACGTGTATCTCCTTGGGGACGTATGATGACTGCTATAAGGGAGAATGAAAAAGCAGCAGCAGCAGCAGGTAAAAATGTAACTAAGAGAAGAATTGAAGCTTTTATTTTAGGAGCAGTAATTATGGGATTGGCTGGTGCTTTCTTAGGACAGCATTTGAGATTAATAGAACCAACACAGACTTTTGATCCAAGTAAAATGACCTTTTTGGTTTGGGTAATGTTAATAGCAGGTGGTTCTGGAAATAATAAAGGTGCAATTCTAGGGGCTTTTTTAATTTGGTTTGTATGGTCTAGTAGTGAATTAGTCACTAATGGAGTTATTGAAATACTTGCAACTATGTTCGATAGTATAGATATTAGTATATTAAAGAATCGCGCGGGATTTATAAGAATGTTATTTATTGGTTTATTATTACAACTTATCTTGCAGCGATACCCTAAAGGAATTTTACCAGAAAAAAGGCCCGCAATTTCTGGTAAATATTAAGTGTATGCGGGATAAGGGAGATATTATATGATTAAAAAAATATTAATTTCAGGACTGGCTGTTTTTGGTATAAGTTCAGTTGCCTATTCAGATGTAAAAATAGGAAATCCTATGGCACGAACTGGTCCTATACCAGAACTTGTAAAGCCAATGTCTGCAGCTGTTGATTTGGCTGTTGAGCATGTAAATGATCAAGGAGGACTATTTTCTGATGGCCAGAAATATATTGCAGTTAAAGTTGATAGCGCCTGTGATCCTGTAGCAGCAGTAGATGCGGTTACGAAGCTAGTAAATGTTGAAGTTGTTACTGGCATAGTGGGACCTGTTTGTTCTGGTGCTACTATTGCACAAGCAGAATCTGTATCTATACCAGCTGGAGTAGTAACCTTATCGGTTTCTGCTTCTTCACCTGCAATAAGTGAGATGGAAAACGGAACAGATTTAGTTTTTAGAACTGCTGCTTCCGATGCTTATCAAGGAATAGCTTTAGCTGAACTAGCTATGTCTAAAGGGATAAAAGATATAGCTGTTTCATATGCTAATGATGATTATAATGCTGCTATTGCTGCTGTTTTTTCAAAAGCTTTTACTTCTATGGGTGGAAAAATAACTGGCAATGAGGCTCACGAACCTAACAAAGCTTCCTACAGATCCGAAGTTAATACTTTGGGTTCTGGTTCTAATAATTTAGCATTATTTGCTTACTATGGTTCAAGTGGTATTACAATAATGCGTAATGCATTAGAAACTGGTGCATTTGAAAACTTTATAGGTGCGGATGGAATGCTTGCTCAAGAAGTAATTGATCAGCTTGGAGCAGAAAACCTAGGTAATGTAACATTCACAACATCTGCATCTGATTCAAGTACTGATGCATTCAAATCTTGGAAAAAGCATGCTGATGCGGCTAATGTACCAGCATCTGATCCTTTTGTTCCTAATTCTTATGACGCAGCATTTTTGATGGCTTTGGCTATTGAAAAAGCTGGATCTGCTGATAGATCTAAAATCTCAGCTGCATTAAGAGAGGTAGCTAATGGACCTGGAGAAAAAATACTACCTGGCGAGTGGAAAAAAGCCAAAGAGATAATTGCTTCAGGTGGTAGTATAGATTACGTTGGAGCTGCTGGCCCACAAGATTTTGATGAAAATGGTGATGTTGCTGGACTATTTAGCAAGAATACTGTTGTTGATGGAAAGTGGAAACCTGTAGTTATTAAATAATCTATTATTAATACTTTAATTTAATTTTAAAGCCCCTTAATCGGGGCTTTTTAATTTAAAATTGGTTTTTCTTCCGATAAAGACATATCTGTATCTATCCAACCGGGGAAAAACTTAGTATCCCAGTTAGCTTTTAAATAAATTTTGAATAATGCATTTAACCACTGTCTTAAATTAGGAATAGCTAAAACAAATTCTGCTTTATTTTGATAATTTTCATTTTCAATTTTATCTTCAATAAATAAAAGTTTAAACTCTTGACTGTTTTTACCCACTTTTACACTTGTAACTAGCCAGGATGGATTATTTTTTATTAATTTAACTGACTCTGTTTTGGTCTTATTTATTTCAGCTTTTTCTTGTTCAAATGATTGTTCTAATTCTTTAGAAATTTTATTAGTGGAATTAACTTCCAATTGATCTGTAAGACTTGGTATCAATCTATCTAACAATCTTCGTGTTAGCCAGAGTCGTTGAGTATTTTTTGATTTATCAGAACAATCCATAATTAGACGATCTTCTAAAGGGTCAAATTGCATTGTAACGGTGACAATACTAAAAATTTTTTCTGACATATTATGATAAAACTATTTTGAACATAAATCGATCATTTTCTCTAATGCAATTTTGTAACCATCAATTCCAAAGCCAGCGATTACAGCTGTTGATTTTTGAGAAACATATGAGTTGTGTCTAAAAACCTCTCTTTTATGTATATTACTTATGTGAACTTCAATTATGGGTTTATCAAATAAAGTAAGGGCATCAAGTATGGCTATCGATGTATGAGAGTATGCTGCTGGATTTATAATTATACCTGACGCTTCTTCTCTTGCACTATGTATCCAATTAATTATTTCATGCTCTGCATTACTTTGTAAAAAATTAATTTTGATATTCGCTTTATTTGCTATTTTTATGCATATATCTTCAACATCCTTTAAAGTATTGCTACCATAAATCTTTGGTTCTCTTTGTCCTAAGAGATTTAAGTTTGGACCATTTATTATATAAATAAGAGAAATCATAATATTATCCCATGTCTAGATATTGGAGTTTATGGAAATTTGATGTAGCATTTATTTCTAATTAAGTAACTAGTTTCCTTTTTGAATATTTATTTTTTTTCCATAGTTCTTCATTACATATTTTTTTTAGTATTTCAGTTGCTCTTATAACATCATCCTCTGAATTATATAATGGGTTAAAACCAAAACGCATAATATTTGGCTCTCTATAATCTCCTATTACGTCCAAATCAATAAGGGCCTGCATTTTTTCATAGGCATTTTCAGTTTTGTAAGCAACCTGATTTCCCCTTTTCTTTGGATTTTTAGGACTTATTAAACTTAATTTCAATTTTGAATTATTGATTTTATTAATAAAAAGTGAAGTAAGTGAAATAGCTTCTTTTCTAATTAAATCAATATCAACGGTTTCCCAAATTTTTAATACTTCTTCTAAAGCTGACATTTGAATTACTGGAGGTGTACCTATCCTAAATCTTCTTATATCTTTGGCCGGTTTATAAGAAAGATCAAAATTAAAAGGGTTTTCATGCCCTAACCATCCAGCAATAATAGGATTAATTTTGTTAATATGTTTTGGATTTACATATATAAACGCAGGTGAACCCGGTCCACCACATAAATATTTATAGGTACACCCAACTGCAAAATCAATATCATCTTTTTTTACAGAGAGCGGTAGAGCACCAATTGAGTGAGCAAAGTCCCATATAGTAATTATACCCATATTTCGTGCTATTTTAGATATTTTTTTTAAATCATATAATTCTCCGGTTCTATAATCGACATGTGTTAACATAAGAATAGAAGCTTCACCCTTATTTAATTCATCAACTATTTTATTTTTACTGACCAATCTTACTTTAGATAAATTTTTGTCTTTTAAATATGAATTTGCAATATAAAGATCAGATGGAAAATTTGATTTGTCACTTAAAATTAATCCTTTTTTTTTCGAAATTTGATGAGCTCCAGATATTGCTTGAAAAAGTTTTATTGCTAATGTGTCCCCTACAGTGACAGTGTTTTTGCTTGCACCAATTAATTTAGCAATTACGTTTCCTATTCTATCCGGCTGTGTCATCCAATTGGATTTATTCCAACCTTTTATGATTTGCTCTCCCCATTCATCGGTTACAACTTTAGAAATCGAATTTTTAATATTCTTTGTTAATGGTCCTAAAGAGTTTCCATCTAAATAAATCCAGTTTTTTGGGATATAAAATAATGACTTATATTTTTTGTGGAGAGTATTCACCATTAACTATTGAGCTTTCGGTTTTAAAAATATACCAAGTGATAATAATGACATTTTTAAAATTTTCTAGTTTATTCATTACTTTAAAAATGAAATCTTTTATATAATTCTTTTGGAAGATAATAATTACTGAAAGACATAAAAATATAAATTTAATTAAAAATAAAAAGTTGCTCGGATTATGTTCAGCATTGCTAGTTGTTTTTATTTGGTCATTTTGGTTAATAATAAGTCGTATAGGTGTTAAAACCCAATTAAGTATATATGATTTAGCCGCAATTAGATTTGGGCTGTCATCTTTTGTTATTTTTCCTTTTATTATTTATTTCCGTGTTTGGAGAACAATAAGCTTAAAAAAAGTATTATTAACTTCGTTCTCCATAGGACCTTTTTACGCATTATTTGCATTCGGAGGATTTTATTATTCTCCTGCATATCATGGTGGAGTTTTTATGAATGGTTTTCTTCCTATTATTACTTTTTTTATAAGTTACCTATTTGGAAAAAAATTATTCAAATTAGATATATTTGGGACATCTCTTATTATGCTAGGATCACTAATTATATTATTTGATCATCCTTATGAAATATTAATAAGAAGTTGGAAAGGTGATTTACTTTTTATTTTAGCAGCTATATTCCTTAGTATTTTTATTATTTTAGTAAATAAATGGGATCTAAGGTTTAGTCAGATTCTTTATTCAATTTGTATTATTAATGCACTATTTTACTTGCCAATATGGTTTTTATTTTTACCAAAAGGTTTTAACTTTTTAGATTATTCATTGTATAGCAAAGAAATTTTAATAAATATTTTTTTTCAGGGATTTGTTCCAAATATTTTTGGATTATATCTAACGGCTTTTGCAGCTAAATCTATTGGTACTGCAAAAGCTTCCTCAATTTTAGCTGCAGTTCCAATAACTGGAGCAGTTCTAGGTTTTTTTATTCTTTCAGAAATTCCGTCTTTTTTAAGCTGGATGAGTTTACTCATTGTATCTACTGGTATTTTAGTTGTAGTGCTTTTTAAAAAAAGTCAAACTTAGCTCACTGTATATCCAAGGGTATAGTTACTGGTCCATCATTACAAATATTTAATTTCATGTTAGAACCAAAAATGCCAGTTTTTGTGTCTATATTTTTGTTTTTCATTAATTGAACTAAATGATCAAATAATAATTTTGCTTGTTTAGGTTCCATTGCTCCTCTGAAATCAGGACGATTTCCACTTTTTAAATTTGCAGCTAAAGTAAATTGGCTTACTACAAGCACCGAACCATTAATATCAATAATTGATTTATTCATTTTTCCATTGAGGTCATTAAATATTCTAAGTTTTGATAATTTTTCAACTACTTTTTCACACGTATTCATTGTATCATTTGGAACTGCACAAACTAAACATACAAGTCCTTTTTGGATATGGCTTACAATTGATTGGTTTACTTCTACTGAAGATGAGCTAACTCGTTGTATATTGATTAACAAAAAAACCTCATCACATGAACTTAATTTTGTTGATTAAAGTAGTTCATATGATAGCGTAATTTCCATTATTAATATAGGGTATATTATGACAAATCCTTTGTATGAAGAATTTTTTGAAAAGCATCGTTTTAGTGAAAAGAATTTCCTTTTTCTAAAAAATAAAGAAACAATTTCATATAAAGACTATATCACCTCAGTTGAAAGAATATCATTTTTTTTTAAAAAGCTAGGTCTCTTTCCTGGTGATAGAGTAGCTTTAAAATTAAAAAAAACCCCAATTTTTCTATCAATTTATGGAGCATGTGTTCACAGGGGTCTTATATTTTTGCCATTAAATGACGGATATACAAATGATGAACTTTTATATTATTTAAGAGACTCTGAAAGTAAACTATTGATAACAGATAAAGAAACTTCTTCTGAGTTAAAAAGTAAGAAATTAGATCAAGGTTTTATCATAGAAACAATTGACAAAGATAGTTTTGGATCTATTTCAAAAGAGTTAATTAAGGATATATCTTCTGAAAAACCTGTTTCAAGAAATCTTAATGATATTGCTGCAATACTTTATACTTCAGGTACAACAGGTAGATCAAAAGGTGCTATGATATCACAAGAAAATTTATTATCTAATGCTCAAACATTAACAGAATACTGGCATTTCAATTCTGAAGATAATCTTATACATGCACTGCCTATCTATCATACTCATGGACTTTTTGTAGCAACAAATGTAATCTTGCTATCATCAGCTAGTATGTTTTTTCTTGAAAAATTTGAGTTAGAAACAGTATTTAATTATTTTCCTTATTCAACAGTATTAATGGGAGTACCAACTTTTTATATAAGGCTGTTAGATTCTAAGAAATTAACAAAAAAAATTGTTAAAAATGTAAGACTTTTTATCTCTGGAAGTGCTCCATTAACAAAGGAAATAAACGATTATTTTTTTGATATAACTGGTAAACGGATTCTTGAACGATATGGGATGACAGAAACAAATATGATTAGTTCCAATCCTTATAAAGGTAACAGAATTTCTGGTACAGTTGGTTATCCTTTGCCAGGAATAAAAGTTAGGATAACACATCAAGATACTGGAAGATTGATAGAGAAAGGAAAAATTGGAGAAATTCAAGTAAAAGGAAAAAATGTTTTTTGTGGATATTGGGGGATGCCAGATAAAACAGCTAATTCATTTACTGTAGATAATTATTTTAAGACAGACGATTTAGGAAGATTCAATAAAAGTGGCTATCTAGAAATAGTTGGAAGATTAAAAGATCTAATTATTTCAGGGGGGTTTAACATTTACCCAAAAGAAGTTGAAGATGTAGTTAATAGTATTAAAGGTATTAAGGAAAATGCAGTAATTGGAGTATCTCACAAGGATCTTGGGGAATCAGTTCTTTGTATTATTGTTAAAGAACATAAAGTTCTAATTGACTCTAATTTAATTTCTGAAATATTAAGAAATAAATTAGCCAAATATAAATGCCCTAAGGCTTTTATTTTTAAAAATTCTTTACCCAAAAATAATTTAGGAAAAATTTTAAAAAATCAATTAAGAGAAGAATATAAAGATTATTTTAAATAATTAAAAAATGAGTTTAGAAAAAATATTATCAAAAGTTGAAACTGCTAAAAAAGATTCAGGACGTCAAAATGATAAAATAAATGTAATTGCCGTCTCGAAAGTTCAGCCTATTGCAAGAATAAAAAAAGTTTTAAACGAAGGACATCGGTTGTTTGGAGAAAACAGAGTTCAGGAGAGTTTGGAGAAATGGCCGAAGCTTATAGATGAATATGGAAAAATAGAACTCCATTTAGTAGGTTCATTACAAACAAATAAGGTTAAAGATGCAATGAATTTATTTGATGTAATCCATAGTATAGATCGTGAAAAACTAATTGTTAAAATTGCAAATGAAGCTCAAAATTTAGGATTTTGTCCTGATTTATTTATTCAAGTTAATACTGGGAATGAGACACAAAAAGCAGGTGTAAAAAAAGAAGAAGTAACTAAATTATTAGAATTAGCTAAATTACATTCTTTACCAATTATAGGTTTAATGTGTTTGCCTCCAATAAATGAGCTCCCATCAGATCATTTTAAAATTTTAAATAGAATTGCAAAAGAACATAATCTTCAAAGAGTTTCTATGGGTATGAGTAACGATTTTGAAGACGCTATAAAATTTGGAGCAACAGACATACGTATTGGTTCAGCTATATTTGGTCCAAGAGAATAAATTAAATCAAAAAAAGTGGCCACTCTTATCTTTTTTTGTTTTTATATAAGATTTATTTTCTACTGTTTCTTTAGATAAAAGAGGAACTCTTTTCATTACTTTTATTCCTGAATTTTCAAAGGCATTTATTTTAGAAGGATTATTGGTGAGTAATTTGATTTTCTTAATGCCAAGTTGTTTTAAAATTCTTGATCCAATTGATAAGTCTCTTTCGTCATCATTAAATCCAAGCCTTTGATTAGATTCAAAAGTATCTAAACCATAATCTTGAAGCTTATAAGCTCTCATTTTGTTTGCTAATCCTATTCCCCGCCCCTCTTGATTTAAATATAGAATTATACCCTTTTTTTCTAATTGGATTTTATTTATTGTTAAAGTAAGTTGTTCTCCACAATCACATTTTAATGAATGAAGAATATCTCCAGTGAAACAAGCAGAATGTAGTCTTGTTAAAACTGGTTGAGATAAATCTAAGATTCCTATTTCGATTGCATAATGTTCTGTTAAACTGTTTAAATCCCTAAAAACAGATACTTTTGAATTTAATCCTCCTGGTATAGGAACTCTCCCAGTGCTTACTAAAGTTAAATTTTCATCAACTTTATAAGATTCAAAATTTTTGCTTATTTTTTGGTAAAGTAATCCTAATCGTCTCAATTTTTTAAGATCTTCAGATTGTATTGGTAAAACAAGTACAGCTGGTAATAATTCAGCCTTTTTACAAAAATGTATAGCTAATTTAGCCATTTCACTATTTCCATCTCTTAAACTGAAATAGGGACCTTTAAGTGGATGTTCAAAATCTTCAGCTGGATCAGCAGTTGATTTTATCCAATTTAAAGATACAGGACTTGGTAGTTTTAATCTTGCAATACTCTCATCATAAACTCTAGCATTTAAAAAATCAGCTCTATTTTTGGTAATTGCTAGGTAGGGTTCTACATTATATGAATTTATGTATTCTATTAATTTTTGGAAAGTTTCCATGGAAAGTGTTTCAATAGAAACAATTAACGCATAGTTTTTTTGATCTCCAAGGAGTATAGGAACTCCTAATCTTAAATCACTTATTTGTCTTACTGCTGTTAATTTATTGCTTAAATTTGCAATCATCTTAAACTTTCAAAAGTAATAAAAGGATATTATAATCTATCACTTGTAAAATTAAATACAATTCAAGTATAAATTAAACTAAATATAATTGATAATCGTTATAATGCTAAATAAAAAAAATAACATGTACAAAATTGCTGTTATTGATAAAGAAAAAGCAATATATTCAATTTTAGATGAACAAAAAGAATTTTTTATAAATTATACTTGGTTTCATTTTAAGAGCATAAAAAAATTCACTGAAATTAAAAACAAAGAAACTTTTAGAATATACCTAATAGACGAAACCGTAATTACTCAAGACACTTTCAACTCCTATATTTTAAAACATTTTAAGGAATTAGTACCCTGTTTATTTATTCTATCTCCCAATAATAGATTTAAGGATCGATTATTAAAAAATTTATTTATGCCTAATATTTTAATCAAACCTTTTAAATTTAATTATTTAATTAAAATGGTTAATCAAATCTTAATATCACAAGATAAAAAAAATTTTAAAAATATAAATTTAGGTAACTATGTCCTTAATATT
Organism: uncultured Alphaproteobacteria bacterium; assembly: GCA_902578545.1. Lineage (GTDB taxonomy): Bacteria > Pseudomonadota > Alphaproteobacteria > Rhodobacterales > Rhodobacteraceae > CACIIZ01. The sequence goes on from CACHDI010000001.1 coordinate 67,446, forward strand.
TCTGAACAGACATTAGTCAGTAAAACTTATAAAAAGATATCTTTGACTGATATTGAGTTCAAAATATTTGTTAAATTAGCTCAGCATAACAACGAATATGTTAAAAAAGATGAAGTTTTGACAAAAGTCTGGGGTATACAAAATTCATACAAAACTCATACACTAGAAACTCATATATATAGATTGAGAAAGAAAATAGCTAATGAATTTGGTAAAGACCTAACTATTGTAAACAAAATTGGAAACTATGCATTAAAATATAATTAGCTTTAAAAATCATGAAAGTTATAACCTGGAACGTTAATTCAATAAGACTTAGAAGCTCACTAATTTATAGACTTCTAGAAATTGAAAAACCTGATATCTTATGTCTTCAAGAATGTAAAAGTATAACTGAGCAAATGTCTTTGGATCTTTTTGAGTCATTAGGTTATTTATTTTCAGCATCCTGGGGTCAAAAAAGTTATAATGGTGTAGCGTTTATATCCAAAATTCCACTTGAAAAAATAGAAAAAATTGATTTTCTAAATTGTAAAGAAGCAAGGCATATCTCGGTAGTTGTTAATGGAATAACTATTCATAACTTTTACTTTCCTGCAGGAGGTGACATTCCAGATATTAATTTAAACAAAAAATTTCGTTTTAAGCTAGAATATATTAGGGAGGTAGAAAAATTTTTTAACCTCAACAAACCTTTCAAATCTATACTTGTTGGTGATTTAAACATTGCACCAGAAATAGATGATGTTTGGGACCACAAAAAATTACTAAATGTTGTCAGTCATACTCCAGATGAAGTTAATCTATTAAAAGAATTCCAAGCAAATGGGCTTTGGGTAGATATATTTAGAAAACATAATCCTAAAGGAAAACATTTTTCATGGTGGTCATATAGATCAAGAGACTGGAAATTATCTAATAGAGGTAGAAGGTTAGATCATATTTGGGTTACAGAAGATTTCAAAAAAAGTCTAAATTGTTACATACTAAAAAGTTTAAGAGATTGGGAAAGACCATCTGATCACGTTCCTGTAGTTGCAGAGTTCAAAATATGAGTAATATCAAGCTTAATTTAAAAAAAAATGTTGCTTATATAAAAATTGATAACGTTTTGACAAAAAATTCTTTAGATAGGAATGATTTAAAAAGAATAACAGATTTTTTAATTAAAATTTATAATCAAAATTTAACCTGTTTAGTAATATCCTCCTCTGGTGATATTTTTAGCTCAGGTATGAACTTGAAAGAATTATCAGTAGGTGATTGGAGCAAAAATCCAATTTCAGAAGTTTGTGATTTAATAGAAAATCTTCCTTTTGTTTCAATATGTCATATTAATGGGCCTATTTATGGAGGGAGTGTAGAATTGGCTATTTCTAATGATTTTAGAATTGGATCAGAAAATTGTAAAATACAAATACCAGCGAGTAAATATGGTATCCACTATGGTTATAAAGGTATAAAAAGATGTATTGATTTTTTTGGATTGCAAACTTCAAAAAAACTTCTTTTTTTAGGGGAACCACTTTATTTTGAAGATTTAAAAAAAATAAATTTTTTTGATTATTATGATAATAGATCTGAAAATTCAAAAAAAATTTTGAGTGAAAAGATTAAGAAATTGTCATTGCTATCCTATGATTCTATAAAAAATATGAAAGCTTCTATTAATGACTATAAAAATAATAACATTAATATAAAAGTAGAAACTGAAAGATTTTTATCAGGATTTAAAAGTGGGTTAATATTGGATAAAATTAATGATTTGAAAAAAAATAGATAGAAATTTTAATTCTTATTATTATTAAATTTCATTATTTCGGCTGAGATGAAAAAAAAGTTATCTGCTATCTCTTCATTAACTTTTGGATTATTTAAACTTATCTCAGTAGTATTAGCTTCACTTATAGGTAATTCCCAGCCTACTATCCTAATTGGGTCTCTTTTAAACTTTAATATTATTTTTCCGAGTCCAAACGTTGGTTTTTTTTCGCTTATCTCAAGTTCAATATGATTATTGTATTTTTTTATTTTTGAAACTATTTCTTCACCATATAGGTTAATGTTATTTTCACTTATGAATTTTAAAGGAGTTCCTTTTATAGGATATCTTAGTGGTTCAGAATTTGAATTATAATCAATAACCGCAATTATCCCATCACTTCCAACTATCAAGTGATCAGCTTTCTGGTTATGATACTCTATTCTTAACTTACCAGGTTTTTTAAGCTTAATGGAACCTAGTATTTCATTTCCATTTTGGTTTGTTTGAATAATCTCCGAATTTAATGAGTTAATGCTATTTAAATAATTTTCTAGATCTTTTAAGGTTATTTCTTTTGAAAAAACAGGATTAAAAAAACTAATCCAAAAAAGACAAGTAAATGTTAGCAAGTTTCTATTTAAATATTGAGAAATGTACAAATTGATCTTCCAATTATATCTCAGAAATTAATATTTCTCTTTTTCCAACATGATTAGCTGCTGAAACCACACCTTGTTCCTCCATAGCTTCTACAATTTTTGCTGCTTTATTATAACCAATAGATAATCTTCTTTGAATATAGGAAGTAGAACATTTTTGATCTCTTGCTACGATAGCTACAGCTTGATCATAAAGTGCATTTTCGGAGTTACTTTCAGAAGATGACAAACCCATAGCTTTATCAATTCTGTCCTGTGTCTCTTCATCAGGTCCATTTATGATACCAGAAACATATTCAGGTTTTCCTTGTTTCTTAAGATGATTAACTATTTCCTCAACTTCTTCATCTGATACATATGGTCCATGTACTCTGGTTATTTTTCCTCCGTTTGCCATATAAAGCATATCACCCATCCCAAGTAATTGTTCAGCCCCCATTTCACCTAATATTGTTCTACTATCAATCTTGGAAGTAACTTGAAAAGAAATTCTAGTAGGAAAATTAGCCTTGATTGTTCCTGTTATTACATCAACAGAGGGCCTTTGAGTAGCCATAATAAGATGAATACCAGCCGCCCTTGCCATTTGAGCTAAACGTTGTATGCATGCTTCAATATCCTTCCCAGAAACCATCATTAGGTCTGCCATTTCATCTACTATTATTACTATAAAAGGTAAATATTCTGGTTTAATCGATTGTTCTTCAAATTTTGGTTCTCCCGTATTTTCATCAAACCCAATTTGCACTGTCCGAGTGAAATTTTCATTATTTTTAATTGCCTCTTTAACTCTTAAATTAAAGCTTTCGATATTTCGCACGCCCATTTTGGACATTTTTCTATATCTTTCCTCCATCTCAGCAACTGCCCATTTAAGTGCTATCACTGCTTTTTTGGGATCAGTAACAACTGGGCTAAGAAGATGCGGGATGCCATCATAAACTGACAATTCTAACATTTTTGGATCAATCATAATTAACTTACATTGATCAGGAGAAAGTTTATAGAGAAGCGACAGTATCATTGTATTAATTCCAACTGACTTTCCAGACCCAGTAGTTCCTGCGATAAGTAAATGTGGCATTCTTGCTAAATTTGCAACTACAGGCTCACCGCCTATATTTTTACCTAGTGCTAATGGTAATTGATAATTAGAGTCCCCATAAGCTCTAGAAGAAAGAATTTCTCTTAATAATACTTTTTCTCTAAGGTCATTTGGTAATTCTATACCGATAACTGATCTTCCTGGTATAGTAGAAACACGTGTTGCTAACGCTGACATAGATCTAGCTATATCGTCTGCTAAACTAATTACTCTGTTAGCCTTAAGTCCAGCTGCTGGCTCTAATTCATAAAGTGTAACAACTGGGCCAGGTTTTACAGACAATATTTCACCTTTTACGCCATAATCATCTAAAACATTTTCCAACATCCTAGCGTTTTCGTTCAGAGCGTCATCTGAAAGTATGTTTTTTGTAGATGAATGAATATTTTGAAGTAATGATAGTTTTGGAATTTGATATTCTTCTGAACTTTCTTGAAAAAAAGATAATGAAGGCTGTTCCTCTTGTCTTGCTCTTTTGCTTTTGATATCAGTTTTCTTGTTTGGATATTGAACTTTAGAAAGAAAATTTACACTTGTATCTTTTTTTTCTAACATCAAATCATCATTAAAAGATTGTTGCATCGTATCATCATAATTCAAATCTTTTTCTTGATTAATTTCTTGAATTGATGGCTGTATACTCTCCTTGTTTGAAAATTGATTTTGAATTGAAAAGGTAGGTTCTATTCTAATACTTCTTTCCTGATCTATATTTTTTTGTTTACTAATTTGTAATAGTTTTGATTTTCTATATATATCCTTAAGGCTAATTACTAATTTTATACCTTCTATTAAGGATAAAAATAGGACTTTAATTATTTTATAAAATTCTGATTTATTTACAGCAGAGACTGCACATATAAAAAATAAAGAGAGAAATCCAAAAACTAATGATGTTAATCTCAAAGTGTCATTTGGTGAAAAATTGGTTTTTTCTAATATAAAAATTAAAATTGTATCACCAAAAATACCACCTAATCCATATGAAAAGGTCCAATTACCTGATGGTGGATAGGTACTTAAAAAAATAGCTGAAGTGGCAATTGGAATTGGAATAAAAAAAACACGACTTAAAATCTTTTCCTTACTAACATTAAAAACTAAACGCCAACTCCATACAAATAAAATTAGAATAATGACTAAGTAAGACATACCTAGGCTAAGATGAACTGGATCTGCGATATTGCTTCCAAAAGATCCTAGTAAGTTATTGATATCTTGATTTGTAGAAGATCTAAAGGAGGGATCTTTAGAATCATAGCTAAACATTATTAACGAAATTATCATAGCTAATGAAAAAGTAATTATACCAATAAATTTGAAAACAATCTGTTTAATAATATTTAGGAAAAATCCAGAAAATATTGGTTTTCTATTATTTTCATGACTAGCAACTGACATAATACATCTCTTTAAATATTCTCAATCTTTAGAGAAACTATTTCTAAATTTCAAAATAATCCTGAGGTTCAAATAAAAACTAATAGAGTATAAAAAATAATTTAATAAAATTAATGATCCTAAAGGAAAATAAGAAATATAATTATTCAGTTTTTTAGACCACTTTATAGTAAACATATCTGCCTCAAAGTCGGAATCTTTGTTCCGTTATTTTCGTATAATAATCATAGATTTGTTTTTGGTCTAGTGTTTTAAATTTAAAAACTTTGATTAGGTCTTATTATTCAAAAATCGCTCTAATAAATATGCTGATTTTAATAAAGAGTTTTCGTTATTAGGTTTGGAAAATAGCATCAAACCACAACAATCAATTTGAGTAGGTATACTGATGGCTGTAAGGCCTAAAAGATTTGCAACTCTTGTATTTCTAAGTGCTTGTAAGTTTGATTCAGTAAAAAATTTGTCACACTCTAATAATTTTTGAACTAATGGAGGAGTAATTGGACAAGTGGGAGCAATAACTGCATCGCATTTATTTATTCTTAAAATAAAATTTTTTCTGATATTTTTTAATTCCTGCCATGAATCCAGATATTCTTCGTCAGTAATATTCATCCCACCCCTAAATCTTGATAAAACAGGAGGGTACATTAATTCAGGATTAGCCTCAATTTTTTCTTTCCAATTATTATATGCCTCATAAGGAAATAATTTTCCTGAAAGTTTGGTTGCTCTATTAATTTCAGTCAAGTCAATCTCATTTATTTTAGCACCTGATTTTTTAATTTTATTTATTGATAACTGAAAGCTTTTACTCACTTCCTTACAAAGATTCTGTGTTAAAAAAGATGTGTCTATTAGAAATTTTTTTTTGTCTAGTCTATCATTATCAATAGGATTTAGATTTTCTCCAGATAAAATTTTAAATAAATAAAAACTATCAGTTACAGTTTTTGTAATCGGTCCTACTGTGTCAAAACTAGGGCATAATTTTAATACCCCTTTTAAGCTTATTTTACCATGAGTTGGTTTGAAACCAACAAGATTGTTCCATGCAGCAGGAATTCTAACTGATCCACCTGTATCTGAACCAACTCCAGCAGAAGATAAACTTAAAGCTGTAGCAACAGCTGCACCAGAAGAAGATCCACCAGGTGCTAAAAGTTTGGATTTTATATTAGGAGGAGTTGCTGTCTTTGGATTAACTCCAAGACCAGAAAATGCAAGTTCTGTTTGATGAGTTTTGCCAATTGTAATTATTCCGTACTTTTTTGCTTTTTTATAAACATCTGAGTCTATTTCAGACACTCTTTTAGATAGTAACTGGGTTCCCCCTTCACATTTTTTTTTATTAATATCAAATAAATCTTTCCAATTTATTACAATTCCATCAAAAAAACTTTTTCTGCGTCCTTTTTTTTGTCTATCTTCACTATTTTTTGCTTCACTTAAGGCATCTTTATAAAAAATCTCAGAAAAAATGTTTTTAGAATTTGGTTCTTTTTCGATATTCTCAAAAAATTGTTCTAAAAGTATTGTTGGAGATACTTGGTTTTCATGAATTGCAACTGCTTGTTCAGTCATAGATTTGGAGCTATAATCAGTCATTTGAAATCCATTTTCAATTTGCTTTAAAATTTTACTTTTCTATAAATATATCTATTTAACATATTTGACTTTACTATTAATTAGAAATGAAACAAAAGAAAAATAATGTAGCAATAATAGGTGGTGGTATAGTTGGTAGTCTACTAGCCCTTATTTTGGGACTAAATGGATTAAAAATAACTGTCATTGATAGACAAAAGAAAGATAAATTATTTTCCAAGAACCATTATGTAAAATCTTATGCATTGAATCAGGGTTCTAGCAATTTACTAAATATATTGAATATCTGGGATATAATTAAAACAAAATCTCAGCCAATAGACAAGATCCTTCTAAAACAGGGTTCTAGCATATCAAGTATCCAGCCTTTTGAATTAATTTTTTCTAATGACTACAGCAAAAACAATTATTTATTCCATATGATTGAGGAAATATATCTAAAAAAAGCCATAGTTGAAAAAATTGATAAATGTCCAAATATCGAATATTTATACTCTAGCAATGTTGTCGAACAATTTATTGATAAAAATTCTACAAAATTAGTACTTGATAATGGTCAAATCATCTATTCTGATTTAATAGTTGGGTCTGACGGTTATCCGTCATCATCTGCAAAAAAGGCAGGAATTCAACACGTAAATTATAGTTATAATCAGTCAAGTATTGTTGGTATTTTTAAACATGAAATACCTCACGAGAATGAAGCTGTTCAAATTTTTCTTCCCTCGGGACCCTTAGCAATTTTACCATTGTCTGGTAATAGATCCTCTTTTGTTTGGACTAATGAAACTAATGAAGCCGTAAGAATATTTAATTTAAATGATTTAAATTTTTTAAATGAATTGAACACAGCATTTCAGAATAGAAGGGGTCAGATTCAATTAGAAAGTAAAAAAAGTATGTTTCCTATTTCGTTAACTATTCCAAAAAAAGTAATAAAGGAGAGATTCGTTATTATAGGTGACACTGCTCACAAAATTCATCCAATTGCTGGTCAGGGTTTAAACTTAGGAATAAGGGATGTTGCAGCATTAGCAGAGGTATTAATTTTATCAAGGAGATTAGGAGAAGATATAGGCAGCAGATTAGTTTTAAACAAATATTCTAAATGGAGAAACTTAGATGTGACTAGTGTTGTTTTTTTTACAAATTTTGCAAATAAAATATTTTCAAATGACAATTTTTTAAAAAAATTTGCCACTGGTATAGGTTTTAAATTATTAAATGAATCTAAAACAATAAAAAATTATTTTATAAGCGAAGCTTCTGGTTTAAGTGGAGACATACCAAAATTGTTAAAAGGGTGTAAATTATAATAATTTACCTTGGGCTCCTCTTTGCAAGTATTCTCTGCAAAGTTCTTCTATGCATACTTAATCTTCTAGCTGTTTCTGAAACATTTCTATTGCAGAGTTCAAAGACTCGTTGAATATGTTCCCATTTAACTCTATCAGCGGACATAGGATTTTCTGGAGGTGGGGGTTTGATGTCTTTTGTAGATAAAAGTGCAGCAACTATATCATTCGCATCGGCAGGTTTTGCTAAATAATCAACAGCACCAATTTTCACAGCAGCAACTGCAGTAGCTATAGCACCATAACCGGTCAATACTACTATGGATGCTTCCGGTCTATTGCTTCTGATAGCTTCAACTATATCGAGACCATTACCATCATCGAGTCTAAGATCAATTATTGCGTATGCAGGTGGATATTTATTAACGTAGTCAAATCCCTCTTTAACAGTTAAGAGTGTTTTAACTTCAAAACCTCGCCTTTCCATGGCTCTTCCAAGGGTTCTAGTAAAAGGTTCATCGTCATCCAATATAAGTAGTGATGGGTCGTTACCTAAGTTATAATCTAATGCGTTCATCATGAATGCGATATATGAACTAACATTTAATTTTCAAGTATAAAATTAAATTTATCATTTATTATTTTTTAAAATACATTTTATTGTATTTGACATCTTTTCAACTTTGTCTTTTCTCGTAAAGTACGTAACTAAACCCACATCTGGTAAAATGAAATAAGAAAATGTACTGTGATTAATGACATAATCACCCGATGTGTCATTAGGCATCTGAGAATAGATCATAAATATTTTTTTAATTCTATCAATTTCTTTGTCTGATCCGGTAAGTCCTATCATGTCTTTATGATGAAAATCAGTATATTCTTTAAGTGTCTCAAGGGTATCTCTTTTGGGATCAAGAGTTACAAATAAAGGTTTTATTCTTATATCTTCATTTAACAATAAGTCTACAACTTGAGAATTTCTCATCAAATCAAAAGGGCAAATATCGGGACAAAAAGTATATCCAAAATATAGAAGAGAAGGTTGGTCAATTAATTTTTTTCTTGAAATTTTAAAACCATCTTCGTGAATCAGATTAAAGGCATCATTAAATTTTTCAAACTTTTCTACTGAAGTATTTATGTTGCAAGATGCAAATTCTATTTTATTTTTAAAGTCAAAATATTTAACCAAAAAAATTGATATAAAAAGAGCAAGAAAAATAAATGTTAAGAAGTAAATATTTTTTAGATATTTGTTATAAAAATTTTTTTGCATCTTTTTTTATTTTATAAATTAAATCTCATAGTTATAAAAATGAATAACTATATAATATACAGACTGTTAACAAAATCAAAATTAATAAGGTCAAATTATAAATGAATTACAGTTTTAAGACGGCACTTAATAAGTCTGATAGAGGTGGATGGGTCAGGTTATTAACATTAACTTATCTGCGTTGGATAGCAATTATTGGTCAAACTTTTGCAGTCATAATAGGTTTTTATTTTTTGAAACTTGATTTTTCAATATTTAGTTGTTTGTATTTAATACTTTTATCTTCAATTTTAAACTTGTTATGTTGGTTTTTTTTTCCAAAAACTAAAAGATTAACAGAATTTCAAAACATGCTTTTATTATTATATGATTTGCTGCAATTGGGTTTAATGCTCTATTTTACAGGTGGGTTGTCCAATCCTTTTGCTGTTTTCATATTAGGACCAGTAATTATTTCGGCCACTGTTTTAAATTTAAGATTTACAATTGTTCTTGGAACAGTAGCAATAGTTGTGGTAACAATTTTATCTTTTTTCTTTCAGCCTATTATTAACTTAAAAGGCCAAATTTTGGAACCCCCTGGACTTATATTAATTGGTAATTTAATAGCTATCTCAATAGCTATTGTGTTTATTGCAGTTTATTCACGCAGAGTTGCTATTGAAACTTTTTCAATGTCTCAAGCTCTTCAAGCAATGCAAATGGCTTTAGAGAGAGAGCAAAGATTATCTTCATTAGGTGGAATAGTAGCAGCTGCTGCACATGAAATGGGGACGCCTTTAGCAACTATAAAATTAATATCAACAGAATTAAGACATGGATTTGATAATAAGAAGGAACTTAATCAAGACCTAAGTTTGATTAGCTCGCAGGTAGATAGATGTAAAGATATTTTAAGAAATATTGGCAGAAAGGGCAAAGAAGATATTTTTCTAAGGGATGTACCTTTAATGGTGCTTCTAGAAGAAGTTTGTAGTCCAATTCTTAATTCTAAGAACAAAAAGCTTATTTTTTCTTTAAATAACGCTTTTGCTAAAGATGTTACTGACTTTAAAAAGCTTGACCAACCAGTTCTAACTAGAAAACCAGAACTAATTTATGGTTTGAGGAATATTATTCAAAATGCGATTGAATTTTCTAAAAGTAAAGTATGGGTTGAAGTGGTATATGATTTAAGCAATTTAAGCATCACTATTTCTGATGACGGGAAAGGATATCCATCCAATCTCTTAGGGAAAATAGGCGAACCATTTTTAATAGATACTAATTTTAAAAAAAACTTAGAACATAATAGGCCTTATTATGAGGGTATGGGTTTAGGTCTTTTTATTTCTAAGACATTACTGGAAAATCTTGGGGCAACAGTGAGCTTCAATAATGAAAAAAATAAAAATACTGGAAAAGGTGCAATTGTAACTATAATCTTCGAAAGAAAAAAAATAGAAGTAAATCTATCAATAGATTAATTTGCTAGATAAATATGACATTAATTAGTGAGAAATTTTTATTTAAAAATCAAAATTCTAGTGACGTTGCTTTAATTGCACAAAGATTATCTAAAGTTTTAGAAATTGGTGATATTTTACTTTTAAAAGGGCCTGTTGGTGCAGGTAAATCTTTTTTTGCAAGATGTATAATAAATGAGTTTTTTAAAAAATTTAAAATCTATGAGGACATACCCTCACCATCATTTAGTCTTATCCAAACTTACGACAACATTAAACCAAAGTTTTGTCATGTGGATTTGTATCGAATGTCATTTTCAAGTGAATTAGAAGAAATAGGTTTGGATAACATTTATGAAAATTTTGTTACAATAATAGAGTGGCCTGAAAGACTTGGAACAAAAAAACCAAATAGATACATAAAAATCAGATTTATGTATGATAAAAATATTAATGACGAAAGACATTTAAAAATAAATTTAATTGGTATTGAAAGTAAAAAAATTTTTAAATGGTTACAAGATTTAAAAAAATTATGAGGAGCTAATTTGAGATTTATATTTTATGATTTTGAAACTACCGGTAGAAATTATAATTGGGATCAAATTATTCAGGTGGGTGCGATTTTAACAAATGAGAATTTAGAAGAAATAGATGATTTTGAATGTTCATGTATGTTAAAACCGGGAACAGTTCCGGAGCCGGCAGCTTTACTAGTTAACAAACGAATTCCTGGTGAAGATACAAATTTATCTCATTACAGCTTAGTAAAATTGATGTGGGAAAAATTTAATTCTTGGATCAAAGAACATAGTCCAGTAGCCTTTCTAGGATATAATTCAATAAATTTTGATGAAGAATTTTTAAGAAGAACATTTTATAAAAATCTTTTTCCTCCTTTTTTAACAAGTACAAACAATTTAGGAATTTCTAACAAAAGGGGTGACGTTATAAATTTAGCAAGGTCTGCCAATTATTTTTTTCCGGGTACATTAAAAACTTCATTTAATGAAAAGGGTAAGGAAATTTTTAAATTGGACCAACTTGCAAGCGATAATATTACCTCTGATAAAGAAGATAACTTGAAATTTCATGATGCACTTGATGATACCAGGGCAACTATAAGCATAGCTAAATTAATCAAGAAAAAAGCACCTAATTTATGGGAGTCAAGTTTAAGAACTATGAATAAAATAGATGTACATGATTTTATTGTAGGTGAAAAATTTGTAGTTTCAGCTGAGTTTTATTTTGGAGTAGCTCGTTTTTATGTGATAACTTATATATGTGAAGATTATAACGGTAATGTTAAAGCTTTTGACTTAAGAAATGACCCTTCTCAGTTAGTTGGATTGGATTACCCTGAATTAAAAGAAACTTTTCTTAATACCACTCCAAAAATTTTAAGAACAGTTATAAAAAACAGACACCCAATTTTGATGGAAGGTGAATTTTCAAATAGGGTAAAGGGATATGAAACTATTGGTTTTGATGAATTAAATAGTAGAGTTAAAGTTATCAATGAAAATGATGAATTAACATCAAAAATAAAAAGATTTATTCTGGAGGATAATAAAGAAAATGAAATAGACCAGTTAGATAAAGAACCAGAAGAGTCTATATATACTTTCGGTTTTACTAATCAGCTAGAAAAATCATTAATGCAAGAATTTCATGAAGTAGATTGGGATAAAAAAATTGAAATTTCAAAAAAATTTATTGATCTATCAAAAAAGGATTTTAATTCAATTCAACGAGGTAAAATATATAATGAATTTTCAAAAATATTATTGTATGAAGAAAATCAAAAGATTTTAGATTTTGAAGAAAAACAAAGAATAAAAAGAAAACTTTCCAAGAGAGTGTTTTATCCAGATACTGATACTGTAAAATCACCATGGAATAATATAAATAGAGCATTTATGGAAGTAGAAAACCTCGGTATAAAACTAGAGGACGAGGGTAATAAAGAGGATTTAGAGTTTTTGTATAAAATAAAAGATCTTTTGGAAAAGATTGAAAAAGAATTTAAATAACATTATGTAGTAAATATCTATAATTATAAAATGGTACTTATCATGGCAATTACACAAGTAACAGATGCTACTTTTGAAGACGAGGTTATAGGTTCAAATATACCTGTAGTAGTTGACTTTTGGGCAGAATGGTGTGGCCCTTGCAAACAAATTGCACCTGCCTTAGAAGAATTAGCTTCAGAATATGAAGGTGAAATCACAATAGCTAAGGTGAATGTTGATGATAATCCAATATCTCCTAGTAAATTTGGAGTTCGTGGAATACCAGCATTATTTTTGTTTAAAAATGGTGAAATGGTTTCATCTAAAGTTGGGGCGTCTCCAAAAGCTTCTCTTCAAAGTTGGATTGAAGAAAATAAATAGTAATATTCTTAAATTAATTATTTATTTCTAAAAAGTAACCAATTAAATAAAGCGAACCTGTGATTAAAACTGTTTTTGGTTTTGAAGAATTATCTTTCCTGACAAACTTCAAAGCTTTTTCTAAACTATCAGAAACTTTAGAACTAATACCAAGTTTTTTTGACCTATTTAAAATTTCATCAGGTTCATAAGAATTTTTTTCTAGTGGTATATTAATGGCCACTAATTTATTAATGTATGAATTTAATGGCTTAAGAAATTCCTCTATATTTTTATTTTTCATCATTCCTATTATGATATAAAATTTACTCTCTTTTTTTTGGATTTTAATCCATTTTGATAATGCAACACCTGCTGAACCATTATGGCCACCATCAATAAAAATTTTTCCATAAATTCCTAAATTTTTAGGACTGAATTTACCTTTTTCTATTTTTTGTAATCTTCCTGGCCAATAAACATTTTTAACTGCATCAATAAGATTTTTTTTTCTACATTTTAATTTTCTCAATGCGGTAATTGCAACTGTAGCATTATCTATTTGGTGAGAACCTTTTAGTAGTGGTAATGGTAATACAATTTTTTTTTCATTAGAAGAATATAAAAAAGATTTATAATTTTTTTTATTTTTAAAATCTCTGCCATAAATAGTTGTATCACAATTTTGATTTTTAGATATTTTTTTTAAAACTTTTAAAGCTGAAGAAGGCTGTTTGGAAATTATCAAATTTGAATTTTTCTTAATAATACCACCTTTTTCAAAGGCTATTTTTTTTATGTTATTTCCCAAAAATTCTTGGTGATCCATTGCAATAGGTGTTATTATACTTAAGTGGGTACTTTTGATTACATTTGTTGAATCTAGCCTGCCTCCTAACCCAACTTCTAAAATTGTCCATTCAGCTTTATTTTTAGAAAAAGCTAAAAAGGCAACTGCTGTTATTAATTCAAAAAAACTTAGCTCTTCTCTATCATTTATTTTTATACATTCTGCTAAAAGAAACTCAAAATATTTTTTACTTATTTCTTTTCCTGCTATTTGAATTCTTTCAGTAATATTTATCAAATGTGGTGAGGTAAATACATGCACCCTATCTCCCTTAGATTCTAATCCTGCTTTGATATAAGCTACTGTAGAGCCTTTCCCATTAGTACCTGCGACATGAATTACAGGCGGTATATTGAGATGTGGGTTACCAAGTTTTTTTAATAGGTTAGAAATTCTTATTTTATTTAAATCTAGCCTTTTGGGGAAATTTTTAAATATATTATGTCTATCTGGTTTCTGACTTAAATAAGATATTTGTGACAGTTTAAATGGTCCTTATAAATTCAAAAAACATAAGTTATAAATTAACTTCATTGGTATCTTTTTTTATATCGCCTCTAATAGCGCGAGGTTGGTTCATAAGAATATGAAGTATTACAATTAGTTCATCTCTAATTTTATCTCTAGGAATAACCATATCAACCATACCATGATCTAGTAAATATTCGGATTTTTGAAAACCATCAGGTAATCTTTCTCCGATTGTTTGTTCTATAACTCTTGGACCTGCAAAACATATTAAAGCATTTGGTTCTGCTATAGTTATATCCCCAAGCATCGCATATGAAGCAGTCACACCTCCAGTTGTAGGATTAGTAAGAACTACAACATAAGGTAATTTGGCTTCTCTTAATGACTGAATTGCCACAATAGACCTAGGCATTTGCATAAGAGAAAGAATACTCTCCTGCATTCTTGCTCCTCCAGCAGCTGCAAATAACACAAAAGGTGTTTTAAATTTAAGTGAATTATTAACACCTGCAATTATACTGTTGCCTACAGACATACCCATTGATCCACCCATAAAGGCAAAATTTTGAACTGCCACAGTAACTTTTAGTCTTCCCACATCTCCAACTGTTAGAACCATGGCATCTTTTTCACTTGTTTTTTTTCTTGTCTCCTTAATTCGATCTGTATATTTTTTTGTATCCTTAAAATTTAATGGGTCCTCAACCACATCCTCATAATCAATTCTTGAATAAATTCCACCATCAAAAAGGTCCAAGAGCCTTTCCTTAGGAGAAATCAGCATATGGTGACCACATCCATTACAAACGTTTAATGAATCTTTGATTTCTCTGTGAAAAAGCATCATTCCACATTTCTGACATTTTTGCCAAAGATTTTCAGGAGTATCTTTTTTAGAAAAGATAGCATTAATTTTAGGTCTTACGTAATTTGAAATCCAATTCATTTTTATCCTTTAAAATTTCTAATATAAATTAGTATAATAATTAAAAAAACCTATATATCTCTCATAAGAATTACAAAAAATTTATTAGACATATATTATTTAAAGTATATATACCATCTGTATATATAAAAAAAAAGAGTGTAAAATTTAACAAATAACTCATGTTTCATAAGATATTTAAATTTTTTTTTCCGATAACCTTTATATTAATTTCCTGTTCAAATGATCAGGTAAGCGATATTCAAAAATCAGCAGCTTACAATTTAGACGATTATCAGGTAATAATAAGATCACCGAACGGATTATGTATAAACAGTGATTTAGTAGAAGAGAAAAGTGAAAGTTTAGTATTAATTCTAACAGAGTGTATCAAGAATCCAGACACTAATGATTTTATAAGAAGACCTATTTCATCTTTAATCACTGTAAAATTTCAAAAAGAAATAGGTTTGAATAAATTCAATAAAATTAGTGATTTTATTAAAAGTAAAGATGTTAAGCTTGACTATATATTTAAAACAAACAACCTTGAAATTAATAAATATTATCTAAAAGAGAATACTATCTACATGTCTTTGTTTTCAAAAAATAGAGATAATGCTTTAGGTACAGGAAATAAAATTTGGAAAACACTGAGTATTAATGATAATATTTTAATTTCGACAACAGCATATGGTTTTTCTAAAAAAAAATCTAACTATAAATCTTTCAACGAACTTGAAAGTAAATTAAATAGAGTTGTCAATTCAATTGAAATAAGAAAAATAAATAGGTCTTCATCGACATAAACTGAACAAAGATTCAAACATTATGAAATTGTATCCACATATATTTAAAAAACTTGATCTTGGTTTTATTGAATTAAAAAATAGAATTATAATGGGCTCAATGCATACTGGTTTGGAAGAAATAGGTGATTGGGAACGTATTTCTGAATTTTATGCAGCAAGGGCTAGGGGACAAGTTTCTCTTATTATTACTGGTGGAATTGGTCCAAATAAAGAGGGATCAGTTTTGCCTGGTGCTGCAATGATGATTAACGAGCATGATGTTAAAAATCATATGATTTCTACACAAGCTGTTCATAATGAAGGTGGAAAAATCGTAATGCAAATTTTACATGCTGGAAGATATGCATACAATGACAAAGCAGTAGCCCCTAGCCCAGTAAAAGCACCAATTTCTCCTTTTACACCTAAAGAATTAGATGAAGAAGGAATTGAAAAACAAATTTCAGATATCGCCCAGTCTGCATTTTTGGCAAAATGTGCAGGATATGATGGTGTAGAGATAATGGGTTCAGAAGGGTATCTCATTAATCAATTTTTAGTTAAGCATACTAATAAAAGGACAGATAGTTGGGGAGGTTCTTATAACAACAGAATTAAATTTCCAATAGAAATAGTTAAGAGGGTAAGAGAGAAAGTAGGCAAAAACTTTTTAATTATTTATAGATTGTCTATTATCGATTTGATACCTAATGGATCTTCTTGGGAAGAAGTAATTATTCTAGCAAAAGAAATTGAAAAAGCTGGTGCGAATATTTTAAATTCCGGAATAGGTTGGCATGAAGCCAGAATACCAACTATTGCAACTTCTGTTCCTAAAAAAGCATTTTCATGGATTACAAAAAAACTTTATGGTAACGTGAGTATACCAATCATTGCCTCTAATAGAATTAATTCACCTGAAATTGCTGAAGAAGTTCTTTCTGAAAATTGTGCTGATTTGGTTTCTATGGCTCGACCATTTCTGGCAGACTCCGATTTTGTAAGAAAAGCGTTTGAAAATAGGTCTAATGAAATAGTACCTTGTATAGCATGTAATCAAGCTTGTTTAGATCATACTTTTTCGATGAAACTTACGAGTTGTTTAGTAAACCCAAGAGCCTGCAGAGAAACGGAATTAAATTATGAAAAAGTAATTCTACCCAAAAGAATTGCAGTAGTTGGTGCAGGACCTGCAGGAATTTCTTTTTCAATTGTAGCTGCACAGCGTGGACATGAAGTTTCATTATTTGATGAAAACCATGAAATAGGTGGACAACTAAATTTTGCTAAAATGATACCTGGTAAAGAGGAGTTTTATGGTTTACTTGATTTTTATAAAAATGAGATAAAGAGGCTTAAAATAAATTTAGTTAAAGACCACAAAGTAGAAATTTCTGAACTTAAAGAATTTGACGAAGTAGTTTTAGCAACTGGAGTTTTACCCAGAAAAGTTAATATTAAAGGCCAAGATGATGTTAATTTTGTTTATGATTATCAAGAAGTTTTCAATAGCGAGGTTAGTTTAGGTAATAAAATTGCAATAATTGGTGCTGGTGGAATTGGTTTTGACATGGCTGAATATATTTCTAGCTCAGGGATTAGTCCCACACTAAATTTAACTAAATGGATGGAAAAATGGGGCGTTGTAGATCCTGAAAAAGAAAGAGGAGGAGTTTTGCCGAAGAGTGAAATAACTCTTGATACTTCCTCAAAAGAAATTTTCTTACTTCAAAGGAAAAACGAAAAACTTGGAAAAAGATTAGGTAAAACTACTGGTTGGATACATAGAAAATCTTTAGAAAAAAAGAATGTTAAAATGTTTGCAGGTGTAAATTACGAACAAATTACCAAGGATGGTTTATTAATTTCATTTGGGGAAGATAAAAAGGATCTTCAGACCTTAAAAGTTGACTCGATAATTATCTGTGCAGGACAAATTTCTGAAATATCTTTAGTTGAAAAACTAAATATTAATAAAATAAATCATCATATTATTGGTGGAGCAAAAGTGGCAAATGAGTTAGATGCTAAAAGTGCAATTGATCAAGGTTGTAGGCTTGCAGCCAAATTATAGTTTTTTAAATTTTTCTGTTGCCTCAATTAATTCTTGAGTGATTTTTGGTTCTGACATTGCATGGCCCGAAAAATCCATTATTTTTAATTCTGATTTTGACCAAGCATCATGTAGTTTATAAGCTGAATTTGGTGGGCAAACCATATCATATCTTCCTTGAATAATTATTCCTGGTATGTCCTTTAATTTTACAACATTTTTTAGGATATAATTTTCTTCTTTCAAAAAGCCTTTGTTTATAAAATAATGATTTTCAATTCTCGAAAATGCTAATGCATATTTTATAGAGGGAGTATAATTATTTGAAGAATTTTGCATCGATGCAAGTGCAGTCTCCCATTTAAACCAAGAAATGGAATACTTTTCTTGTAAATCTTTTGAATTATTAAACAACCTTTTATGATATGCTTTTATAATGTTATTTCGTTCATCTTGAGGTATCATTTTAACAAAATCATGCCACTTCTCAGGCCAAAATAAACTTGCTCCGCCCTCTTTATAAAACCAATCTAATTCACTTTTGGTCATCATAAATATCCCACGTAAAATCATGCCGATTACATTTTGAGGGAAATTAATTGAGTAAATTAAACCCAGAGTTGAACCCCAACTTCCACCAAAAATTAAAATTTTATTTAGGTTAAGTTTTTTTCTAATATTTTCAATATCATCAATTAAGTGCCAAGTAGTATTATTTTCAACAGATGCATGAGGATGACTTCTTCCACACCCTCTTTGATCAAATAATATTATTCTATAGAATTTAGGATCAAAATATTTTCTCATATTTGGGTTGCATCCTGCACCAGGTCCCCCGTGCAAAATAAATACTGGCAGGCCATTCGGATTCCCGCATTCTTCAAAGTAAATTTGATATCCGTCTTTTGTATATATAAAACTATTGGAATAAGGTTGAATATTTGGAAATAAAGAATGAGAGCTCTCATTTTTTTTTTCATTTTTATATAGAGCCATGGTTGATGAATTCTAATCAAATATTAAATCTATAAGTGTTAGGTATATAATATGAAAAAAAATATTGAAGTAGACAAGGATGAAATTTTAAAATTCGAAGCAATGGCTTCTGAATGGTGGGATCCTTACGGTAAATTCAAGCCCTTACACATGCTCAATCCTTGCAGATTAGAGTATATTACATCTCAAATCAAAATTCATTTTAATTGTGATTATAAAGACTTAGAGCCTTTTAAAGGATTAAGAATTTTGGATATTGGTTGTGGAGGAGGTCTATTGACAGAACCAATGGCTAGATTAGGCGCATCCGTAGTTGGTGTAGACCCTGTTGAGAAAAATATAAAAGTTGCTAAATTGCACTCAGAAAAATCTGGTTTAGAAATAAATTATATGACCTCTACGGCTGAAAATCTTTTGTCGAAAAAAGAACTTTTTGATGTAATTTTGAATATGGAAGTTATCGAACATGTGCCTAACCCTCAAAGTTATCTCCATACCTGTTCTAAACTTCTGAAAAAAAATGGTTTAATGACCTGCTCTACTATTAACAGAAATTACAAAAGTTATTTATTTGCAATTATTGGAGCGGAATATGTAATGAAATGGCTTCCCAAAAAAACTCATGAATGGAGTAAATTTATTAAACCTGATGAATTATTTGATTTAACTGAAAAATCCAATTTAAAAGTTTTAGATAAACGAGGTTTTGTTTTTAATTTTTTGAAGTGGGATTGGAGTTTATCCAGTCAAGATCTTTCTGTTAATTATGTTTTAACATCAACAAAAATTTAATTTATTTATATTTTTTCAATTGAAGATAACCATAAATCATCAATTACTTTTATTTTTTTTTCATCAAACTCATTCATCTTTTTCCAGTATTTTCCGTCCGGGATATAATAACCAGTTTCTTTTTCCATTCTTAGTGCGAGATCGATTTTATCTTTATTTAATCTTTTATATTCAATATTAAATTCATCCTCTATGTTATTAATATTAATTTTTTTGAAAATTAGATTACTAGCAGACAGGTTTGATAAGTTGAAAATCTTGCAATTATTTAAAAGTGCTATTGCCTCTAATCTAGCTGATTTAGCTAATAAATTTTTTAGAGTTTTGTCTTTTCTAAGAGGATCTGCTGTACCTTTTCCATAAAAATGTGTTTTTTCACCTTTATAAACCATATCACATCCTTTGTAGTAAATAATGTGAGGTTTAAATTTATATAAAGCCCAGTAACCTGCGGTAAATGCCATTGTTCCTCCTGCATAAACAAAACCACCAAAGTGATTTTGTGCTTTAACATAATCATCTGCAGAATGAAGGGTTTGTTTTTGATTTACTTTTTTTGGTCTCTTGTTAATTGGAAAGTCTTCTGGATAAATACAATTAGTCCAGTCTTTCCTAATTTTCCAAGCGTTATTAATAACTACTATATTATTGAATATAAAATTTTTCCAATTACTTGCTGAAACAGAGTCTGGTGCACTTCCTATAATAAGGATTTTATTTGTCTTTTTGATCATCTAATTACTTAAAATACTTCTTAATTCTCGAATAATTGGCAAAACTAAATTTGCTTTATCCTTTCCAAGTTTAAAAATTACTTTATTTAGAATTGGAGTAATTGATTTAATGGCATCCCTTTGTGCTTCAACTCCAGACTTGCTAATTTTAACTTGTTTTTTTCTAGCATCATTCCAATCGGGTCTTATATTGATATATCCAGACGCTTCTAATTTTGAAAGTGTATTTGTCATAGCCCCTTTTGTTACATGAAAACTTTTAGCTAATTGCATAGGAGTCTTTTCATTTTTGATAGAAGATAAATGATTCAGAACTGATAAATGAGATATTGCCATACCGTCTGGTAATATTTTAGAAATTTGTGCTCTTATAAGTTGGTCAATGGTTGTAATTTCTGAGAATAAAATAAGTGGGGCCAAATTATTTGATTTATTTTTCATTTAAGTAATTTGAAATTTTCAATTAATTTTTAAGCTATAATATCTCTGAAAATATGCAATACTTAATGATTTTTTAATTGAATTACATCATAATCAATTTTATTGCCCAAATCACAAAGTATTTTCCCATTTGGGTCAATAATTACTGAGTGTCCCCAAGTTTTTCTTGATGAAGTGTTTTGGCCACATTGAGCTGGAGCAATAATAAAAATCTGATTTTCAATTGCACGTGCTTTTAACAAAGTTTCCCAGTGATCTTTTCCTGTTTTAACTGTAAATGCTGATGGAACACAAATTATATCTGCACCACAATTTTTAAGGGCACTAAATAAATAAGGAAATCTTACGTCATAGCAAATAGTAAGTCCAATTTTAGCAAATGGGGTTTTTACTAAAACTAACTCTCTTCCTGGTTTGAAAAATTTTGATTCAAAATAAGTTTCTTTGCAATTAATTTTTACATCAAACATATGAATTTTATCATATTTTGATACAATTTTACCATTTTCATTTATTAATATTGACCTATTTACAAATTTATCTTTTTTTATTTTTAATACTGTTGATCCAATCAAACACCAAACAGTGAATTTTTTACAAAGCTTTTTAACTAGGTGGATCATTGGATCCTCTTTCTCAGCCGTTAAAGTTTTGTTTCTTAGTTCATTATCTGTAGAGATAAAATTTGAAACTTCTGGGCTTAAAATGAAATTAGCGCCTTTCTCCACACATTGGTTAAAATAATATTCAAGTTGGCGACAATTGTCTTTTAGATTATCATTTGAAGATAATTGAATGATCCCTATCTTAATATCAATATCCATTTATTTATAACTAAAGTATATAAATTAAGAACAAATAAATTTTCTAAAATTCTAAATTATCACTAAATGACAGATCAACAAAATATTTTTGATGAAAAACTTATAGATATTAGAAAAAAACGAGTAAAAAATAATTTTTCTACTTTTATACATGATTTAGCCATAAGTGATTTAAAACATAGGTTATTAGAAATTGGTAATGAATGTTTAGAAATATTAATAGTTGGTCATTTTGCAAAATATTGGTCTAATAATCTAACAATTAAAAAAACTAAATATATCAAAGAAAATAAATTTCTTAATATTTTACCAAGATCTCAAGACTTAATTATTAGTGCTCTCCATTTACATAGTGCAAATGATCCAATTTCTAAATTAGTTCAAATGAGATTTGGATTAAAAACTAATGGAATTTTTTTGGGGTATGCTTTTGGCGAAAAGAGCCTTTATGAATTAAGGAGATCTTTTGAATATGCAGAGATAAAAAACTTTGGGGGTATTTCTCCAAGAATACATCCTATGATTACAATACCTACATATGGGTCATTATTGAATAGATCAGGTTTTAATTTTTGTGTAACGGATAAACTTCATTTTGAAATTGAATATGATAATCCGATGCATTTGATCCATGATATAAAACGAATAGGTGAAACAAATAGTTTGTTAAATAGAAATAAAAAGATTTTGACAAAGAGTTTTTTAAAAGATGTCTTAAACTTTTATCAGAAAAATTTTTTATCAAAAAAGTCAAAAAATAAATATATCTCTACATTTGACATAATTTGTTTAACTGGTTGGAATTCAAAACCTAAAAATATGGTTTAAAAAACTTTCAAAGTTTTTTACATATTTCATTGAAAAAAAATTACACACACTTAATTAATCTATATGCAACAGCGTAAGTCTTTAAACAACAGATTTGGATATTTAATTGAATTTATATAAACCTGGAGAGGGAAGGCTAAAGTACGCCAGTAAAGATCACCCTGCACTACCTTCTGCCAAAATCGGCATTCTTATTGCCAATTTAGGCACACCTGATAATACAGACTATTGGTCTATGCGTCGTTATTTAAACGAATTTCTGTCTGATAAAAGGGTAATAGATTACCCAAAATGGCTTTGGCAACCATTACTTCAAATAGTTATTCTATCTAAAAGGCCTTTTTCATCTGGAGAAGCATACAAAAGTATTTGGAATAATAAGGATAATGAAAGTCCTTTACTGACTACTACAAAACTTCAGCTAAAAAAAATATCTGAATTTTTTTATAAAAAATATGGGAATAAAGTAGTTCTAGATTTTTGCATGAGGTATGGAAATCCATCAACAGAAAAAGCAATAAAAAATCTTCAATCTCAAGGATGCGAAAAGATAATTTTTTTCCCCTTATATCCTCAGTATGCAGGACCAACTACTGCCACAGCAAATGATCAAGCATTTAGATCACTTATGAAACTGAAATGGCAACCAGCATTTAGAACAGTACCAGCATATTTTGAGAATGAAACTTATTTACTTTCTTTATCAAATTCAATTAAAGAAGCCTATAAAAAAGCTAAAACAAAACCAGATCATTTAGTAGTATCATATCATGGAGTTCCGGAGAGGTATTTAATGGCAGGTGATCCCTATCATTGTCAATGTCAAAAAACAACTAGATTACTTGCAGAAAGACTCAAATGGGACAAAGCTCATTTTACAACAACTTTTCAGTCAAAATTTGGCCCTGAGAAGTGGGTTGGCCCTTCGACAGTTGATTATGTAGCTGATTTGGCAAAAAATGGTAAAAAAAACATAGCTATAATTGCTCCTGCTTTTTCATCTGATTGTGTAGAGACACTTGAGGAGATAAATGAAGAAATAGCAGAAAGTTTTTCAGAAGCTGGTGGGGAAACGTTTCTATACATCCCTTGTTTAAATGACAGGGATGATCATATCAAAGCACTCATAAATATTTTAGAGAATGAATTATCTGGGTGGCTTTAAACCTTACCTTAGTTTATATTTATTAATAATTTTTATTAAGTAGTTAGGATCTAATCATATCTATTACTCACAGTGCTATTGAAGATAAAAGAAACCTAAAAATTAAAATTAATATTTCGGGGAAATTATTGCTTAGAGATAACGCAAAAGTCTCTGTTTTTGATAGTGGTTTTCTTTTAGGTGACGGAATTTGGGAAGGGTTAAGGCTAAACAAAAAAAAATGGGTTTTTTTTGAAGATCATATAAATAGACTTTTCGAAGCGTTAAAGTTGGTTGAAATAAAATTTAAACTTTCAAAAGACCAAATCCTACAGGAATTAGAAAAAACAAGATTATCAAATGATATGCACACTGATGTTTATGCTAGATTTATGGTTACTAGAGGAAAAAAATCAAAACCATTTCAACACCCTGACTTTTCTATTTATGGATCCACCTATGTAATAATTATGGAGCATTCAAAACCTTCCCTTAAAGTTTCTAAAAGAAATCTAAAATTAATTACAGTCCCACAAGTAAGAGGATTCCCAATGACACAAGACCCTAAATTAAATAGTCATTCAAAACTCAACTGTGTGTTGGCTTGTATTCAAGCAACTCGGGTAGGCGGTGATGAAGCATTAATGTTAGATCCCTATGGTTTTGTAAATACTACTAATTCTTGTAATTTTTTTATAGTCAAAGGCAAAGAGGTTTGGACCTCCACTGGTGATTACTGTATGAATGGTGTAACAAGACAGAAAGTTATTAATCTTTGTAGAAATTTAGGTATCCCTATTTTTGAAAAAAACTTCACATTGTTAGATACTTACTCTGCAGACGAAATATTTTTAACTGGTACCTTCGGTGGGTTAACAAAAGTAGATAGTATAGATGGTCATAGCATCTTTAACAAAAACGAAAATTCGATTTTACAAATATTAAAAAATGAATATCAAGGTCTAATTGAAAAATATTAAACGTATAGCAGTATGGTCTGGTCCAAGAAATTTATCAACTGCTCTAATGAGAAGTTTTGGTTCTAGAAATGATTTTGATATATTAGATGAACCATTTTATGCTTCTTATTTAAAAAAGATGGGAATTCAACATCCTATGTTTGAAGAAATTATCAAGAGCCAGTCATCAGATTATAAAGAAGTATCTGAATATTGTAAAAATGGTTATTTCAAAAAGTCATATCAATATCAAAAACATATGACACATCATATGATCAATAATAATTATTTAGATTTTGCCTTATCTCTGAAAAACGTTTTTTTAGTTAGGGAGCCAGTTTTAGTTCTTAGGTCCTATAAGAAAAAAAATAAAAACTACAATTTTCAAGATTTAGGATTTAGACAACAATTTGATATATATAAATATCTTAAAGATAGATTAGGTTTAATTCCTTTAGTAATTGATTCAGATGACTTACAAAATGATCCGGTTCGTATACTTAGAAAACTTTGTGATGATTTAGAAATTCCTTATTGTGAATCAATGTTAAGATGGGAACCAGGCCCAAAAGCTTATGATGGAATCTGGGGAGTACACTGGTACAAAGAAATCAATAAAACGTCTGGATTTATAACAAGAACTAATACTTATTCTTACAAAAAGGATATGGAAAATTTTTCAAAAAAAGATAAAAGCATAATAGATAAAGCAAATAGATATTACTTAAAAATAATTGAAAAAAAAATATAAACTAAAATTTATGAACTTATTATGCTTTATTATTTGGTATTTCATCACCAGTTTTTTGATCAACGGTTTTCATAGATAAACGTACTTTCCCTCTATCATCAAAACCAATTAATTTAACTTTTACTTGTTGACCTTCCTTCAATAAATCCTTTGGATGTGCAACTCTTTCGGTGGAAATTTGGCTTACATGAACTAACCCATCTTTTTTACCAAAGAAATTAACAAAAGCTCCAAATTCCATGAGTTTAACAATTTTTCCATTATAAATTTTACCAACTTCTGGTTCATCAACAATAGATTTAATTAACTCTAAAGCTTTATTAATTTTATCAGAATCATTTGAAGCAATTTTAATCACCCCTTCATCATTAATATCTACTTTTGCTCCAGAAACTTCTACAATTTCTCGAATTACTTTTCCACCTGATCCAATTACTTCGCGAATTTTATCAGTAGCAATTTTCAATGTCTCAATTTTGGGAGCATATTTTGAGAATTCTCCAGCTTCACTAATTGATTTAGACATTTCTTCTAGTATATGAATCCTACCTTTATTTGCTTGCTCTAGTGCCTTCTCCATGATTTCGGGAGTAATTCCAGCAACCTTTATATCCATTTGTAAAGATGTTATACCCTCGGATGTTCCAGCAACTTTAAAATCCATATCACCTAAATGATCTTCATCTCCTAAAATATCAGTAAGAACGGCATATTCTTTTCCCTCTAAAATCAGACCCATTGCAACTCCAGCTACGGCTGATTTCAGTGGTACACCCGCATCCATCATTGATAATGAAGCTCCACAAACTGTGGCCATAGAAGATGAACCATTAGATTCTGTAATTTCTGAAACAATACGAATTGTATAAGGAAAATCAGAATTTTTGGGTAGTACAGCCTGTAATGCTCGCCATGCCAGTTTCCCATGGCCTATTTCTCTTCTACCTGGTCCTGCTGCTCTACCTGTTTCTCCAACAGAGTAAGGGGGAAAATTATAGTGAAGTAGAAATTTGGATCTACCTTCACCATGAAGAGCGTCAATTATTTGTTCATCATCACCTGTTCCAAGAGTAGTAACTACTATTGCTTGAGTTTCACCTCTTGTAAACAATGAAGATCCATGCGTCCTTGGAAGGAAGCGTGTTTCAGTTTCAATATTTCTTACTTTATCAAGTTTTCTTCCGTCAATTCTCTTACCTTTTTTTAGGATATTAGACCTTACTACGGTTGACTCAATTTTTTTAAAACAACTTTCTAATTCTTCATTTTCTAATTCTTCATCTGAAAGATTGTTTAAAACATTTTGTTTCACTTCGGATAATGCATTTTGTCTCTCTTGTTTATCAGGAATAGAAAATGCTTTTATTATATCTTTTTCTCCTAGTGATTTAATTTTATTTATTAATTCGTCATTGTTTAATGGAACAAAATTATAGGGCTCTTTTGCTGTCTTTTCTGCTAAGCCTATTATAAGCTCTATAACTTTTTGCATTTGTTCATGGCCAAATTTGACAGCTCCTAACATCTCTTTTTCACTTAGTTCGTAAGCTTCAGACTCTACCATCATGACTGCATCTTGTGTACCCGCTACTACAAGATCTAATCTTTGTTTTGAATTTTCTCTAATATTATCCATATCTTCTATTGAGGGGTTAAGAACGTATGAATCATCAACAAAACCAATTCTAGCAGCCCCAATAGGTCCTAAAAAAGGGGCTCCAGAAAGTGTTAGTGCAGCAGAGGCTGCTATCATTGCAATAATATCTGGGTCATTTTCTCCGTCATGACTTAAAACAGTACAAGTCACTTGAACTTCATTTTTAAAGCCATCTACAAACAAAGGTCTTATTGGTCTATCTATAAGACGACTTGTTAGGGTTTCTTTTTCAGTTGGTCTGGCCTCTCTTTTAAAAAAACCACCAGGTATTCTACCTGCAGCGTAATATTTTTCTTGATAATTTACAGTTAATGGGAAAAAATCTTGCCCTGCTTTAGCTTCTTTTGCGTAAACAACATTAGCCATAACTACTGTTTCCCCATAAGTTGCTATTACAGATGAGTCAGCTTGTCTGGCTATCTTTCCTGTCTCAAGCGTAAGTTTTTCATGACCCCAAGTTATTGTTTTTTTTATTGCCTTTAACATATCTATCCTTTTGAAATTTTATATAAAATATCACTTTGACATTCTATATGTGCATGTATCTTTTTTTTGAAATAAGTTAATTAAATTAATTACACAAAAATTCTAATTATCTTCTAATTCCAAGCTGCTCAATTAAAGTTTTATATCGATTTTCGTCCTTAGATTTGACATAGTCCAATATCTTTCTTCTTTGTGAAACTAGTTTTAAAAGTCCTCGTCTTGAGTGGTTATCTTTTTTGTGAGTTTTGAAATGTTCAGAAAGATTAGTGATCCTAGTAGTTAAGATAGCTACTTGAACTTCTGGTGATCCAGTATCGTTTTCTTTTCTTGCAAATTTTTTTATTAGATCTTGTTTGGTCTTTGTATCTATCGACATCATTATCTCCTTCAATATATAAAATCTGCCAGGATGTCGTCCAGTCAGATTAATTAATTCAGGATATATCCCTTTTTTAAAATTTTGAAAAGACTTTTTAAAGCCATTTTGTTAGAATTTTATTATAACTAATATAAAGCAGGTGTTTGGGTTGATTATTTTTGGTTAAACCTAAGTGAAAAACGGGAGTTCTGTACTTCTTAATAATTTGAATAACTTCTAAATCTCTATTATGTAAAGTTCCAAATCTTCCCCAAGAGCATATTATTTTGTCAGACCATTTAATACTTGTTTTTAAGAACATATTATTTAAGGAGCCTACAGGACTAGATACTTTTTTTAGTTCTGTGGGTTTAGTAGATCTAAAGGCAAATAAATTGCATACTCTAAATTGTTTATAAGCTAAGAGTTTTGATCTTTTTTCACATCTAATTATTGTTGCATCATATAGTTTCTCAGTAGCTTTTGAAGGATTTAAAAGTATAAATAGCAGCTTTCCTTTTCCAGTATTAAATTTTTTTGTAAGTGAATATCTATATTTAAAACATTTAGAAAATGTAGCAGTTGAGAGGGTTTGATTTTCATTGAATGTTTTTGTAATAAATTCTGGCATACATTATTTTCATGAATTATTTTCATTTTTTAAAATGTTTAGGACTCTAAATGGATAGAAAATAAAGTTTTTTATTTTTCCTATTGCTAAAGGAACGCCATTATAATGTGTCCAAGCAAATTTATGGTTTTTATAATTTAAATTTGTAAGTTTAATTGGATTACCATTTAACAAAATATTCAAATTTTCTTCAGCACACTCAAAGTCAGGATATTGTTTTAGCAATATATTTGTTGAAATTATATTTTTTACTAATTGTCCTTTTTCAAAAATTTTTAATTTATCTAGAGCAATAGTATTATTGATATAAAAGGGACCATATTCAGTTCGTCTGATGTTTTTTGCATGTGCATAGCAGCCAAGCGTAATTCCTAGGTCTCTTGCTAATGACCTTACATAACAACCTTTTCCACATATAACTTTAAGGTCAATAGTATCATTATTTTTTCTATTTATTATTTCAAGATCACTAATAAAAATTTTTCTTGCTGATAGTTGAAATTCTTGACCCTCATGAAACAAATCGTAGGCTCGTTTCCCATTTACTTTTATAGCTGATAATTTAGGAGGTAATTGCTGAATTAAGCCTTTAAAGTTTTGAAGTGAGTCTCTTATCTCTTTGGTGGTTGGCCTTTTTTTTGATTCTCCAATTATTTTACCTGATGCATCATCTGTATCTGTAGAAAAACCAAATGAAACAGTAAATTCGTATGTTTTCAATAAATTTTCAGTAAACCGTATGGTTTTTGTAGCTTCACCAATAGCAACTGGTAGCAAGCCAGTAGCATCTGGATCTAAAGTTCCTCCGTGCCCTACTTTTTTAACCCCTAATTTTTTTTTAATAATATTTACAATATCAGTAGAACCTATACCACTAGGTTTATCTACTACCAGCCATCCGTTTATGAAGGGAGATTTTATCTTTTGATCCATTTAAGAAATAATTAAATCCCATTTTTCTTTTTTGTTAATTTTGCAAGTATTTCAGAAGTTTTTTGGAAAGCATCAAAACTATTGTCCTCAATAAATCTTAACTCTGGGGTGTATTTTAAGTTTAATTTTTTCCCAAGATTTTTTCGGATTTCTTTTTTTCTACTATTAATTGCTTTTTCTATCAAATCTGAATTTTTTATTCCTTCAGGAATATAAAAAATTTTAGCAATCCTTATATCTTTACTACACTCAACATCTGTTAATGTTAGATTGAGACCTTCTAACCCATAATCTGTCCATTCCATTCCTTGTAAAAATATAGAGATCTCTCGTTTAATTAATTCATTAACTCTGAGTAGTCTATGAGAGTTATTATTAAAGGTTTTACGCATCATAATATAAATAAATTATTTTTAAATTTATTGACTTATACATTTAGTGCATACATAACCAAGACAAAATGTTTTGTCGATACGCTATGATTATTTTTTATGAGATAGAAAATTGAATGTTAAGAAATACAAATTAAGCATTATTGGTGCCTCTGGGAGGATGGGACAAATGTTGGTCCGTGCTGCCATGGAAAAAAATGATTTTGATTTAGTTGGATTATTAGAGGTAGAAGGCCATAATCTAATAGGTACAAAAGGTAATGAGTTATTTCCAGAATTAAAGAAAGATTTGGTTTTTTCAGACTCTCTAGAGGAAATTTTAGAAATTTCTGATGTAATAATAGATTTTTCTAATCCAAAAAATTCAGTAGATGTTGCAGTAAAAGCAGCTAAATTTAAAGTTGTTGATATAATTGGAACTACTGGTTTTTCAAAATCACAGCTTAAACAAATCGAAAAAGCATCAAAAAATACTACTTTAATTAGGGCTGGTAATATGAGTTTAGGAGTTAATATCTTAACAGGGGTAACCAAAAAAATAGCTGAAGCTTTAGATGAAGATTTTGATATTGAAATAGTTGAAATGCACCATAATAAAAAAATTGATGCTCCTTCTGGAACTGCGCTAATGTTAGGCGATGCAGTTGCTAATGCTAAAAGACAAACTTTAGATAGCTTAAAAGATGGTCAACGTGATGGGATAATTGGGCCTAGAAAAAAAGGGAAAATAGGTTTTTCTGTAATTCGAGGTGGTGATATTGTGGGTAATCATTCTGTTATTTTTGCTGGACAGGGTGAACAAATTACCATTACACATAATGCTACCGATAGGATGATATTTGCTCGTGGTGCTATAAAAGCAGCAAAATGGGGTATGACTGCGCCAAATGGCGAATATTCAATGAAAGATGTTCTTAAGTTAAATTGAATAAAATTTCATATGTTTAAATTAAATTTTATCTTAAAAATTGTAACTATTCTTCTAGTAGTTGTGTTTCCTCAAAGCAGATTATTATTTGCAAAGAATTTGTACGTAAATTGTGGGGGGGACTTTAAATCATTTTTAAGAAATATAGGTGATGTTGCCATTGATAAAGGTATTAATAAAAATGATGTACTCCTTGTTTTAAAAAACAGTCAAAGATCCAAAAAAGTAATCTCTTTAGATAGGAGGCAAAGTACTTTTAGATTAAGTTTTACCGATTTTTCAAAAAAAGCTATCAATAACTATAGGTTAAAAAATGGTAAAAAAAATATTGAGAAATATAAAGAATTATTTCAAATAGCAAAATCGAAATATGGAGTTCCTCCAGAAGTAATTACAGCCTTCTGGGCTATGGAAACAGATTTTGGTGCAGTACAAGGTGATATTCATACACTTAGTGCACTAGCGACTTTGGCGCATGATTGTAGAAGGCCTGAAATGTTTCAACCAGAGTATATAGCAGCAATTAATTTATTTTCTAAAGGTATCATAGACTTAAAGACAACTGGAGCATGGGCTGGAGAAGTAGGTCAAGTTCAAATGCTTCCATCTGACATTTTAAAATTTGGCAAAGATGGTGATAATGATGGTTTTATAGATTTAAAGAAAAGTCCTGAAGATGCTATATTAACAGCAGCAGCTCTGATTTCAGAATTGGGATGGGAACCAAATCAACCATGGATAGAAGAAGTAATAATAGATGATAAAAACTTTCCTTGGAAAGAAGCTGGTTTTGGGCGTGATCGGAAAATTAGTTCTTGGAAAAAACTTGGTATTATTTCAAGAAATAAAAAATTTATGGCTAGTGATAATACAAAAGCAACTCTTTTATTACCTCAGGGTTATAAAGGACCAAAATTTTTAGCTTATTCAAATTATAATATCTATTTAAAGTGGAATGATAGTTTTATATATACTGTGACAGCAGCTCACCTTGCATCAAGGTTTTCAG
This sequence comes from uncultured Alphaproteobacteria bacterium, assembly GCA_902578545.1. Classification (GTDB taxonomy): domain Bacteria; phylum Pseudomonadota; class Alphaproteobacteria; order Rhodobacterales; family Rhodobacteraceae; genus CACIIZ01. Next base: position 99,334 of record CACHDI010000001.1, read on the forward strand.
GACAAAAAAAATTCCTTAGTAATAAACCTGACAAAATACTTTCTCTTGAAAAAATGATAAAATTACAAAATATATTACAATCTAATGGTTATAATGTTGGAAAAGTTGATGGAATACTAGGTCGTCAAACTAGGCAAAGTGTTAGATCTATTCAAATTAAATTAGGTCTTCCTGCAGATAGTTGGCCAACAGATGATCTACTTAATATTTTAAACTAGGACTTTAAACCAAAATAATTTTTTACAAAAATACGATCACCAGGACTTTCAAGAAAAAGAATTGAGTCTCGAGGTTTCATTAATATTGCTTTATGCCCTTTTTCTAATGGTGATGTTAAATTATACAAACCTTTACAAAGGTAGATATGGCAAACCTTTTGTGCCCATTTACTATATTCTGGCATGTAAACAAATCTATGAAAGAAACCTAAACGATTAATTGGTTGGATTTTCCATCCAGTTTCTTCATATACTTCTCTTACAAGTGCTGTAATATAATGCTCTCCTTTATCTATCCCACCTCCTGGAAGTTGGATTTCTTTTTCATCTTGTTCAGTAAGTAAGATATTATCATTTACTTTAATTATACCGTATATTCCTGGTCTATAGTAATATTTTACATTTTTTTTTACTGTTTCGCCTATTCTTATCATATATTTCACTTGTTTTATTTTAACATAATAATTAACAAATATCAGTGTTTAGTCTTACCAAAATTGTTAATAATAATGAGCAATAACAAAAAAATAGAATACGATAAAGTAATGTCTTTTCAATTTGATGATTTACCTATAAGGGGAAGAATTTGTCAAACTTCAAGGTCACTAAATAAAATTATTTCTCAACATAATTATCCTCCAGAAATTTCAAAATTGTTAGGAGAAACTATCGTTTTAAATGTCTTAATGGCCGATTCTATTAAACTTAAACATAAGTTATCTCTACAGGTACATGGAAATAAAGATTTAAAATTAATAGCTTCTGATTTTATTATTCCAAAACCTCCCAAAACTATATCATTTATTAGAGGTTATGCTAAATTTAATAAGGAGTTAAATTTTTATTCTAATAAAGTTAGGGATCTTCTTGGTGATGGATACTTTGCTACTATTCTTGACCAAGGTGATGGTAATTTACCATATAAAGGTATTTCTAATTTAAACGGAAATAGCTTAAAAAAATCAGCAGAAGAATTTTTTAAAAATTCTGAACAATTAGATACTAAATTTAATATTCTTGTACAAAAAATTTCTAATAAAAAAGAAAAAATTAAATTTAAAGGTATTGGAATTATGTTGCAACTTTTGCCTCAGGAAAAAAAATTGAATAACTTTAATAAAAGTTTGAAAAGTTATAAGGAATTATCCGAATTTGTTAAAAATAAAATTTTTGATAATAAGGATTGTTGGAATAAAATTTCCTATCTTTTTGAAAATCATATTTTTTCTAAAAAAAATAATTTTAAGGATATAATTTCTGATTTGTTATTACAAAGTTTCGAAGAGAATAACATTAGAGTATTTGAAGAGAAGGAATTTGATTTTGGATGTAGCTGTAGTGTTGATAAAGTTAAACAAACTATGTCGATATATTCAGTGAAAGAAATTGATTTAATGACTAATGATTTAGGTAAAGTAACAGCAGATTGTCAATTTTGCGGGGCTAAATATATACTTAGTCCATCTGAATTAGGATATAGAAACTAAATTAGTTATAGGACAATCTTGAAAAACATTTCAATTTTAAAGAAAATTCAGTTTAGTTTAAAAGAATTTAATCAGTATAAACAATTAAATTTTCCGCCAGCAAAATTCACTTCAGATTTTCATTTTGTCTACAGCGAAAAATTCAAATATGAACGAAGGAGTTATCGAAAAGCTACAGTTTTTTTTCTTTTAAGAGAGGTAGAAGAAACTTTGTATGTAGTTTTTACTAGGAGATCAAAAAATCTATCTTCTCATCCGGGTCAAATATCTTTCCCTGGTGGAATAATTGACAAAGATGATCCTACTATTGTGGATGCTGGATTTAGAGAGGTAGAGGAAGAAATTGGTATTAAAAAAGAAAACATTGAAACTCTTGGGTTACTTCCACCGCACGAAACGGTAAGTCAATTTATAATATATCCATTTGTGGGATTTATCAAAAAACCAACTTCATTTTTCATTAACAAAAATGAAGTCGAAGAATTATTTTTTGTTCCACTTTTTTTTCTTCTTAACAATGAAAATATGCAATATCATGAATTCTCTCAAAATAAACAACGTGGGGGTTATTTTGCAGTGCCCTATGGTCCATATTATATTTGGGGAGCAACTGCTAGAATTATAAAAAGTTTTGTTGAAAAATATCAAAGTTAAAAATATGAAGTCTCTACAACAGAATAATCTTATCAAAGCACCATTTGATATTTCTTGGTTATTAGAAAAAGATATTTTAAGAATTTCAAAAATTTTAACTTCAAAGGGTGCAAATCTTTATGCTGTAGGAGGAAGTGTGAGAGCCTCGTATTGGAAAGAAGAGTTTGATAATATAGATTTTGCTATAAATATAACCCCTCATGAAGTTAAAGAATTATTAAAGAATATCAGATGTACTATAATACAGACTGGGATTGAATATGGTACATTATCGGTGATAATAAATAAAAAACTATTTGAAATTACTAGTTTTAGAAAAGATATTGAAACATTTGGACGAAAAGCAATTGTTAAATACACAAATTGTATAAAACAAGATGCTAAGAGAAGGGATTTTACTTTTAATGCTATATATCTAAATATGAAAGGTGAAATAGTAGATCCCCTTGGTAATTTCTCAGATTTAGCTAAAGGGAAAGTAAAATTTGTAGGAGATCCCAAAAAAAGAATATTAGAAGATCATCTTCGAATTTTAAGATTTTTTCGCTTTCTAAGTAAATACCCTTTACAAAATAAACGGGTCAATTTTAGAACTTTAAAAACAATTAATGAAACTAAAGACCTAGTAAAAAAACTTAGTAAAGAAAGAATTTGGAGAGAGTTTAAAATGATACTTTCTAGCGATGGTGCTAGTTTAGCATTAAGATTTATGAATAAAACTGGGGTATTAAAAGTTTTGTTTCCAAGTTTTACTTTAAAAAGAGCCATAAATCTTATTGCACTAGAAGAAATATTTATTAGAAAAATATTTAAAGATGTTAGTTGCAATAATTTTGAATTTAAAAATCCAATTTTGAGATTAAGCATATTGTTAAAAAATCAACAGAAACCTATACAAGAAGTACTTAGTCTTAATAGAAATGAAATTAAGATGTTTAACTTTTATAATAAATTTGAAAAATATTCTAAAAACTTCAAATCTTTAGGTTTTAATTACGGTCAAAAAAATGGATTGAGTCTTTTATTACTTTATATAGCTAAAAAGAAAAATTTTGATATTTATATAAAATCAAAAAAGTCCGAGCAAAAATTATTACGTTATTTTGGAGAAATAACGGATGGTGCTAAAGCTATGAAAAATTTTCCAGTAAATGGGAATGATCTAAGTAAAATGGGTTATTCTGGTAAAGCAATAGGATCAATTTTAGAAAGATTAAAAAAAACTTGGATGGATTCTGATTTTAAGCTTAACAAAAAACAATTATTGTTAAAATTATAAACTAGGGCCATTTCGCAATAGGTGGTAAACTCATTAATACTGCCTCAGGATTATGACCAGTTTGAAGACCAAATTGTGTTCCTCTATCATAAACAAGATTGAACTCAGCGTATCTTCCTCTTTTTATAAGTTGCCATTCTCTTTCTTCTGAAGTCCAAGGTTTTTTCATGTGATGTTTTGTGATTGCAGAAAAAGTATCAAGAAATGCTCTCCCTACACTTTTGACAAAAGTAAAATCTTTTTGCCAATTCTCTGTATTTAGATCATCAAAAAAAATTCCACCAACTCCTCTGGGTTCATTCCAATGTTTGATCATAAAGTATTCATCTGCCCAATTTTTGAATTTTGTATAATATTCTTTATCAGCCTTATCGCACACTTTTTTTAGCTCATTGTGAAAGTATCTGGTGTCCTCTTCATTTTCTACCATAGGATTTAAATCTGATCCCCCTCCAAACCAACTCATACCCTTAGTCCAAAACATTCTTGTATTCATGTGAACAGCAGGAGTCTTTGGAGACTGCATATGTGCAACTAGGCTTATTCCAGAAGCCCAAAACTGAGGATCTTCTTTTAAACCTGGTATATTATGCCTAGATGATAAACTTTTTTGAGCTAAAGGTTCTAGATTTCCATAAACAGTTGAAACATTTACACCAACCTTTTCAAAAACTCTTCCATCTCTCATTACAGACATAATGCCACCACCTCCATCTTCCCCATTTTTACTTTTTCTAAAAGTTTGCTTTTTTTCAAATTTTCCAGGTGGTCTTGAAGAAAATTCTCCTGAATCTTTTAATATTTCAATTTTTTCAAAATCTTCGCATATCATATCTCTCAATTCTTCGAACCATTCTTTTGCAATTTGCTTTTCACTATCCCCGACAATTTCTCTTGTTTCCATGCTGGTATCCTTTGAAAAATTTTTTTAATTCTTTATTTATGATAGTACTTAATCTTTTATTTATTCAAAAGAAATAACTTAATTTAATGTCAAAAGTAAATTACAGACCACATAAAAAAAATTTAAGGTTAGATTTAACACTATATAATCTAGGCTTCACTGAAAGTAGAGCCAAAGCGATAGATCTTATAAAGCAAGGAAAAGTATTTGTTAATTCAAAAATTGTCGAGAAAAATTCTTATTTGGTAAATAAAGAGGATAAAATTTATGTAAAAAAAGATGTTAAACAGTGGGTAAGCCGAGGCGCAATAAAATTGCTATACGCTCTAGAAAAATTTGATTTAGATGTAACTGGAAAAATTGTTTATGATATAGGAGCTTCAACAGGAGGCTTTACAGAAGTTTGTATAGAAAAGGGTGCAAAACTAGTTTATTCGATTGATGTTGGTACAAATCAATTACATGAAAAATTGAAAAATGATAAAAGAGTAATAAATATTTCGTCTACTGACATCAGGTCAATTAGAGAGTTAAATTTATCTAACCCACAAATAATGGTAATTGACTTGTCCTTCATATCCGTAACAAAGGCATTACCATTTGTTATGTCCAAAGTACAAAAGGATACAAAAATGATATGTTTAATAAAACCTCAATTTGAACTATCAAAAAAACAATTGAATAAAAATGGCATAGTAAAGAATGAAGAGTATATTAAAGATGTAATATTAAAGATAAAACAGTTTTTTACTGAACTTAAATGGGGCTTTATTGATATAAAAGAGAGTCCGATAGTTGGTAGATCAGGAAATAAAGAATTTCTACTGTACGCAAAGAAGCAATGAAGATTTAACCAATTTGCCCTCTATTTATTAAATACTGATCTAACAGAACACATGCCATCATGGCTTCACCTACAGGTACTGCTCTTATTCCAACACATGGGTCATGCCTTCCAGTTGTTTGAATTTGAACATTATCGTAATTTTCATTTACAGTGTTTTTTGTTTTCAGAATTGATGAAGTTGGTTTTACTGCAAATCTAGTGATCAAATCCTGCCCAGTAGAAATTCCTCCTAAAATTCCTCCAGAATTGTTAGATTCATACATAGGTAAATTTGTTTTATTTGACCTAATTTCGTCAGCATTTTCATCTCCAGTGAGAGTAGCTGAATTCATTCCTTCCCCAATCTCAACTCCTTTTACAGCATTAATAGACATCATAGCAGCAGCAATTTGAGTATCTAATTTATTGTAAATCGGTGCTCCAATACCTGCCGGAAGGTTTTTTGCAATTACTTCGATTATTGCCCCAACAGAATTTCCATCTTTACGAATTTTTCTCAAATAGAGGGACCAATTATCAACTATTTCTTTATCTGGACACCAAAATGGATTTTTTGATATTTGTTTTTGATCAAAATTATTTTTGTTAATTTTTTTACTACCAATTTGTACCAAATAACCAAATATTTCTAGTTTGGGAATTATATTTTTTAAAGCAAGTCTTGCTACAGCACCTGCAGCTACCCTTGCTGCAGTTTCTCTTGCGGATGATCTGCCTCCACCTCTATAATCTCGAATGCCATATTTTTGAAAGTATGTAATATCTGCATGACCTGGTCTAAATGAAGATGAAATTTTTGAGTAATCTTTTGACCTTTGGTCTACATTTTTAATCATTAATTGTATTGGAGTACCAGTAGTCTTACCTTCAAAAACACCTGACAAAATTTCAACATTATCCGGTTCTTTTCTTTGAGTAGTAAATTTATTTTGACCTGGTTTTCTTTTATCTAAAAAATTTTGTATTTTTTTTTCAGTTAAATCAATCCTTGGAGGACAGCCATCAATAGTAACACCTATTGCTTTTCCGTGACTTTCGCCCCATGTAGTAAACCGGTATAGATGGCCAAAGCTATTCATAGACATAGTTTTACTCTTAAATCATATTAGAGTTATAAAAAACTTTAATTTTACATTTTGATTATTACAGAAAATTTAAAAAAATAAAAACTAAACTTGTTTTCTTTTTACATTTGCCCAAATTTTCTTATTTGTAAAATATAAAAGTATAGCTAATACTATCAAGTAGGAAGCTGCTGTAAATCCAAACTCTTTTCTAGCGTTAAGTTTTGGTTCAGCAGCCCACATTAAAAATGCAGCAACATCTTTTGCTTGTTGATCAATTGTAGCTTCTGTTCCATCTATATATTCAACATCATCTCCCCATAAAGGCTGAGCCATACCAATCCATTTTCCTGGATAATATTTATTTTCATACAATGTAACCCCAGCTTGTTCCTTTTCTTCACCAGTAAAGCCAGCTAATAAATTTACAATATACTCTGGTCCACCCATTCCTTTTACTAGTTGATTGATACCAGTACCATATGGTCCATGAAAACCGGCACGAGCTTTAGCAATAAGACTCAAATCAGGAGCGTTTTCAACACCTGATACAGGAAATTTATCCGACGGTTTTCCATCTCTAAAGTCGTCAAGTTCAGCATCATATATTTCATACTGAGCAGCGTAAGCTTTAACTTGTTTCGGTTCTAACTCTGGTCCTCCTGGATCACCTAATGTTCTAAATGCTACCTGTTTCATTCCATGACATCCAGCGCATACCTCAGTATAAACTTGAAGACCTCTTTGTAATTGATTTCTATCAAAAGTTCCGAAGGGGCCTTCAAAAGAAAAGTCAACATCTTTAATTTTTTCTGCTTCACCTGCAGAGTGGGACTCATTTACAAATAAGGTAAAACACACAAAAATTAAAAAGATCACAGGGAATCTATTCATAATAAGTTTCTTCTTTAAAAAAATTTCCATTATTCTGCGGGTACTGTATTGCCATCCAAACTATCAGATTGTGGAGACTTTTTCTTTTTGCTTGCTATGTTTACAGCTTCTTCAATTGTTTCTGGTTGTTTATCTGGAGTTTCTATTATGCCTAATATAGGTAATATAAGCAGAAAATATGCAAACCAGTACGCTGATCCAATTAAAGCTATTGTTGCATAAGGTTCTTCTGCAGGCATTGCACCGCACCACATAAGGACAATAAAATCAACTACTAATATAGCAAACCACCATTTAAATTGTGGTCTATATCTACCAGATCTAACAGATGATGTATCTAACCAAGGAGCAAGTGCCATTACAACTATCGCTCCAAACATTGCTATTACACCAAAAAGTTTAGCAGTTACTACCCCACCAGTTATAAAAGTAGTGAATTGTACAACCCATACATCAGCGGTAAATGCCCTCAAAATAGCGTAGAAAGGAAGCAAATACCATTCAGGAACAATGTGAGCAGGTGTAACTAAAGCATTAGCTTCGATATAATTGTCAGGATGACCTAGATAATTAGGCATAAAAGCTACAACTGAAACAAATGCAATTAGTATTAAAACCAATGCGAACATATCTTTAATTACGTAGTATGGCCAAAAGGGTACAGTGTCTTTTTCTGCGTCTTCTTTTGAAGTTCTCCTAACTTCAACACCTGTTGGATTGTTATTACCTGTTGTGTGAAATGCCCATATGTGCAAGATCACTAATCCTAGTATGACAAAAGGCAACAAATAATGAAGACTGAAAAACCTATTTAATGTTGCATTATCTACTGCTGGACCTCCTAATAGCCATGTTTGAAAGGGTTCACCTACAACTGGAATTGCTCCAAAAAGACTTGTGATAACAGTTGCTCCCCAAAATGACATTTGTCCCCAAGGTAAAACATAACCTAAGAATACTGTAGCCATCATTGCTACATAAATTAACATTCCTAGAATCCAGGTTATCTCGCGAGGTTCTTTATATGAACCATAATACAAACCTCTAAATATATGCATATATACGGCTATGAAAAATAAGGATGCACCATTAGCGTGAATATATCTGATTGCCCAACCAGCATTAACGTTTCTCATTATATGTTCAACACTATTAAAAGCATTATCAATATGTGGTGTATAATGCATTACCAGAACAATTCCGGTAATTATTTGTAAAACAAGGCAAAATGTTAATACAACACCCCAAATCCACATCCAATTCAAATTTTTTGGAGTAGGGATCATTAATGTATCATACATCAATCCGAAAATTGGAAGCCTTTTGTGCATCCATGTCTGAAATCCAGGCTTAGGTTTATAATGATCGTGAGGAATTCCACCCATAACTTTTTCCTTTTTAACCGAGTTTAATAATCATATCTTCAACAAACTTAGCAGTAGGAACTGGTAAGTTTTTTGGTGCAGGTCCTTTCCTGATTCTTCCAGCAGTATCATAATGTGATCCATGACATGGACAAAACCAGCCATTGTAATCTCCTGCCTCTGCTAGTGGTACACAACCTAGATGGGTACATACTCCAACCATTACAAGCCATTCACCATCTTCATCTAAAGTTCTATTGACATCGCTTGCATCTGTATCAGGTTTGTTTTCATTAAAAGACAAAGGATCAGGTAATGATGCGATATCTACACTTCTAGCCTCATCTATCTCGTCTTGTGTCCGTCTTCTGATAAAAACAGGCTTTCCAAGCCATTTTACAGTTATTTGTGAACCTGGTTCTACATCCGCTACATCAACTTCTATTGATGATAATGCCTGTACATCTGCTGAAGGATTCATTTGATCAATTAACGGCCAAACAGCTGCAGCAGTGGTTACAGCTCCGGCTGCAGCAGTAGCTACATATATGAAATCTCTTCTCGATGGCTCTTTAGTTTTAGTATCAGACATAATCATCTCCTGGATATAAGTTAATAACAAAAAAAATATCTTCAACTATTTCAGGATCATATATATGTTTAAAACAAATTAGTCTAGCAGACTTTCGGACGCAGGTAATTTAAATGTCTCAACAAAATATAAGATTAGCAATTTATCAACCTGATATACCCCAAAATCTGGGTGCAATGATAAGATTATGTGCTTGTTTTGGAGTTGAAATAGATTTAATCGAACCTTGTGGATTTCCTTTTTCAATAAAGTCTTTGCGAAGAACAGCTATGGACTATACCAATTTAGTAAAAATTAAGAACCATAATGATTTTGATTCTTTTAAAATAAATTATGAAAAACAAAGAAGAATTATTCTTCTTACAGTAAAATCACCGATCAGTATATATGATTTTAAATTCAAATCAGATGATATATTAATGGTAGGTAGTGAAAGTTCGGGAGTTTCTGCAGATGTAAGAAATTCACTATCATTTCATGTAAAGATTCCAATTTTAACTCCTGCAAGATGTTTAAATGTAACTACTGCAGCTTCTATTGCTATATCCGAAGCTGTAAGACAAACTATAAAAAAAATTAATAAAGATGAATCTTAAAAACTTGCCATTTCATTTCCTCTTTTATATCTTAGGCTAGATATATTTTACTTATAATCGAGGCTGAAATGGACAAAATTGTAGAAAATAGAGAACTTTCCTCAATGCTTGCAGATCCATCTTTATTGAGAGATCAAGCATATATTGCTGGTGAATGGGTTAATTCAAAAAACAAAGAAACTTTTGAAGTAAGAAATCCAGCCTCTTTAGAAGTAATATGTAAGGTTCCTGATTTAGGACTAGAAGAAACTAGACAAGCAATCGATGCAGCTTATGATGCCCAAAAGTTGTGGTCTTCAAAAACAGGTAAAGAAAGATCATCTGTTTTAAAAACATTTTACGAATTAATGATGGCTAATGCTGAAGATTTAGCCAAAATAATTACGGCAGAAATGGGGAAACCAATATCAGAAGCAACTGGTGAAATTGCTTATGGAGCAAGTTTTATTGAATTTTTTGCAGAAGAAGCCAAAAGGATTTATGGTGAAACTATTCCAGGTCACCAGGCTGATAAAAAAATATTAGTAATTAAACAGCCAATAGGAGTTGTCACCTCAATTACTCCTTGGAATTTTCCAAATGCTATGATTACTAGAAAATTGGGCCCTGCTTTAGCTGCAGGTTGCTCTTTTGTGGCTAAACCAGCTGAAGATACACCTTTATCAGCTTTAGCTATTGCAGTACTTGCAGAAAGGGCTGGAATACCAAAAGGTATTTTGTCAATAGTTACATCTAATAAGTCACAAGTTATTGGTGAAGAATTCTGTTCTAATTCCAAAGTTCGTAAGCTTACGTTTACTGGATCAACAGAAGTAGGAAAAATACTTCTAAAACAAGGTTCTTCTCAAGTTTTAAAGATGTCAATGGAATTGGGTGGAAACGCACCTTTCATTGTTTTTGATGATGCAGATTTAGATGCCGCTGTTGAAGGAGCAATCTTATCTAAATATAGAAACAATGGACAAACATGTGTATGTGCAAACAGATTATATGTCCAAGAGAAAGTTTATGATAAATTTGCACAAAAATTGTCTAATGCTGTAAGTAAATTTGAGGTTGGTGACGGTTTTAATAAAAGTGTTACATTGGGACCATTAATTACTGAGGATGCAGTATTAAAAGTCGAAAGTCATATTAATGACGCTGTTTCAAAAGGAGCAAAATTGATTTGTGGAGGAAAAAGGCATGAATTAGGTGGTAACTTTTTTGAACCTACACTGCTTACAGAAGTTAAAAAAAATATGATAGTATCTACAAATGAAACATTTGGACCTGTTGCACCACTTTATAGATTTAAAGATGAGGATGATGTCATAAAAAAAGCTAACGACACTATTTTTGGTCTGGCAGCATATTTCTATGCAAAAGATTTATCTAGAGTTTGGAGGGTTTCAGAGGCTCTTGAGTATGGAATGGTTGGGGTTAATGCTGGCGTCATTTCTACAGAGCTGGCTCCATTTGGTGGTGTTAAACAATCAGGTTTAGGTAGGGAAGGTTCTAAGCATGGTATTGAGGAGTTTTTAGAAATGAAATACATTTGTATGTCAGTATAAAAATAGATTAATTAATTGGGATCCCAAAAAGCTCGTTATTATACTTTTTTTCAATTTTCATATTTATTATCTCACCTATTTCTGGTCCTTCTTCAAAAGAAACTCTACTGTAGTCCTCTGTGAAACCCTTGGCGTTTCCTTCAACTAAAACCTTTTGAATACTTCCAATTTTGTTTTTAAGATGTTTATTCAATCTTTCATCACTTATTTTTCTTAATATTGATGCTCTTTTATCAATTTCCACTTTTGGGACCTGGGGCATCTTACTGGCTGGAGTACCAGTGCGAGATGAGTAAGGAAAGACATGGATCCAGTCGATTTTACACTGTTCGATAATTGAAATTGTATTTTGAAACATTTCTTCATTTTCAGTGGGAAAACCAGCTATAATATCAGCACTGAATGTCATTCTTGGCCTAATTTTCTTCAATAATGAACAAAATTTTATAGTATCTTCTCTGCTGTGCCTCCTCTTCATTCTTTTTAAAATCATATTATCACCAGATTGAAGAGAAAGATGTAAATGAGGCATTAATCTAGTTTCGTAACATAACAAATCCATTAATCTTGGATCAATCTCAATGCTATCTATTGAGGAAATTCTTAATCTTTCAAGTGAAGGAATCGAATTTAAAATGAAGCATATAAGATCTCCTAATCGTTCTTTTTTTTCAAAATCTAATCCCCAGGACGTTATATCAACCCCTGTTAAAACTACTTCTTTGATGCCATTTAAAACCAATGTTTCAATTTGTTTTTTTATTTCAGACTTTGTAATCGATCTAGAATTCCCTCTAGCATATGGAATAATGCAAAAAGTGCATCTATGATCACAACCATTTTGTATCCCTAAAAATGCACGAGTATTGGATTTTGATGGGGTTAATTTATTAGAAGGAAGAGTGTTTTCTTTCATAATATTAGAAACTAAATTGGACTTAAAATTTCTTTTGTTTGTTTTTAATAAGTTATTAATTTTTGACCAATTCCCACTTATCAGCTTCTCTTGATTGCCTAACACTAAATCTACTTCACTCATATTTTTAAATGATTTAGCTCTTAGTTGGGCAGCACAACCTGTTACAACTAAAAAGGTATCTTTATTTTTATTTTTAATTTTTTTTATTTCACGGACTGCTTTTTTTTCAGCCTCTTGTGTCACTGCACAAGTATTAACAACTGAAAGATTTTTGATTTTATTAGTTTCTATGAAACTTTTAATAATTTCCGTTTCAAAAGTGTTTAATCTACAACCAAAAGTTTTAATAAAATTTCTCATTAATTATTCCTATCATCAAATAAAAGAGAAGAAATCTTTCCAGAAAACACATACTTTATATCACCTGATACCCAAACTCCATCTTCTTTACAATGAACATCTACTACTCCACCATCTAAAATAATCTTAACGGATTCTTTTGTTAAATTTAACCTTTTTGCAGAATAGGCAACAGCACACGCAGATGATCCAGATGCCATTGTAATTCCACTTCCTCTTTCCCAAACTTTGACTTTAATTTTGCTTTCATCAACTACTTCAGCAATCTGTACATTTGTTTTTTCTGGGAAAAGTTGATTAATTTCTGTTTCTTGACCAATTTTAGAAATTGAAAATTTATTTAAATTTTCGACAAAAAAAGTACAATGGGGATTTCCTATTGAAGTAGCAATTGGATTTCCCTCTATTGGTAATTTTCTGGTATCACATTTTTCAGATAGAGGGATATCATTCCAAGCTGTTTTTGGAATACCCAAATTTGTCGATATTTGACCATTATCTAATTTTAAACATTTTATTTTTTCCGCACTCGTAGCAATATTTACGCTATCTAATCCTGTCTCATTCATAATTATATCAGCTACACAACGGGTAGCATTTCCACAAGTTGAAGAAGTAGAACCATCAGAATTCCAGAATTTCAAAAAGACATGAGCATTATCTTTTTCTGAGTTATACATTAAAACAAATTGATCAAAACCTACCCCTAAGTTTCTATTTCCTAACAATTTTATCTGAGCGTTAGAAAATTGGTAATCATTTTTACGACAATCAATAATAAGAAAATCATTTCCTAATCCATGCATTTTAATGAAAGGTATTTGAAATTTTTGATTATCATTTGGCATAAGGATTTATAACTCAGTGCTATTTTTTCTTCTAGTAAATTTTTTTTTGGCAATTCCTTATAAAACTTTAAAATAAACTTGACCATTTATAATTGAAATAATACACAAAAACATGTGGGCCCGTAGCTCAGTTGGTAGAGCAACTGACTTTTAATCAGTGGGTCACAGGTTCGAATCCTGTCGGGCTCACCAACTTTTTTAAAAAAGAAGATTTATCATGCAACTAGGCTTTTCCTCACCAATTCACTTAGTTGAGTCCAACTTAGACGGTACATTTTTTGAAAAATTAAAAAAGGATATTTATTCATTAAGAAAAAATGATAGTGGTTCAAATATTTCAAATAATTTGGGATGGCATTCCCCATCAGATCTTTTTTTAAAAAAAGAAGAGACATTTCAAAAAGTTTGTACTACTTGTGCATCATCTGTTGCATCAATTATGAAAAGCTATGATAGCAAATTTAACCCAGATTTATTTGATGCAAGATTTTCGGGCTGGATAAATGTAAATCCTAAAGGTGGTTCAAATATTTTGCATTCTCATCCAAACTCTCATTGGTCAGGCGTTTTATATATTCAGCAACCAACTGAAGTTGATGGTTTTTCGGGAATGATTGAATTTGTTAATCCGAATCAAGAAGGCAGAGAACTCGCCAAAATACTTCCCAAGTTTGGTTTTGATAATATAATTAGAATTAGACCAAGAACTGGCCAAATAGTAATTTTTCCATCTTATGTTTTGCATAGTGTTTATCCGAATAACTCAACTGAAGACAGGATAACTATTGCGTTTAACTCTCTTTTATTAAAAAAGAAAAAAACTTAAACCTTTATTTACCATGGATGATGTTTAGACACATTTTAGGCAGATCGTTCATTGTATAATCTCTAGCTCCCTTTTTCTTTTTTATAATCGTTTTCTTTTTATTAGGATCTGGCGGTTCTAAAGCTTTAGTAACCCACCAATACAATGTATTATCACACCCTGTTGGACTTTTTGAAATTTGAGTTACGGTAGGTTTTTGTTTAACACATTCAGGAGAGGCTTTTGGACATTTTAGTCTTACATGAAAATGAGAATGATGGCCCCATATAGGTCTTATTTTTTGAAGCCATTTCTTTGATCCTTCCATATTTTCACACATCCAAATTTTTGCAGGAGCGTTTATAAATATTCTATCTACACGATTGTCTGATGCTGCCGCCTTTAATATTTTTGCATGATTTAAAGTCCAATTATTATTGACCTCTTTTAAATTTTTTTTTCTAACAGATACTGCTTTTATTTTGTCTCTCTCTTTTTTTGTAAGGGTTAGGCTTTTTGGCGGTGTTAACCAAATATCAACATCTAGACCCGTTTGATGGGATTGATGACCATATGGCATTGGACCCCCTCTAGGAGCTGCAATATCTCCTATATAAAGTCCTTTCCAACCTATTTGAGTTGCTGATTTACTTAAATCTTTAATATAGCTAATAACAGATGGATGTCCCCAATTCCTATTCCTACTTGGTCTCATAATTTGCCAATTGGGTCCAGTATCGCTTAATTGTACACCTCCACTTAAGCACCCTTTTGCATAAAAACCAATAGGTTTGCTTTCACCTACTGTTGGTAAATTGAATTTTTCAAAGATTTTATTAGCAGGTAAATTTTGATTGGGATCGTGCCCAAAGCTGGGTTTCGTTAATAGTAGAAAGAGAAATATTAATAATTTTTTCCTAATATAAAACACATGTTTTTTTCCCATTATTTTCTATTGTGCACCAAAAAAACTCATTATCGAATTCAACAATTACATGTTTATGGTCACCTTCCTCTATTGTTTCTTGAATTATTCCTGATTTGATTAATTTTTCTGCTTCTTTCCCTTCGTAGTAATCTTCGCTGGAAAATGCAGTTATCACTGAAGTCATAAAAAAAAAATTTATAAATAGAAATAGTGAAAAAATCATATTCATTTCAATGTTGGCCTAAAGGTTCTAATTATTCATGTACATCTAAATATGCTTTTCCAAAACCTTCAACAAAAATTTTTTTTTGTTCTGTAAATGAGTAGAAATTAAAATCCGTAAACATTCCCCACATTTTAGCACCAGGTTCTATTTTATTGTAATTTTGTAACAACATTTGAAATTTAGGATCATCCTTCTTTAATTCTAACTTTTTAAAAAGACCTTGAAGTGTCAATCTTGGATTATTTGATTTTATTTTGTGTTTTTCCTCTTGGGCAAAGTATAAAGATGCATAAGGATTTAAATTTAAATTTTTTGTATGTTCGCTCAAATCACTAATAAGAAGATAAACAATATCGTTATAATTCATTGGTATAACTTTAGTAACCATAGGGAACCCTGTATCATCAATAGTTCCTAAAGCAGCCTGTTGATAATTGCCATTAATTATTTCTTTTATTTTAATAGAAATTTCATCGGTTATTTTATGTGTTAGCGATACTTTTTTTTCCATGTTACACAATAAAAAAAGAAATAATTAATACGGACTTAATCTTACTAATTTGAGAATAAATTATTATGAGGGGATTTTTCAAGCTTTTTACCCAATTTTTTTTCTTCTTCGTCTGTATAACTAAAAAATCTTCCAAGTAAAGTTTTTCTCTTTTTTAATCCAATCAACCTAATTTCTGAAACAGCAGACTGTTGAATATTTTCCAAGTGAGCTTTAGCAGGCACTGCGACATGAGGTTCAATATATTCTCTCTCTAAAGCAGCTTTAATTCTTTGGATAGCATCACTCTTGATTCTTGCAATCCTTGATATTGCAGATCTTTCAATTCTTTTAGTTTCTCCTGCGAATTCATTAAGCTGATTTTGTGTTGGCTCAGGTATTTTTATAAGGATGTGAGTAGAATTTACTATCCTATTTACTTGTTTAAAACCATTCTGTTTAATTATGGAAATTATATCATCTATTAAATTTTCACGAAAAATATTTATTCTAAAACTATCCAAAGATTTTTTTTTAGAACTATTTTCTTCCTCCTCCTCTTCATTTATTATTTCAGAGAAATCGGACAACCTGCGATTTTTACCCTCTACTATCAATCTAACACCGTAAAGGATATTTTTATAAGCATCTTTAGAACCTACAACGTTAAGGTCTTCTACTAAAAAACTTAATATATCTTCTGTTCTTGCCATAGCGGCTAACGAGTATGAGTCTAAAGGTGTGTCGGCATCAAATTTCATATTTGCTATAAATTTTATTCAATCAAAAGAGAGATGTACTATAGAAATAAAAAAAATTTGAAATAGCTTTTTTGAAATAAAATCTTTAATACTAGAAAAAAACATTTTTTGCCTAAAAAAAAAGCAAAATTATAACAAATAATGCAAATTATATTGTATCAGAATCGAGTTTTCTGAGATATTAATCTTCAACATTGGGAAAAATATTTGAGAACAAAGACAAATAAAAAGACAGGTGGTCAGATATTAGTTGAATGTCTTATTAAGCATTCGACAGATAGGGTTTTCTGTGTTCCAGGTGAAAGTTATTTGGGAGCACTAGACGCTTTTTATGATTTTCGAAAAAAAATAAAATTAGTAAATGCTAAACATGAGGCTAGTGCATCAAATATGGCTGAAGCATATGGCAAATTGACGGGAAATCCAGGAATTGCTTTTGTAACACGAGGTCCCGGTGCATGTCATGCTTCAGTCGGTATCCATATTTCCAAGCAGGATAGTTCTCCAATGATATTATTTGTAGGACAAGTAAGTAACTCAATGTATGGAAAAGAAGCCTTTCAGGAAATTGACTATGTAAGTATGTTTTCAAATGTTGCTAAAAAGAGCTTTCATATCTCTAATGTTGAAGATATTGAGAAAGTGACACATAAAGCTTTTCAGATCTCTAAAACAGATCGAAAAGGACCAGTAGTTATTTCTCTTCCTGAAGACATTTTAATAAAATCTACTTATCAAAAAAAACTCAAAGTTCATAAAATTAAAGAAAAAAAAATAAATGATGATAAAATTCTTAAGATGAAATCTCTCATTGAAAATTCAAAAAAACCAATAATAATCTTGGGAGGAAGCAATTGGTCTGAAAATTCAAAAAAAAATATTGAGAAATTTGCTAAAATTTATCAATTACCGGTAGTTACAAGCTTTCGCCGTCAGGATTTAATAAATAATAGAAGTAAAAATTTTGTTGGAACTTTAGGTACATCTGTTTCACCCAAATTATTAGATTTTTTTAAGGAATCAGATTTAGTCTTAGCTATAGGGACTAGGTTAAACGATATTTCCACAAATGGGTTTGACTTATTTAGCAAATCACAAAAACAAACTAAATTAATCCACATTTATCCAAGTCATAAAGAAATAAAAAAAGTATTTAAAGCTACACTTTATATAGAAACTAGTATCAATAATTTCTCAAATAATATTTTGAATTTTGATGAGTCTAATAAAAAAAAGTTTGGTAATTGGCTTAAAAAATTAAGAAGAGAGTACATTGACGACATAACGCTAAAAGAAAATTTTGTTCATCATAAGTTAGCTATTATTTGTAAAAAAATTAATAATTACATTAATCAAGATACTGTAATCACATTAGATGCAGGCAATCATACAGGTTGGCCACAGCGTTTTATTCAGTACAATTCAAAGTGTATTCAAATTGGATCAACTTGTGGAAGTATGGGGTATTCAATTCCAGCTGCTATTTCTTCTTCGTTTGTTTATCCCAAAAAAAAGATTATCTCATTTGTTGGAGACGGTGGATTTTTAATGTCTGGTCTTGAAATATCAACTGCAGTTGAAAATAAATTAAATATAATTTTCATCATAATTAATAACTCTTCTTATGGCACAATTCGGATGCATCAAGAAAAATATTATCCCAAAAGAGTTATAGGAACAAATTTAAAAAACCCAGATTTTGTAAGTATTTGTAATGGGATGGGAGCTAACGCAAAAAGAGTTAAAAATGTTGAAGATTTTTTTCATTTTTTTAAAAAATGTTTTAATTCAAAAAAAGTTTCTGTAATTGAATTAATCACAGATATTGAAAATATATCAACTAGATTATTGCTGTCGAAAATAAAAAAATAATTTTTTAAGAATGATGAAATTAAGTAAAAAAATAATTGATATTGAACCATCCAGTACCGTAATTTTGGGACAAAAAGCCAGAGAATTAATTTCTTCTGGAAAGGAAGTAATTCAACTTGGAGAAGGTGAACCTGATTTTAATACTCCTGATCATATTATTGAAGCTTCTTATAAAGCTATGAAAAGGGGAGAAACTAAATATACAAATGTTGCAGGCACCCAAGAACTCAGAAATGAAATTAAAAAATACTTAAAAAACGAGCATCAACTTATTTATCAGGAAGATCAAATAGTGGTGGGTAATGGAGGTAAACAATTAATATTTAATGCACTTCTGGCTTCAATTGATCCAGAAGATGAAGTAATTATTCCAACTCCATATTGGGTGAGCTACCCGCAGATTGTGAATTTTGCTGGTGGTAAATCAATATTAGCAAATTGTACTGAATCAAATGATTTTAAAATAAGCCCAAAATTATTAGAAAAACTTATTAATAAAAAAACCTTATGGTTAATTTTAAATTCTCCAGGAAATCCTACAGGATCAGTGTATTCGAAACAAGAATTACATGATCTTGCAATTGTTCTCCGAAATCATACTAATGTAAACATCATATGTGATGATATTTATAGTAAAATTATATACGGTAATGAAAAATTTTTTACTTTAGCTGAAGTAGCGCCAGATTTAATTGATAGAATTTTGATCATAAATGGTTTATCAAAGGCCTATGCTATGACAGGTTGGCGTATAGGTTATGCAGCTGGTAATCTTTCGTTAATTAAAGCAATGATAAAATTGCAAGGTCAATCAACAACTAATGCATCATCTGTAAGTCAAGCTGCTGCTTTAGCTGCGTTAACTGGTGATATGAAATTTTTAGACGATTGGAATGAAAAATATCGTCAAAGAAGAGATTTGACTTTCAATATTTTAAAAAAAAGCTTTCCAGATTTCAATATTAAGCCAATGGGTGCTTTTTATCATTTTATAAATTGCGAGTATTATTTAGGAAAAAATTTTAAAAACAAAAAAATTCATAACGATATGGATTTTTGTAAATATCTTCTAGAATATTTTGGTATTTCAGTTGTTCCTGGTACTGCTTTTGGATGTAATGGTTATTTCAGATTATGTTATGCTAAATCAGAGACAGATCTTCAAATTGCTTGCAAAAAAATTAACCAATTTGTCTCTCTTATAAAATAATCAATTTGTTATTCCCCTAAGTCTTTCAGATCTTCTTCTCAATAACTCTACAACGGTTAGAAGTATAATTGAGATTATAACTAGAATTGTTGCAACTGCTAGAATTGTTGGACTAATCTGCTCTCTTATTCCAGAAAACATTTGCCTTGGTATGGTTCTTTGTCTTACGTCTGCCAGTTGTAATACAACAACAACTTCGTCAAAAGATGTAATGAATGCAAATAAAGCTCCAGAAATTACCCCAGGTAATATCAAGGGCATTTGTATTTTAAAAAAAGTATTAACTGGTCCTGAACCTAAGCTTCCTGCAGCTCTGGTTAAACTATTATCAAAACCAACCAAAGTTGCTGTTACAGTTATTATTACATAAGGTGTTCCAAGCACGGCATGCGCTATAATTACTCCAATATATGTTTTGGCAATGCCAACATCTGAAAAAAAGAAAAATAATCCAGAAGCAATAATTACTAAAGGTACTACCATCGGTGAAATTAAAAGTGCCATTATAGGTCTTCTATAAGGCATTTCACTTCTAGATAAACCAATTGCTGCTAGCGTTCCAATTGAAGTTGCTATTAATGTAGAAAAAATTCCAATTATAAAACTATTTCTGATAGATCTTATCCATTGAGCATTTGCCCAAAGATCTGACCACCACCCTTCAATTGCTTGAGGAGCAACCATCCCATTGTAAAGAATATCTTTGTACCACCGTAATGAGTAAGCATCAGGATTGAAGTTTAGCATGCCTTCTGTGAAACTAAAGTAGGGTTCTATATTAAAGCTAAGAGGAAAAACAATAAGGATAGGAGCTATAAGAAAAAGAAATATCAAGCCACAAATAAATCTAAATCCATAAAACCATAAAACTTCCATTGAAGTTGCATATGGTGGAAGGCCCAATCGATAATTACCAGAAGAAAGCCATAAACTAATTTTCCCTAAAAACCAACCTATCAATGCTAAAACTATTGAGTAAGTAAGACCAAAATAAATTATAGAACTGAAAAATAAAATTGCAGAGCATAAAATTGAAGAATATAAACTCCCTTTTAATATTTTGACACACACATAAGTGAGTACAGCAAAAATAGATAAGCCTAAAATGGCATAAATTAGCATTAGATCTTTTTGGCCAGTTGCAGTCAAAAAACCTAAAATTGCTCCAAAAATTCCTGGCCAAAAAAGATTAAACCACATAGGTGGTTTAGGTGGTATATATTGAAATGGTTTGTGCACAGGTTATCCTAATTTCATATTATCTATTCCAACGACTCGATCATAAATCCAGTACAAAAATAATATTATAACTAGAAGTACTCCTCCCATTGCGGCTGCTAGAGACCAATTAAGAGATTTTCTCATATGATAATCAATAAAATTTGAAATCATAGTACCGTCCTGACCACCAACCAAGGCAGGAGTTATGTAAAAACTTATAGCTAAAATAAAAACTAATATAGCTCCAGCACCTATACCCGGTATTGTTTGAGGAAAATATATACGCCAAAAAGCAGTCCAATTCGTTGCTCCCATTGATTTTGCAGCTCTTACATAAGAAGGAGGTATTGTTTTCATAACTGAATATATTGGAAGTATCATAAAAGGTAGTAGAATATGTGTCATGGATATTAATGTACCGGCTTTATTATAAATCAAAGTAAATCTATCTTCATCTGTCGCTATTCCAAAAACAACAAAAAGATCATTCAAAACACCTTGGCCTTGAAGCATTGCAATCCATGCAGTTGTTCTAACCAATAATGATGTCCAAAATGGTAACAAGACCAAAATAAGAAGTAAATTGGAAATCCTTATTGGGAGGTTAGCCAATAAAAATGCAACTGGATATCCTAAAATTAATCCTGCAATTACAACAATAAGAGATATCTCTAAAGTTCTGATAAACAACTTTACATGTATACGTCTATCTTCAGATTTTTGAATGAAAGAACCTTCAGCAGTATATTTCATATCTAGGGCAGATGCCAAAAAAACAGGAGTTAGAGAATGCGATGTAACTTTCATTGCTCTCCAAGTCTCAAGGTCTCCCCATTTCTTTTTTACTTTAATTAAGGATTCTTTATACGGTGCTTCTAGTTTTTTTGCTTTTCTAGCTGAACTTGTGAATAAGGAGCGTGAACCAGACATTTCTCGATTCATACGACTTGCCACTTTTCCAATATTTTTTGTTTCTTTTAACCATACTAAATCTAATACTAAGGCTTCAAACATTTCTTCAGTTGGTTCGGATATTCCGTTCCATTCAGCGAGGACTGGAGTGAGATTAACCATGTATTTTTCAAAAGTATCATTGTAAATTCCACGTGTTAAAAATACCAATATAGGAAAAACAAAACCAATTGAAATTAATAAAAGTAGAGGTGTTACCAAACCAAAGGCTCTAAGCCTACTTCTAAATAAAGCTTTTGATAACTTTTTTTTAAGCGGTATCCCATCACTTGTAAGCATCTGTTCATTGTTTTTATTTTGGGATGCCTGCATATTTCTCACAGATTAACTATTTACTTATACAAATGCACATAGAGATTAATCCCTATGTGCATTGACTATGTTTAATAACTAGTTAGCTAACCAAGCATTAAACCTTTCATTAAGTTCTTCACCATTATCAGCCCAGAACTCAAAATCATTTTGAAGAGCATTTTTAAGTGCTACTTCAGTAGTTGGCATATGATCAATCATTTTAATGGAAGGATCACTGTGGAAGGTTCCAATCAAAGGAATTGATGAGTTTCTAAGTGGTCCATAAGGTATCCAACTAGCTTGATCAGCTAGTCTCTTTGTATCAGTTGAGAAACGGATAAAATCCAGAGCAGCTTCTTTATTCTTACTTCCTTTTGGAATTACAAAAAGGTCAAGGTCATATATTTGGCCGTCCCATACTAATCCAAAAGGCTGTTTTTCTTGAGCAATAGCATTAAAAATTCTTCCATTCCAAGTAATGGTCATAGATACTTCGCCATCTGCAAGAAGTTGAGGAGGTTGAGCTCCTGCTTCCCACCATACAACATGATCTTTTATAGTATCAAGTTTGGCAAATGCTCTTTGAACACCCTCTTCTGTGCCTAACAGGTCGTAAACTTCTGCAGCTGGAACACCATCGCCCATTAAAGCCATTTCTAGCATTGCTTTTCCTAATTTTCTCATGCCTCGCTTACCTGGGAATTTTTCAATATCAAAAAAATCAGCCATAGTTGTTGGAGGTGTATCGAATTTAGTTTTATCGTATGCATATAAAGTAGACCAAACAATATTTCCTACTGCACAGTCTTGTAATGCACCTGGTAGAAAATCTTGTGTAGCTGGCGAACCATCTGGAGCTGCTGGTAATGTTGAATGGTCAATTTCCTCTAATATACCCTCATCACATCCTTGAAGAGCATCGGAAAGTTCAACATCTACAACATCCCATGTAACATTTCCAGATTCAACCTGTGCTTTGACTTCAGCTAATCCACCACTATAATCTTCGGAAACAACTTGATTTCCAGTTTTCTGAGACCATGGTTTATGATATGCTTCAACTTGTGATTTTGTGTAAGCACCACCCCAAGATACTACAGTTATAGATTCTGCATTTGCTCCAAAAGCAACAAATAATGCGCTGACAGTTGCAAATGTTAATTTAAATAATTTCATTTTTATCTCCCATTATTTAACGATTCGTAAAAAATAAAACGAACTAAAAGTAGATAATATATTATTAAGCCAATCTATCAAGAGCACGACAGTCATCTGTCGCCCAACTAACTTTAGTTTTCAGTCCTATTTTTAAATTAGAAACTTTTTTTGCATTTGGTATTTTTACAATGAAATTCTCATCACCTTCTACATTCATTCTACATCTGATGTGATCGCCAATATAGATTAATTCCAAAACTTCAGCTTCAGATGTATTTTCTCCTTTGACTCCAACATTGATACGCTCAGGTCTAATAGATAAGGTTGTTTTAGAACCAACAGTATCGCAATTTACTTTCTTACTTTTTAATAAATTTCCCTTTAGTGTTTTAGCAGTGACTATTGAACCTTTTACATCAACAACTTGTGCAATAATTTTGTTATTTTCACCAATGAATTGAGCAACAAATGCATTGTCGGGTTTTTCATACAAATTTGGTGGTGAAGCTAATTGCTGAATCACACCGTCATTAAATACTGCTACTCTGTCAGACATGGTTAAAGCTTCAGTTTGATCATGAGTAACATAAACTACGGTAACACCTAGCTTTTCATGAAGATGTTTTATTTCGTATTGCATGTGTTCTCTTAATTGCTTATCCAGCGCTCCTAAGGGTTCGTCCATTAATACCAATTCGGGTTCAAATACTAAAGATCTAGCAAGTGCTATTCTTTGTTGCTGACCTCCTGATAATTGAGCTGGTCTTCTGTTTCCAAACTCAGTCATTTGAACCATATCAAGAGCTCTTTTAATTTTCTCTTCTCTTAAGCTTTTTGGTAATTTCCTCACTTCTAAAGGAAAAGAAAGATTCTCATAAACTGTCATATGAGGAAAAAGAGCATAATTTTGAAAAACCATTCCTATTCCTCTTTTATGAGGAGGTATATTATTAATTGGATTCCCACCTAACGAAATTATTCCCTGGGTTGCAGTTTCAAACCCAGCTAACATCATTAGGCATGTTGTTTTTCCCGAACCTGAAGGGCCCAACATGGTAAGAAATTCTCCCTTTGGAATTTCTAGGTTTAAATCCTTAACAACTAAGGTTTCACCATCATAACTTTTTTGGACATTCTCAAATTTTACAAATGAATTATTAGCCATAGTGCTTGTTCGATGTTTAAACGTAGAAGTAACTAAACCTAGCCTAGCTAACTTAAGAATTCAAATCATTAAAATGTTTATGAATTCTTAATAAAATTCTTACTATCCAAACAAAAATGGAATCTTGGCAGTTCCAACAGCTGCCTCTATATTTTTTCCAGATGAAATTTTTGTTTTTATAACATTTATCCTAATTTGCTCCCATACTTTGTTATTAGCGCCGCCACCGACAGTTAAAATATGTTTTGGAAAACTACCACCTAATTTATAAATGGATTCATAAGATTTTTTTTCTATTTTAGCCATAGACTCAAATAATCCATGAAGAAAAAAGGAATCACTTTGAGGTCGGGGTGTTAGGCGCGGCTTAAGTTTAGGGTCATTTATTGGAAATCGTTCCCCCATTTTTAATAAAGGGTAGTATTCTAATCCACTTGAACTATTTGGATCTATATCCTTACTCAAATTTACTATCTGATTTTCATTAAAAAACTTTTTTAATACATTTCCACCTGTGTTTGATGCTCCACCAGCAAGCCAATATTGTCCTATTTTATGTGAATATAGACCTATTTCTGCATTTTCTATTTGATTTTTTGATAATACCTTTATGGCTAATGTGCTACCTAGAGAAGATACGGCTGATCCTATTTCAAAATTTGTACAAGACAAGAATCCAGCATTACTATCAGTGGTACCAGCATATATAATAGTATTTTTATCCAAACCAAGTTCTGAAGCTACAGTTTCATTTATTTTCCCAAGTTTAGTTCCAACGGGAAATACTTTAGGCAACAAGTTTTTTTTCAAACCTGTCTTAAATATCCATTCAGGCCAATAGTTTTTTTCAACATTATACCCTAACTTAAGGGTGTTATTATGATCTGAAAATCCACCTTTTTTTAAAAAATTAGCAACAATAAAATCAGCCTGATGCATTAAAAACTTGGCTGCCCTTTTCTTATCTTCTGCTATTAATTTAAGTGCTCTGGCAAGAGTTGAATTTTGACCTTTAGCAATATGTTGTTCAGGTGAATATTTTTCAATTATTTTTGCCTCTTTTCTAAATCCAGTAGTATCATACATAAGAGCTCTAGTTACAGGTTGTAATCTTTCATTTGCAAGTAATATGGTTCCGGAAGTCCCGTCCACTGCTAGCTTTTTTATTTCAAAAGAATTTATTCCTTTTTTATTAAGATTAATAAGATTTAATTTTATTGCGTGTTTGACTGTTTCCCACCAGTAAGAAGGATTAATCTTATCAGAATTTTGTTTTATGTGTTTAATATTTGAAGTACTGAATATTTCACATTCAGCATTTAAGGTCGCAGTTTTCACACCAGATGTACCAATGTCTATACCCAATGAAAAAGTCATTTATTCATTACTTAAAGATTTTCTATATTTTTCAGCATCCCAATCCAAAAGTTCGGCTTCAGCTTTTTCACCAATAGGTTCAGGAACCCAATCTAGTGGAAGTCTTAAAAGAATATTAGATAAACATTGAAGCATAGATTTCTGTGTTTTGGATGCTTTTGATTTTATAAAAATCCCAATTCTTTTTTTTAAAAAAACTGGACTTGCTCTTGTGGGCTCAAAAGATATTTTTGGGCCTAAAAAAACGACATGATCAGGATAATAGGAGCCAGAAGAAACTATATCAATAGTATGATCATCAAAAGCAATCCAGCTTTCTGGACACAATTTGTAGTTTGGAATATTTTCTGATTCAAATAATTGATTAATCTTTCTTATTATAGGCATTTTAAGTCTGAGTTCTACTTTACGAATTAGGTTGGATACTTCCTTTACACTATTTCCACAACATATTAAGCCATGATTTTTTAAAATAAAAACCTGAGTTTTAGGATTTAAGTTATCCATAATTTCTTTTGTTAGGTCTATACCGGGCTTGATATATTTGATAACTGATAAAGGCATATCATTTAATTTTTCTTTTGCTATTTTTATACCTTTTTCACTTATTGCATGCACTAATGTTGATACAGAGTGAGTATGAGCTACAATTGACCAATTTAGGCAGGCATGAAAAGTTGTCTCAATAGACGGCCTCAACTTTATATTTTTATCCATAACAGCTTTCATTATATCTTGATTGTTATCAGTAGAAACACTATCTCTAATCAAATTAATATTAACTGGTACAAATATATTATCTGAAATTGAATCCGATAGCTCTTTTCCAGAGGCTTTTACCCACATATAGTTTTCATTTTTTATTGATGTATTTCCTCCTGCCCCTTGAACTTGCAAAGGGTCATTTCCTAATCTGTTAGAAAATTGAAGGAATTCTCTGTCATAAAGTTTGAAGTTAGACATAATTTTTAAATGTTTAAACTATTCCAGATGAACCTGGCGCTATAATTGGACGAACTTCTGAAACTATTGAACGATATTTTGATTTTCTATAACAATATAAGGGGTCGATTGGTCCATTTGAATTTAATCTAGCTTTCTCCAAGATTGGAGTAACATCTGTCCTAAAAGCATTTTTTAAAATTTCTGAGGCCATCAAGGCATCGTTTTCTACTTGAGCAACTTTAAGGGCTTCTCTATCAACTATATGAGCTTGAATAAATGCACGCTGAGTTTCAATTGCGCTAATTATCAAACTTTCAATAGGGTCAGTTATATTGTGAGATTGATCTAACATAAAAGCTGGTTTAAAATTATGATCTTCCAAATTAGCTTGAACCAATTCATTAAAAACTAAAAATAATTGATAAGGATTAATTGATCCGCTATCTAAATCATCATCCCCATATTTGGAATCATTAAAATGAAAACCACCTAATTTTTTAAATTGTATAAGTCTTGAAACAATCATTTCAATATTTACAGTAGGTGCATGATGCCCCAAGTCTACCAAACATTGTGCTTTATTACCTAATTCTGTAGCTGCTAAATAATTTGAACCCCAATCTTGAATGACTGTTGAATAAAAAGCAGGTTCATAAATTTTGTGTTCTAAGAACATCAGCCAATCATCTGGTAAATTTGTATATATTTTTGAGGTAGAATCCAAATATCTTTCAAATGATTTCTGAAAGTTACTTTGTCCTGGAAAGTTAGAGCCATCACCGATCCAAACAGTTAATGCTTTGGATCCTAATATTTTACCTAGTTCAATACATTCAATATTGAGTTCAATTGCCTGATTTCTAGTATCTAGATTAGTATGAGAAAGACTTCCATATTTATAAGAATGCTTTTGACCTACTTGATCTTGAAAAGTATTTGAATTCATAGCATCAAAACACATACCTCTATTTTGAGCATAGTCTTTGAGTTTATTGGGGTCCTTTGGTCTGTCCCATGGAATATGTATTGATATCGATGGAGTACACGCACTTAATTGGTTAATTACCGAACAATCATCTACTTTATCAAATATATCTCGTGGTTCTCCTTTTCCAGGATATCTTGCAAATCTAGTTCCACCTGTACCAGTACCCCATGACGGAATAGCAACATTATAATTTGAAGCTTTGGATACCAAATCTGAAATGGATAAACTTTTTCTATCTAGTAAAATAGCCAATTTTTCAAAGTCTTCTTCATGTGATTTGGCACTTATTTCATTGCACTGAGTAATTAAATCATTGGATATAAGAAATTCAGACATTTTTTCACCTGGTAAACGATTGAATATTTCCAGAATCTACATTGATAATATTACCTGTTGATTTTGAAGAAAGATCTGATGCCATAAAGTAAGCCGCCTCTGCGATATCTACAGGTAAAACAGATTTCTTAAGTAGAGAACGTTGTTTATAATGTTCTTCCAAGTCCTCTTTATTTTTTTTGTTATAAGCAGACATCCTTTCATCAAGCCATTTTCCAGACCAAATTTTTGATCCTTGAAGTACAGCATCAGGATTAATTACATTTACTCTTATACCTGATGGGGCAGTTTCTAGTGCCAAACACCTGGCCAAGTGAATTTCACTAGCTTTTGCAGTGCAATAAGCTGAAGCTAGAGGTGAAGCAGTTAGGCCATTTTTAGAAGCAATAAAAACTATGGATCCTCCCAAATTTTGAGAATACATTATTTTTATTGCTTCTCTAGAAACTAGGAAATAACCAGTGGATAATATTGACATATTTTGGTTCCAAAGTTCTAAGGAGGTTTCTTCTATTTTTGCAGAGGAAGAAATTCCAGCATTAGAAAATAATAAATCAACACCTCCAAAAATTTCAGCTGATTCTTTATATGCATTAGTTACTGATTCTTCATTTGTGACATCCATAATTATGGAATGAACAACATCCTCACCAAATTTGGACTGAAAATCATTTTTTACTCTATTCAGATTATTTTCGTCATTATCCGTTAGGATTACACACGCACCTTCCGATAAAACTTTATTTGCAATAGCAGAACCAATACCTCCAGCTGCTCCCGTAATTAAAGCAATTTTTCCAGCCATAGGTTTTGCCTTTGGCATTCTCTGCAATTTTAAGTCTTCTAACAACCAGTACTCAATATCAAAAGCTTCTTGTTCTGGTAAACCCATATATTCAGAAACTGAAGATGCTCCACGCATCACATTGATTGCATTGACATAAAACTCACTTGAAATTCTTGCTGTTGGTTTATCTTTTGCAAAAGTTATCATCCCTATTCCTGGTATTAGATAAACAACGGGATAAGGATCTCTAACTTTTGGACTATCTGAATATTTGCATCTTTCATAATAAGAAATGTAATATTTTTTATAATCTTCTAATTGGTTTGGAAGTTCCTTAATTACATTATCTAAATTGTCTTCGTCAATTGCATCTAAAATAAGGGGCCTTATTTTGGTTCTTAAAAAATGATCAGGACAACTAGTACCTAGTGGTCCAAGTTCTTTTAATCTTGATGAATTAACAAATTCTAAGACTTCATCACTATCATTAAAATGGCCTATTTTAAATTCATCTTTTGAAATCAAACCTCTTATATGTGGCATTAGTTCACGAACTATTTTTTGTCGTGAGGTTTTACCTAGTGGATTATATATTTTGCCACCAAAATTTTTTGATTTATCCATGTTTTCTGAAAACCACCTTATAGACTTATTAATGATTTCTATCGTAATCTCATAACATCTTTCAGCATCATCATCCCATGTAAATAATCCATGACTTTCCAGAACAACACCCTTTGAGGATGGGTTATCTTCACTATATTTTCCAATCCAAAGTCCAAGTTCAAAGCCAGGTCTTTTCCACGGTAACCAACCAATTTCATCACCAAATATTTGCTTAGTTAATTCTTTTGAATTTTTTGAAGCTGCTATAGCAATGATAGAATCTGCATGTACATGGTCTACATGTTTTCTTTGAACATAAGCATGCAAAGGAGTATCAATTGATGCAGCTCTGCTATTTAGATTATATGTACAATGAGGTAAATAACCAACCATTTCATCTTCAAATTCAACACCTCTATAAATAGATTTTAATTCATTCAGTTTATCCATATAAAGGGAAGCCAATCCAGATTTACTGATGGAACCTAGATCTCCCCCTGATCCTTTTACCCATAAAATCTCTACTTCATCATTGGTCAATGGATCTTTCGACATTACTTTAGCAGATGTATTTCCTCCACCATAATTTGTTACTCTTTTGTCAGCACCTAAAATGTTTGAACGATAAATCAATTTCTCAACTTCTGACATTTCTTTGGCTTTTGTTTTGTTCCATAGATTTGGGATTTCAGGATTTTTATAATCAATTTCCATTTTTTTACCTATATATTATAATATTTATAGAAGTGTTTTTTCTATTTATTAAGAGACTAAACTTTTCCATTTCGTATAGTATTGTTTCATTTTATTTGATGTTTTTCCAATGATTTCTTTACATGGATTATCAAATCTACATCCATTTATATTTTCAAATGCTATTGTAGCTGCACCTAAGGAGGTGCCTTCAGCTCTTTTATTACAATAAATTTTTTGAGTGCTACATAATTCTTTCAACAACTCCATATAGTACATATTATTAGCAAAACCTCCATCAATAATTATTGTATTCTTAGAATCTAAAAGGTCTAAAATCTCTTTAGTCATACAAACTAAATAAATAGTTGCTAAGGCTGCTAAGCTTTCCCTATTTGAAATATTTTCACCTACTACTTCACCCACTTTTTTAGGGAATGGTCCTCCACTTGTAAAGCTTGGAAGTGCAAAAATATCTGATCCTAAGATATAGTCTATGCTTTCTCTATTTATTGGTGATCTGTAAGAATGTGATATGAGATCAAAGTCTCGCCCTCCCATAAATCTTGCTGTCGCAATTGGCTTATTATCGACAGTAATGTTACAAAGCATATCTCGTTCAGGATCTAATTTTTTTAGGGAAGTGTCAGTGTTAAAAATTACCACCCACGTACCTGTAGATATTAAGGTAAAACTTTTAAATCCAAGTGATCGGTAAAAATATAAACTTGAATTGCTGTCATGCAAACCATTATAAATTTTTAGTTTTTTATCAGTTTTTAGTTCTAGAGAACCTAAAAATTCACCTGCTCGCTTAAATTTTGGAAATTTTTTATCCCAACCCTTTTTTTTGGTAAGAGAGCTTGGCTCGTTTCGCATAGGTGACCATAGATAAGAATGACATCCTATATAAGAAATTTCGGAAACTTTTTTTCCAGTAAATTTCCAGCCCCAATATTGAGGTAGACTTAAAATGCTATCACACTCTTCAAATATTTCAGGAAATTTTTTTTGTCTCCAAAATATATGCACGGCATAATTTAAACCCATTGGAAGTCTAGGGGTATATGTTTCTGAGAAAGAAGGCTTTATATTATCGAATTCCCTATTTATTTCTATCGGTGGTTCATTTTCATAATCTAAGATTGGTAAAGCTAGTTTTTCATTTCTTATTAATGCAAAAGTACATCCATGGGCAGTTACTATTGTATGCCTAACTCCTGCTTCATCATAAAAGACTTGTAATGAATCCATAATCCAGTTCCAATAATGATTCACATCCAACTCTGATATTCCTTTATTTACTATCCAGTTGGGTTTCAAGCGAGTATCATTAATTAAGTTACCACCTCTATCAAAACATAAAATTTTTGCACTTGTTTTTCCAATATCTATTACGGCAAGATTGTCTTCAACTGATTGCATAAATCACACTTCCGAATTTTAAAAACCATTAAAAAAAATCATAACAATTTATAATTATTAATACAAATTTTCAAAAAAAAACTTGCCTATTTTTTGATTCTGATGGCACGATTAAGATGTTTTGATGATTCACTTAATTTAACTTAATTAATTAATCATTAATTCCATTTCTGAGTAATAATTTTTTAATGGCAAGATTTTTAATGGAAAAAATAAATCAAGATGTCACTTTAAAAATAAAAAATGCTACTAAATCATTTGCAGGTGTTACAGTTCTTAATAATGTCAGTTTTGATTTATATAGAGGAGAAGTTCATTCTCTGTTAGGAGAAAATGGAGCAGGAAAATCTACCTTAATCAAAATATTATCTGGTGTTCATAAACCAGATCAGGGCAAGGTTATTTTAGAAAATAAAGAATTTGTATTTAATTCTCCAAAAGAAGCATTTAAAAATGGTATTGCAACAGTTTATCAAGAACTACTCGTTTTTCCAGAATTAACAGTTGCGGAAAATATATTTCTTGGTCATACCCCAAAAACAAAAATTGGATTAATTGATTGGAAAAAAATAAAAGCTGATTCTCGAAAAATCTTGGATAGCTTAGACAGTCATGATTTAGACGTTAATGCCAGAGTGGGGAGCCTATCAGTTGCAAATAGGCAAAGAGTAGAGATTGCTAAAGCTCTAAGTCAGAAAACAAAAGTCTTAATAATGGATGAACCAACAGCAGCTCTTGCTGACACTGATGTTAAAAAACTTATAACCGTGGTTAAAAGGTTAAGAGAACAGGGTGTAAGTATATTATATGTAAGCCATAAAATGCCGGAAATTTTTGAACTTTCTGATAAAGTTTCAGTCTTAAGAGATGGAAATCATGTTGGTACTTTTAATATTAAGGATGTCTCTGAGGATTTGTTAGTATCAAAAATGGTTGGTCGGCCAGTTGATAAACTCTATCCTATTTCTAAAGGTAAATTTGGAAAACCAATTCTTGAAGTTAATAATTTTACTGATGGGTTAAGATTTAAACAAGTTTCCTTTAAACTTAAGAGAGGTGAAATTTTGGGTATTGCTGGAGTGGTTGGTTCTGGAAGGTCAGAACTTGCTCAATCAATATTTGGTATAAATCCGTCGAAAGGTGGATCAATTAAAATTGATGAAAAAGAGGTATCTATAAAAAAACCAAAAGATGCTAGAAATTTAGGTATTGCTTATATTCCTGAAGATAGAGGCACTCAAGGTTTGGTAAAAGAAATGAAAATAAGTCATAATGTATCAATGGCTAATTTAGATCGTGAAGCAAATGGCATTTTAATAATTTTTAAAAAAGAAATGCAAAATGCTATAAATGCAATCAATAAATTAGGTATTCGAGCAAGAAACGCATTACAATTAGTTCGTCAATTGTCGGGAGGTAATCAGCAAAAAGTAGTAGTAGCAAAATGGTTACAAACCGAACCTAGAATATTAATTATGGATGAACCTACCAGGGGTATTGATGTTGGTGCAAAATCAGAAATTCATCAGTTAATGAGGAATTTGGCAGATGAAGGATTGGCTATTTTAATGATTTCAAGCGAGTTACCTGAGGTTTTAGGCATGAGCGATCGTGTATTAGTAATGAACAATGGTACAATAACTAAAGAATTTTCGAAAGAACACGCTACTCCTGAAAATGTAGGTGCAATTATGACCCAGAAAGTTAAAGAAACCGCATGAATACTCAAAATGAAAATAGTAATAAATTTTTTTCGAGATTTTTAATTAACTATGGACAGGAGCTTGTTTTACTTGCCTCCATTATAATTTTATTTGTCGTTGTATCACAGGTTAATCATAGATTTTTAGGCGGAAATAATCTTAATACGATTTTTGCAGGTAATGCTTATATCGGAGTTGCTGCTATTGGGATGTCTATACTTATAATCACTGGTAATATTGACGTTTCAGTTGGTGCTCTTATAGGTGTTTTAGCCACAATTTGCGGAACTCTAGCTGTTTCAGGTTACCCTATTTGGTTTGCATGGACAGCACCCATTTTGGTGGGTATTGCTGTGAATTCTCTTGTTGGAATTATTGTAGCATATGCAGGAATACCTTCTATTGTAGTTACCCTTGGTATGATGTCTATCTTAAGGGGTGGTTTAATAAGTGTTACAGGGGGTGATTGGATCACTGACATGCCAGAAGGGTTCTTTTTAGCTCAACAAGATTTTATGGGAATAAGAGTCCCGTTATTAGCATTAATATTCTTTACGATTCTTATGTTTTATATAATGAGTAACACGACATGGGGAAGATCACTTTATGCAATTGGGGGCAATCCTGAAGCAGCTAGAACATCAGGTATAGATCTAAAAAAAGGTGTTGTAATAGCTTTTGCTGTGCATGGTATGTTTGTTGGGTTATCAACTATTTTATTCGCAACTCAACTCAATATTATTCAATCGACAGTTCCACCAAATCTTGAACTTACGGTAATTACGGCCTCTGTAATTGGGGGAGTTTCGATCATGGGAGGCACCGGTACGGTTATTGGTTCATCATTAGCTACAATTTTATTCGCTGCTATTGGGTCATCTTTAATATTTATAGGAGTTTCTGCTTATTGGCTAAGAGCTATAATGGGGATTTTGATACTATGTACAGTCTTGGCTGATATGGCTAGAAGAAGAAGAGTGGTATCATGAGGATGAAATCCATATTTAGACATGAAACAATCTTATTTTTAGTAGTTATTGTCGCTTTGGTAATTCTTTCAATACAGGCTGAACAATTCGCAACTATTGATAATTTGCTTAATCAAGGTCGTTTTTTAACCGAGGTCAGCCTTGTAGCTTTAATAATGACATTTGTTATTGTGACAGGTGGAATTGACCTATCTGTTGGTTCAATATTGGGACTTTCAGCTATAGTTTTAGGTGTTGCCTGGAAAAAGCTAGGTTTACCATTACCATTAGCTATATTAGTAGCTTTGAGTGTCGGAACTTTGGCTGGTTTATTTAATGGTATAATTATTACTCGTTTTAAAGTTCCTCCTTTGATTGCAACACTTGCAACATTAGCACTTTACAGAGGGCTAGCTGAAGGGATTAGTCAGGCTAGGTCAATTAGAGGTTATCCAGAGTGGTTTTTTATATTGGGACAAGGAGAGTTTTTTGGTATACCTACACAATTATGGATTGTAGCTTTTTTTACTCTTCTTACGGGATTTATTCTTACCTATACAACTTGGGGTAGAGCAACTTATGCAATAGGTGCAAACGAAACTGCTGCACGATTTTCTGGCATAGCTGTGGATAAAACTAAATTATTCATTTATGCAGCCTCAGGTTTTGCTGCGTCATTAGCAGCTATTATTTTTGTTTCTAGAGTTTCAACAACTCGTTCTGATATGGGAATGGGATTAGAACTTGACGCTATAACTGCAGTAGTTCTAGGGGGGACTAGTATTTTTGGGGGTAAGGGGACAATAGTGGGTACTTTTTTTGGTTTAATACTTATACAGATACTCAAGAATGGATTATCCTTAGCTGGGGTAAAATCAGATGGTACTTACATTGCAATAGGGTTGGTCTTAATATTAACTCTATTAATCAGTAACCTATTTAATCGAAATAGCGAGGGTTAAATATGGGAAAAATAAATCGCTATAAAATTAAGTATAGTAATTATTAACTATTTAAAAAATGGGAGAATGATATGAAAAAATACTTATTATTAATATCAGGGTTATTATTTAGTAGCTCATTAGCTTTAGCAGGAGATTGGACAGGTGGAGATGACTTACCCACAAATCCATTGCCATGTAGTGGACCTGCACCGGCAGGTGAAGCCAAGCCATACGATGGTGGATCTCCAACTGGGGCACCTAATAGAAAAGGTAAAACAATAACAGTTGTCGATGTACCAAAACTAGTTGGTATTGGATATTTTTCTGCCACTACAAAGGGTATCTTGGATGCTGCCGCAGAAATGGGTAGTATGAATGCTAAAACAGATGGACCTTCAGAGGCTAATATAGACGATCAAATTACTCTAATAGATAACTACATTACTCAAGGTGTTGACGGAGTTCTATTTGCAGCTAATGACCCTGGAGCAATTGCACCAGTTCTTAAGAAAGCGTTAAGCAAAGGAATTAATGTGGTCGGTTATGATGCTAACTCAGATCCTGATGCAAGACAATGGTTTGTAAATCAGGCTGAATTTAATGGTATTGCAAAATCATTGGTTGATAATATGGCTAGAGAGATTGGTGGCTCTGGTGGAGTAGCGATTGTGACTTCTACATTTACTACTCCAAACCAAGCGAGGTGGATTGCTGAAATGGAAGCTTACAGCAATAAGTGCCATCCTAAGCTTGAATGGTTAGAGACTGTAGAGGCGCAGGAAGATAATATCCTTTCCTTTAATCAAGCCAATACCCTTATCAATAAATATGGAAGCGATCTAAAAGGGATCTATGGTATGACAAGTGTTGCTACTCCAGCTTCTGCAGACGCAGTTACCCAAGCCAATCAATGTGGTAATATTGCTGTTGTAGGACTTGCAACTCCTAATGCTATGAAACCTTATGTTAATAGTGGTTGTGTAGAATCAGTTGTTTTATGGAATCCTGTAGACTTAGGTTATGCGGCTGCCTATGTGTTGCGAGCTGTTGCAGATGGTGACTTAAAACCTGGTGCAACTTCTGTTAATGCTGGAAAACTAGGAGAATTACAAGTCATAAATGGAAGTGAAATACTTCTTGGAGCACCTTATACTTTTAATAAGGGCAACATAAACGACTTTGATTTCTAAAGTATAACTTTTTCAATTTGTGTCGGCAAATAAATTGCCGGCACATACGAATGAAATTTTTTCTGTTTTTAGAGGATTTTTAATGCAAGGTTTTGGTGTTCATACCAGTATGTGGACAATGAAATGGGACAGAAATGGCGCTGAAAGTGCCATTCAGGGTGCTATTGATTATAGTATGGATTTCTTAGAAATTGCATTATTAGATGCCCCATCAGTTGATCCTATTCATACTAGAAATCTTTTAGAAAAAAACGAAATTAAAGCTGTGTGTTCTCTGGGATTACCTGAACCTGTATGGCCTTCAAAAAATCCAGATGATGCAATTGAATTTTTAAAAGTAGTGATAGATACTACAAAAGAAATGGGAGCAGAAGCAGTTTCTGGTGTAACTTATGGTGGGATAGGAGAAAGGTCAGGTTTCCCGCCAACAGACACAGAGATTTCAAATGTTGCTCGTTGCCTTGAAATTTCAGCAAATTATGCCAAATCAAAGGGTATTCTTTTTGGTATCGAACCAGTTAATAGATATGAAACACACATTATTAACACCGCTTGGCAGGCTAGAGAATTAATTGAAAGGATTGGTTCAGATAATATCTTCATCCATTTAGATACTTACCATATGAATATAGAGGAAAAAGGTGCTGCAAACGGAATTTTAGCTGCCCGAGAATATCTCAAGTACATTCATCTTTCTGAAAGTGATAGAGGTACTCCAGGAGAAGGATGTTGCGATTGGGATGAAATTTTTGCAACTTTAGCAGCAATAAATTTTAAAGGAGGACTTGCAATGGAAAGCTTCATAAATATGCCTCCTGAAATTTCTTATGGATTATCTATATGGAGGCCAGTCGCTAAAAATTTTAAAGAGGTAATGGATAAAGGGCTTCCCTTTTTAAAAAATAAATCACAACAATATGGCTTAATTTGAGTTACTATAATTAATTCATATGAAACATTAGTTTAAGATCTTTAACTTTTGGTGAATTGTCCTTATTAGTAATCATGATATCTCCCATAAAATGCCACCATTTTTGCATAATATTATTCTTTGGTAATTCACTCATTTTGTGATTTTTCAATCTATACAAAACAGCAAACAAAACATTTTTTTCTTCATCCAAAAAAATTGAGTAATCCCTGATTCCTGTTTCTCTTAAAAGAGAAACAAGCTCTGGCCAAATTTCATCGTGCCTCTTTTTATACTCTGATTTAAATCCTGGTTTCAAATTCATTGTGAAAGCAATTTTCTCTAGATTTTCATTTTTTTTATTATTCATTTTAAACCTTTTAATTTATATATTTTTTTTTTGTTTTATTATAAATTTTATTTTTCAGATTTTTTCTTACCAAGGTTTATAAATTGAAATTTTTATGAATAAAACCCAAAACATAGCCATAATTGATATAGGGAAAACTAATATTAAAATAGTATTAGTCAATTTAAATTCTTTTACTGAATTAATTGTATTAAGTGAGCCAAACGTAGTGGCAAACAAAGGATTATACCCTCATTATGATACGGATAAATTATGGAAATTTATAAAGTCATCTTTAGGAACACTTTATAGAAGATATTCTTTTGAGGCTATAACAGTTACTACCCATGGAGCTGCAGTGGCACTTATTGATAAAAATGGAAGATTAATTTTACCAATTATTGATTATGAATTTGATGGACCAGATACTTTATGTAAAGATTATGAAAAAATAAGACCAAATTTTAAGGAAACTGGAACTCCTAAAGCACCATTGGGAGTTGTGATTGGAGCACAAATTTTTTGGCAAAAAAAATTTTTTCCTCAAAGTTTTAAAAGTTTAAAATCAATTATTACTTATCCGCAATATTGGGTTGGTCTTTTAACAGGTAAGTGGTGTACGGAAGTCTCTTACTTGGGTTGTCATAGCGATTTGTGGCTTCCTTTTAAAAATAGATTCTCAAGCCTAGTTACTGATCTTGGAATAAATAAAAGAATTGCTTCAATTAGAAAAGCTAATGATATAATTGGTTCCATCTTGCCTACCATAAATGAAGAATTAGGAATAAAAAAATCTATCCCTGTTTACTGTGGAATACACGACAGTAATGCATCACTTTTTCGGCATTTAATCGAACAAGATAAACCCTTTTCGCTTGTAACTACAGGAACTTGGGTAATAATTATGTCAGTAGGGGGAGAAAAGAAAACTTTTAATCCTAATAAAGACATTCTAATTAATGTAGACGCATTTGGTAATCCAGTTCCTTCTGCTAGGTTTATGGGAGGAAGAGAATTTGAAATAGTAACTAAAAATATTTCTATAAAACCAACAGCAGTGGACATTACGTCAGTATTTAATAAATCTATTTTTCTTTTTCCTGCTTTGGTCCCTCAGTACGGACCTTTTAAAGGTCGAGAATCGCATTGGTCAATTTCAGAAAATAAGATCAATGAAGGAGAAAAAGTAGTTGCTGTTTCTTATTATCTAGCAATGGTAACTTTGGTATCTTTAGAGGCTTTAGGTGCTAAAGGTTCAATAATAATTGAGGGTCCATTTACAAGAAATAAATTTTATCTGGATTTAATGGCAACAGTTTTGGAAGCTGATTTATATTTATCTGAGGGATCTTTAACTGGAACATCAATTGGTTCCACACTTTTAATAAATAATAATACCAGTAATTTATATAAAATTAAAAAATATAATAATCCAGAAGGTGAATATAAACAAAATTTGATAAATTACTCAAAAAAATGGAAGCAATTAGTTAATAAATAACTTAATGTTTTTAGAGCTTTGGTTAATAAAGACTTAAAAAAAGGTAATATAAAATGATAGGATTTAAACATCCTTTAAAGTGTGTGGAAAGCCTCGCTCCTATTACTCGGTTATGTTGGGAAATGGGTTGGAACGAAATTAATGGGGGGAATATTAGTTGGCGATTATCAAATGAACATATTGATAATGTCCTGAAGCAAATTGTCAAAATTGATGAAGATTTTATAAAACTTTCAAAACCACAACCAACTTTAGATGGTGAATATTTTTTAGTTACTGGTTCAGGTAAATATTTTCGTCATGCAATTGAAAAGACTGATGAAGTTTTTGGAATTGTTCAAATTAAAGATGGTGGTAACAGTTATCAAAAAATATGGGGATTTAAAGGGGGCGGTAAACCCACCTCTGAATTTGCAACTCATCTAACAGGGCATTCGATAAGAAAAAGACAATCTAAGGGAAGAGAAGAAGTTATTTTACATTGCCACCCACCTGAATTTATAATTTTAAGTTTTTTAATGCCACTTGACTCTTCTCTTTTAAGTTTAGCGTTATGGAAGACAATGCCTGAATGCATTGTTTTTTTTCCTGATGGTATAAGGGTAGTTCCTCCTATATTACCGGGAACTAATAAAATAGCAGATGCGTCTGCCATTGAACTTGAGAAAAGTAGAATTATTTCTTGGAGCCATCATGGAATTTTTGTTTCTGAGGAAAGTCCAGATGCAGTATTTTCGTTAGTAGAAACTATTGAAAAGGCATCAGCTATGCAAAGAAAAATTATTGCTGCTGGTGGTGCTAAGCAGACGATAAGTTTACAATTATTAAGAGAATTAACAGATGCAACTGAAAATATTAGAGTGTGCGATCCAGATATTTTGATTAAAGAAGAAAAAAAATCAAATTTATGACTTCTTGGGAGATTTCAAATGAATAAAAAATTATATCTTGGAGTAGATGTTGGTACTTATGAAACAAAAGGCGTGTTAGTTGATGCTAAAGGCATTGTTTATAGTCAAAAATCTATAAAGCATGAAATGACAATACCAAAACCTGGTTGGGCAGAGCACTCCCCCGATGATGTTTGGTGGGGCGATTTCGTAAACATAGCTAGGCAACTTTTAAATGATAAAGATATTTCTCCTGATCAAATATCAAGTGTTGCAGTGAGCGCTATAGGTCCTTGTATGTTGCCAATAGATAAAGATGCTTCTCCATTATATTCAGGCGTTCTATATGGTGTTGATACCAGAGCAACAGAAGAAATTAATTATTTAAATTACAAAATTGGAGCAGATAAAATATTTAAGTTTGGTGGGAATGCTCTTACTTCACAGTCAATAGGACCAAAAATTTTGTGGCTAAAAAATAATCACTTTGAAATTTATAATAAAGCCGCAAAAATAGTTACTTCTACTACATTCATTGTTCAAAAACTGACTGATCAATGTGTAATAGATCATTACACTGCTGCGAATTTTACCCCTCTTTATGATAAATCATCACTTAAATGGAGCAATGAACTTTCAGAAGAGATTATTGATATTACAAAACTACCAGAACTTAAATGGTCAACTGATATTGCTGGTTATTTAACTAAAAAAGCCTCTGCAGAAACAGGCTTACCTATTGGTATACCA
Organism: uncultured Alphaproteobacteria bacterium; assembly: GCA_902578545.1. GTDB lineage: Bacteria > Pseudomonadota > Alphaproteobacteria > Rhodobacterales > Rhodobacteraceae > CACIIZ01. The sequence continues at coordinate 140,377 of CACHDI010000001.1, forward strand.
GTTACTGTGGGTACAATAGATGCAGCAGCGGAAGCTGTAAGCGTTGGTGTTAGGCAAGCCGGTGACATGATGGTCATGTATGGTTCAACAATGTTTTTTATTGGTATATGTGAGGGCAATAAATCTGAACAGTCTTTATGGTCTGCTCCTTGGCTTTTTGAAAATGAATTTGCATTGATGGCAGGCACCTCAACTAGTGGGACTATTACACAATGGTTTAAAAAAGAATTTGCAAAAGACTTAGATTCAGATGAAGCTTTGCAAATATTATCAGAAATGGCTGAAAAAAGCCCAATTGGTTCAAAAAATTTAATTACACTTCCTTACTTTTCTGGAGAAAGAACTCCTATTCAAGATCCTAATGCTTGTGGAATAATATTTGGGCTCAATCTTACTCATAAGAGAGAAGATATTTATAGATCTATAATTGAAGGAATAAGTTATGGAGCTAATCATATTATAGAAACGTTTATGCAGTCTGATTTTATACCTAATAAACTATTTGCTGTCGGTGGAGGTGTAAAAAATAAGATATGGACTAGTTCAATTTCTAACATCTCATGCCTTAGTCAGGAATTAAAATCAAAAACTATTGGTGCATCTTATGGAAATTCTTTTTTAGCTGCTTTATCTCTAGGTGATGTAGGTATTTCAGATATTGATTCCTGGAATAAAACTAAAGATATTATAAAACCTAAACCTTCTGTAATTTATGAAGAACAATTTAAAATCTTCAAAAAATTATATGAAAATAATAAAACAATTATTTCAAAATAATGAGTCGCAAAAATAAATAACTAAAATATCAGTACATCCATAAAGAATGTTTTTTTAATATTTCATATTGGAATTATTTTTAAAATTGGATCAATTAAATAAATACAAAAAATGTACAGGCGCAATAAAATCTTTAAAGTTTTTCGAGGGCAGAGTTATTCTCAAACCACTGATTTAAGTTCGGATTTTTAACACTTAAATAAAACATTCACTACCTAATTTTTTGAATAAACAAATAATAAAATTAAGTTTTTTTATTAAAAATACTAGTTAAAATAGTATGCTCATTATTAGATGATGATTAACAGTGCAATAATGGTAAATAATGTTCAACATAATTTAAAATACTAAAATAAAAAAACCTCGGTCATTTAATATTTGGGAGTTATTCATTATGAAAATTTGTATTATTGGTGCAAATGGAATGGTAGGGAAAAAATTAGTAAAAAAAATTCTTTCATCCGATTTATATCAAACACAAATAAACAAAATTTGTCTTTTTGACATAAATTTTAACCAAACAAAAGATAACTTACATTTAACACATATTAAAGGAAATATAGAAGATTTAACACAAATTAAAAAACTAGCCTCTGAGCGGTTTGATATTATTTTTCATCTAGCTGCTATTGTTTCGGGTGAAGCAGAAGAAAACTTTAAAAAGGGATGGGATGTAAATTTATTTTCAATGTGGAAATTGCTTGAAGCATTAAAAACAGAACATTTTAAAAGTTCAAAAACTTATATTCCAAAATTAATTTTTACTTCATCAATTGCTGTTTTTGGTGAACCATTTCCAGAAAAGATAGATGATGAATTTCTGTGTTCTCCACAAACTAGTTATGGAGCGCAGAAAGCATCAGCAGAGCTTTTAATCTCTGATTTTAGTAGAAAAGGATTTATTAATGGTATGTCATTAAGACTTCCAACTATATGTGTAAGACCTGGTTTGCCCAATAAAGCCGCTTCTGGATTTTTTTCAAACATTATTAGAGAACCATTGAATGGTCAAAAGGCTTATTTACCTGTAGACAAATCGGTTAGGCATTGGCATGCATCACCCAGGGCTGCAGCAGGTTTTCTAATGCATGCAGCTCTAATGGATACATCATTGTTAGAGAATAGGAAATCATTAAACTTACCTGGTGTTAGTTGCACAGTAGAAGAGCAAATAGAAGCTTTAAGATCTGTAGCTGGACAAAAGGTAGTTGATCTAATTATTTTTAAAAAAGATGAAAATATTGAGAAAATGGTTGCTGGTTGGCCAAAAGACTTTTTTCCAAAAAGAGCGTTAGAATTAGGATTTATAGCTGAAAATAATTTTGAAGAAATTATCAATATTCATATTGCAGACGAACTGGAATAATTTTTTCTTTAAAGAATTTTTTTGTCCAAATTATTTTAATTATATTTACATGCATTTTTTATATAAATTTGTAAAAAATACATACTGTGTTAATCCAAAATTGGGGACCTTTCTTGATTTATATAATGAAAGATATCCTTTTTCCGTGGAAATAATCCGGCTATATAAGGTTTAATAGATTAGATGGTGGAGCCAAGGGGGATCGAACCCCTGACCTCTTGCATGCCATGCAAGCGCTCTCCCAGCTGAGCTATGGCCCCAATACCGACAACAATACTAACCAAAAAAAAACAAATAAAAAGATAAAATTTAAAAAATTAAATGTATTTAGTTTTCGTCTTCATCTTTACTTACATCAGTAATTACTCCTATTGGAGATGCGTCTTCTTCTTCTTCTTCTAACAAATTATCTTCTAAATCAATGGATGAATTAGTATCTTCTTCCAAATCTTCATCCAATATAATATCTTCTGTTTCAATATCTTCTATCTCAGTGGAGGATGTTTGTGCTGAAGTCTTTTTTGGTGATGTTTCCTTAGGAGATTTTTTGAATACTTCCATTATAGATTCTAAACTGAATGTATGCTCGCAATTAGGACAAATTAAGGGATCTTTATTTAAATCATAAAATCGGGTATCACACTTAGGGCAGGTGCGTTTTTTCCCCCACGACTCTTTTACCATCTATTTTCCTTTTATAGTTTTTTAAAATGATCTGCCATAACTAATGTGAGTTGTCAAAAAATTAAACGTATTTTTTAAAAAATATTTTATTTTTGTTTGTAAATTTTATTTCTGATATAACTATAGATCGAATAATTTAATTTTTTATTTGATAATGACATTTTACAGTACTGAATTTAAAAAACCTATAACAATAAGTAGAAAAAATAATATTCGCAGGTTATCTCTTAAAGTTTGTAGAATTACTGGTAAAATTTCAATTAGTGCACCCAAGTTTTTGTCAGAATCTGAAATTCATAAATTTTATTATTTAAATCGTAGTTGGATACATAATCAAATAAATCAATGTTTGGTTCCTAAGATTGTGAATGATGGATCATTTGTTCCAATTGAAGGTAATTTGTATGAGATAGTTGCCAAAAAAAATTGCTCCAAAATCAAATTTCTTGAGAATAATCAAATCTGCATACCTAAAAATATTTCAAACATAGGAAAAGAGGTGCAAACGTTTCTTATAGAATATTGTAAGTCTATAATGATACCAATAATATTAAAAAAACCTAATTTGATCATACAAAAAATAAAAAAAATAAATTTTAAAGATACTAAATCCAGATGGGGGTCCTGCTCCTCAACAGGTTCTATAATGCTTAATTGGCGACTTATTATGGCGCCACCTTCTGTTTACAATTATGTTATAATTCACGAGTTAGCTCATTTAGTTCATATGAATCATGGTCCATTATTTTGGAAACTGGTGCAAGAATTATCACCCAATTATTTAAAGGATAAAGAATGGCTTAAAAAAAATGGCAAAGAAATAAGGAGATATATTTTTTAAACTTAAATGTTGGTTGACAAAGAATATATTTTGTGATCACAGATTTTTATGAATAAAGAAAATTCTATAAATGATAAACCTTTACCAACGCATGAATTGATATATAGGGGACTTAGATCAGAAATCCTTGGGGGCCTATTAAATCCTGGACAAGTTCTAACTCTAAGGTCACTAGCAAAAAAATTTAATGTTTCAACAATGCCTGTTCGTGAAGCTGCAAGAAGGTTAGTGGCAGAAGGAGCTTTGGTAATTTCTTCTTCAGGTCGTATTTTTACACCTAAACTTACTAATGAAAAAATCGAGGAACTCGCAAGTTTAAGAGCAATTTTGGAACCAGAATTGGCTTCCAAAGCACTTCCAAGAGTTTATGATTCACTCATTGAAAGATTAGTTTTAATAAATTGTAAAATAGAGGAGATGATAGTTAAAAAAAATGCTACTGGATATATTAAGAGTAATCTTGAATTTCATAGAACATTATATTTGAGAGCTCAAGCTCCAAGCACCCTTGCATTAGTTGAAACTATATGGTTGCAATATGTTCCAATGATGCGAGCTCTTTATGATGATACCTCAAAAAGTCAAGCCCCAAATCATCATAGAAAAATATTATCTACACTAAGAGCTGGAGATGAACCAGGCTTAAAATTAGCTGTAAGGGCAGATGTTACTAATGGATTAAGAATGTTAGTAGAAATGTAATTTAATTTAAGAATGTATAGCACCGTCTCCACATGCCAAAGCGGCTTCCCTTACGGCTTCAGAAAAAGTTGGATGTGCATGACAGGTTCTGGCCAAATCTTCTGCACTTGCTCCAAATTCCATCGCTACACATATTTCGTGTATAAGATCGCCTGCTGCTGGACCAATTATATGACCACCTAGTATTCTGTCAGAATATTTATCACTTAAAATCTTAACAAAACCATCTGCAGCAAGAGCAGCTTTAGCTCTGCCATTTCCCATGAATGAAAACTTACCAACTTTAAAGTCTTTATTTTCTTTATTTAATTGTTCCTCTGTTTTACCAACAAAAGCGACTTCAGGAGATGTATATATAACTGATGGAATAGTATCATAGTTCAAATGACCTGCTTGACCCGCAAGCATCTCTGCAATAGCTATACCTTCATCCTCAGCTTTATGTGCAAGCATAGGTCCAGAAATTACGTCTCCTATTGCATAAATTCCTTCAACATTTGTTTTTAAATTTTTGTCAGTTACAATTTGGCCCTGTTGATTTATTTCAATTCCAACTTCTTTAAGTTTAAGTCCTTCAGTAAAAGGTTTTCTTCCAGTAGAAACCAATATAATTTCTGAATTAATTTTATTTATTTTTTCACTTCCTTTTAATAAGTAATTTACAACATTATTACTTCCTAATTTTTTTGTACTTTGAACAGCAGCACCAAGAATAAATTTAATGCCTTGTTTACTTAAAATCCTTCTAAAGAATTTAGCAGTCTCTTTATCAAGACCAGGGGTTATTTCGTCAAGATATTCAATAACTGTAACATCTGTTCCTAATCTAGAGTATACAGAACCTAATTCTAAACCTATAACTCCTGCACCTACTATTGTCATAGATTTAGGGATTTTTTTTAAGGATAAAGCTCCAGTAGAAGAAACAACAGTTTTCTCATCAATATTTACACCTTTGAGATCAGAAGGTTCTGATCCTGTAGCTATTATTATTGATTTAGAATTAAAAGTTTTTCCGTTAACTTCTATGACTCCAGGTTCTTTTATAGAACCCCAACCTTTTATTACGTCTATTTTATTTTTTTTAAATAGAAATTCTATACCTTTTGTATTTTGGTTGACTATATCCGATTTATAATCAAGCATTTTTTCCCAGTTTACACTTGCTTTACCAGTTACAATACCAAGTTTTGAAAATTTATGGTTTGTTTCTTCAAAAAGCTCTGAAGCATGTAACAATGCTTTTGAAGGAATACACCCAATATTTAAACATGTTCCACCTAATGTTTCTTTACTTTCAACGCAAGCTGTTTTTAGGCCAAGTTGGGCACACCTTATTGCACAAACATATCCACCGGGTCCTGAACCTATTATAATTACATCATAATCTTTCATTTTTTTCCCTCACTTAAACATCCATAAGAAGACGATGTGGGTCTTCAAGCATTTCTTTTACTCTAACTAAAAAAGTAACTGCTCCCTTTCCATCAACTATTCTATGATCGTAACTCAATGCTAGATACATCATAGGTTTAATAATAACATTTCCATTTATTGCTACTGGTCTTTCTTGAATTTTATGCATACCAAGAATACCAGATTGAGGGTAATTTAAAATAGGTGAAGACATCAAAGATCCGTAAACTCCACCATTAGAAATAGTAAATGTGCCGCCCTGCATGTCTTCAATTGAAAGCTTACCTTCTCTTGCCTTCTTTCCCAATTCACCAATTGTTTTTTCAACATCTGCAAATCCCATTGAATCAGCATTTTTAACAATTGGGACTACTAGACCTGTTGGAGTTCCTACAGCAACTCCCATGTTGATATATTTATGAAAAACTAAATCATCCCCTTCTATTTGTGCATTAACTTCGGGAACTTCTCTTAATGCATGGCAGCAAGCTTTTACAAAAAAGGACATAAAACCTAATTTTACTTGATGTTTTTTTTCAAATACCTCTTTATATTTACGTCTGATTTCCATAACACTACTCATATCAATCTCATTGTAAGTAGTGAGCATGGCAGCTGTATTTTGTGCTTCTTTTAACCTTTTTGCTATGGTCATGCGTAATCTTGACATTTTAATTCGTTCAATTTGTTCTTTATTATTTTCTTTTACATTTTGAACTGTTTCAGACGTTTTATTTGCAGAGTCATCCTTAGTCATTTCTGAAGTTAAGACATTTAAAACATCTTCCTTCATTATTCTTCCATCTCTACCTGTACCTAATAAAGTCTGCTCATTAATTTCATTTTCCTTCATAAGTTTTTTAGCGGAAGGAGCGTTTTCAATATCTTTGATTTTTTTATCATTTTTTGGAGCAATATTTTTTACTGATTTTTCAGTTTTTGTTTTTACAAATTCTCCTTCACTAACAATACCAAGAATTGCATCTAGTCCTACAGTATCACCTTCTTTAGCGATTATTTCTGACAATGTGCCAGAAACTGTAGATGGTACCTCTACAGTTACTTTATCCGTTTCTAGTTCGCATAACATTTCATCAATAGCTACAGTATCCCCAGGACTTTTAAACCAAGTTGCCACTGTAGCTTCAGTAACACTTTCTCCAAGGGTAGGTACTTTTATTTCAGTCATTTTTTACCTCAATTAATAGTAAGAGCCTCGTTAATTATTGTTTCTTGTTGTTCTTTATGTTGTGTAGCTAAGCCAGTTGCAGGTGAAGCAGCGGCAGCTCTTCCTATAAACTTTGCTCTTTTACACTTTGCATTAACTCTGTTTAGTGACCATTCTAAATTAGGTTCAACAAATGACCAACCACCTTGATTTTTGGGTTCTTCTTGGCACCATATAAACTCTGCATCTTTAAACCTATTTAATTCTTTTATAAAAGATAATGCTGGAAATGGATAGAATTGTTCTAACCTTAATAAATATACATTAGAAATATTTCTCTTTTCTCTTTCTTCTAAGAGGTCATAATAGATTTTACCTGAGCATATAACAACTCTCTTAATTTTAGAATCTTTTACCAGCTTAGTAGAAGAATTTCCTTTTTCGGCATCGTCCAAAAGTATTCTATGGAAAGAAGATCCATTTATAAAATCTTTTTTATTAGATATGGCTCGCTTATTTCTTAATAGGGATTTTGGACTCATAATTACCAATGGTTTTCTAAAACTTCTGTATAATTGTCTCCTTAATATGTGGAAATAATTAGAAGGAGTTGTACAATTAGCGATAATCCAATTATCTTCCGCACATGCTTGTAAAAATCGTTCTAATCTAGCAGATGAATGTTCGGGTCCTTGGCCTTCATATCCGTGAGGGAGAAGCATAACTAATCCAGACATTCTTAACCACTTCTTTTCCCCCGATGATATGAATTGATCTATCATTATTTGGGCTCCATTTGAAAAATCTCCAAATTGAGCTTCCCAAATTGTTAATGAATTAGGTTCTGCCAAGGAATAGCCATACTCATAGCCTAAAACTGCATATTCAGAAAGCATAGAATCTATCACTTCATAATGTTTTTGATTTTTTGTAATATTATTTAGAGGATAGAAGCGTTCTTCTGTTAATTGATCAATTACAGCACTATGCCTATGACTAAATGTTCCCCTGGTGCAATCTTGCCCAGATAATCGAACAGGATAACCCTCTGTCAATAGTGATCCAAAAGCTAGAGCTTCTGCAGTAGCCCAATCAATATTTTTACCTAAAGATAATTGTTTTTGCTTATTATCGAGCATTCTTTTAACGGTCTTGTGTGCATTAATGTGATTTGGTATTTTTGTTAAAGCTTTTCCCACTTCATTAAATTTTTCAATTGAAATTGAAGTTTTTCCTCTTTGGTACTGTCCGTCCTTTATAACGGCTTCTTTAGTATATTTCCCAAGACCAGACCATTTGCCATCCAACCAATCTGCTTTATTGGGTTTATAACTTTTTGAAACTTCGAATTCTTTAGAAAGAAATTTTTGAAAACTAATTTTTAAGTCTTCGATCTCACCTTCTGGCACCAAACCTTCCTTGCTCAGTTTTTCAGAATATTTTTGAAGAGTAGTTTTATGCTTTTTAATTTTTGCATACATTTTGGGCTGTGTAAACATAGGTTCGTCACCCTCATTATGACCAAATCTTCTATAGCAAAAAACGTCTATAACAACATCTTTATGAAACTTTTGTCTAAATTCAGTCGCTACTTTTGCTGCATGTACCACAGCTTCTGGATCATCGCCATTAACATGAAAAATTGGAGCTTCTACCATCAAAGCTATGTCAGTAGGATAAGGTGAAGATCTAGAATTATGTGGTGCAGTAGTAAATCCAATTTGATTATTAACTATTATGTGTATGGTTCCACCAGTTTTATGTCCCTTAAGTCCTGATAAACCAAAACATTCAGAAATAATTCCCTGACCGGCAAATGCTGCATCACCATGCAGAAGTACCGGCAAAACTTGTACTCTGTCTTCGTCATTCAGTTGATTTTGCTTTGCCCTTACTTTTCCTAAAACAACAGGATTTACAGCCTCTAGGTGACTTGGGTTTGCTGTTAGAGATAAATGTATTTTATTACCATCAAATTCTCTATCAGAAGATGCGCCTAGGTGATACTTGACATCACCTGAACCTTCTACATCCTCAGGTTTATAACTACCCCCTTGAAACTCGTTAAATATCGCCCTATAGGGTTTTCCCATAACATTTGCAAGAATTGACAAACGACCTCGATGAGGCATTCCAATCACAATTTCTTTTACACCTAAATTACCACCCCTTTTTATAATTTGCTCCATTGCAGGTATAACAGCCTCTCCCCCGTCTAGGCCAAACCTTTTTGTTCCCATATATTTAACATGTAAAAATTTTTCAAATCCCTCTGCTTCTATTAATTTATTAAGAATTGCTTTTCTTCCATTTTGAGTAAATTCTATTTCTTTTCCCAACCCCTCAATTCTTTCTTTTAACCAGGCTGATTCTTCTGCATTTGAAATATGCATATATTGTAGTGCAAAAGTACCGCAGTAAGTTTTTTTTACAATTTCTGATATTTGATTCATTGATGCTTCTTGAAGTCCTAGAACATTATCAAGGAAAATCTTTCTATCCATATCTTCTTCAACAAATCCATATGTTTTTGGATCTAAAGCAGGATCTAATTTCTTTATTTCATAGTTACTCAAAGGATCTAGATTGGCAGCTAAATGTCCTCTCACCCGGTAAGCACGAATAAACATTAAAGCTCGTATGCTATCAAGAACGGATGTTTTTATTTCAGATATTCCAGCATTGGTATTTTTATTTATCTTGAGATCACTAGTTTCAAGCCACTGTCCATCAAAAGAAGCTATTTCATCTGTTATATTGTTTGGGGGCCAATCTTTTCTAAACCATGAAGGTTTAATTTGTAATTCCTCTTCCTGAGTATTTGAAATTTGTTTTGATAGGCTTTGGAAAATTGTTGTCCATTTTTGGTCTAATTTTTGAGGATTGGATTGATAAATTTCGTACATCTTTTCAATGATATTTAGACTATTAAAATCCAGGGATTCTAATATCTCTGTTGTATTATTTGTAATTTTATTCATCCTTTACCTTTGATTATATAACTAGTATTAAAAATTTTTAATAGCAGAACTAACTGCAGTTCCAAGTTCACCAGGGCTCTCTGTAACAATAATACCTGCAGATCTCATTGCTTCAATTTTATCAGAGGCTCCGCCTTTGCCTCCAGCGACAATCGCACCTGCATGGCCCATTCTTCTGCCTGGCGGAGCAGTTATTCCAGCAATAAATCCAGCTATAGGTTTTGCTCTTCCATTTTTTCTCTCATCTTTTATAAATTGAGCAGCTTCTTCCTCAGCTGTACCTCCAATTTCTCCAATTAAAACAATACTCTCCGTTTCAGGATCAGATAAAAATAATTCAAGAACATCTATATGTTCTGTTCCCTTTATAGGATCCCCCCCAATCCCTACACATGTAGATTGTCCTAATCCAATTTCTGTTGTTTGAGCAACAGCTTCATAAGTTAGTGTGCCAGATCTTGAAACAACACCAACACTTCCTTTTTTGTGGATATGTCCAGGCATGATACCGATCTTGCATTCTCCAGGTGTAATTACACCGGGACAATTAGGACCAATCAATCGTGATAATGAACCATGTAAAGCTCTTTTGACTCTAACCATATCTATCACAGGTATTCCTTCTGTAATACATACAATCGTTTCTATCTCTGAATCTATAGCTTCCAGTATTGCATCTGCTGCAAATGGTGGGGGTACATAAATTACGGTAGCATTAGCTTTAGTTTTTAATTTAGCATCATAGACGGTGTCAAATACAGGTAAGTCTAAATGTTTTTCACCACCCTTTCCAGGCGTAACTCCACCAACCATATTAGTTCCATATTCAATGGCTTGTTTAGAGTGGAAAGTTCCCTGCGAACCAGTAAATCCCTGACAAATCACTTTTGTGTTTTTATTTATAATTATTGACATTTAACTCCCTTTCACTGCAGTAACAATTTTCTTTGCAGCATCAGAAAGATTATCTGCAGCAATTACATTTAAACCACTTTGATTGATAATATCTTTGCCTTTATCTACATTTGTACCTTCAAGTCTGACTACCAAAGGTACTGAAAGACCTACATTTTTAACCGCCTCGACTACTCCCTCTGCAATAACATCACACCTCATAATTCCACCAAAAATGTTGACTAAAATTCCCTTAACATTCTTGTCAGAGGTAATAATTTTAAAAGCTTCTGTAACCTTTTCTTTGGTAGCTCCGCCACCAACATCTAAAAAATTTGCAGGTTCAGACCCAAATAATTTTATTATGTCCATCGTTGCCATTGCTAATCCTGCACCATTAACCATACAACCAATTTCACCATCTAAAGCAATATAATTTAAATCAAATTTAGATGCTGCTAGTTCTTTTGGATCTTCTTCAGTTTCGTCATGAAAAGCAACTACGGAAGGTTGTCGATACATGGCATTACTATCAAATCCCATTTTACAATCTAGACATATCAATTTTTCATCTTTTGTGAGAATTAGTGGGTTTATTTCCAGCATTTCACAATCTTTTTCACTAAATAATTTAAACAGAGTTTGAATTAAATACACACATTGTTTAATCTGTTTGCCTTTAAGACCTAAGGCAAATGCAACTCTTCTTCCGTGAAAGCCTGACAGTCCTGAAGCTGGATCAACTGTAAATTTAATGATTTTTTCAGGTGATTTAGCCGCAACTTCTTCTATATCCATACCACCTTCTTTAGAAGCTACAAAGGCTATTCTTGAAGTAGATCTATCTATTAAAACAGCCAAATAAAACTCTTTGGCTATTTGACAACCTTCTTCGATGTAAATTCTACGTACTTCTTTTCCATCATTTCCAGTTTGTTTTGTTACTAGGGTTCTACCAAGCATTTTTTGTGCTTCTGCTGCAGCATCAGATGCTGATGAGGCAAGTCTTACCCCACCTTGAGTTCCAGCACTCTCTTCAATAAATTTACCTTTACCTCTCCCTCCGGCATGTATTTGGGCTTTAACTACCCAAAGTGGTCCGTCTAGTTCTCCAGCTGCTGTTTTTGCTTCTTCTGCTTTGTAAATTATTCGACCATCTAAAACAGGGATTCCATATTCTCTTAAAAATTGTTTTGCTTGGTATTCATGAATATTCATATTTACACCTTAAAATTAGTAAATTTAATTTTAATTATTAATAAACTAATCTTTGCAGTGAATTAAAAAATTTTGAAGTAATTTTTTTAAAAAAATTAAAAATCAAACAAAAAAATTAATTTTGTGATCACATTAAATTATATGTGATCACAAATTTATTTTATATCGTTTAATTTAGATCCATATCAATTTTTTTACAGTCTTGAATTAGTTTTTGAACAGATTCTACAGATTTAGAAAAATTCATTTTCTCTATTTCATCAAGATTTATTTCAATTATTTTTTCTACTCCCTTGTTTCCAATGACTGTAGGAACTCCTACATAAATATCGTTATAACCATATTGGCCAGTCAGGTATGATGCACACGGTATAACCCTTTTTTGATCTTTAAGATATGATTCTGCCATATTAATTGCTGATGCTGCAGGAGCGTAGTATGCAGATCCAGTTTTTAATAATGCTACTATTTCAGCACCACCATCTCTAGTTCGTTGGACGATTTCGTCCATTTTTTTTTGTGAAGACCACCCCATTTCTATCAAATCAGGAATTGGAATTCCACCAACTGTAGAATATCTGAGCAGTGGTACCATCGTATCTCCATGCCCACCAAGCACAAAAGTTTGAACATCCTTTACAGAAACATTAAATTCTTGTGATAGAAAATATGCAAATCTACCACTATCTAAGACCCCCGCCATACCAACTACATTTTCTGCAGGTAATGTGGAAAACTTTTGCAAAGCCCAAACCATTGCATCTAATGGGTTTGTAATACAAATTACAAAAGAATCTGGAGAATATTTTTTTATTCCCTCTCCTACTGATTTCATAACTTTCAGGTTTATGCTTAATAAATCATCCCTACTCATTCCTGGTTTACGAGGTACTCCAGCTGTAACTATACAAACATCTGCATCGCTTATATCTTCATATTTGCTAGTACCAATTATGTTACTATCGAAGGAGCTTATTGGGGAACTTTCTGCTATATCAAGAGCTTTGCCCTGAGGAATACCATCGGCTATATCAAATAGAACAATATCCCCCAATTCTTTAAGGCCAGCTAAGTGAGCTAAAGTACCTCCAATCTGACCTGAACCAATTAAAGCAATTTTATTTCTTTTCATTTTCTTATCCTATATATTTGATTTCAAGCAATGTAATTTGGAAATAATTAATTTTAATCACAATTTAAATCTAGAGGTTGCTTCAAAAAAACTCAAAGTAAATTATTCATCGAAATAAAATAATAATGTAATTTCAAGTTTCATAATTGATAACATATTCAAACATCAAACTTTTAAAAGTTATTTGGTGACAATTGATCACATTGCATTTATCCTAATTACTAATTTACTTTAAATATCATTATATATCTATAAATGTGAAAACTATGAATAATCGTCCTTTATCACCACACCTTACCATTTACAGGCCACAATTAAATTCTGTACTTTCAATATTACACAGAATTACAGGTGTGGCATTAATCATAAGTTTGTTAATGGTTATAGGTTTTTTTATTTCATTAATTTTTGGAGAGGAAACTTTTAAAGTTTTTTCAATTTTCTTTAATTCTATTATTGGAAAGATTATAATGTTTTTTTCCCTTTGTGGCATTTGGTATCACTTTTTTGCTGGATTAAGGCATTTGTTTTGGGATATGGGGTATGGTTTTAATTTAAAATGGGTAGAATATAGTTCATATTCAATTTTGGCTTTAACGTTCTTCTTTATTTTAGCAAGCCTTTTAGTTTAAATTTTTGATAATCTTGGAGTTAAATAATGGGGCAAAACATAGAGAGTACAAGACATTGGATAAAACAGAGAATATCCTCAATATTGCTCATTCCCTTAACAGTGCTTTTTATTTACAATTTTCTTAATGTTGCCTTTCTTCCATACAACGAAGTAATTACTAATTATGATAATATTTTTAATCTAATTATTGCTTTTTTATTTATTACAATAAGTATTTGGCATTTTTATCAAGGAATTGAAGTTGTATTAGAAGATTATATTCACAACATAGTTTTAAGAGATCTAACTCTAAAATCATTGAAATACTTGTGTTGGATATTAACTATATCAGTCTGTCTATCATTCATAATACTTTATCGCTTTTGAAACTCGGAGAAACTTAATGAATTCATACGAATATGTTGATCATACTTACGATGTTGTAGTAGTTGGAGCAGGAGGCTCAGGTCTAAGAGCGACTTTAGGAATGGCCGAACAAGGTTTTAAAACAGCTTGTATAAGTAAAGTTTTTCCAACTAGAAGCCATACTGTAGCAGCCCAAGGTGGTATTGCCGCCTCCTTATCAAATATGGGGCCTGATCATTGGCACTGGCATATGTATGATACTGTTAAAGGTTCAGATTGGTTGGGTGATGTAGATGCTATGGAATATTTGGCTCGAGAAGCTCCAAAAGCTGTTTATGAATTAGAACATTATGGAGTACCTTTTTCTCGTACAGAGGAGGGTAAGATTTATCAAAGACCTTTTGGGGGTCATACGACTGAATTTGGTGAAGGACCACCAGTTCAAAGAACGTGTGCTGCAGCGGATAGAACAGGTCATGCAATTTTACATACATTATACGGACAGTCACTAAAAAATAATGCTGAATTTTTCATAGAATATTTTGCGATTGATTTAATTATGACAGAAGACGGAGTGTGTCAGGGAATTATAGCATGGAAATTAGACGATGGTACAATACATAGATTTAACGCTAAGATGGTAGTATTAGCTACTGGCGGATATGGTCGAGCTTACTTTTCAGCAACTTCTGCTCATACATGTACTGGAGATGGTAATGGTATGGTTGCTAGACAAAATTTACCCTTACAGGACATGGAATTCGTACAATTTCACCCAACAGGTATATATGGTGCTGGTTGCTTAATTACCGAAGGCGCGAGGGGTGAAGGAGGATATCTTACCAATTCTGATGGAGAAAGATTTATGGAGAGATATGCACCTACTTACAAAGATTTAGCTAGTAGGGATGTTGTCTCAAGATGCATGACTATTGAGATAAAAGAAGGTCGTGGCGTTGGTGAGAAAGGAGATCACATTCATTTACATCTTGATCATTTACCTGAAAAAACTTTGGCGGAACGCCTTCCAGGTATTTCAGAAAGTGCTAGAATTTTTGCAGGTGTTGATTTAACGAAAGAGCCAATTCCAGTTTTACCTACTGTCCATTATAATATGGGTGGGGTTCCAACCAATTATTGGGGAGAAGTTCTAAATCCTTCAATTGATGATGAAGATTTTGTACAACCAGGTTTAATGGCTGTCGGTGAAGCTGGGTGTGCTTCTGTTCATGGAGCTAATAGATTAGGATCTAACAGTCTAATAGATTTAGTTGTTTTCGGTAGAGCTGCAGCTATTAGAGCTAACGAGGTAGTTGATAAGACAAGTTCAAATAGACCTTTGAATACCCATTCATGTGATCAGGCGATGGAGAGGTTTGATAAGTTAAGACATGCAAATGGAAATACATCTACTGCAGAATTACGGAAAAAAATGCAAATAGTAATGCAGGAAGATGCAGCAGTTTTTCGTTCGAAAAAAACACTAGCTGAGGGATGTAAAAAAATGGAAATAGTAGCATCTGGTTTAGAAGACTTATCTATTAAAGATCGTTCCATGATTTGGAATTCCGATCTCATGGAAACACTAGAATTAACGAATCTAATGCCAAACGCTTTAACAACAATATTTTCAGCTGAAGCTAGACAAGAAAGTCGAGGAGCTCATGCTCATGAAGATTACCCTGATAGAGATGATATGAAATGGAGAAAGCATACCTTGGCAGCTGTAAATCAAAAAAATAAAGTTTTATTGAAATACAGAGGAGTTCATACCAAACCTTTAACATCGGAATCTAAAGGCGGTATCAATACAAATAAAATTGCACCAAAGGCAAGAGTTTATTAAAACCATGTTTTATTTATTAAGAGCTCTTGTAATTTCAGCTATATTATTTTCAAATGGATGTGCGTCTAACCCTCCCAATCCTTTGACGGCTCAACAAATTGAGAATATTTGTCAAAAGAAAAAAAATGAAGCATCAAAACCTACTACAAATTTGTCTTTAGCTACGGGAAGTGAGGGTCCAAAGTACCAGATTGGAATAACAATGAGTAGTGACTATCTTGCTGGAAGAGATCCTAATGATGTTTATAATCAATGCAAAATGTCTTATAATTGATGGTTAATTTATAAAATAAGGAAAAAAAATGGTTGAATTAAGGCTACCAAAAAACTCAAGAATTTCTCCTAATGGAAAGGTATGGGACCATAAAAAGTCTTCTGCAAAAAAACTAAGAAAATTTAAAGTATATCGATATAATCCAGATGAAAAAAGTAATCCTAGAGTAGATACTTATTTTATTGATGCAAATGAGAGTGGTCCAATGGTTTTGGATGCCCTTATTCATATAAAGGAAGAAATTGATCCAACACTTACTTTTCGAAGATCATGTAGAGAGGGTATTTGTGGTTCTTGTGCTATGAATATTGATGGGGTAAATACCTTGGCTTGCACACGTGGTCTTAACGAAATTAAAGGTGATGTGAGAATTTATCCATTACCGCATATGCCAGTTATAAAAGATTTAATCCCTGATTTGACTAATTTTTATAAGCAACACGCAAGCATAATGCCCTGGTTGGAAACAAAGACAGAAACTCCAGAAAAAGAATGGGAACAATCAATAAACCAACGAAAAAAATTAGATGATTTATATGAGTGCGTAATGTGTGCATGCTGTTCTACATCTTGTCCGAGTTATTGGTGGAATAGTGAGAAATATCTTGGTCCTGCAGCTCTTTTACATGCTTATAGATGGTTAGTTGATAGTCGTGACGAAACTAGAGATGAAAGATTAAATGATATTGAAGATTCATTTAAATTATATAGATGCCATACAATTATGAATTGCGCCCGAACATGTCCAAAGAATTTAAATCCTGCAAAAGCAATAGCAGAAATAAAAAAAATGATGGTTGAAAAGAATAGCAGGAGCAAACAGTAACAATAATTACAAATCAGAAATTATTGATATTATATTTTTTTTCTAAAAACTAGCGAAGCTACAAAACCAAAGGTTATTGCTATTAAAATACTCATAATCCCGTATAATTGAGGTTTTTCGAAAGCTAGGTAATTGATCCAATTTTGTAAACCAATTTTTTTGACGTAAATAATATCCTGTTTTGTTGCTAAAACTTTTTGAAAGCGTATTAAATGTATTTTAACCTTATAATTTCCTTCATGTATGTTTGTAGGAAAGTCAATTTCATTTGAAAAAAGAGTATTTTCTAACAAAGTAATAGGAGTATTATTTTCATTATATTGTTTTTTATCTTTTCCAATAAATAAAATTTGATCAATTAATTCATATTCTATTTTTTGATTTTTTGTATTTATTTGTTTAACAAGCCCAATGTCATTTGCTGTCTCAATATTATTGGGTAGTAATATATCTAACGGTTTTGTGCCGGAAATAGAATAAAAACTTGGTATGTTTTTTAAATTATCAATTTTCTTATTTATCCAAAAACCAAACTTTTTTTCTTTCTGGAATAAATTCATTGTGATTGGAGGACCTATAACTTCGATAATTATATCAAAGGGTGGTTGATCTATTGAAGAAATTTGAGGATTATTTTTTTTAATTGCACCAAAGATATGAAATTTACTACCTGAGAAATTAACATTTATAGAAATTACTTTTTTACTTAAATCTGTAACAAGACTTGGAGAAACTTCTGTAGCATAAGAAGATATAAAAGAAAGGTTATAAAATAACAAAATTATAATTAATTTCACAATAAGTTTCATTTCATAAATCTCTTACTAAAGTAAAAATCTCTACAGGGGTAATAAAAAGCTCTAAAGTTATTTTTAAACACATGGCTAAAACTAAAATAGCTAATAATATTCTCAATTGCTCTGCTTTTAATTTGAGTCCTATCCTTACACCAAATTGTGCTCCAATTACTCCACCTACCAAAAGTAGAAAGGATAATATAATATCAACACTAAAATTTTTAACTGCATGCAAATATGTAGTAACTCCAGTAACAAAGATTATCTGAAATAAAGAAGTACCAACTACAACTTTAGTAGGCATTCCTAAAATATAAATCATAGCAGGTACTATTATGAATCCTCCTCCAATTCCCATAATTGAAGCTAGAATACCTACAAAAAAACCTATAAATACGGCGGGTATTGAACTGATATATAAATTGGAAGTTCTAAACCTCATTTTAAGTGGAAGACCTTGAACCCAGGAATGATGACGAGTTTTTCTTACTTTTATGTTTTTTGATTTATAATTTAATGCTCTTAAACTTTCAAAAAACATTATTATTCCTATTATGCCTAGAAATAAGACATAACAAACTTTAATAATAAGCTCTAATTGACCTAAATTTTTAAATATTCTAAATAATTCAACTCCAAAAATTGAACCAATTATCCCTCCTAAAATTAAAAGAAAGCCCATTTTTATATCGACATTTTTTCTTCTGAAGTGAGCAATAGCTCCTGAAAAAGATGCACCAAGTATCTGATTTGCTTCGCTTGCAACTGCTACTGCAGGTGGTATTCCGATAAAAAACAAAAGAGGAGTCATTAAAAAACCCCCACCTACGCCAAACATACCAGACAGAATTCCAACAATTCCACCTAATCCAATTAATAAAAAGATGTTCACTGAAATTTCCGCAATTGGAAGGTAAATCTGCATAATTCAAACTGAAATAGATAAGTTTAATGTATTTTTTTCAAAGCACTTACGCCTTTATTACAGTTTTCGCAATAAAGATATTATAATTTTTGAAAGTTTTCTTTCACTTGATTTTGCTATTTCTTTAGTTTGTTCATGACTTATAGTTTCATTACTAAGACCAGCTGCCATATTTGTTACTACTGATATACCAGCGACTTTAATTTTAAAAAATCTTGATAATATTACTTCTGGCACAGTAGACATACCTACTACATCTGCACCTAAAGATCTGATAGCTTTTATTTCAGCTGGAGTTTCAAAAGATGGTCCTGAAAACCATGCATATATTCCTCTTTTAATATTTATATTTTGCTCATTTCCAGCTTTTATAATCATTTCACTAATATCCTTATCATAGGCAACTGTTAGATTCACAAATCTATCTTCTGAATTTTCTCCAATAAGAGGGTTTAAGCCTGAAAAATTAATATGATCTTCAATAACCATTAATGATCCAGTTGGTATATTTTTTCTTAAAGATCCTGATGCATTTGTTAGAACAAGCCTTTCAACACCTAAATCTTTCAAAAGTTTTAAAGGGTTTCTCATCGTATCGGCTTTACCATTTTCATAGAAGTGAGTTCTTCCACTTAAAACAGCAACCATTCTATTATGAATAGTACCTATTAAAAGTTTTCCACTATGCCCAGTAACAGATGGAAGATTAAAACCCTTTATTTCATTATATTCAAATTCTAATTTTTTTCTTAAAGGTATAGCTTTACCCAAACCAGACCCAAGAACTAATCCTATTTCGATCTTTTTTTTTCCAATAATTTTTTGTATATCATTAATTTTTATTTTTTTAATCACTAGTTTTCCTTAACATAAGCTTGTCCGATTGCTTGGGGAGGCTTGGCATTTCCAACAATTCCTGCAACTACAATTATTGTGACCAAATATGGGGCCATAGCTAAAAACTCACTGGGGATAGGAGTCCTCAAGATTGCAAGCTTTTGTTGTAAAGAATCTGCAAAACCAAATATGAGAGCAGCAAATAGTGCTCCAACAGGATGCCAACGTCCAAAAATCATAGCAGCAAGTCCAATAAAACCTCTTCCTCCAGTCATACCTTCATCAAATCTTCCAACACTCCCTAACGTAAACCAAGCACCACCAAAACCGGCAATCATCCCACCCATAATAACATGATGAAATCTTGTTTTTAATACGCTTATTCCAAGAGTTTCTGCAGCTTTTGGATGTTCTCCAACAGCTCTTGCTCTTAAACCATATGCGGTTTTAAATAGATAATAGGTACTTATGATTACAATAAAAATTGAAAAATAAACAAATATATTTTGTTTAAAAAGAACTGGTCCTAAAACTGGGATATCACTTAAAACAGGCAAATTGATTGATTTAAAAACAGGAGCATCATTTAACTCTGGGTTACTTTTCAAAAGGTGGCTTGTTAAAAAGCTAGTAATTCCCAAGACAAAAATATTAATGGCTACTCCTGCAATTATTTGATCCACACGAAATGTAACAACCAATGCTGCTAATATAAAACCAAAAAATCCACCTACTAAAACAGCCAAAATTAAACCAAAAAAATTACCAAAAATAGAACCAAATAATGCCCCAGCAAATGCCCCAGCCAAAAGCATTCCCTCAATTCCAATATTTATCACAGCTACTCTTTCGCACAGAATTCCAGCCATTGCTGCTAAAGCTATTGGTACAGCTCTCACTACAGTAGCCTGTAACATTCCTGTAAGGGAAAATGATTTTCCAGCTGTTGCCCAAACTAAAAAAGCTGCTATTGCCAAAAAAAAACTTAAAGCAATAAACAATGTAAATTTCTTTGGTGCTTTTATAATTATTCTTCCACCAAAAAAAGCAATTAACAAAGCTGATATTCCAATAAAACTATGTGCGGGTAAGATTAAATTGGGAAGTGCAAATGGATCTGTTGGTCTAGACAACCTAAAAGTTGCATATCCTTCAATATTAAGTCCTAAAAATATATAAATTATAGAACCTAAAACTATTAAGCATAATCCTACAATTATTGATTTTTTGGTTTTTTTTTCCTCAATATTATTTTTAATTGTATTATCCATAACTTAAAAATCTTATCTAAATATCCAAGGAAATAATTTTCTTATCAAAACTGGAGCTGCAATGAATATAATTATTAAAGCCTGAATAACTGTAATTAGATCAAGACTTACATCCGCAGAAACTTGCATTTGTCTGCCACCTGCAATCAAAGCTCCAAATAGGATACCTGCAAACAGTACACCTATTGGGTGGGCTCTACCTAATAGAGCAACGGCTATTGCATCAAACCCAATTCCAGCAGAAAAACCAGGTGTAGCTCTGCCCAACACTCCAGCTATCTGAGATGCACCAGCCAGACCAGCTAAAAGACCTGCAATACTCATTGCAAGTATAATTGTCATTGATGGACTTATTCCACTATATCTAGAAGCCTCTAAATTCTTTCCTACCGCTCTAAATTCATATCCAATAGTTGTATAAAAAATTAACCAATACACAATTAAAACAGCAAATATTGCAATTAAAAACCCCATATGAACTCTGAGATTTGGATCTAAGAAATACAAAATTCTCGGTAACTCTGCAGTATCTAAAATTGACTTGGAAATAGGATCATTTCTTCCTTCTTTTTGAATAGAAGGTATTCTCAGAAAAAAATCTAGCAATCTATATGCAATTAAATTTAGCATAATAGTAGTGATAACTTCGTGAGCTCCTGTAGTGGCTTTAAGCCACCCAGATATAAATGCATACAAAGCCCCAAATAAAGCTCCTACTAAAAGTATAAGTATTAAGTGAATAAAAAAGGGTAATTGAAAGCTAAAACCTATAATCACAGCAGCCATACCACCCAATATAATTTGTCCCTCTGCTCCTATATTAAATAGACCAGCTTTAAAACCAACAGCTATTCCTAAAGCTGCAAAGATTAATGGTGTTGCAGCAGTTAATGTTTCTGAAATTGAGGATATTGAACCAAAAGATCCATAAAACAAAGCTATCAATGCTTTAAGGGCAATTTCATTGCTTGATCCTGAAACAATAAGCAATAGTAACCCAAGGAAAATAGCCAATAAAGTGGCAAAAACTGGAATTACAATAATTTCTTGAAAAGTTTCACGGTTAGAAAAGTAATTACCAAAATAATTAAAAATTTTCAATTTTAATTTTCCCCAGCCATTGCAAGTCCAATTATATTTGGGTCTGTATCAGATGGAAATTCTGCAATTACCTTACCTTCAAATAATACAATTATTCGATCTGATAAAGCAATGATTTCTTCTAATTCAGTAGAATTCAATATTACTCCAATTCCTTTATTTCTAGCGAAAACAATTTGATTATGTATGTATTCTATTGAACCAACGTCTACCCCACGTGTTGGTTGAGATGCTATAAGAAGATTAATTGATCTTGACATCTCTCTACCGATCAAAAGCTTCTGTTGGTTCCCCCCGGATAATTTATTGGCACTAATATTTTCAGAGTTTGTTCTCACATCAAATTTCTCAATAATCTTTTTGGCTTCTATTTTAGCATTCGTCCAATTTAATGTGATGTTATAAGAAAATTCTTCTTCATAATAAGTATTAAGTATACTATTTTCTGTTAGAGAAAATTCACCTATTAGTCCTTGTTTTTGTCTGTCTTCTGGTATGTGTCGAACACCTAGTTGATGAATTTTTCTTGGTGAAAAATTTTTGTATTCTTTACCAAAATAAGAAATTTTTCCACTAGATACACTCCTTAACCCAGTTAGTGCTTCTACCAATTCAGTCTGACCATTCCCTTGTACTCCTGCAATACCTAATATTTCATTTTTGTGCAGTTTTAAATCTACATTTGATAAAACATATTCTTTATTATCAGACAAAATACTTAAACCATTTACTTCTAATAATACCTCTCCCTGTTCCATTTTTTTTCGACTAGTCCTTAGATTTACTGTTCTACCAACCATTAACTCTGCTAATTTTTTCTTATCAGTTTTTTTTGGGTATTCCTCTCCAACTATTTTTCCTCTTCTCAAAACATTAATGCGGTCACATATTTCTAATACTTCGTGTAATTTATGAGTAATAAAGATTATAGCTTTTCCAGTCTTTTTTAAGTTCTTAATTATTTCAAAAAATTCTACTACCTCTTGTGGAGTGAGGACTGCTGTAGGTTCATCAAAAATTAAGATCTCGGCATCTCGAAATAATATTTTTATAATTTCTACTCTTTGTTGTATCCCAACCGGTAATTTCTCAATAATTTGGTCAGGATCAACATCCAATTTAT
The DNA here is from genome assembly GCA_902578545.1 of uncultured Alphaproteobacteria bacterium. Taxonomy (GTDB): domain Bacteria; phylum Pseudomonadota; class Alphaproteobacteria; order Rhodobacterales; family Rhodobacteraceae; genus CACIIZ01. Next base: position 163,535 of record CACHDI010000001.1, read on the forward strand.
ATTCTGAACTTATTTTTAATACTTTGTTCTTAGCATTTTCTAGGTCAATTTTATTAAATCTTTTTGTAGGTTCTTCTCCTAAAATTATGTTTTCAGTTACAGAAAAAACTGGAACCAACATAAAATGTTGATGAACCATTCCTACACCATTTTTATTAGCTTCTCTGGGATTATGAAATTCTCTTAATTGATTATCTATTAAGATCTTTCCGCTATCTGGTTTATATAAACCAGTTAATATATTCATTAACGTGGTTTTTCCTGCGCCGTTTTCTCCAAGCAAACCTAAGATTTCACCACGGTCAACAGTCAAATTAATATTAGAGTTAGCTTTAACTGGGCCGAAACTTTTACTGATTTCATGTAATTTCAATTTCACAGATTTGTTTCGCCCCAGTTTTTGTAAAAAATTATTTATTCATTACGATTGAACCGGATATAATTCCCTTTCTTAGAGCTTCTACTTCTGAGGCCAATTCACTTGAAACTTCACTTGATAAGTCGTGATATGGCGCAATTCCAACACCCCCATTTTCCAAAGTTCCTACTGTTACACCTCCAGAATAAGATCCAGATTTAACTGATTCAATTACACTTAAAACTGTTACATCCATTTTCTTTAATACAGATGTTAGATAAACACTTTTTCTAGCAGGATCAGTTTGTGTCCAATCACCGTCTACACCAATAATTTTGAGTTTATCACTTCCTAGTTCGTCAGCCAAAGAAGCAGAACCTAAACCTACAGGACCTGCGACGGGCATAACAATATCTGCTCCTTCGTCATATAGATTTTGAGCAAATGCTTTACCGTCATCAGTAGAATCAAAGTTATTAGTAAATAATCCTTCCTTGGCGTCAGGATCCCAACCTAGCACTTGAACATTTTTTCCTTTTACTTTGTTGTAATGTTTTACTCCCCATGCAAAGCCATCCATAAAGCCTGTAACTGGTGGTATATTTATTCCTCCAAAAGTTCCAACTATTCCAGTTTTACTTACTCCTGCTGATACATAACCTGCAAGAAAAGCTGCCTGATCAGTAGCAAAAACCTGTCCTAAGATATTTGGAACTGTAGGATCATATGCAAAATCAATGATTGTGAATTTAGAGTCTTTATTAGCTTCAGCTGCATTTTTTGTAGCCTCTCCCATTAAAAATCCAACTGCAATGATAACATCACAACCAGCATTTACCATTGAATTCAAGTGTGGCTCATAATCAGTTTCTGATTTAGATTCGAGTAATTTTGAATCAATACCGTGTTTAGCTACAGCATCTTGCACACCTTTCCAAGCTGTTTGGTTAAAACTCTTATCATCAACTCCACCTACATCAGTCACTTGACACGCAGTGAATGCATTAGCTGAGTTTATTGTCATTAGTAGCACACCAGCAAATGCTCCACTTGATATTTTTAAAAATTTCTTAAAATACATTTCTAGTCCTCATAAGTCTTTAAATAATAATTGATTATGAGACTTTTGTTAATTGTGTGCAATAAAAAGAATTAAATTGCTCTATATAAAAGCATTTAAAGTTTAATCAAATTTTTTTTTTCATCAAAATAGCATTAATTTTTTTATTTTCAGAAACGGAGTAATAGTTTTTTCTTATTCCAAAGGATTTGAAGCCTAATTTATCATATAAATGAATCGCTATTAAGTTATTAGATGCGACTTCTAAAAAAACTTTATTGCAACTGATCTCTGATAATATCCCTTCAAGTTCTGTAAGAATTAAAAAACCAATACCTTGATTCTGGTATTTAGGTAGAATTGCCATAGTAATTATTTCAGCCTCTTTCTCGTTACAACTAAAAATACAGAAACCTTTATTTTTTTTATAAATATAAGAGATATTTGGATTTTTTAATAAGGATAAAATAAACTCTGAAGAATATTTTAAGTTTTTTTGATTAAAACTTTGAGAATGTATTTTTGCAAATTTTTCAGATAAAGATCGAATCTTTTTATATTCCATTTATTCATAAAATTTTTGGTGGTGGTTGTGTTGGTAATTTTGCATCAGGACCCTTCACATAAAAAGGAGATGGTAAATTTGAATTGATATTTGAAGAATTAATGCAAATAGTTCCTATTTCGGAGGCTTTTGATAAACTATTTTTTTTGCCACATTTTAAGTCGAGTTTTTGAGAAATCATTAAAGAATTATCTCCAGATACAATTGTCTTTTTATTATATTTTTTGTTAATTATTTTTGAGAAATTTTCTTCAATTGGATCTGATATTGGTTTCATTTTTTTATATATTTGAGTGAAATAAATATCATCCTTTATGTTTATAATAGTTAGTGTTGGACTATCATTAAAAACTAAGGTTCTAAATCTATTTATCCCAATACATTTAATGTCAAGAGCTAAAGCAATACCTTTTGCAATGGATATTCCTATCCTTATTCCTGTAAAATTTCCTGGTCCTACTCCTACTGCTATGCAATCTAAATCATGCAAATCAAGATTTGCTTTTCTAAGACTTTTTTCTATTAGTTCTATTAATTTTTCTGATGGTTTTTCTTCCTTTATCATATTAATTTCAGATAAAACACCATTAGAATTAATAATAGCCAAAGAGTAGTATGAATGTGAAGTATCTATTGCTAAAACAGTATTAAGTTTAGGCATTCTTATCAGGATTATGCTGCTATTGGCCTTACTTCTTGAACTTCAGGAATAAAATGTTTGAGCAAATTTTCAATACCCATTTTTAATGTCATAGTTGAAGATGGACAACCTGCACAAGCACCTTGCATATGTAAATACACAATTCCTGATTCGTAACCATGGAAAGTAATGTCACCGCCATCTTGAGCAACTGCTGGACGAACACGAGTATCTAAGAGCTCTTTGATTTTATTGACTATTTCTAAGTCAGGTCCATCATGCTCAGCATGACTTTGTTTGTTATTTTCTTCTAATAATGTAGGTTCACCCGATTGAAAATGCTCTAAGATAACACCTAATATAGCAGGTTTAATATGTTCCCAGTCAGTACTATTATTTTTTGTAACTGTAATAAAATCAGACCCAAAAAAAACTCCTGACACGCCTTCAACACTAAAAATTCTTTTGGCCAATGGTGATTTTTCAGAATTTTCACTCGACGGAAAATCTGCTGTTCCGTTTTGTAAAACAGTATGACCTGGAAGAAATTTTAATGTCGCGGGGTTTGGCGTAGACTCTGTTTGTATGAACATTGTGTTTATCTCCTAATTGTAATCAAATATGCTATAAAAATGATCAACAATCAATCAAAATTTAGAATCTTTCTAAACTTAAACATTACGAGACTGAAATAATGGCTTCTTTAGTCATAGATCCTGGGACTATCGTAACAGGTACTGGCAGACTTCCACCTTGTCTTGCAACAAGTTGAGTAACAAGAGGTCCAGGACCTTCAGATGACACACCAGCACCTAGTACGATTATTCCAACTTCAGGATCATCTTCAACTTGTTTTAAAACCTGAGTTACTTTTTCTCCTTCTCTTATAACTAATTCTGGTGTTATGCCCTCTTCTTTTTCCATTATCTCAGAAAAAATTTTAAAATGTTCTTTAATTCTTTCTTTAGCCTCAAATCTCATCTGTTCTGCTACTCCAATCCAGTGTTGAAATTCTTCAGGAGCAATAATACCGAGAATTTCAACTAGGCCACCAGTTTTCGAAGCCCTAATTGCAGCAAATCGTAGGGCATTAACAAATTCAGGGCTATCATCCATTACAACTAAAAATTTTCTCATTTTTATATTTCCAATAAACCTAAAATACCCACCATGCTGAGTAAAAGAATAATTTCAAATATGATTATAATATCAAAAAATTAATATGAAAGAAGATAAAAAAATCGAAGATATAATTTAACTATTTTTTAAGCCTAAAATTTTATAAGTTTTATCAATTATTGGTTTTGAAATTTTTTTTGCCTGTAAAGAACCATTATACAGGACCTTATCAATGTGGTCTTGGTGATTTAATAATTTAGTTATTTGATTTGATATTGGCTTTAGCTCATTTATAATTAATTCGGTCAATTTAGGTTTGAAAAAACTAAAAGGTTTTCCACAAAACATATCTAAAACTTCTTGTATTTTGCATTCCTCTAATGATGAATAGATATTGATTAAGTTTTTAGCTTCGGGTCTTGTTTCAAGTCCAGATATAGCATCAGGAATGGGATCTTGGTCAGTTTTAGCTTTCCTTATTTTAAGAGCAATTTGATCTGAATTATCAGTTAGATTAATTCTGCTCATATCAGAAGTCTCTGATTTTGACATTTTTTTTGTTCCATCTCTTAAACTCATTATTCGAGGTGAATTTTTTTCTATAATTGGTTCTGGACAGGGGAAAAAATTAGGAACATTAAAATCGTTATTGAATTTTATTGCTATATCTCTAGTTAATTCTAAATGCTGTTTTTGGTCATCCCCAACAGGTACATGTGTGGCATGATAGGCTAAAATGTCTGCTGCCATCAATGAAGGATAAACAAAAAGTCCAACAGAGGCATTTTCTCTATTTTTACCAGCTTTATCTTTAAATTGTGTCATTCTGTTTAACCAGCCCATTCTTGTGACACAGTTAAATACCCATGCTAATTCAGAATGAGAACTAACTTGACTTTGATTAAATAAAATTGATTTCTCAGAATCTAGTCCACAAGCAATGAATGTTGCAGCTAATTCTCTTATTGATTTTTTAAGCTCTAATGGATTTTGCCATACAGTAATAGCATGTAAATCTACAATACAGTATAAAGTTTCATTTCCGGCACTTTGGAATTTTACAAAATTTTTAACAGCTCCTAAATAATTTCCTAGGTGAAGATTGCCAGTTGGTTGAACACCAGAAAAAATTCTTTGTTTATGATTATTATTGTCCATTATTTTAACTTCCAAGATTAAACAAACACTTTAAAATTAATATTAAAAAAATTAGAAACTTAGAAACTACACTTATTTATTTTTTTTTAAAATACCAAGTAACCACAAAATAGTGAAATAAATAAAGCTACTTACAGATATCAGTGTAAATAAATAAATAGCATTAAATTTATTAAATACTAATAAATAAAAAAACTCTTTTTCAGCAACCAAAAGTACTAATACGAGAATTAATGTAGATAACAATACAATAAAGATTTCTTTTATTAATTTTCTATCCAAATAAAAACCTATTTTTTTTGATTCATAATATAAAGCGAAGGCCATTATCCAACTGGAAATAGTGGTACTGAAAACAGGAGCCAAGTAACCAACAAAATTTATTAAAAACAGAGCTACTATTATGTTGGATAACATAGAAATTAGTGCAATCCTAAAAGGTGTTTTAGTGTTACCTTTTGCGAAGAACATGGGAGTAAAAATTTTATGTAATACAAAAGCTGGTAAACCGAAAGCATATATTGCAAGTGCTGAAGCTGTATTTTTGCTATCTATATTCGAAAACTCTCCTCTTTCAAATAATACTGTAATAATTGGTATAGGCAAAATAATTAAAGCCACTGTTGCAGGTAAAATCAATACAAATGCTATTTTTAAAGCATTGTGAACAACTCGATTCATTTCAGATACATTATCTAATTGGATTTTTTCTGATAATTTAGGCAAAAGTACACTTCCTAATGCTATTCCAACTACACCTAAAGGTAGTTGATATAATCTATCTGCATAATTAAGCCATGCTATAGCACCGTCATAGTAAGAGGCTATTTGTCTTCCAACTAAGAGGTTGATATGTATTACTCCACCTGAAAGAACTACCGGTAAGGCTATTATCATTAGTTTTTTTATTTTTTCGTCTAGCTTTGGAAAATTAAGTTTTGGACTATAGCCAATTTTTCTGCAGGATTGGACTAAAACAATTAGTTGTAAAATACCAGAAATAGGAACTGAAATTGAAAGTATTGTTCCTACTTCCCAATCAAAAACATAGGATAATATCATTGCTAAGATTAAACTAATATTTAAAAAAATGGGTGTAGCTGAAACTATCCCAAACTTACCGTAGGAATTCAGTATTCCTGCAAAAAGGGATGAAACTGAAACAAAAAAAATGTAGGGAAATGTAATACGTCCAAAAAAAACTGAAGTTTCAAATCTATTGTCATTTCCAAAGCCACTAGCCATGGCCAAAACTAATACTGGCATTATAATAATTGAAACGATTGTGAAGATAACTAATATTAAAATCATCATAGACAAGGTGTTATTAGAAAATTTAATTGACTGTTTTTTATTACTCATACTTTTTTTAAACATTGGAATAAATGCAGCATTAAAGGCTCCTTCTGCAAAGAATCTTCGAAAGATATTGGGTAAGGAGAATGCTATAATAAAAGCTTCTCCAATAGGACCAGAACCTAAAAAAGCAGCAAACATAATATCTCTAACAAAACCAAAAATTCGACTTACAAAAGTCCAGAAACCAACAGTTATAAAATTAATTAAAAGATTGGATTTACTAATCATTTTCTTTCATTACTAATTAGGGCCAATTAAAGTACCTGCTTGAATTACTTCTTTGATTTTTTTTTCTAGTATTTCTCTTTTATTTTGAGAATGTAATTTTAGCCCAAAAAGATCTTTAACGTAAAATGTATCTACTGCTTGTTCTCCATAAGTAGCTATTATCGCGGATGATATAGAAGTATAGTTATCACTTAATGTTCTAGCTAAATCATAAAGTAGGCCTAGACGATCTCTTGTCTCAATTTCGATAATAGTATGTATTTCTGACCCTTCATTATCGAAAGTTATATTGGTAGGAACAATAAAGTCTTTTTCTTTCCTTTTTATTTTGCCTTTTTCTTTCAAAATATCTCTAGCAATTATTTGACCTTTCAAAGCCTCATTAATTGTTTTATTTAATTTGCTAAGCCTATTTTCTTCAAATGGTTTACCCTCATTGCTTTGTATCCAAAATACAGAAGTAGCATATCCATCTGATGTCGTATATGTTCGAGCATCAATAACATTTGCACCCGATAAAGCAATTGCGCCAGCAAGTCTTGAAAAAATTCCCGGATGATCTTCAATTAAAAAACAAACTTTGGTTGCATCCCTACTTGTATCAGTTTGAACTTTAGAGTTCACATTTAATTTTTCATTATTTTTAGAAAGGTTAGAAAAAATAGTTTGTGTTTGTAGGGTTAATCCTAAATAAAAACCTGTGTTGTGCCTATTAATTTCATTTTCAAGTTTAGATTTTTCCCAATTTTTTAGCTCTTTTTTCAAAGCAGATTTTGCATTTTCTATTTGTTCTGGTCTTGAAGCAGTTTCGAAATTTTCTTTTAACATATTTTGTGTTTTATAAAAAAGTGTTCTTATCATGACTGCTTTCCAATTGTTCCATACTTCTGGACCAACTCCCCTAATATCACAAACGGTTAAAACTGTTAGCAGCCTTAGTCTATTTGTGGTTTTAACAATATTAGCAAAATCACGTATGGTTTTTTCTTCTGAAAGATCTCTTTTTTGGGATATATCAGACATAAGTAAATGGTTTTTAATAAGCCATGATGTTAATTCAACTTCATGACTTTCAAAGCCTAATCTTTCAGTAACCTTAATTGCAATTTTTGATCCCAAAATACTATGGCTCTGAGTTTGTCCTTTACCTACATCATGTAACATTAGAGCTAAATAAAGAACTTTTCTATTAATTCCATCCTCTAAAATTTTTGAAGCTAAGGGCAGATCCTCTTTAAGAAAACCCTGTTCAATCTGCGATAAGATTTTTATACATTGGATAGTATGTTCATCAACAGTATATTTATGGTACATATTAAATTGCATCATACCAACTATATTTTGAAATTCTGGGATATATTTCCCAAGAAAACCAACCTCATTCATCCTTCTTAATGCTCTTTCTGGATCTCCATAGTTAAGAAGAACATCAATAAAAATTTTTGCAGCCTCAGGATTTTTTAAGAAATTTGTATCAACATTATTAATATTTTTTGAAATTAAATGAAGCGAGTTAGGATGGATCAAACGTCTACTTTTAAGACCATTTTGAAATAATTTAATTTGATTTAGTGGTTTTTTTAAAAATTTATCATTATCAATTACATCAATACGGCCATTAGAAATTACAAAACCTTTATCCAGTATTAAATTATTATTGGAAATGGCAGATTTTATTTTTCTTACTAAACTAGGACTTTTTTTTACATGGATAGCTTCCATTTTTGAAAGCAGAATTCTAGTTAATTCCCCGATATTTTTTGCATGCAAAAAATATTGTTGCATAAAATTTTCAACTGCTAATAAACCTGAATCTTTTTGAAAACCCAATAATTTTGCTAGAGGAACTTGTAAATCAAAACTTAATATTTCATTTGCTCTTTTACTAAAAATATGTAGAGCACATCTTATGGTCCATAAGAAATCCTCTGCTTTAAAAAAAATTTCTAGATCATCTTTAGTAAAAATTTTATACTTTATTAAGTCTTTTTTATTTGAAATTTTATAAACATATTTTGAAATCCAATAAAGAGTTTGTAAGTCTCTTAATCCTCCTTTACCTTCTTTTATATTAGGTTCTAATAGATATCTCTCAGCTCCTTGCTTTTGGTGTCTTAAATTTCTTTCTTCTAATTTTTTTTCAATAAATTCTGGAGCAGATTTTGAAAAAACTTCTTTCCAAAGTCTTTTATTAAGTTGATTAGCTAATTCAACGTCTCCAAAAATAAGTCTGTTTTCTAAAAGTGATGTTCTAGCAGTAATATCATTTTTGGCAATTCTTAAACTCTCATCAATGTTTCTTACAGAATGACCTATTTTTAGGCCTAAATCCCATAATATATAAAGAATTGTTTCAATGACATTTTCGCCCCAAGCTGTTTGTTTATAAGGAGTTAAGAATAACAAATCTATATCTGAGTATGGAGCCATTTCAGCTCTTCCATAACCACCGACAGCAACTATTGAAATATTTTCTCCTTTGGTTGGGCTAACAAGTGGAAACATATATTTTGATACTATTTCAGATACCGATTGTATCATAATATCATTCATAAGTGTATAAGCTGAAAGAGAATCTGGGGCTAAATATGGATCCTTGTTTAATTTTTGCTCTAATTTTTGAACTATATTTTTTTTAAATTCTTTTGACTTAATAAGGGTATTATTTCTTAACTCACTTTTGTTTTTTAAATCAATCATACTTATGATGTTTTGTTTTTTAAAAAGTGTTGTTATCGTTTGAAACGATTTATTTAATGATATTTTTTTTAATTCAGAGTTCACTTTATTATCTTTATTGAAATCGGCTTTTTGCTTGTTTAAGCATTTTAGGTTTCCCACTAATTAATTGAATAATAGACAATTCTTTTTCGGCAATCCTATCATTATTAAACCTGAAAATTCCATCTATTCCAATAAAGCCATTTCTATTAAAAAGGCCATTAAATTTATCAAAATAATCATTCTTATTATTGTTAAAGTTTTTGTGAATAACACCTAAAGAAGCAACCGCGTCATAAGCTAAGTTAGATTTGGGGTGAGGTATATACCCAAATTTTTTTATAAATTTATTTTCATAAAAACTTCTAAATCTTTGATCTGGCATAGTAAACCATGCTTTTTGTAAAGCAGGTTCAGATAAAATAGAGGCAGAGTTTTCCCAGTGAGTTAAACCCATAATTTGAATACCTTTGTCTTTTTTATTAACAGTAATATCCGCCAGTTCAGCTGCTAAGTGTGACATTCTTTTGTCAGGTTCACCTGTAAAAATAATTACATCTGTATTAGTTTGAATTATTCTATTTTTAATATCTTGAGCTAAATCTGAAATAGCGCTTACATCATTTGAATAATAACTAGAAAAAGTTATTGTACCTCTATGCATTAAAATCTTATTTGAAATTAGACTGAGAATTTTATTATTATCATCTTTAACTGGTCCTATTATTGCAAAGCGATATTTTTTATTATTTATAGCATAATGGATTAAATTGTTTGCCCTATTAACCACTGTATCGCCTAATATAAATATTTTTCTCCCAACAATTGTTGGATCATCGGACAGGCTTAAAATGTTTACACTATTAAAGGGAATTTGATTAGAAATTTCCTTAGTTACAGTGGAAAGATATGGTCCAATGATAATTTCATTTTTTTCCTCTAAAGCAACATTATAAGCTAATATACCTTTTCGGGTATTTCCATAAGTATCATAAGTTCTAATTTCTAATAAATTGTTAGCTAAATCTTCTTTAGCTAAAAAAGCAGCATCTCTAAGGCTTTTACCTAATTTTGATAAATTATTATCTTTTGAGCCAATTGGAAGTAACAATGCAATTTTAATTTTGTTATCTTTTAAATGCTTATAATCTTCTTGGACATTTGAAATACAGGCATTTAAAATAATTATTATTGACAAAAAGAAAATAAGAAAAAAGTAGTATTTTTTTTGTCCCTTATTAATTGTCATAGTTTAATACTTTTTTTATATTTAGAATTTTAAAATCTTAAAAGTTTGTCTACAATAAATTTAATTAAATAAAAATATTAAAATTTTACTGGAATATAAGATTGAAAATTAACTTTCCCAAAATTGAAACTGCTTTATATCTAATATCAACCCCCATTGGAACAATTTCTGATATTACATTTAGAGCTGTTAACGTGTTACAAAACGTAAATATTTTATTAGCGGAAGATACAAGGATTTTAAGAAAATTAATGAATTTATTAAATATAGACTTAAAGGGAAGAAGTATTCGTTCTTATAATGATAATTCAGGAGATGAGGAAAGATCAAATTATATTCTTGAATTAGATCGAAATAAATCTATCGCCTTATGTTGTGATGCTGGAACCCCATTAATTTCAGATCCTGGATTCAAATTAGTAAAACAAGTACTAAATAAAGGACACAAAGTAATATCAATTCCGGGCGCCTGTTCAGCTCTCGTTGCTCTATGCCAATCAGGATTATCCTCTGATAAATTTTTTTTTGCAGGGTTTCCACCAGTTAAAACAAAACAGAAAGTTGACTTTTTTAACGATTTGGTATCAATACCATCTACTATAATTTTTTTTGAGAGTCCTAAAAGGATAATTAAAACTTTAAAAGAATTAGGTAATGTTTTTGGAAGTTCTCATAATATAGCAATTTGTAGAGAATTAACTAAAAACTTTGAGGAAAACAAACGTGGGTCAATATCTTCAATCATTAATTCCTTGACTAGTGAAAATAAACTTAAAGGCGAATTTACTGTAATTGTTGACAAAAAAAAAATCGATAAACCAGATTTAAATTTTATCAAATCTGATTTAAATAATTTACTTAAATCTAAAACATTAAAGGATTCTGTTTTAATTATTTCTCAAAAATATTCTCTATCTAGGAGAGAAGTGTATAATCTTGGGTTAGAGATTTTGAATAGTTAAATCATAATTATCGGAGTTTTTTATGATAAAAGTTGGTTTTCAAATGGATCCTTTGGATAATATAGATCCACGTTTAGATACATCTTTTCGTCTAGCAGAGGAGGCAGAGTTAAGAGGATATTCAGTATTTCATTACTTACCAAACAATTTAACTTTTAATAAAACAAGAATAATAGCAAACGGACATTTTGTTAAATTGAATAGAAAACAAAATCCATCTTTCACAATTTTAAAAAATAAAACTATAGATATTGGACATGATCTCGATATCCTATGGTTAAGACAAGATCCTCCTTTTAATATGGATTATCTATCCTCCACCTACCTTTTGGACTTTGTAGGTAATGAAACATTGATAGTGAATAATCCGTTTTGGGTAAGGAATTTTCCAGAGAAATTATTAGTACTTAATTATCCTCAATTAATGCCTGCCACAATAATAACTAGCCGAATAGAAGTAATTCAGGAATTTAGGGAGAAATATGGTGATATTATTTTGAAACCATTATATGGAAATGGAGGTGCTGGCGTTTTTAAAATAAATTACAATGACAAAAACTTTGTTGCCCTTTTTGAACTTTTTCAAATGAATTCGACTGAACCTTTAATTGCACAAGAATTTCTACCAGAAGTAATTAATGGAGATAAGAGAATTATTCTTTTAGATGGTGAAATTTTGGGAGCTATTAATAGAATACCACAAAAGGGAGAAATCAGATCAAACATGCATGTTGGAGGTAAGGCTGTTGCGACCGAATTGTCTATTGACGAAATAAAAATTTGCGAACAGATTGGTTCTAATCTTAAAGAACATGGACAAATTTTTGTAGGAATAGATGTGATAGGTGGCAAATTGACTGAGATTAATGTTACATCGCCTACCGGCCTTCAAGAATTAGAAAAGTTTGAAAATAAGAATTTAGCCTCCAAAGTTTGGGATAAATTAATTTCAAAAATCTAAAATAATTGAACTATTAAAATGACACAAGACATTAAAATACTATTTATCCCAATAATTGTTATGTCATTTATAGTTTTAATTTCAAATATTCTTGTACAATTCCTTTTAGGTAATTGGTTAACCTGGGGGGCACTAACTTATCCATTCGCTTTTCTAGTAACCGATATTACAAATCGATTTTATGGTCTAACTGCAGCTAGGAAGGTTGTTTTATTTGGTTTTGTCATAGGTCTTTTTTGTTCATTCATTGGAACTCAATTGCAAGGTGAATTTGGACCACTGGTTACTTTAAGAATAGCGTTAGGTTCAGCAACAGCTTTTATAGTAGCTCATTTTCTGGATATTTCGATTTTTAATTATTTTAGAGAAGAAAAATGGTGGAAAGCGCCTCTAATATCCTCAATATTAGGTTCTTCTATTGACACTATCATTTTCTTTTTTATAGCCTTTTCTAGTGTTATGAGTTTTTTAGAACCATCTAATGACGTAACTTGGGCTTCAGAACAAATTCCTATTTTAGGAATTTTAGGTACAGCACCATTATGGGTATCATTAGCTGTTGCAGATTTTTTGGTAAAGTTAAGTCTTGTTACCATTTCATTAATACCATTTAAATATTTAATCACCACTATTAAAACAAAAGAAAACATATAATTTATTCTCATATTTCAATATTTTATTGTTTATTTTGATAAATTTAATTTTAAAAGAGTTAATTTTTATTTCTTAAAAGGCGACTTTTTTGAATATTCCAATCTCTTTTCTTTTCAGTTTCTCTTTTATCCACGTTTTTTTTCCCTTTTCCAATTCCAATTAATATTTTAGCAATTCCAGACACGTTAAAATAAAGTTTGAGAGGTATTAGTGTCATACCTTCACGACCTTTATTTTTAATTAATCTTAATAATTCCCTTTTTTTTACGAGTAGTTTTCTTCTTCTTTTTTCTATATGGTTAAATGTCTTCGCATATTCATAATTGGGCACATGACAATTTATTAGCCAAAGTTGGTAATCTTCAATATTTGCATAACTTTCTAAAATACTTACTCGCCCATTGCGCATACTTTTTACTTCAGATCCTTCTAGAACTATGCCACACTCAATTTCATCTTCGATAAAATAATTATAACGAGCTTTTTTATTATCAGCGATTAATTTCTGGTATTTTTGTTTCACTGATTTTTGCATATGTTAATTTATTAACTCAGCGTGTCTTAAAGCGTTATCCATAATTTTTTTAGTATTATCATTTACAGAAACTAAAGGTGCTCTTAATTCGTTAGAGCATTTCCCCAATTTACTTAAAGCATATTTTATTGGAGCAGGGCTTGGTTCTAAAAAAGTTGCTCTATGTAGTGGTAATAATTTATCTTGTAATATAAGAGCGTTATTATAATCACCCTGAAGCATAGCCTTTTGGAATTCTGATGATAATTTCGGTGCTACATTCGCAATTACAGATATACAGCCAACACCACCATGAGCATTAAAACCAAGTGCGGATGCGTCTTCACCAGATAATTGTATAAAACTTTCACCACAATATTTTCTGGTGTCTGAAACTCTACTAACGTCTCCAGTTGCATCTTTAATTCCAATTATATTTTTTAATTTTGATAATGCAGATAATGTAAAAATGTCCATATCAACAATTGATCTTCCTGGAATATTGTAAATTATGATTGGTAAATCACAACAATCATTAAGAGTACTAAAGTGTAATAATAGACCATTTTGATTGGGTTTATTATAATAAGGTGTAACAACTAGGGCTGCGTCTGCGCCTACTTTTTTTGCGAACTTCATGAGATCTATAGATTCTTTGGTATTATTTGAACCAGCTCCTGCAATAACAGGGACTCTTCCCTGAGTTTTTTTTACAATTATTTCTATAACCTCTTGATGTTCTTCGTGGCTTAATGTTGGGCTTTCTCCTGTAGTTCCAACTGCAACTAACCCATTGCTTCCTTCATCAATTTGCCACTCTACAAGGTCTTCAAGAGCATTTTTGTCAATATCTCCGTTTTTAAAAGGAGTAATAAGCGCAGGAATGGATCCTTTTATCATAACAAATTCCTTAGATTAATAATTTTTATTCACAATATTAACACATCATTTTATTATGTTAAATCGTATATTTTGAATTATATGCTATCATTAATTAAGAACATTCCCTTTTAAGGTTAAATTTAATGAACACTATTATGAGATATTTATTTATCATTAAATTCCTATTCTTTTTTGTGCTTTTTCAGGAGGTAATAGTTTTTAATAACAAAGTTATTGCTGAACAATTTGAATTAAAAAACTTCAAAGAATCCTTGAAATATGCAGATGCAAAAATTTGGGATAAGTCTTACTTTTATTCAAAAAAAAGTAAAAGTGATTTAGCAATTGATTTAATAGACTGGTTAAGATTAAGGTCTGGAGATGCCGTATTCACGGATTATGTAAACTTTATATATACTAAATCAAAATGGCCCGGCATGCCTTACCTTTTTAAGCAGGCTGAAAATAGCATCACTTTAGATGAAGATCCTCAATTAATAATTAATTTTTTTCAAAATAATTTTCCATTAACAGGTCATGGATCAACAATGCTTTCTTTAGCACTTTTAAAGCTTGGTGATAGAGAAAAAGCAAAAAAAATAGCTATGATAAGTTGGTTAGACCAAAAGTTTAATAAACAAAATTTTGAGTTAATGGTTAAGAATTTTGGAAATGTTATATCAATTAATAATCATAAAAGATTAAAAAATTTACTTTGGAAAAAGGATTTAGATTCTGTTTATCAACTTAAAGGAATAATGTCAGCTGATGATTTTTTTATAGCTGAACAAAGAGTTAAACTACAAAAATATTCAAATAGTAAAAATAATATTGAAAGCTTTAATAAACTTAATATTAAGGATCCAGGGGTTTTGTTTGATTACGCTAATTATCTTCATTCAAAAAAAGAGTATAAAAAAGTTTCTAAAATAATAACCAATTTATCAAAAAACCCTTTAAAATTTGGGTTACCATATAAATGGACTGAACTTAGAGTTTATCATGCTAGAAGAGAGTTACGTCTTGGTAATAAGATTAAAGCTTATAAAATTAGTAGTAACCACTTCATAAAAAATAATTTTTTTGTAAATAATGATTTTAAAGAAGCTCAAAAGAACTATATTGAACTTGAATGGCTTTCTGGTTTTATTGCGTTAAACTTTCAGAATAAACCCGAAGTTGCAATAAAACATTTTTCTAATATTTCTAATCTCATTACTAATAAATATTTCTTAAGTAAAGTTCTTTATTGGCACGCTCGAGCACTGGAAAAGCTTAAAAGATTTAGTGATGCTAAAGAAAATTATCAAAAAGCATCCACATACTTAAGTACTTTCTATGGACAACTTTCGGCGGAGCGAATTAACAAAAAACCCGTAGATTTATCAAATATTGAAAAAAGAAGATATGATTGTGAAAAATTAAACATTTTGGATAATCAAATCATAAATTTGGGTAAGAAATTATTAGATGCTGAGAGATTAGTACTGGGTGTACGCTTTTTTAAACATGCCACGGAAACTTTATCAGAAGAAAGTAGAAAATGTTTACTGGTTTATTTAGAAAAGGTAGATAATATTTCAGGAATTATTTCAATAGCAAACAAATTTAATATCAAAAGTGATTTAATTTTCAAATTTGCTTATCCTGTAATAAGTAATTTAGACAGTTATCAGATTGATAATCTACAGCTTGTTTATTCAATTATTAGGCAGGAAAGTGGATTTTATAGTAGTGCAATCTCTAGGACTGGTGCTTTAGGTTTGATGCAAGTTATGCCAGCTACCGCAAAACAAGTAGCAAATGATTTAGGGATAAAATATAATCAAAGTAGACTTTCTTCAGATGAAATTTATAACATAAAGATTGGTTCTTATTATTTTAATCAACTTTTAAAAAAATTTAAAGGTTCTATAGTTCTTAGTGCTGCAGCCTATAATGCTGGACCAGGTACAATTAATAGATGGTTGAAAAATTATGGTGATCCAAGAAAATTTGGAGTTGATCCTCTTATTTGGATTGAGATGATACCTTATCATGAAACTAGAAACTATGTAAAAAGAGTACTATCAAATGATTTAATTTACAGACATAAAATTAGTGATAATATTTTAAAATTCGATCGCGCAAGAAAAAATTTTGGACATAAGTTTTAATAATTTTACCATATCTTTGATTGTATTTTATTTTTTATCAATATATTGTGTATTAATCTTTTTTATTAAGGTTTATTAGTTTGAATATTACCAAATTACGTTTGAACGGTTTTAAAAGTTTTGTAGACCCAACTGAGTTTGAGATACTTCCAGGACTTACTGGAGTAGTAGGTCCAAATGGATGTGGAAAATCAAATTTATTAGATGCTTTAAGATGGGTTATGGGAGAAAATAGACCAACCTCTATGCGAGGTGATGGAATGGATGATGTTATATTTGGTGGGACGAGTTTAAGGCCTGCTAGGTCTTATGCTGAAGTAAATTTACAAATTGAAAATTTTGATCCAAAAATTTTACCTACTAAAACAAATGAAAATTCCATTGAAATTGTTAGAAGAATTAATTTTGAATCTGGGTCCACTTACAAAATAGAGGGAAAGGAAACACTAGCCAGAGAGGTTAGATTGCTTTTTGCCGATTATTCTTCGGGTTCTAATTCTCCTTCTTTAGTAAGGCAAGGTCAAATTTCAAATCTTATAAATGAAAACCCTAAATCTCGTAAAAGAATTTTAGAAGAGGCAGCAGGAATATCTGGACTATATCACAGAAGACATGAATCAGAATTAAAGCTTAATGCGTCTGAAAATAATCTGGAAAGAATAAATGATATTCTATCAAAATTAGAAGAACAATTGAAGGCGTTAAAAAAACAAGCCAAACAAGCGGAGGAATATCGTGTACTAGGAGAAAAAATTAGAAAACAAGAAACACTGCTTCTATATGTTCGTTGGGAAAATGAATATTTAGAATTTAATAACTTGAAGATTGGGTTAGATAATATTCTAAAAGAAAGAACTGATCATGAAAAAGTCCTTAGAAACTTTACAGACTTAAAAGAACAAAAAGAACATTTATTACCAAAAATAAGAGAGCAACAAGCTGCAGACCAAATATCTTTAAATCAATTTCATTCTCAAAAAACTAATATCGAAGAAAAGTATAAAAATGCTTTATCAAAAATTAATGAGTTAAATCAAAGAATTTTGGAGTTAGAAAATGATTATAAAAGAGAAAATGAATTAATTCTTGATGCAGATAGTGTTCTTAAGAATTCAGAAAATGAAAAAAACAATATCATTAATAATCAAAGTGATTTGTCGATCAAAATTAAAAGTACTAAAAAGGATTTAGATTTTTCCATTGTTGAATTTAATAAAATTGAGAAAGAATATGAAATTGAAGCCAACAGTTTTGCTGCTTCTTTAGCCAAAAAAAATAATCTGGAAACAAATTTAGAAGAAAATCAAAAAAGTTTAAAACAATTAGAAGAGAAAATTACAAAAGTTAAAAATGATAAATCTAAGGTAATTCTTCGAAAGAAACACATTGAAAATGAGTTAATATTTATACGAAATGAGTTAGAGATATTTACAAAAGATGTAGATAAAAAATCTATAATGCTAGATAAAACAGATGATGAAGTTCAGACTTTGAGAGCTGATTTACTAAATGCTGAAGAAAAATTATCTGAAGAGAGAAGTAAATTATTAGCTATTAAATCAGAAATGAATACTTTAGAAGAGTTTTTGAATGAGCAAGAGATTTTTGAAGATGCTATTATCAATCAAGTTCAAATATCTAAAGATTTTGAAATTGTATTTAGTGTAATTTTGAATGACGATTTAAACTATCCACCACAGTCTTCTGACAAAAAAAGTGGATGGTATTACAATGAAAATGACATACAATCTTGTTCCTTTCCTGAGGGTGTAAAAGTTTTAGCTGATTTAGTTAAGCATCCAAGAGAATTAAATAAAAGGTTAAGGAATGTTGGTTTAGTAAATTCAAAAGATGGTTATTTACTTCAATCAAAGTTAAAAAATGGTCAGTGTTTGGTATCTATGGAAGGCGATTTTTGGAGATGGGATGGATTTTCAATAACATCCAATGACTTGAATACAAGTAATACACAAAAAGTCAAAAATTTAAATAGATTACAGAATTTAAAAGTCTTACAAAAAGAAATTGAAAAAAAAGTTTTTATCCAAACTAATCATAAAACAGATCAAGAATATATAATTAAAGAAAAAATTGAGGAATATGATAATTTAAAAAAAAATTATATTTATAAAGAAAAAAAATTGAACGAATTAAAATCAAATTTAAGTAAATTAGAAGCAGAATATGAAATTAATTGTGCACAAATTGATAGTTTGGAAGGTTATTATATCAATCTTAATGAAGATCATAGTACAATAATTAAAAATTTTGAAGAAATCAAAGATTTAGATAATCAAGAGACTGATTTTCAAAAAGAAGAAGAAAATATTAATATTAAGAAAAAAGCATTAGAGGATTTTAGGAATAAAAATCTTGATAGTAGGTTGGTTCTTGAAGAATTAATGTCTCAATTCAATTTTAGTAAAAATAGATTAATGCAAATTGATAAAGAACTACAAGATTGGTCAATTAGAAAAAAAAGATCAGTTGATCAACAGGATAATATTTTATTAAGAAAAAAAGAACTAGAATGTTTCTTAGAAAGTGCACGATTAGAACCAAAAAAAATAGAAAATGATATTTTGCATCTTAATAAAAAAATCACTGAAGCTGAAAAGAAATGCAGTATTTCTACTGATGAATTGGTAAGTGCTGAAAAGAAACTGAGGGAAGCATTATTTAAAGAAAAAGAAGCTCTGAAGATTGCTGAGGATTTAAAAGAAAAGTATGTAAGAGCTGAAGTTTCTATTGAGGCAGCAAAAGATAATTTAATTGAACTTGAAAGTCATTTAAAGAAAGAAACCGGACTTAGTCCCAAGGTCTTTCAAGACAAATACATTGAAAAGCTTACACATAAGCTTTCAGTTGACACAATTGAAAAAAATTTGGATCACCTAATAAGAAAAAGAAATTTTGTAGGACCCGTTAATTTAAGAGCTGAAGAAGATGAAAAAGAGATCAATGCTGAATATTCAGAGTTACTCAAACAAAAAGAAGATCTTGAGGTGGCTGTAAAAAAACTTAGAAATGCGATCTCTAATTTAAATAAAGAAGGAAGAGAAAAACTTTTAAAAGCATTTGATGAAGTGAATAAAAATTTTACAACTTTGTTTAATAATTTATTTGGAGGTGGGCATAGTAATTTACTACTTGTAGAAAATGATGATCCATTAGAAGCTGGACTTGAGATCATGTGTCAACCTCCAGGAAAGAAATTGTCTAATTTAGCTTTACTTTCAGGTGGAGAACAAACTCTTGCTGCCATTTCATTAATTTTTGCAGTCTTTATGGTAAATCCAAGCCCTATTTGTGTCTTGGATGAAGTAGACGCACCTTTAGATGATGCCAATATTGTTAGATTCTGTAATCTACTTGATAATATGAAAGAAAGAACTGATACCAGATTCATAATCATTACCCATAATCCAATTACAATGTCTAAAATGAATAGGCTATATGGTGTTACTATGGCAGAAAAAGGTGTTAGTCAGCTAGTAAGTGTTGATTTAGATAAAGCTGAACAATTAGTAGATGCTTAAAATTATTTAAAATTAATATGATGAAAAAATATGTATTCATTTGATAATAAGTACTTTGTTTCTACAAATTGGCTGGAGCAAAGGTTAAGCGATCCTAATTTAAGAATCATAGATGCAAGCTGGTATTTGCCCAATGTTAAAAGGTCTGGGTTAAAAGAATTTGAAAACAATCATATTCCTGGTGCAAATTTTTTTGATTTAGATAAGTTTTCAGATTTTAAGTCTGAATTACCACACATGGCATTAAATGAAAAAGATTTTAGTAATAAATTTGAAATTTTTGGAATCAAACAAAATCAAAATATTATTGTTTATGATGGCTTAGGATTATTTTCTTCTCCAAGATTATTATGGTTACTCCATTTATATGGTTTTGATAATGTATTTATATTAGATGGGGGATTCCCGAAATGGTTAAGTGAAAATAAACCTACAAACAGAGAGGTAATAAATTTTAAACCTCATAAAATTAATTTTTCTTATAAAAAAGATTTGATAGTCTCTATGGATTTTGTAATGAAATACTTAAATTCAGATAATATTCAAATAATAGATGCAAGATCTTCGAGTCGATTTAAAGGCATTGAAAAAGAGCCTAGAAAGGGGCTTAGAAGTGGCCATATTCCAAATTCAATAAACCTTTATTATGGTGACGTATTAAATACTGATTATACTTTGAAATCAAATAATTTACTTAAGAATAAAATTGAAGAGCTTGGTATTGACTTAACCAAACATTTAATTACATCTTGTGGGTCTGGAGTGACTGCGTCAATTCTATATGTAGTCCTTAAGGGACTTGGTGCGGAAAAGGTTTCAGTTTATGATGGATCGTGGTGCGAATGGGGAAAATTCAATTAAAAAATTCTTTCATTTTTTCATTTAAATATAAAATATTTAGTTGGGTTAAACATGTTTGAAAATTTAAAATTACAACCAGAAGATAAAATTATGGCATTAATGTCATTATTCAGAGCCGACGAAAGAAAAGAAAAAATAGACTTAGGTGTTGGAGTTTATAAAAATAATAATGGTCAAACTCCTATTATGAGTGCAGTTCAAAAAGCTGCTATTATTCTAAACGATACACAAAAAACAAAAAGTTACGTAGGACTTTCAGGAAATTTAGGGTTTATAGATAATGTAAGTCAATTAGTTTTAGCTGATGTTGTTGCAAAAAATCAGGTTGTGGGGGCTCAAGCACCAGGTGGAACGGGAGCATTTCATCAGTTATTACTTTTGATAAGATCTATTGGAGATGATAAGCAGGTTTGGATTTCGTCACCATCTTGGCCAAATCATGCAGCAATATTAAAACATTTAGGTATTCCATTTAATACTTATAGCTACTTTGATTATGAAACTTGTGAAGTAAACTTTTCTAGAATGATGTCTGATCTTGAAAAAACTAATTCTGGAGATGTTTTACTTTTGCATGGTTGTTGTCATAATCCAACTGGAGCAAATTTATCATTAGAACATTGGAAGGAGCTTACTAAGTTCTGTGAGAAAAAAAATATACTACCTTTGGTTGACTTGGCCTATCAAGGTTTTGGAGATGGCATAAATGATGATGTAAAAGGTTTGAGATATATGGCCTCCAATTTGCAAGAATTATGTATTGGTATATCCTGTTCAAAAAACTTTGGTTTATATAGAGATAGGGTAGGAGCTGCGTTAATGGTAGTTTCTGATAAAAAAAATCAAAAGTTAGTAGAAGAAAATTTAAAATCCTTTAATAGAGTAACTTTTTCTTTTCCCCCAGATTATGGAGCATCACTTGTTGAAATTATATTAGGAGGGAATAATTCTAAAAATAATGAACTAATACACATATGGGAAAATGAATTAAATAGCATGAGAAATGGAATGTTGGAACTGAGAAAGTCATTGTCTGCTTCTTTAAGATTAAGCACTAAATCAACTAGATTTGATTTTATTGAAAGGCATAGAGGTATGTTTTCTCTTATGGGTTTATCATCTGATCAAGTAACAAGATTAAGGGAAGAATTTGGTATCTATATGGTAGGAGACTCTAGGATTAATATTGCAGGATTAAATAAAGATCAAATTGATTATTTCTCTTCATCAATCGCTTCAATTATTTAAAATATCATCTTAATGTATTAAAAAAACTTTAAGATTAAAAAATTAAGAAAGAAAAATATCATGGATGAAAAAATATATTATCCCGATTTAACAAATTCCAAATCATTTAAAATTGATAAAAATAAATATAAGGAAATGTATCAAGAATCTATTTCAAATCCAGAAGAATTTTGGAGAAAGATGGGAAATAGAATTGATTGGATTACTCCTTTTTCAAAAGTTAAGAATACTTCTTTTTCTCATGATGATGTTTCTATAAAATGGTATGAAGATGGATCACTTAACGTAAGTTATAATTGTATTGACCGACATCTTGAAAAAAACAGTGATAAAGTTGCTATAATTTGGGAATCAGATGAGCCAAGTTTGTCAAAAAACATTACCTACGGAGAATTGTACAAGCAAGTTTGTCGTTTATCAAATATATATAAAGAATTAGGTGTGAATAAGGGAGATCGAGTTATTCTTTATATGCCTATGATACCAGAGGCAGCATATGCAATGTTAGCTTGTGCTAGAATAGGAGCTGTACATTCAGTAGTTTTTGGAGGTTTTTCACCAGAAGCACTAGCAAGTAGAATAACTGATTGTGGAGCCTCTTTAGTGGTAACAGCTGATGAAGGGCCTAGAGGTGGAAAATCGGTACCTCTTAAAGAGAATGTAAATAAAGCTCTAGAAATTTCAGGGGATATAAAAACTCTAGTTGTTAAACGAACAGGAGCCAATATTTATATGAAAGAGAATAGAGATTTTTCATATAATGAAATGGTAGATCTCGTAAGTGAAACTAATGAACCAGAGGAGATGTCTGCTGAAGATCCTCTTTTTATTTTGTATACTTCCGGATCTACTGGAAAACCTAAAGGAGTACAGCATTCGAATGGTGGTTACATTGTGTATGCCTCTCTAACTCATGAGTATATTTTCGATTATCATCAGGAAGATATTTATTGGTGTACTGCTGATGTTGGTTGGATTACCGGGCATAGTTATATCGTTTATGGACCTTTATCGAATGGAGCAACAACTCTAATGTTTGAAGGTGTTCCGACATACCCTGATTGTTCTAGGTTTTGGCAAGTTTGTGAAAAACATAATGTAAATCAATTTTATACTGCTCCGACAGCAATCAGGGCATTGATGGGACAAGGGGATGATTTTGTGAATAATTGTGATTTGTCAAGTTTACGAATTTTAGGTACCGTAGGAGAGCCTATTAACCCAGAAGCATGGGAGTGGTATAATAAGGTTGTAGGTAAAGGGAAGTGCCCAATAGTTGATACATGGTGGCAAACTGAAACTGGAGGAATACTAATCACTCCTTTACCTGGTGCAACAGCTACCAAACCTGGATCAGCTACAACTCCTTTTTTTGGAATAAAGCCTGTAATTATAGACCCTAAAACTGGCCAAGAGTTAATAGGTAATAATGTTGAAGGTGTTTTAGCTTTTAAAGATAGTTGGCCTAGCCAAATGAGAACAGTTTATGGTGATCATGACAGGTTTATAAAAACTTATTTTAGTGATTTTAAAGGATATTATTTTTCAGGCGACGGCTGTAAAAGAGATAAAGATGGCTATTATTGGATAACTGGCAGAGTTGATGATGTTCTTAATGTATCTGGACACAGAATGGGTACTGCTGAAATTGAAAGTGCATTGGTAGCTCATCCTTTAGTATCAGAAAGTGCTGTGGTGGGTTATCCTCATAAGATTAAAGGTCAAGGAATTTATGCTTTTGTAACACTAATGGTTGGAAAAAATTCAACTCCAGAATTAACTCAAGAACTAGAGGCATGGGTTAGAAAAGAAATTGGTCCTATTGCAAAACCAGATTATATTCAATGGTCTCCGAATCTTCCTAAAACTAGATCTGGAAAAATAATGAGAAGAATATTGAGAAAAATTGCTGAGAATAAGTATGAAGACTTGGGTGATACTTCCACTTTAGCTGATCCATCAGTGGTTAAAAACCTAATCGAAAATAGGTTAAACAAATCTTGAATTTATGATTAAAAAATAGGAATTATTGAAGCTATGAAAAATTATATTATAATTATTTTATTTTTTTGTTTACTATCGGCCTGTAATACAACAACTCAAGGTACTTACGATGGTTATGACTTTAGTCATGGAGGTCCCATCCCTTTAAAAATAGAAACTGAGGATAGTAAATCAAATACAACAGGTGAGTGCTTAGCAAATACTCTAAGTTTTCTAATTGGACAACCAGAAACAGCTTTAGCAGCAATGGAGTATCCTGCAGACACAAGAGTATTGAGTGAAAATCAAGATCAAAGTATTGATGAAAATTATAGTTCTAGATTGAATTTAGTCATTGGATCTGACAGAAGAATAACTAACGTTTTTTGTGGTTAATATTTATTTTCAGATATTTAGTTAAAAATTGATTATCTATAAAACTAGTATTAGAGATGGAACTTATTTAGATCCGGGCCTTAGTTTGTATATCATATAATGATTATATTTTATAAAAGAGTCTGCTGTTCTGGTATTTTCAAATAGTCTTTTTTCTAAACGTTTTCTCCTTCTTTTGCTAAAGAAGATCTTATAGATTATTTTTAAAAATTTTAAAGTAATTGGTCTATTAACATTTAGACTAGTAACAATTCTATTAATTGAAAAACCTAAAGTATTATAAAACTTTTGCTCTAATTCTACTGATGGTGCTACAAGTTTTGTTATTTCTTTTCTTACAAGAATTTTGAATTTTTGTATTTCCAATTCTTTTTCCATACTCTTTAATGATGCACCACCACCAGGTTGTCGAATAATTCCAATTTGTTTTTTATCGGATCTAAAACAATCTGCTATTAGTATTTCTCCATTATTTTTTAATAATATACTCGCTTTTTTGAGTGCAGTTTTTATTGGAATATATTGAAAACTTTCAGCAAATAAGCATAAATCAAAGGAATTATATTTTGGTATATAATCTTCAAAAGTTGTAATCAAAATTTTTGCCTTTTTGTTTGTATTTATTTTGGCATGCTCAGCTAAAATTTTGCTTGGAACAATTATTGTTACTCTGTGTCCTCTTTCAATTAATTTTTTAGCATTCTCACCCGCGCCTCCACCAATATCTAAAATTTCTAATTTTTTTTGGGGTTCTTTTTTTGGTAAATATTTAAATAGTAGATTAGTATAGGCTTCTTGTGCTTTTCCTAAGTTTTCAAGAGTAACATCTAGTTTTTCCCATAAACCATAGTGAAGGTGTTCTTTTCCAGTTACAAAACTACTGACTTTGAGGGCTATATCAAGTCCTACCAACCTTGAAGATTCTTTTTTTTTCTTTTTAAAAATATTTATCATAATAAATCTACTATATTAAATAACAATATAAGAGCTAAAACTTCAAAAATATCAAAAATGAAACAAGATCTTTTTAATATTCTTTGAGGCGTATTATTATATCTACATTAGTAATTTTTGAATTCTTTGGAGGTTTAGGTAAATTCTGAATTTCAAGAAAATTACCAGGTGCATCACTTAATTTTCCTGTTGCTTCCCAATAAAAATGAGTATGATTATCGAGCCTTGTATCGAAATAACAGCGAGAACCATCAACAATTATTTTATTTAATAAGCCAGAATCTGAAAAAGAATGCAAAGTATTATAAACAGTAGCTAATGAAACTTTTAATTTTTTTTCTTTTGCTTTTTCAAACAGATCTTCAGCTGTAAAGTGTTTATGTCTACCATCTCCCATTAAAAGATTGGCCAATAATATTCTTTGTTTCGTAGGACGTAAACCTACTTTGCAAAGCCAATTTGTAGCACAAAATTTTTTCGTATTCATCATATATATATTCTAAATTAGTAATTTATGATAATATTTTTAAATTTTTTCATCAATAAAAAATTTGTTCTTACATAAATCTATGAACTGTAATTTTTATTTTTCTTTTATTTTATCTTTTATATATTGCTAGGTAGTTCTTGCGCCAATATTAATAAGAGTGGTATGAATAGTAAATTCTGTAAATATCGGTATAAATTATGAAAATTACTAAAGAGGAATTATTAAAATGTTCTAGTGGTGAAATGTTTGGTATTGGAAATCCCCAATTACCCATGCCACCTATGCTTATGTTTGACCATATTTCTGAAATATCAAAAGACAGTGGAACTAATAAAATGGGACATGTTGTTGCAGAATTGATTATTAGTCCAAATTTGTGGTTTTTTGACTGTCATTTTGTTGGTGACCCAGTTATGCCAGGCTGCCTTGGCCTTGATGCTTTGTGGCAATTAACAGGTTTCAATTTAGGTTGGAGGGGACTAAAAGGTCGTGGGAGAGCACTAGGAGTTGGCGAAGTTAAATTTAAAGGTATGGTAACACCACATACGAAATTAGTGAGATATGAAATTAATTTTTCTAGGGTTTTGGAAAGAAGACTTAAGCTAGGAATATCTGATGGAAAAGTATTTGCAGATGGTGAAGAAATTTTTAGTGCTAAAGGGCTTAAGGTGGGTTTGTTTGAAGATTAGAATTTTTATAATTCTTTTATTTTAGGTTATTTCTAGGAGAGACATTTATGAAAAGAGTAGTTGTCACAGGTTTGGGTATTATTTCATCAATTGGACTAGACGCAAAAGAAGTAACCGAATCTTTAAAAAAAGGAAAATCTGGTATTACATTTTCTGAAGAGTACGAATTTCATGGTTTTAGATCTCAGGTTCATGGTATGCCAAAAATTAATCTATCCGATCATATAGACAAAAGACAACTAAGATTTATGGGGGATGGAGCGGCTTACAATTATATTGCTATGGAGCAAGCAATTAAAGATAGTGGTTTAACTGAAACTGAAATCTCAAATGAAAGAACGGGTCTAATTGTAGGCTCAGGTGGACCTTCTACAAAAAACCTTTTTGCTGCCCATCAAATAGTTTTAGAAAAAAAGAGCCCAAAAAGAATGGGTCCATTTATGGTGACTAGAGGGATGTCTTCAACTAATTCAGCGTGTTTAGCTACTCCTTTTAAAATAAAAGGAGTTAACTATTCAATTTCATCAGCTTGTTCGACATCGGCTCATTGTATTGGCAATGGTTTAGAGCAAATTCAATTAGGAAAACAAGACATTATATTTGCAGGTGGGGGAGAAGAATTAGATTGGACCTTATCATGCCTTTTTGATGCGATGGGAGCAATGTCCAGCAAATATAATGATATACCTGAAACTGCATCAAGGGCTTATGATAAAGATAGGGATGGGTTTGTAATTTCAGGAGGGGCTGGAGTATTAGTATTGGAATGTTACGAACATGCAAAAGCTAGAGGTGCAAAAATATATGCTGAAATCACAGGATATGGAGCAACTTCTGATGGTCACGATATGGTAGCACCTTCCGGTGAGGGAGGTGAAAGGTCAATGAAGCTTGCTTTGTCTAGTATAGAAGATCGTAAAGTTTCATATATAAATGCACATGGAACTTCAACACCTGCGGGAGATGTAGTTGAGGTTGAAGCCATTAGAAGAATTTTTGGAAACAAGGATATTCCACCTATTTCATCTACTAAGTCTTTGACAGGACATAGTTTAGGCGCTGCAGGTGTTCATGAAGCTATATATTCGATCTTAATGATGCACTCAGGATTTTTATCAGCAAGTTCAAATATTTTTAATTTAGATAGTGATTTAAAAACAAACGAAATATTGATGAAATCTAGAAATAATGTTGAGTTTGATACAGTAATCTCAAATAGTTTTGGATTTGGTGGAACTAATGCAACATTAGCTTTTAGTAAGTTAAGAGATTAATGCCAGTAACAATGGAAAATAAGTGTGGTTTAATACTCGGTGTTGCAAATGAGAGATCTATTGCTTGGGGAATTTCTAAAGTATTGTCAGATTCTGGAGCTGAAATTGCCATTTCTTATCAAAATGAAAATTTATTAAAAAGAGTTGGTCCACTAGCTGAAAGTGTTGATGCTAAAATTTGTATGCTAGCAGATGTTCAAAATGAAGATTCTTTAGATAAACTTTTCGAAGAGATTTACAATAAGTGGGGAAAATTAGATTTTTTAGTTCATGCATTGGCTTATTCAGATAAAGAAGAATTAAATGGAAGGTTTGTTAATACCTCAAGAAAAAATTTCTTAAATTCTTTAGATATTTCATGCTATAGCTTTGTAAATCTTGCAAAAAGGTCTATTCCTCTAATGCCAAACGGGGGTTCTTTGCTTACTGTTTCTTATATGGGGAGTCAACGTGTTACCCCAAATTATAATGTTATGGGGCCCGTAAAAGCTGCTTTAGAATCATCAGTTAGGTATCTTGCAAATGACTTAGGGCCAGATAAAATACGAGTAAATGCTATTAGCCCTGGACCTATGAAAACATTAGCAGGTGCAGCAATTGGGGGAGCACGGCAAGTATTTAGGACGACTGAAAAAAATGCACCTCTTAGAAAAAATGCAGACCTGGAATCTGTGGGAAACGCCGCGCTTTATTTATTGAGTGATAATAGTTCTTCTACAACAGGTGAAATTTTGTATGTTGATGGTGGTTATCATATTATGGGTCTTCCACAAATTGACAATATCTAATAATTCTTTTCTTTTTGATAGGAGAACTTGAATGAATAAAATAATCATTTTTGATGCCTATGGGACTCTTTTTGATGTTAATGCAGCAGCTAGAAACTATTCAAAAAAAATGGCTGATCCAGATTTTATGAAAATCTGGACAAAGGTATCTAACTTATGGCGTGATAAACAAATAGGTTATACATGGTATTATAATTCAATTGGTTATAAGACCAATTTTTGGAAAATAACTGAAGATGCCCTAGATTATGCATTAGAATTTTATAATTTAAACAAAAATGATAATTTAAAAAATGACTTGCTCGAACTTTATAAAGAACTGGATACATTTCCAGAAGTTTTGGGGGTCCTAAAGGAATTAAAAT
Organism: uncultured Alphaproteobacteria bacterium; assembly: GCA_902578545.1. Lineage (GTDB taxonomy): Bacteria > Pseudomonadota > Alphaproteobacteria > Rhodobacterales > Rhodobacteraceae > CACIIZ01. The sequence continues at coordinate 192,708 of CACHDI010000001.1, forward strand.
CTGCAGGCTACCCATCTGCTATTTTATCAAATGGCACTATGGAAATGCTTAATAGTGCAGCTACAAAATCTAACATAAATAATTATTTAGATATTATAATATCTGCTGAAAAATTAGGCCTATTTAAACCAAATGAAAAAGTCTATCACTTGGTACTCGAGCATTTTGGATGCGATATCGAAGATTTTGTTTTTGTTTCTTCTAATGGCTGGGATGCAGCTGGAGGGACAGCTTTTGGATTTTCCAGTATATGGATCAATAGAAACAAATTACCTGAGGAAAAGATTCAATGGAAACCAACTTGGATTGGAAGTGATTTAAATGCAGTGCTTCAGATATTATGATGATAAATAAAGGACATCTAAATTGTCTAATATAGATTTATTAATTCAATCACAAGAGTATGCAAGAAACATTGTTTATGAAACACCATTGTTGTTTAATTCAAAAGTTAATGAAATTTTAGGAAAAAATATTTTCATAAAACCTGAATGTCTACAGATAACGGGTAGTTTTAAATTTAGAGGGGCTTGGTGTGCAATCTCCCATTTAAAAAAAGAAAATAAAATTTTAAATGGTGTCGTCGCGTATTCATCAGGTAATCATGCTCAGGGTGTAGCAGCTGCGTGTAAGGCGCATGATATACCATCTCTAATAGTAATGCCTAAAGATGCTCCAAAACAAAAAATATCAAATACTTTGGATTATAATTCTGAAATAATTTTTTATGATAGATATACTGAGATAAGAGAAAAAATTGGAGAAAATATAGCTAATGAAAAAAAACTAACACTTATTAAACCCTATGATGACGACTTAATCATTGCTGGCCAGGGAACTTGTGGTTTAGAGATTATCAAACAATCCAAAAAATTAGGTATAGAAAAAGCCGAAGTATTAGTTTGTTGTGGAGGAGGAGGATTGTCAGCAGGTATCTTACTTGCTCTGGAAAAATATGCTCCTTTTTATAAATTGAGAACTTGTGAACCAGAGTTTTATGATGATACCGCAAGATCATTGAAATCAGGTAAAAGAGAAATTAATGAAACTAATAATTCATCAATATGTGATGCAATTCTTACCCCCACACCTGGTGAATTGACTTTTCCAATATTAAAAAGAAACGCAGGTGAAGGTTTAGTTGTAAGTGAGAAAGAAGTTTTAAAAGCCATGAAATTTTTATATCAACATTTTAAAATTGTTTCAGAGCCTGGGGGAGCTGTTGCTGCCGCTGCAGCAATTTTTTCTGCGGACAAACTGAATGAAAAAGATATAATTGTTGTAGTAAGTGGAGGAAATGTTGATAGTGAGATTTTTAGTAAAGCAATTTCAGAAAATATATAAATTCAGATTATTACTATCTATTTCTAATTTTTGAATTATTTTGATCGTAGGGACTATCTTCAACTATTGTAGCAGGCCATAGTTGATTTAACATTTTTACTTTTAATTTTTCACCAATATTTGCATAAACTTTATCAACATAACCCATCCCAATTGATTTTTCAAAAAAAACTGAATATCCACCTGAAGTAAGTCTTCCAACAGTTTTACCATCTTTATAAATGGCTTCTCTACCCCAAGGATCACAATCCTTTGGTCCATCAATTAGTAAAGTTACACATTTCGATTTTATATTACGTTTTTGAAGTGCATCCTTCCCAAGGAATTCTTTATTAAAATTTATAAATTTTTCTAATCCTGCTTCAACTAAACAAGCATCTCTTCCGAGTTCATTTCCAAAGGCTCTGTAGCTTTTTTCTTGTCGTAACCAGTTTTGAGCTCTTGAACCGACTAATTTAAGATCAAAGTTTTTTCCTGATAACAAAAGTAAATCAAGTAGTTTATTTTGAAATTCTACAGGATAATGTAATTCCCAACCTAATTCTCCTGTATATGCTACCCTTATAGCAAGTGTTGGTATCATATTTATTTCAATCTCTTTGCTAGAAAGCCATGGAAAATTTTCATTTGAAAATAATTGTTCAGGATTTTCACTATTTGTTAAACTTATCAGTAATTCTTTAGACTTTGGTCCTGCAATAGCGAAAGTCCCAAATTGACTTGTTACGTCTTGAATTTCAATATAGCCAAATTCTTTTTCTTTATCTTGGGCCTTTTTGATCAAATAATCCTTATCATAATCTGTAAGAGCACCAGCAGATATAAGATAAAATTCATTTTCACTTTTTCTTACTATTGTATATTCCGACCTAACAGTTCCTGAAGTAGTCAGGCAATATGTCAAATTTATTCTATTGATATTTGGTAGATTATTACAAGTAAACCAATCCAAAAAAAGAGCTGCGCCAGGACCTTTTACTATTTGTTTTGTAAATGCAGAAATTTCGATTAAGCCTACTTGATGCCTAATTGCTTGTGCTTCATTTTTAGAATATTCCCACCATTTTCCCCTTCTAAAACTCCTTGAATCAAGATCATTAAAATCTTTATCGGCATAATAATTGGGTCTTTCCCATCCATTAACCTGACCAAATTGTGCTCCTAATTTTTTTAACCGATCGTAACAAGGAAAAGTCCTTAATGGTCTGCAAGCAGGTCTTTCCTCATCTGGATGATGAAGAATGTAAACATGTTCATAACACTCCTCATTCTTTCTAGATGTATATTCTGTAGTAATCCATGATCCATATCTTTTTGGATCAAGGCTGGTCATATCTATTTCTGCCTCTCCATTGATCATCATCTGGGCTAAATAATATCCTGCTCCACCTGCTGCAGTTATTCCAAATGAAAAACCCTCTGCTAACCATAGGTTTCGTAAACCAAATGCTGGTCCTAAAAGGGGATTTCCATCTGGTGTATAACAAATAGGTCCATTGAAATCATCTTTAATACCCAGAGTTTCACTACTGGGTATTCTTTTGATAAATGACAAATATTCATTTTCAATTCTCTCAAGTTCTAAAGGAAATAAATCAGCTCTAAAACTATCAGGCACATTATATTGAAATCGTGCTGGTGCATTTTTTTCGTATGGTCCTAAAATCCATCCTCCCCTTTCCTCTCTAACGTACCATTTTGCATCGGCATCCCTCAGAACTGGATGCTCATCATTATTTTTTCTGTATTCAATAAGTTTTGGATCTTCTTCGGTTACAATATACTGATGTTCTACAGGTATAGCAGCAATCTTTGTATTTAAAAGTTTAGAAGTATTTTGTACATGATTTCCAGTAGCAGTTACAACATGTTCAGCAATATACGTAACTTTATCCTTGCTTACTAATAAATTACCACCTTTTTCAAACATTTTTGAGCATTGTACGTGCCAAGAATTTCCATCCCAGTAAAAGGAATCTGCCTGAGTTTTCCTTTCAATTTTTACATCATTTGAACGGGCACTTCTCGCTATTGCTTGTGTTAAATCAGCGGGATTTATGTAACCATCAGTTGGATGATAAATAGCACCTTTTAAATCTTCAGAATAAACTAAAGGCCATCTATCTTTAATTTGTTTGGGATTTTTCCATTCATAAGGAATATTTACCGTATCTGCCGTGGAACTGTATAGCATAAATTCATCCATACGATCTTGAGTCTGAGCCATTCTTAAATTACCTACTACCTTAAAGCCAATATCGGTATTCAGTTCTTTCTCTAATTTTTTATAAAATTTGACAGAGTAGTCATGAATATGGCTCGTTGCATAAGACATATTAAATAAGGGAAGCAGTCCTGCTGCATGCCAGGTAGACCCAGAAGTTAATTCATCCCTCTCTATTAATACAATGTCTTTCCAACCACCCTTTTGTAGGTGATAAGCAATGCTAGCTCCTACAACTCCACCTCCAACTATTAAAACCTTAACATGTAATTTCATTTAAAATCCTTATTGTTATTGGAACTGGTATATTTTTCTTTATGATTAATTAGCTTGATAATTAATTATAATATTTAATTAATTAATTATAATATTTAATATTTTAATTTTTCAATCATATAATAAAAAATTCAATCATTTTCATCTCTTGATAACTATTAAATTTTATAATAGGAGTTTTTCAATCGAGAATTAATATAATGAATAAAAAAATAAAAAAAATTTTTTTAAAGACTTATGGATGTCAAATGAATGTGTTTGATTCAGAAAGAATAGAGGAGTCTTTAATTAAACACGGTATTTCTAAAGCTGATAATGAGATTAACTCAGATTTAATAATATTAAATACTTGTCACATTAGGGAGAAAGCTGCTGAGAAAGTATATTCAGAATTAGGTCGCTATAGAAAGTTGAAGCAAAAAAATCCTGAATTAAAAGTTGGTGTTATTGGTTGTGTAGCTCAAGCTGAAGGACAAGAAATAATTCAGAGATCAGAAATAGTTGATATGGTGCTTGGCCCACAGGTTTACCATAGATTGCCTGAAATTATCAAAAAATTAGAGGTTAATGAAAAAGTAGTAGATACTGATTTTCCAATAGAGGATAAATTTGAAAAATTAAATTTAAATAAAAATAATATTAGAAAGACAACTTCCTTTTTAACAATACAAGAAGGTTGTGATAAATTTTGTACATTTTGTGTAGTTCCTTATACAAGAGGAGCAGAAAGGTCTAGATCTCCAAAAATTATTATTAAAGAAGCAAACGAGTTAGTAGATTCTGGTGTAAAAGAAATAACCCTATTAGGTCAAAATGTTAATGCATATTGTTATGAAAATGAGAAAAATCAAAATGTAAATTTTACAAATCTCATCAAATTATTATGTAGAATAGATAATTTAAAAAGATTAAGATTTGTTACATCTCATCCAAGAGATATGAATGAAGACCTTATTCAACTATTTGGACAAGAAGAAAAACTAATGCCATATCTTCATCTCCCAATTCAATCTGGAAGTAACAAAATATTAAAAAAAATGAATAGAGGGCATACTGTTGAATATTATTTAGATATAATTTCTAGATTAAAAAAAATTAGGCCAGAAATTGCAATTTCTGGTGACTTTATTGTTGGTTTTCCAGGTGAAACAGAAGTAGACTTTCAAAAAACTCTAGATGTATGTAAAATCATAAAATACTCGCAAGCATATAGCTTTAAATATTCGCCTAGAACTGGGACTCCTTCTTTTGAAATGAAAGATATACCTGATGATATAAAAAGTAATCGACTTTTAAAACTTCAAGAAACTATTTCTTTGTATCAACAACAATTTCAACAAAACTTAATTGGAAGTGTTCAAGAAGTTCTTATAGAAAAAATTGGTAAGTTTGAAGATCAATATGTTGGAAGAACTCCTTACATGAACCCAGTGGTTTTAAATTCAAAACAAAATCAAATAGGTAAAATTATACCGGTAAAAATTAATTCAACAAATGGATTAAGCTTATCAGGCGAATATGTCACTTAAATTGAGATATATTTATTGATTACCAGACATCCATTTTACAAATCAAAATAATAATTGTATTTTAACTTTTTAATTAGTCAGAATTTAATCGTTGTCAAAAGTTGATAATTTTTTAATAGAAGTTTCAGAACCACCTCTAGAAATTGAATTTCAAGATAACAGTGTTCTAATCGAACTTTGTGGGGTAAGAGATCAAAATATTATTTTTTTAGAAGATAAATTGGGAATTCAAATTACAAGGAGAGGAAATAAACTTCTTTTTTCAGGAAATTTTGATGATCAAAAAAAAGCTGCAAATATTTTAAAAAACATTTATTTTTCTTTAGAAGAGGGTAGATCTTTTGAAGGTAATGACATTATTGATTTTATTCTGACAAGCCTTAAGATGTCTAATTTTTCCCTTATAGAAAAACAACAAGAAAGTCAGGTTAATCAATATGATCTAAAAACTAAGAAAAAACTTATTAGTCCTAGAAATTACAGTCAAAAAGATTTTATTGAGAGCTTAATTAACTATGATCTCACGTTTGGTGTAGGCCCAGCTGGTACTGGAAAAACCTATGTTGCGATAGCAGTTGCTGTATCTATGTTTTTAAAAGGTCAAGTAGACAAAGTTATTTTAACAAGGCCAGCAGTAGAAGCAGGTGAAAAACTTGGGTTTTTACCAGGTGATATTAAAGATAAAATTGACCCTTATATGCAGCCTTTGTATGACGCATTATATGACTTTCTTCCAACAAAACAAGTAACCAAGATGTTAGAGGGTAAAATAATTGAAATCATCCCCTTAGCATTTATGAGAGGCAGAACACTTTCAAATTCTTTTATTATTTTAGACGAAGGACAGAATACAACCTCAAATCAAATGAAAATGTTTTTAACGAGAATTGGTAGAGGTTCAAAAGCTGCAGTAACAGGAGACCTTACACAAATTGATTTACCTAAGGGTTTTGAGAGTGGCTTAAATGAGGCTTCTAAAATTTTAAAAAAAATTAAAGAAATACGTTTCGTTTATTTCACATCAAAAGACGTTGTAAGGCATAATCTTGTTCAAAAAATTGTTGACGCTTATGATGACAAGTCAAGTTAGATAGATTTGTAAATGCCAGCAAAAATTCACATCAATATACAAGAAAAAAAATGGTCAGTAATTGACTTAAAAAAAATATCCAAAATAGCCTTCAAGTCAACTTTCAAAATTTTAGCTTACTCAAAAATTTATAAATTTTTAGAAGTATCGATTTTAGCTTGTAATGACGAAAAAATGAAAGAATATAATAAAATTTTTAGAGATAAGAACAGAACCACTAATGTACTTAGTTGGCCTAGGTTGAAAAACTTGAAGTATAAAGATTTATTAGATAATAAAGACATTTCTCACTATATTTCTTATGAAGAAGGTACTTTAGACATTGGTGATATAGCTATTTCATACGAAACATGCTTTAAAAAAGCTAAAGAGGTAAATTTAATTTTCGAAGATTATATTATTCATATGTTAATTCATTCATGTCTTCACTTGTTAGGATTTGATCATAAAAAGTATTCTGAATTTAAATTAATGAATGATATTGAAATTAAATCTTTAAATGAGTGTGGAATAAATAATCCATATAAAAAATATCTTAAAATTTAAATTTGTGGAATAAAATGAATAAATATCCAAAACAATCTCAAAAAAAAGATAAACAAAATTCATTTTGGAATAATGTTTTTAGTAATGAAGAAAAAAAAGAAGCAACAGAAGTTGTAGACCAAAATTTACCAAGTCTTAGTGAAATAAGGGTTGAAGATATTGCTATACCTAAAGCCGACATAATAGCTGCATCAGATGATATGAGTTCCGAAGAGCTTTCAGAAATATTTAGAAAGTATAGGTTATCTAGAATTCCTATCTTTAAAGATACCTTAGATAATCCGTTAGGTTTATTACATCTTAAAGATTTTGCATTAGGAGACGGTTTTAATAAAGACAGTATGTTAGATATTAAAAATAAAATTAGACCTCTAATTTTTGTACCACCTTCAATGAATCTAAAAACTCTTCTACAAAAAATGCAAACGGAAAGAATTCATATGGCATTAGTAATTGACGAATATGGAGGTGTAGAAGGTTTAGTAACTATTGAGGACCTATTAGAAGAAATAGTGGGAGAAATAATTGATGAACATGATGAAGATGAAGATCAACTATGGATAGAGGAAAAGCCAAATCTTTTTTTAGTAAATGCTAGATTAGAATTGGACATGTTTAGATCTCAATCAGGTGTAAATCTTAGATACGATAATTCTCAAGATGAAGAATATGAAACAATAGGTGGGTTAGTTAATTCATTAACAAATAGAATACCAGTTAGAGGTGAGGTAATAAAAGACATTTTTGGAAATGAATTTAGTATAGTTGAGGCTGATGCTAGAAGAATAAAAAGGTTGAGGTTGCAGTTATCAAAGAAATTTAAAAGAGAAAATGTGGATAATAAATAAAGATAATTTACATAAAATAAAAAATTTAGATTTCAATTTACCCTTAATTTTAGGTGTTTTTTTATCCCTAGCTAACCCACCATTTTCCTTTCCTTATATTATTGTAGTAGCATTAGTCGTAATCGGTAATTATTGGTTAAAAAAGAATTATAGTCCAAAAAAATCATTTTTTTTTGGTTTTTTGTTTGGATTTGGTTACTTTTCATTTTCTTTAGTTTGGATAATTGAACCATTTTTAGTCGAACCGGATATAAAAGTTATTTTAGCACCTTTTGCATTAATATTTTTATCTGGAGTACTCTCTTTATTTTGGGGAAGCGCATTTTTCTTTTCTAGTTACAAAAATGATTTTAAAAATAAAAAAATATCTCTTTTCAAACTAGCAATTTGTCTTTCATTAGCTGAAATTTTAAGATCTCATTTTTTTACAGGGTTTCCTTGGGTCCTATTGGGATTAGCATTCATAGATACGCCTATTTCTCAAGTACTTTCTATTTTTGGTCCATATTGGTTGACCTCTATTATAATTATTTTGTGCTTAATTATTCCAACTGGAAAAACAGGAATTTTACTTTCAATAATAGGATTTTCTTTACTTAATATTTATGGCTTATATCGAGATAATAATAAAGTTGATGATGAAATAAATAAACAAATAAGAATAATCCAACCTAATATATTGCAGAAAAACAAATGGAAAAAGGATTTAGAAGAGGTTAATTTTAGTAAGCTAATTAAGCTTAGTAATAAAAATTCAAAAAATGTTGATCTATTAATATGGCCTGAAACATCAGTCCCATTTTTTTTGGAGTATAAAAAAAATTTTCAAAATATAATATTAAATAATATTTCTAAGCCTATCATTTTAGGAGCAAGAAGGTATGATCAAAGCTCTAATAAATTATTTAACTCAGCATATTATTTAAATGCAAATGGTGAAGTGGAACAAATATATGATAAAAAACATTTAGTTCCTTTTGGAGAGTTTGTTCCATTTAATAATTTTTTAAAAATATTTGTAGAAACTGGAATTGAAAATAATGGAATTACAGGCTTTAGCGTTGGAACGAAAACAAATGAAATTATAATTGATAATTCTATCAAAATCTCTTTATTTATTTGTTATGAGTCTATTTTTTCAAATGAGATCGATGCAAATACGGTAAATTCAGATTTTATTGTCCATTTAACAAATGATGCCTGGTTTGGATCATATAATGGTCCACAACAACACATTGTTCAAATAAGAGCAAGAGCAATAGAACAAGGATTACCTGTTTTAAGATCTGCTAATACAGGAATCTCTGCATTGATTGATCCATATGGAAGAATTCTAAAAAAAATACCCCTGAATATTGAAGGTTATATAGATGTAAAAATTCCAAAAAAAATTGATGAAACATTGTATTCTAAATTTGGGTCTAAAAAATGGAATCTTTTATTAATTTGTTTATTTGCACTATTTTATTTTTTATGTTTTAAAAAGAGTAAGTATAAAAAATCGCTTATTTGATATTAAAAATTAAATAATATGGCAGAAAAATTACAATATGATTTCACTTCCGAGTCAGTATCTGAAGGTCACCCAGATAAGGTCTGTGACAAAATTTCAGATGCGATTTTAGATGAACTAATAAGAATAGATCACCAAGCTAGAGTTGGGTGTGAAGTGTTTGCAACCACTAATCAAGTGGTGGTTGGAGGAGAGGTAGGGCTTAAAAATACTATGAAAATTGAAGATCTATCTGAGCTTGTAATAGAAACTGTAAGGTCAACAGTTAAAAACATTGGTTATGAACAAAAAGGTTTTCATTGGAATGACTTAAAAATTTTAAATCTGCTTCATCAGCAATCTCCAGACATTGCACAAGGTGTTGATAGAGAAGGAGCTGGTGATCAAGGAATTATGTTTGGATATGCAGTTAATGAAACACCGGAATTAATGCCTGCTCCTCTTCAATATTCTCAAGCTATTTTGAAACGGCTTAGTATTGCAAGAAAAAATGAGCTTAAAGACAAACTAGGCCCAGACTCAAAATCTCAATTGACAGTAAATTACATTAATGGAATTCCTCATAGTATAAAATCAATTGTTGTTTCTATTCAACATTTTGACGAACAGCTCACTTCGGAAAATATAAAAGAAATAATTACCCCTTATATTTTAGAGACATTACCTGATGGATGGATTACAGAGAATACAATTTGGCATGTAAACCCTACTGGAAAATTTGTTATAGGTGGTCCAGATGGTGATGCAGGACTTACTGGGAGAAAAATAATTGTTGATACTTATGGTGGGTCAGCTCCTCATGGTGGTGGAGCATTTTCGGGTAAAGATCCTACGAAAGTTGATAGATCAGCAGCCTATGCTGCAAGATATTTAGCAAAAAACATAGTATCATGTGGTTTGGCGACAAAATGTGTTATTCAACTCTCTTATGCGATTGGTGTTTCACAGCCGCTGTCAATTTTTGTAAATACATTTAATTCTAATACCGTTCCAGAGAGCAAGATAATTGATAGTATTTTAAAAAGTATGGATTTGAGTCCTTCAGGTATAATTAAACATCTTAATTTACAAAAACCAATATATTCAAAAACTGCAGCTTATGGTCATTTTGGACAACCTCATGGGGATGACGGTAGTTTTTCTTGGGAAAAAACAGACCTTATTGAAAAACTTAAACAAAATATAACTTAATAAAATTTCTTTGAGTTTATTATTTATATGTTTAAAGAAGACAAACAAAATAAAATATTTGGAAGGAGAAAAGGCAAAAAATTAAGTAATCTGCAACAGAAAAATCTTGACAAATATATTAACGAATTTTCCATATTCCCAAGTGATAATGACAATATACCTAAATTAAAAAAAATAAACCCATACAATTTATTTAATGATTTAAGAATAATGGATATTAGACTTGAAATTGGTTTTGGAATGGGTGATTTTCTGTTTGAAAAGGCCTTATCATTCCCAAACGTAGGATTTATTGGTTGTGAAATTTTTGAGAATGGTGTTGCGAGTTTGTTAAATAAAATCATCAAATACAAGATATCTAATTTACGTATCCATTTTGGAAATTGTCTTGATTTAATTTATAATTTAAACTTGTCAACGTTAAACGAAATTTATGTCTTATTTCCAGATCCATGGCCAAAAAATAAGCATAAAAAAAGAAGATTTTTCAATGAAAATAATGCTTTCTATTTATGTTCTCTATTAGAAAAAAATGGAACAATTAATATAGCAACAGATATTGATGACTATGCTGCTCAAATATTAGGGATTATGAAGAAAAAAAAGAATTTTGATCTAATTAACTCGAATTTATTTCAAAATGAAATTTCAAATATAAGGAATTTCAATACAAAATATGAAAAAAAAGCAATAGATTCAGGACGAAACACTAACTATTTAATCTTCAAAAAAAAATATGAATAAAAAGTTTCAAACTATTATCTCAGGAAACTCTTCTGCATTGAAGGGACAAATTTATGTTCCTAGTGATAAGTCTATATCTCACAGAGCACTAATATTAGGAAGCTTGGCTGTTGGAAAAACTATCATATCAGATCTATTAGAATCTGAAGATGTATTTAAAACTGCAAATGGATTAAAAGCCTTGGGTGTTGATATATATAAGAGAGGAAATGAGTGGTTTGTACACGGTGTTGGAATAGGTGGATTTTGTGAACCAGACGACATTATAGATTGTGGAAATTCTGGTACTTCAGTAAGATTATTAATGGGATTAGTATCAACAAGTCCTATTAAAGCAACTTTTACAGGAGATGAAAGTCTTCGCAACAGACCAATGGATAGAGTTGTAGAACCATTATCTGAGTTTGGTGCTTTTTTTTCAACTAATTACGATTGTAAACTACCTATACATGTTATTGGATCTAATGAACCTATTCCAATTAACTACATTCTCAAAATTCCTTCCGCACAAGTAAAATCTGCTATTTTGCTTGCAGGTCTAAATGTAAAAGGTACAACAAGCATTACAGAAAATGAAGCTACTAGAGATCATACAGAAAAAATGTTGGAGTCTTTTGGTGCTAATATAAAAGTTAAGAGAAAAGGATTAAGTAAAATTATTTCAGTTAGTGGTTTTTCAAAAATTACTACAAGTGCTATTAAAGTTCCAGGTGATATTTCTTCAGCTGCATTTCCAATTGCTTCAGCTTGTATGATACCAAATTCTGAAATTGTTATAAAAAATGTTGGGTTAAATCCTCTAAGAGACGGTTTCATAGATACATTAATTGAAATGGGAGCAAATATAAAAATTGAGAACAAGAATTTGGAAAATGGAGAATTAGTTGCTGATATACATGTTACTTACTCCCCTAATTTAAAGGGGATAGAAGTACCTAAGGAAAGATCTCCTAGAATGATTGATGAATATCCTATTTTATCTATTTTAGCGGCTACAGCTAAGGGCCCTACAATAATGGATGGAATAAAGGAGCTAAGATATAAAGAAAGCGATAGAATAAGTGCTGTTTCAGATGGTTTGAAGAGAAGTGGTGTGAATGTTTCAGAAAAACAAGATAAATTGACTATTTTTGGCAAAGGAAATCAAAAAATAAAAGGTGGAAGCATAATTGATGCCTCAAATGATCACAGAATTGCCATGTCTTTTGCTATTCTCGGAAGTATTACTGAGAAAAGTGTTGAGATACGAGGAGCATCTTCAATTAAAACAAGTTTTCCAAATTTTATTGATCTTATGAATTCATTAGGATTAGATATATCAATATTAAAGAGTTAAAAGATGTCTTTTTTAGAATTAAAAATCAATCTTGTTTTATATAAAAAACAATGAAATTTATAGTTGCTATTGATGGAACTGCAGCTTCTGGAAAGGGAACTTTAGCAAAAAAAACAGCAAATCATTTTGGTTTTAAATATCTAGATACTGGAATTTTATATAGAGTTGTAGCCTATTATTTAAAATCCGCAGAAATACATTCTGAAATTTCAAAACAAAACGTTCAAGATTCATTAAGATTATTAATTAATAAAGATTTCCAATTAAGTCATTTAAGAAACGAAGAAATATCACTTAAAGCAAGCATAATTTCCAAAAATAAAATTGTAAGAGATAATCTTTTAACTTATCAAAGAGAATTTGCGATGCAAGAGGGGGGTACTGTATTAGATGGTAGAGATATTGGAACTGTAGTATGTCCAAACGCTGACATTAAAATATTTGTGGATGCTGATATAGAGATAAGAGCTAAAAGAAGGTATGACCAATATCTGAAAAAAAATTCAAATTCAAATTCAAATTCAAATTCAAATTTGAATTTAAGTGATATAATTGATGATTTAACAAAGAGAGATTATATCGATAAAAACAGACAACTCTCACCATTAGTATCAGCAAAAGATGCCTACTTATTAGATACATCAAATATTACTTCTGACGATGGATTAAAAAAAATTATTCAAATAATTTCAAGAAAATTAGAAAAATAACATTGAATAGTTGAATTTATACTATATTAACATATTTCATAACTTTTAAAGAATCAAAATACGATGAGGAGACCTATATGTCAGCACTCGCTACTATGGAGGCTTTTGAAAAATTACTTAATGAGAGTTTAGATAGCTCAACACCTAAAGAAGGTGAAGTAGTAAATGGATCAGTAATTGCGATTGAGGCTGGCCAGGCTATTATTGATATAGGGTATAAAATGGAAGGTAGAGTTGATTTGAGGGAGTTCTCTGGACCAGGCCAAAGCCCAGAGATATCAGTTGGTGATACTGTAGAAGTTTATCTTGAGAAGGTAGAAGGTTCTCGGGGAGAAGCTCTACTAAGTAGAGAAAAGGCAAGACGTGAAGAAGCATGGGATCGCTTAGAAAAAGCATCAGGAAAAGAAGAGAAAGTAGATGGTATTATCTTTGGTAGGGTAAAGGGTGGTTTTACAGTTGATCTTGGAGGGGCAATTGCATTTCTTCCTGGTAGCCAAGTTGACGTTAGACCAATAAGAGATACCAACTCACTTATGAATGTATCTCAGCCTTTTCAAATTTTAAAAATGGACAGACGTAGAGGAAATATAGTTGTTTCCAGACGAGCTATTTTGGAAGAGTCCAGAGCTGAGCAAAGAGCAGAGTTGGTGGGTAATCTTGCCGAAGGATCAATTGCTGATGGAGTTGTAAAAAATATTACAGAGTATGGTGCATTTATTGATCTAGGAGGAGTTGATGGTCTTTTACACGTAACTGATATGGCATGGAGGAGAGTAAATCATCCTTCAGAATTGTTAAATATTGGAGATACTATTAAAGTCCAAGTGATTAAAATAAATAAAGATACTCATAGAATTAGCCTTGGAATGAAGCAACTTCAAGATGATCCATGGAGTGATGTTGAGAAAAGATATCCTTTGGGATCAAATCATACTGGGAGAGTTACCAACATTACTGATTATGGGGCATTTGTTGAACTTGAATCTGGAGTAGAAGGATTAGTTCATGTTTCTGAAATGTCTTGGACTAAAAAAAACGTCCACCCTGGCAAGATAGTATCTACTAGTCAAGAGTTAGAAGTTATGGTTTTAGAAATTGATACTGATAAGAGAAGAGTGAGCTTAGGCTTAAAACAAACTAAAGGAAATCCTTGGGAAAATTTTGCAGAAAATAACCCAGTTGGAAGTAATGTAGAGGGCGAAATAAAAAATATAACAGAATTTGGTTTATTCGTTGGATTAGGAGAAGATATTGATGGAATGGTTCATTTGACAGACCTTGATTGGAATAAATCAGGTGAGGAGGCACTAGAAATTTATAAGAAAGGTGATTTAGTTAAAGCCCAGGTAATTGACATTGACATTGAGAAAGAAAGAATTTCTCTTTCAATTAAAGCTTTAGAGAAAGATCCTTTTTCTGATACTGTTAGTGACCTTAAAAGAGGTCAGATTGTTACTGTAACAATTTCAAATTTACAGGAAAATGGTGTTGATGTTGAATATAATGGCATAAATTCCTTTATAAGAAGATCAGATTTATCTAGGGATAGGTCAGAACAACGTTCAGACAAGTTTGTTGTGGGTGACAAAGTTGATGCTAGAATTACAAATATTGATAAAGCAAATCGCAAAGTAAGTTTCTCAATTAAAGCCAAAGAAATAGCTGAAGAAAAAGAGGCAGTACAGCAATATGGATCATCAGACTCTGGAGCTTCTTTAGGAGATATATTAGGTGCTGCATTGAATAAAGAGGAAGAAAAAGATTAAAGCTTTTTAGGATGTCTTTAGATTGGCAGATTTTAGAAGAAACAAAAAAAAAATGGTATAGAAAAGGATTATGGCGTGGCATATTAATCTCAATAATTCTAGCCACTGCCATATATTTATTTTCGAATTTTACTAATTTCTCCTCTAATTTTTCACATATAGCTAGGATAAATATTAATGGGATTATTTTTGATAATAGCGAAATAGTAGAAATAATTGATAATTTGGCCAAAAATGAAAATGTTAAATCAGTTCTTGTGAAAATTAATAGTCCAGGTGGAACTGTAGTTGGTTCTGAAAGTCTTTATGTTGCAATTAATAGTTTATCTCAAAAAAAACCAGTAATTTCTTTAATGGGTGAAATTGCTACCTCTGGTGGTTATATAGTAGCTCTGGCCTCAAACTATATTCTTGCAAGACAAAATACATTAACTGGTTCAATTGGTGTAATTGTTGAAAATCAAAATTTTTCAGAACTATCTGAAAAGATTGGAGTTAGGACTGATACTACAAAATCAGGAAAAATCAAAGGGGGTCAAAATCCTTTATCTCCCTTAGACCCTCTTGTAAAAATTAATAATCAAAAATTGGTTAATTACAGTTTTGATTGGTTCATTTCTATAATAAAAAAGAATAGAAATATAAATCAAAGTGTGCTTGAGTTAGTTTCAGACGGAAGAACATTAACTGGTGGAATGGCATTGGACTTGGGCTTAATTGATGGAATTGGAACAGAAAAAGAGGCATTAAAATATCTAGAAACAAATTATCCTGATTTTAAAGGTTTACCAATTATTGATATTGAAACTCCAAGTAAAAAATTCTTTTTAAATGAAATTATTAATAGAATTTCTATTGATAGTTTAAAATTTGTTCCAGAATATACAAATAGTTTAAAATTGTTGTCTTTAGTACGTTGAAAATTTTTTTTAAAAGTACTAACATCGAAATATTGGAGTTATTTATGATCAAATCTGAGCTTGTACAAAAAATATCTGAAGAAAACCCACATCTTTATCAAAGAGATGTTGAAAGATTAGTAGAAACTATTTTTAATGAAATAACATCTGCTTTATCAAATGGAAGAAGAGCAGAATTAAGAGGTTTCGGTGCGTTTTCTGTTAAACATAGAAAACCTCGAACTGGCAGGAATCCAAGAACTGGTATAAGTGTGGAAGTAAATGAAAAATTTGTTCCATTTTTTAAACCTGGTAAACTTTTAAGAGAAAGATTAAATAAGTAGGGTATGCTTATTGCTGTGGATATTTAAATTTGCCTTAAGTGTAATATTGATGTTTCTTTTTATATGGTTTGGCGTGCTTAATTCACACATAGTTGTTCTTAATTTATTTCCTGATTTTTTGAATTTTAAAAAATTCAATTTCTTGGAATATCCATTATATATAATTATTATTTTTTCTATTTTATTAGGGTTCACTTTTGGGTGTATTTTAGAAAATAATAGATCTAAAAAAATAAGAAAATCTTTAAAATTAAAAATTAGTGAATTGAGTAAAAGTGATATGGAAATTCAGAAATTGAAAAAACAATTAAATTCAAAAAAAGATGATATATTATCACTCCTTGAATAGTTATTATGATTGAAATAAAATTATGTGGTTTAAAAGAACCATCTCACATTGAAGTAGCGTTTAATCTTGGAATTAAATACGTAGGTTTGGTTTTATATAAAAAATCTCCAAGATATTTGAACAGAGAAACTGCTAGATCATTAATTTCTAATTCTCCTCCTGGAATTAAAAAAGTTGGATTGGTAGTTGATCCTACTAATGATTTTTTAGATGCAATTTCAGATATTGATCTTGATATGCTTCAATTGCATGGCTCTGAGACCTTAGAACGTGTTAAAGAAATAAAGTCAAAAGTAAACGTTTCCTTGATAAAAGCCGTAGGTGTAAACGATAAAAAGGATTTAGAATTAGTTGAAAAGTACGCTGAAATCGCAGATCAAATTTTAATTGATGCTAAACCTAATTATAATAGTTTACCAGGTGGAAATGGTGTTAAATTTGATTGGAAAATATTAGAAGATATAACTTGGGAATTTCCCTGGTTCTTAGCTGGTGGATTAAATGAATCAAATATTGATGATGCCCTTTTTGAAACAAACGCTAAGAAAGTAGATTTGTCTTCTGGGGTAGAAGATAGTCATGGCAAAAAAAGTATTGTAAAAATAACTAATTTTGTAAAAAAAATAAGAAAATATGAGGAAAATTTAAATGTTGGATAATAGAATAAATTCTTATAAAGAAGGTCCAGATGAAAACGGGAGATTTGGAAATTTTGGTGGTAGGTTTGTTTCAGAAACATTAATGCCATTAATTCTATCATTAGAAAAAGAGTATGAGAAAGCTAAAATTGATAATAACTTTTGGAAGGAAATGGAATTTTTTCTTAAAGATTATGTTGGAAGACCCAGCCCTCTTTATTTTTCAGAACGCCTTACGAAACATTTTGGGGGTGCTAAAATATATCTTAAGCGTGATGAGCTTAATCACACAGGGGCACACAAAATTAATAATGTACTTGGCCAAATATTACTAGCGAAAAGGATGGGGAAAAAAAGGATTATTGCAGAAACTGGAGCTGGACAACATGGAGTTGCGACAGCAACAGTCTGTGCCCGCTTTGGTTTAAAATGTATTGTTTTTATGGGTAAAACAGATGTGGAAAGACAAGCCCCAAATGTTTTTAGAATGAAACTTTTAGGTGCAGATGTAGTTTCTGTGACATCAGGTCGTGGAACTTTAAAAGATGCAATGAATGAAGCATTGAGGGATTGGGTTACTAATATAGCAGATACTTTTTATTGTATTGGCACGGTTGCAGGACCACACCCTTATCCAACAATGGTACGAGATTTTCAGTCAATTATTGGTACTGAAACAAAACAACAAATTCTTGAAAAAGAAGGACGATTACCCGATAGTTTAGTTGCATGTATTGGTGGAGGCTCTAATGCAATGGGTCTTTTTTTCCCATTTTTAGATGATAAGGATGTAAAAATGTTTGGAGTAGAAGCAGGTGGAAAAGGTGTTAACAATAAGATGGAGCATGCAGCTTCTTTAACTGGAGGAAGACCAGGTATTCTTCATGGGAATAGGACCTATTTATTACAAGACAGTCATGGTCAGATAATAGAGGGTCATTCTATATCTGCTGGATTAGATTACCCTGGTATTGGCCCAGAACACTCTTACCTACATGATATGGGTAGAGTTCAATATGTATCTATAACGGATAAAGAGGCTCTAGATGCTTTTAAATTATGTTGTGAAAAGGAAGGTATCATACCTGCTTTAGAACCAAGTCACGCATTAGCTTATGTAAAAAAAATTGCCTCAAAATTACCGCAAGATCACATCATGGTCATGAATATGTGTGGTAGAGGTGATAAGGACATATTTACAGTAGCTGAAAGCTTAGGTTTTGATATAAAGAATTAGACTATAGTTTTTGAAAATAGTCTTCTACACTCTTCATCCTCATTAGCAATAAGTAAATTTATACCTTCGCAACTTTTAAGTATTATTTTTTTTAATAAAGGGACTTCCTCTTCACGGAAATTATTAAGGACATATGATGATACACTAATTTTTTCAGGTCTACCTATACCAATTCGTATTCTATTAAATTCAGAACCTATCAATTTAATTATTGATTTCAAACCATTGTGCCCCCCATCTCCACCCCCTTTTTTAAATTTAATCTTACCTAATTCAAGGTCTATATCATCATGTATAATGACTATATCGTTAGGATCAATGCCATAAAACTTTTTAACTTTTTGAACAGCATAACCAGAAATATTCATAAAAGTCAGTGGTTTAAGGAGTATCACACTTTTTTGGTTAATAATAATTTTGTTAAAAAATGAATCAAACTTATTATCCCAGCCTTCAACTGATGATTGCTTAATCAAATTATCTAAAACCATAAAACCAACGTTATGCCTAGTTATTTTATATCTTTCACCAGGGTTGCCAAGCCCAACAAAGAGTTTCATGGATAAGTAAATGCAAACAAAATTTTAAATTTAGTCAGTATCTGTTTCTTCTGTTGTGTCAGTATCTGGATCATCAGTTGTTTCTTCACTTGTTTCTTCTTCTGATGACTTTAACCCAGATGGTGCTTGAATATTAGCAATAACAAAATCCCTACCTGTTATTGTCGGTTTTGCTCCTTCAGGAAGCTTAATATTAGAAATATTTATAGTATCACCTAACTCAAATTCACTTAGGTCAACTATTAATTCACTAGGAATTTCTTTAGCGTTTACTATAAGTTCAACTTCAGGCCTTACCACTGTTAATACCCCTCCTCTTTTAATACCAGGACAGATATTCTGATTTTGAAATTGAATTGGGATAAATAGGTTGATTGAAGCATTCTCAGACAAACGCATGAAATCAACATGAGTAGGCAGATCTTTGACTACATTCTTTTGAATATTTCTGCATATAACCTGTTCTTTATTGTTACCTACTCCTAAATCAATGAGAGTAGACATAAAACGTCCTTTTTTTAAAAGTTTAAGAAGTTCGTTAAATTTTATTTTTATAGCTTGAGGATCTTGTTCTCCACCATAAATGATACCTGGAACTAAATTATTTCTTCTGAGAGCTCTAGCTGCTCCCTTACCGACTTCCTTTCTAATTTCTACATTCAAGCTAATATTTTCAGCCATATTGGATGCTCCTACAAGTCACGTTTTGTCTTAAGAAAAGCCTATATTACAAAATAAAATAAAACAAAAGAGCTTTTTCAAAATATTGGCTAATAATTATATGATACCAACATAAAATTTCATAATAATAAATTTAAAAGTATTCTTTTAATAATACTAATAGTAGTTTTTATTTTGTACAAAATACTTATATCAGGAATAGAAGAGTTCAAAATTTTAAAAAGAAGAACTACTAATATTAAAAAAAAGAGAATAAATAATGAGTAAATTGCAAAGTATAACTTGCATCGATGATCTACGAAAATTAGCTAAAAAAAGAACTCCAAGAATGTTTTTTGATTATGTTGAATCAGGATCTTGGTCAGAAACTACTTTTAGAGCTAATTGCGAAGATTTTAAAAAAATTAAATTTAAACAAAGGGTAGCGGTTGATATTTCTGACAGGGATACTTCTGTTGAAATATTTGGATCCAAATTTAAAATGCCATGTGCAATTGCACCAGTCGGATTGCAGGGCATGCAACATCCTGATGGTGAGATTTTAGCGGCTAAAGCCGCAGAAAATTTTGGTGTACCATATACGTTATCAACTATGTCAGTTTGTTCAATAGAAGATGTTGCAAGAAAAACAACTAATCCTTTTTGGTTCCAGCTTTATGTTATGAAAGATCATAGTTTTTCAAAAAACCTTATAAATAGAGCAAAGAATGTTGGATGTTCGGCATTAATATTAACAGTAGATCTACAAATTCTTGGTCAACGTCATAAAGATATTAAGAATGGATTAAGTACCCCGCCTAAATTAACAGTTCGTAATTTAATGAATCTTATGCAACATCCTAAATGGTGTCTAAATATGCTAAGAACACCAAGAAGAACTTTTAGAAATATTGTGGGTCATGTAGATGGTGTATCTGATGTAAGTAAACTTTCTGCATGGGTTTCAGAGCAATTTGATCCAAGATTAAGTTGGGATGATGTGTCACGAATAAGAGATTGGTGGGGTGGTAAATTTATAATTAAAGGTATACTTGAACCTGAAGATGCAGTCAAAGCACTAGATGTTGGAGCTGATGCAATTATTGTTTCAAATCACGGAGGAAGACAATTGGATCAAACTTCAAGTACAATTTCAATGTTACCTAAGATAGTTGAAGCAGTTAAAGGGAAATCAGCAATTTGGCTTGATGGAGGAATAAGATCAGGACAAGACATTTTGAAAGCAGTTGCTTTAGGAGCTGACAATACTTTGATTGGAAGGGCCATGAGTTATGGTTTAGCAGCTAATGGTATTAGTGGTTGTGAAAAAACATTAAATATTCTTCATACTGAATTAGATATGACAATGGCTTTATGTGGTCATAAAAACCTTAAAGAAGTTGATGATAGTATTTTAAAGATTGAGAGTGATTTTTAATCCTCAACATAATTTCTAACAATTTCATTTGCAATAGAAAGAGAAGCTGTAAGACCAGGTGACTCTATTCCTATCAGATTAATTAGTCCTGAAAAATTATGATGATGTTCTGTTTGAATTATGAAATCTTTTTCAAAGTTTACTTTAGAACCAATTTTTGGTCTTATTCCTGAATAAACTGGTCTAATTTTTGTTATGTCACAATTAGGCCAATATTTCTTTATTTGGATGTGTGCATTTTTTACTCTGTTGAAATCAACAGCATAATCTTCAGAATTGATCCATTCTGTATCAGGTCCAAACTGGCCATTTTCATTAAGGTCTTGGGTGAAATGTATTCCTAAACCAGCTTTATTTGGTATAGGGTAGATATGATGATTAAATGGTATTTTACCCTGATATCCAAAATAAGTTCCTTTGCAAAATGAAGTTTTTTTTATTAGGCTTTTAGGAAAATCTTCAATACTTTCTAAAAACTTTGTGGCATGAAGACCACAGCAATTTATTAAAGTTTTAGTTTTTAATATGGTAGTACTATCAATTGTAAATTCAAAAAACCTTCCTTTTTTTACAATCTTTCCTAAATTATGGTTAAAAACAACTATACCGTCTTCTTTTTCAAAATCATCTAACAATGATTTCATAAAACTATGACTGTCAAATATTCCTGTTTTTGGTGACCAAATTGCATTTACTGCAGAAATTTCAGTTTCAAATTTTTTTATTTCTTGTGTGTTTAACAATCTTAATTCATTACATCCATTTTTTTTTCCTAAATTGTAAATTTCTAAAAGTTTATCTTCATCCTTTGCAGAAGTCTGAACTATTAGTTTACCTGTCTGCTTAATAGAAATTCTTTTTTCATAACAATATCTGTAGAGTCTTTCCATTCCATCCCTACAAAATTTAGCTTTTAATGAATTTTCAGGATAATAAATGCCTGCATGTATAACTTCACTGTTTCTTGAACTAATGCCTTCGCCAAATTGAAGATTTTTTTCAATTAGTAATACTGATTTATTTTTCTGCGCACAAGCCCTGGCTATTGCAATTCCAATTACTCCGGCTCCAACGATTATAATATCGAAATTATAAATATCTTTCATCTATACTTAAATTTGACAAAATTGAAACCAATATTGGGTGATTTTTATTTTCCATGAACAGCATTTGCTAATTTTTCTATATATTTAAAAACACTATCTAATGAATTTTTTTCTTCGATAAGTTTAACTATAGATGAACCAACAACTACGCCATCTGCGATTTCTGCTACATTTTTTGCATCTTCAGGTGTATTTATTCCAAAACCAACGCAAATCGGTATTTTTGTATGATTTTTAATTGTTTTTACTTGTTCTTCTACATTTTTAATATCAAGATTTTTTGATCCAGTTATTCCAGTAACCGAAACATAATATATAAAACCAGAAGTATTATTTAGAACTTTTGGTATCCTTTTATTACTAGTTGTTGGAGTAGCAAGTCTTATGAAACTCATCCCCATTTTTCTTGCTGGCAGACAAAATTCTTCATCCTCTTCAGGAGGTAAATCAACTATGATAAATCCATCTACACCAGATTTTTTTGATTGTTCTAAGAATTTACTTACTCCCATCGAATAAATTGGATTATAATATCCCATTAAAATAATTGGTATTTTTTCATCTACTTTTCTAATTTCTTTAACTAAATGAAAAATATTAGTTAAGGATGTCCCATTATTTAAAGACCTTTGACCAGCTTTTTGAATTAATAATCCATCAGCCATAGGATCTGTAAAAGGCATACCTATCTCTATTATATCAACTCCTAATTTGGGAAGTTTTTTAAATAAAGTTTCTGACTCTTTTATACTTGGATCACCAGCCATTAAAAAAGTAACAAAAGCCGACATATTTTTTGTTTTAAGTTCTTTAAATTTGGTTTCAATTCTTGACATTGAATGTTTTTCCTTATTTAAGGATTTTTTAACGAGTTATAATTTATCGATTAAACTTTATTGCAATTTAAATAACTATTAAAGAGAATATTAAAAAATATAAAAAACGTGGCAGTAATATATGGGATTTAAAACAGGTATTGTGGGACTACCAAATGTAGGAAAATCCACTCTTTTCAATGCTCTTACAAAAACATCAAGTGCACAAACTGCTAATTTTCCTTTTTGTACAATTGATCCAAATACTGGGGAAGTTGCTGTTCCTGATGAAAAACTTAATAAATTAGCAATAATAGCTGATTCTAAGATCATCATTCCTACAAAAATGACTTTTGTAGATATAGCAGGGTTGGTAAAGGGAGCATCTAAAGGTGAAGGTTTAGGTAATAAATTTTTGGCTAATATAAGAGAATGCGACGCTTTAATTCATGTTTTGAGATGTTTCGAAGATGAAAACATTACACATGTTTCAGGAAAAATTGATCCCGTTAATGACGCTAAAATTATTGAAACTGAGCTGTTACTTTCTGATATTGAGAGTGTTGAAAAAAAAATATTCACTATCAAGAAAAAAGCTAATAGTGGAGACAATTTAGCAAAAAAAGAACTTATAATTTTAGAAAAACTTTTAATTTCCTTAAGTAATGAAATACCTGCTAGAGCAATAGAAATTGAGAAAGATGATTTCACGGTAGTCAAATCTTTGCAACTTCTTACATTAAAGCCTATTCTTTATGTGTGTAACGTTGAAGAGAATTCTGCTTCAGTTGGTAATTTACATAGTTTAAAGGTTAATGAATTTGCAAAAGCTAATAGTGCAAAATGTCTTATTATTTCAGCAGTTATTGAAGAAGAAATAAGCAAATTTGAAAATCTTGAAGATATCAACATGTTTTTAAATGACTTAGGTTTGGATGAACCTGGTTTGCATAAAATAATAAAAGTAGGGTATCGGCTTCTTAATTTAATCACTTTTTATACAGTAGGTCCTAAAGAAGCGCATGCTTGGACTGTAACTGAAGGCTCTATCGCCCCTCAAGCGGCTGGAAAGATACATAGTGATTTTGAAAAGGGTTTTATAAGAGCAGAAATTATTTCATATAATGACTATGTTAATTGTGGGGGTGAACAAGCTTCTAAAGAAGCTGGTAAAATGAGAGTTGAAGGAAAGACTTATATTATGAATGACAGTGATATCATCAATGTACTTTTTAATATTTAATTTTTTTTAAATAGAGTCCCTCTGGTGGTGCGATGGGGCCACATTTTCTTCGGTCTTTTTTATCCAAGATAGTTTTTAAATAATAAGGTTCCCATTTTTTTAACCCTACATTAACTAAACTTCCAACTATGCTTCTAACTTGATTATGTAAAAAACTTCTAGCTTTAAACTGCAAAACGACAATTTTTTTGTCATTTTTGATTTTATGTTTAATTTTAATTTTATCCAAAGTTTTTATAGGTGAGTTTGATTGACATATTGAAGATCTAAATGTTGTAAAATCATGTGTTCCCAATAGAAAATTTGAAGCCTTGATCATATTTTCTGTGTCTAAATTTTTCCATATATGCCAGTATCTTTTATTATGTAGTACTAGAGGTGCTCTTCTAATAAAAATTTTATATTGATAAACTCTGTGTATTGCTGAAAACCTCGCATGAAAATTATTATCAACTTTTTTAACTTCTAAAATTGAAATTGGAATTTTTTTTAGGAAAAAATTGAGAGCTCCTTGAAGTTTTTCTGGAAGCCAATCTTTTTCAAGATCAACATGTGCAATTTGACAATAAGCATGTACACCAGCGTCTGTTCTTCCAGAGCCTGTTAAGTTTACATTTTTACCAGTTAATTGATTGAATGCATATTCAATTTCTCCTTGAATTGTTTTACAATTTTTTTGTTTTTGCCAACCATGGTATAGAGTTCCGTCATACTCAATTTTTAGAAAAAATCTTTTCATTTTTTTTATTTATAATTATTCTTTAAATTATTAAAATGTGATTTTTCAATTATAAAAATAATTTTTGCAACATTTTATTTTATTGATTTACATAAAATCTTAAAAGCATTATAGGCCTATCTATATAATAAATTTTAAAATAGTGAAACTGTATGCAAAATAAAAATTTTGACTTTAAAAATACATTATTACTGCCAAGTACCAATTTTCCTATGCGTGCATCATTGCCTACAAGGGAACCAGAATGGTTACAAAGTTGGGAAGAATTAAATATTTACCAAAAATTGAGGGAAAAGAGTTCTGGAAGGAAGACTTTTATTCTACATGATGGACCACCTTATGCTAATGGGCATCTTCATATTGGTCATGCACTAAATAAAATATTGAAAGATTTCATAGTAAGAAGCCAACAGATGCTTGGATTTGATTCCAGATATGTTCCAGGGTGGGATTGTCATGGTTTGCCAATTGAATGGAAGATTGAAGAAAAATTTAGACAAAAGGGTCAGAACAAAGACGAAGTACCTGTCAATGAGCTCAGAAAACAGTGTAGAGCTTTTGCTTCTGAATGGGTAGATATTCAAAAAAAAGAATTTAAAAGGCTTGGTATAATAGGAGATTGGGATAAACCATATCTAACCATGGATTTCAAATCTGAGGCAACTATTGCATCAGAATTCATGAAATTTATCGAACAGGGAACTATTTATCAAGGTTCTAAACCTGTAATGTGGTCACCAGTTGAAAAAACAGCTCTTGCTGAAGCTGAAATTGAATATAAAGATCATCAAAGTAAAACTATTTGGGTTAAATTTCCTATAACTACAAATGAATTTAGAAATCGTTCGATAGTTATTTGGACTACAACTCCTTGGACCATCCCATCTAATAAGGCAGTGGCTTATAATAAGGACATCTCTTATTGTGTTTATGAAGTTATAGAAACTGAAAAAGAGTGTTGGTTATCTACTGGAGAACAAATTATATTAGCTGAAAATCTAGCTGCTGAATGTCTCAAGCAAGCAAGAGTATTGGATGCAAAAAAAATAGAAAATGTAAATTTTAAAGATTTTAATAAGTATAAAATTGAGCATCCTTTTGCAAATTTAAAGGGGTCTAATGAATTTTGGAATTATGAAATTCACTTGATTGAGAGTTCAATTGTGACAGAAGAAACTGGTACCGGTTTTGTGCATATGGCGCCAAGTCATGGTGCTGAGGATTATGAAGAGTTTTTAAAAAGAGGTTGGTTAGATAAACTAACGCATAATGTAGATGAAGATAGTAGTTTTGTAAGATTTATGCCTTATTTTAATGGTCTTGAAATTTATAATAAAAAGGGAAAAGAAGGTAGAGCTAATGAAGAAGTTATAAAAAAATTGATTGAAGCCAATGGTTTAATGGCTCGAGGAAAGCTATTACATTCGTATCCCCACAGTTGGAGGTCTAAGGCACCCTTAATTTTTAGAAATACTAAACAGTGGTTTGTATCTATAGACAAAGATGTTTCTCATAAAGACAAAACAAAAACAGACTCAGTCTATGGAAACACAATAAGAGAACGTGCTTTAAAATCAATTGACGATTTGGTTAGTTGGTTTCCAAAGTCTGGTAGAAATAGACTTTATTCAATGATTGAAAAACGCCCTGATTGGGTTTTATCTAGACAAAGGGTATGGGGTGTACCTCTGGCTTGTTTTATAAATAAGAACTCAACGAGCAAGGATAATAACTACATACTTTATGATACTAGAGTTAATAGCCGAATTTTAAAGGCTTTTGAAAATGAAGGAGCAGATGCATGGTTTTCTCCTGGTGCTAAAGAAAGATTTTTAAAGGATTTTTATAATCCAGATGATTATGAAAAAATAGATGATATTCTTGATGTTTGGTTTGATTCAGGATCAACACATGCATTTGTTTTAAGAGATCGTGAGGATGGAGTTTGGCCTGCAGATCTTTATTTAGAAGGTACTGATCAACATAGGGGGTGGTTTCACTCCTCTTTATTACAGTCGTGTGGTACAGTAGGAAGGGCTCCTTATAACGGAGTTCTAACACATGGTTTTACCTTAGATGAAAAAGGTATGAAGATGTCAAAATCGTTAGGAAATACCATAAGCCCTGATGATGTAATTAATCAATATGGAGCTGATATTTTAAGGCTATGGGTTTCTCAATCAGATTATACGAGTGATTTAAGAATTGGAAAAGAGATTTTAAAAGGTGTTGCTGATAGTTACAGAAAATTAAGAAATACAATGCGTTTTATGTTGGGATCTCTTGAAGATTTAAAAGACATAGAAAAAATTGAATTAGACGAACTACCTGAGCTAGAAAAATGGGTATTAAACAAGTTAAAGAACCTTGATAATTGTGTTCGAGATGGTTATAAGAATTATTCTTTTCAACTTGTTTTTCAACAACTATTTCAATTTTGTACCGTAGATCTCTCTTCCTTTTATTTTGATATAAGAAAAGATTCTCTTTATTGTGATCAAGTCTCTTCTCATGTAAGAAAATCTTGCATATTTACTTTAGAAATGATTTTTCAAAGATTAGTAAAATGGTTTGCTCCAATACTTCCTTTTACTATGGAAGAAGTATGGTTACAAAGACATCCTGAAAATCCAAATATATCTATTCATTTTGAGGACTTTCCTGAAACCCCTGATAAATGGATCAATGTTGATCTTGAAAAGAAATGGAATATGGTTAGAGATGTAAGAGGACTTGTTACTTTAGCCATTGAGAAAGAACGACAGAACAAAAAAATTCGGTCAAGTTTGGAAGCGTTTCCTATTTTAAAATTAAAACAAAAAAAATTATTTCAAGTTTTGAATTCAATTGATTTTAACGAAATCTGTATAACTTCTTCTATAAAATTAATTTTAAACGAAGATCCTACTTCAAATGGTTCTTTATCTAACGAAGATTCTGTGGAGGTTGAAATAATTAAAGCAGAAGGCGAAAAATGTGAAAGATGTTGGAAGTACACTAACTCATACACAAATTTTAAGGACAATATTATATGCCAAAGATGTAATGAAGTTCTTGAAAATTTGTAATTTCAACAAACATCACGCCTTAGGATGAGTCTCTTTAAAAACCTTAATTAGTCTTTTAGGATCAACGTCAGTGTATATTTGTGTTGAGGATAAAGAAGAATGTCCAAGTAATTCTTGAATGGTTCTTAAATCTCCACCTGCTGACAATAAATGTGTTGCAAATGAATGTCTTAATGCATGAGGAGTTGCAGTTTCAGGAAGCCCTAATTGTTTTCGGCAATTTGAAATTTCTTTTTGTATAATTCTTGCATCTAACTTTTTTCCTTTTGCCCCTAAAAATAAAAACTCATTTCGTTCTCCTACAAATGGGCATAAATCAATATATCTCTTTATACTATCCTCTACAAAAGGTACTACTGGAATTATTCTTTCTTTTCTACCTTTTCCAACTATTTTTAAAGTACCTGTAAACGGGAAATTATTTCTTTTTATATTCAGTGCTTCAGAAATCCTTAAACCACATCCATATAATAGTGTGAAAATACTAGCATTTCTAGCGGCTATCCAAGGTGTTTTATGATTTTTTTCAGTTAAAGAAATTATTTCAAAAATATAGTTTTCTTCTATGGGTCTTGGAAGTTTATTTTCTTTTTTAGGCATTTGAACATTTAATATAGACTTATTATTTACACCTTTTTTTTCGTTTAACCAATTATAAAACTCTTTTACCGATGATAAGTATCTCCTTAATGTAGTAGTGCTTGTTCCTAATTTAATTTCATGAGTAAGCCATGATCTAAAATCACGAACAGTAATTTTTTCAAGTCTTCTTATTGAAATTTTGCTATTTTTATAATTTTCTATAAACGCAAGGAAAAAAAATAGATCCCTTGAATAAGATAAAATAGTAGAATTACTCAGTTTTCTGAAATTTTGAGCGTATTTTTTCCAATCTTCAATAAATATATGTCCAGTTTCAGAAATTATTTTGTGCTTTTCTTTCATTATTATAATCCATTAGATTATTAAATTGGATGGAAATAACTTTTGCTAAAACATTGAGGTAGTCTGTTTTATTTGTCTCATTAAAAAGTTTTTTATTTGTAGATCCAAAAATTAAAATAGCTTTATTATTATAATTAAAATCGTTGCTTAAATATAATACTGCTTCTGAACAAATCTTTGAGGCTGTTTTATTTAAATAATGACTTATAAATAGATTTTGAGAGTTCGTATTAAGTTTAGCAAGAGAATTTTTGGTTAACTTAGCGGATTTAGTTATCTCTTGAATTTCTTCTTCAGCAACATTAAAAAAATTTGGATTCTTTAGAAATTTCTCACATTGATTAGATACCAATAACGCTGTTTCTGAACATTTAAGGATATTTTTTATATCATCACACAAAATATGGATTAATTCCTCTAATTTATTTTGTTCCAAAATTTTGATTATGCATCGATGAAGATTATTGGCTCCCAAAAAATTTTCATAGGCCGCAGTAATTGTATGAGTATGTATCTTTGATAGCTTTTCAAACTTTGACTTTGTTTTCTTTAAGAAAATATCTCTTAAATCTACAACATTTCCTGTATTTTTTTTATTTTCAGAGTCAATAATTTGGTTTAATAAATCTAAGTCGTTTGTGATCCAATGAGGATTTTGGATAAGGATATCTTTTATTTTTTTTGGAATTTTTTTATTATCTTGGATCATTTGTTTTAATTCTTTTTCAGAGTATTTTTTGACCTGATTTCTGCCAATCAGAATTAAATATTTTTAGACCCTTATCTGTGAGGTTATGATCTACTAAACTACTAAAAACTTTTGGAGGTATTGTTACAACATCAGCACCAGCAAGAGCACTTTGTGTAACATGGTTCTTTGTCCTAATAGAAGCTGCCAATATTTTTGTTTCATAATTATAGTGAGAGAAAATCAATTTTATTTCTCTTATCAATTGAACTCCATCAACATTAGCATCGTCTAACCTGCCAATAAATGGGCTAATATAAGTTGCTCCTGCTTTAGCTGCCAGAATTGCCTGAGATGATGAAAAGCATAATGTGACATTTGTTTTTATAGACATTTCTGAAAGTTGTTTGCAAGCTTTTATGCCTTCCCAAGTCATAGGTAATTTCACAACTATATTTTTTGCCATTTTTGAAATTTTTATACCCTCATTTATCATTTGCTCACTATTTTCAGCAACTGTCTCTACGCTAACTGGCCCTTTTATTTCGCTACAAAGATTATTTATTAATTGGTCAAAAGGTGTTTTTGCTTTATAAATTAAGGATGGATTAGTTGTTAATCCATCAATAATACCTGTTTGATTTAGCCTCTTAATTTCTTCAAAATCAGTAGAGTCCAAAAAAAAGTCCATTGAAAATTTTCCTTAGGTTATTTTTAATTATAAATTCAGAATAGAAAAAATTACTTCTTAGTTATAGCAAATTTTTCATTTATAGGAATATAATTATTTAATGAAAAATAATATTACCAATTTCAATATTACTTCTTTTAAGAAGGGAGACACAGTTTCTGTTGTAACTGTTCAAAAAGGAAAACAGTTTCTTGATTATATAGTACCCGAAAACGGAGTAGTTTTAGGTTCTATTGTTAAAGTTCCTATTAGGAACAAACTTGTAGTTGGTGTAGTTTGGTCCGAAGGTTTATCTGATCAAAACTTATTTGTAAAAAAAAAAATAAGTAAGGTTATAAACATTACGCCATTA
This sequence comes from uncultured Alphaproteobacteria bacterium, assembly GCA_902578545.1. Classification (GTDB taxonomy): domain Bacteria; phylum Pseudomonadota; class Alphaproteobacteria; order Rhodobacterales; family Rhodobacteraceae; genus CACIIZ01. The sequence goes on from CACHDI010000001.1 coordinate 223,597, forward strand.
TGTTGTGAAGAAAGAGAATTTATAGCTAGAGTAAGCAAATACTATATTTTTAGTCTCAATACAGCTATCAAGCTAGCTATAAATCCGAGTTTGAACTTAGAATTAAAAGAGAACTCTTTTTCTTATGAATTAGGAATAAATAAAAATTTTAGGTCAACTGTCTCTCGCAATAAAGTAATTAAAATGATTTCAGAAAATTATGATAAAAAAATATCTAGAGTAGATATTTTGACTACAACTGGTGTTTCGAAAAGTGTATTAGATGGTTTAGAACAACTTAAGGTTATAAAAAAAAACCTTATTGAGCAAGAGAATTTATCTAAACCAAAAATTACATTTAGCAAGACGCTGACTAAAAAGCAAAAAAATATTGCTAATTCTTTAAAAGAAAAAGTTAGATCTTCAAATTATTCAACTACCCTTTTACGGGGAGTGACAGGTTCTGGAAAAACAGAAATTTATATGGAAGCAATCTCAGAAGCTATTTCAATAAACAAACAAGTCTTAGTTCTTTTTCCAGAGATAAGTTTAAGTTCAAATTTTTATGAAATTATAAAAAAAAGATTTGAGAGGGGTTTTGCCGAATGGCATTCTGGAGTAAGTAGAAAGAAAAAAAGAAAAATCTTAAAAAATATTTTAAACGGATCTTTAAAACTTGTTTTTGGAGCTAGATCAGCAGTATTCCTCCCATTTAATAACTTAGGACTAGTAATTGTCGATGAAGAGCATGATAATTCTTACAAGCAGGAGGAGGGCACTAATTACAACGGGCGTGATATAGCAGTTTTAAAAGGATATTATTCAAAAGCAACTGTTATTCTTGTTTCTGCAACTCCTAGTATTGAAACATGGGTTAATGTAAAAAAATCAAAATATGACTATAAATTTATAAAAGAAAGATTTGGAGAGGCTAATTTACCAAAGATAAAGCTTGTAGATTTAAAAAATAAAAAATTGCCTCACAATCGATGGATTTCTGACGATATTATTAAAAATATAAATAATCGAATAAATAAAAATCAACAATCTTTAATCTTTATAAATAGAAGAGGCTATTCTCCTACTCTGTTATGTAAAGAGTGTTACAGGGCTGTTAAATGTAACACTTGTGATTTTAATCTAAACGAACATAAATTTTTAAATGGTTTACTATGTCATTTGTGTGGAACCAAATATTCATATCCTGAAAAATGTGATCATTGTGGGACTAGAAATGAATATATCTCAATTGGGCCAGGAGTAGAAAGAATCCAAGAGGAAATCTCATCACTGGTTCCAAACGCAAAAGTGCAAATTATTTCTTCAGATCATCTTAAAAATATGAATGAATTAAAAAATATTTTTAATAAAATTGTTGATGGCAAAATTGATGTTGTAATTGGAACTCAAATTATTGCTAAAGGCCATAATTTTCCTTTATTAAGTTTTGTGGGAATTATTGATATAGATGTGGCTCTTCAAGGTGGCGATATAAGAGCTACTGAAAAAACTTTTCAGTTATTACGGCAAGTTGTTGGAAGATCTGGGAGATTTGATGTATCAGGTGAAGCAATTATTCAAACATACTTTCCTGAAAGTGAAGTAATAAAAGCCATATGCAATGAAAATGACACAAATTTTTTGGATCTTCAAAGTGAAATAAGAGAAATTTCAAATGTACCACCTTTTAGTAGGATGATTGCTATTACGATTACTGGAGTAAATCATGAATTAGCTTTTAATTTTTCTCAACAATTAACAAAAGACATTTTTTTATTAAAAATTAAAAATATTAAAATTTATGGTCCAGCAGATGCAAAAATTTCAAAAATTAGAAATAAATATAGAATAAGGATATTAATTAAAGTACAAAAAGATGTAATGATCCAATCTTTCTTAAGAAGAATAATTGAAAAAAGAAAAAGACCTGCTTCCTTGAATGTTACTATAGATGTTGATCCTATAAATTTTACATGAAATTTTTTAGGTCTTTATTTTTAATTTAAAGTTATATTTGTATTTAATTTTGGTGCAAATGGTTTTATAGAGCTAGTATTAAATATGATTTAGTTATGAAAGATAGTTTGATATAGTTTGTTATGCAAAATAAAAAAATTAAAGAAAAGGAATTTAAGCTGTTACCTAATTCTGGAATTTTGAGTGCCCCAGTTTATAAAGGAGGCGAACAACCTGATTTATCTAAACACGAAATAATAAAACTAAATTCAAATGAAAATCCCCTCGGTCCTAGTAAATTAGCTACAGATGCATTAAAAAATTCTTTTGAGTTTATTAATAATTATCCATCTTCAAATCACGAGAAACTTAGAAAAGCTATAGCAAAAGTACATGCAATAAATTTTGAAAATATTATCTGTGGTGCTGGCTCTGATGAATTAATAAGTTTTATTTGCCAATGCTTTTGTTCGACTAATGATGAAGTAATTTACACAGAACACGGTTTTGCAATGTATAAAATTTCAGCATTATTAAGAGGAGCTAATCCAGTTAAAGTTTTGGAAAATGAAAGAGTTGCTGATGTGGATAATATTCTAAAAAGTTGTAATAATAAAACTAAAATAATTTTTTTAGCTAATCCTAATAATCCTACTGGTACATTTTTAGATTCTAGTAAAATCAAATACCTTTTAGATAATTTACCAGATACTGTATTGATGGTGATAGATGGAGCTTATGCTGAATATATTGAAAATTTTGATGGTGGTCTTTCTTTTGTTGAAAACTATGACAACTTAATCATTTTAAGAACCTTTTCAAAGATATATGGTCTTGCTGCCTTAAGGATAGGTTGGAGTTACTCTTCTAATTCGATTACACAAATTTTAAATCGGGTAAGGGGTCCGTTTAATGTATCTTCTCCTGCGATTGCAGCTGCTACTGCAGCTGTATTAGATTGTGATTATACTAGACATTGTGTAGCAGAAAATCTAAAAAATAGAGAATGGTTATCTAAGCAATTGAAACAACTGGGATTATGCACCACGAATTCCAAAGCAAATTTTTTATTGGTTGATTTTTGTTCAGAAAACCAAGCAAACAAAGCTTTTGACTTTTTGAAAGATCAAAATATCTATGTTAGAAAAGTTTTTGACTATGGTTTAAAAAAATCATTAAGAATTACGATAGGTACAGATTTTGAATGTAAATTAGTTAAAAAAAATATTCAAAACTTCCTGGAGTTAACTAATGAAATTTAATCATATTGCGCTAGTAGGATTAGGCTTAATAGCATCATCTATAGCCTTAGCTCTGAGAAGTAAGGATACAAACATTAAAATAACTGGCTTCTCTAAGACAAAAAAAACAAGAGAGGAAGCTAGAAAAATTGGTTTTTGCATAGTATGTGAAAATTATGAAGATTGTATAAAAGGTGCAGATTTAGTTATCCTATGTGTGCCGGTAGGGGTAATGAGTGATGTTACTGAAAAAATTTCCCCCTATTTGTCAAGGTCTGTAATTGTTTCAGATGTTGGATCCGTAAAGGAAAGCGTAGTGGTAGAAGTTCAAAAAAAGCTACCAAAAGGAGTTTTTTTTGTACCAGCTCATCCTTTAGCAGGTACAGAAAATTCTGGCCCCTCTTCTGGCTTCGCAACTTTGTTTGAAAATAGGTACTGTATAATTACACCCTCTGACAAAATACCACTAGAGATAATAAAAAAAGTAAGATTATTTTGGGAAAAATTAGGAAGTAATGTTATAGAAATGGAGGCCAAACACCATGACTTGGTACTTTCTGTTACTTCTCATGCTCCTCACTTAATAGCTTTTGCTATGGTAGGAGTTGCAGATGATTTTTCAAAAGTTACGAACTCAGAGGTAATTAATTATTCTGCAGCTGGTTTTCGGGATTTTACAAGATTGGCTGCCTCAGATCCAGTCATGTGGAGAGATATTTTTCTAAATAATAAAGATGCAGCACTAGAAATTTTAGGAAGATTTACTGAGGAATTATTTACTCTGCAAAAGGCTATAAGAAAAAAAGATGGGGATTATCTTTTGAAATATTTTGAAAGAACTCGAAAAATTAGGAGAAGTATTATTAGTGCAGGGCAGGATACAGCCGAACCTAATTTTGGTCGAAAACAATAATAATTTGAAAATTTTTCACTCTTCAAAATTTAATTTTTTATTAACTAACTATAGATTTTTAATGTAATTTTGAATTATGGGTAAATCATTATTTAAATTAACATTTGTTTCTATTATTTTGATATTACCACTGTTAAAATTGATTTTTCTTTTAAACAAGTCACTGTAGTCAAGTAGGTAGGATAGCTTTAAGTTTTTTATATCATTAAATGAAAATTCATAATTAAAATTTTGATTATGATTAATAAGAGTATTTTCAAATATTGGTTTTTCTAGTTTTAAAAAAAAATCATTTTTAAAATTTTCTTCCAATCTAGTAGCAAAAAGCAGATCTTCAAACGTAATTAATATTTTTTTATTAATATAAGATCGAATATTTGTTGCATGGAATGTGAAATTGTTAATCAATTTATCATTTGAATATTTAATGCTTGCATTTAAATCTCCTTCATTAATCTCGAAAAGATTTGTACCAACTTTAATATTTATAGCAGGTTCTATTGATAATATGTAGTTTTTTCTATTATAAATTAATGACATTATAAGAAGATTTTTTATAGTCATTAAATCTTTATTGGTTTTTGATTTAATCTTTATATCACTTACTGTTGTATCTACTCTATTAGGATAACCTGTAGTTTTTAAAGAAAATGTTGCATTAAATTTATTTTTTAAATTTTCACTTATAAGATTTTTTATATAAGCTTCTTGTTGTTTAGCTACATGTAACCAAAATAAAAAAGTTGAAATCATTAAAAAGAAAAAAAATGTGATAATTATCCTCATCATTAATTTAAATCTTAGAAAATCTGGCTATTATTTAATTTTAATTACATTATGATTCAGATATATTAAGCTTTATAAATTAGTATTTCATAAAAATTATGAAGATAACAGATCTACAAGAAACAAAAAATTTTGTCTTTAGTCAACCTACAAGACAGACTGCACTTATGATTTTTGTATTATTATGTGTTTTTTTTATAGCATATCTTTTATTTCCTGCAGTTGCTCCCATTTTTTTATCTTCACCTTATTTGAATGGCGTCATAATTGGTGTTTTTATTCTTGGAGTTTTAGCCTGCTTTTGGCAAGTTTTCATATTAGTTAGTAGTGTTTACTGGATAGAAGGTTTTGTATCTGAACGTCCAGGTCATGAAATTGCAAAACCACCAAGAATACTTGCTCCCTTGGAAGCCTTATTGAGGGATAAACAGTCAAGGAGAAATATCAACCCGTTGTCTGCAAGATCTATATTAGATTCTGTAGCTACAAGATTGGATGAAGTCAGAGATATTACTAGATATATCATTAATCTGTTAATTTTTCTTGGATTATTGGGTACTTTTTATGGTTTAGCGACTACAGTTCCAGCTGTTGTTGAAACTATTAAATCTCTAGCTCCCAAAGAAGGTCAAACAGGTTTAGAAGTTTTTGAGGGTCTCATGGTTGGATTAGAATCTCAGTTAGGTGGGATGGGAACAGCTTTTGCTTCGTCTTTATTAGGATTGGCAGGAAGTTTAGTAGTTGGTCTTTTAGAGCTATTTGCAGGTCATGGTCAAAATCGTTTTTACATGGAATTAGAAGAGTGGTTGTCATCAATAAGTAAAATTGGTCAAAGTTTTTACGATACAGAAAGTTCTAATGCACCTATTTCATCTTCTGAGTTAGTTATAAATTCTTTTGAAAATAAATTGAATCATCTGATTGAACTTTTAGAAAATAATGGGAACCAATCATTTAATAATCAAATCCAAATTAATGAATTAACGAAATCTATCGAAAAACTTATTCTTAATGAAAAAGAAGTTTCCAATTCATCTTCTAATCATGGAGTTTATAACCAAACAGATCTGAATACATTAATAAACAACCAAGATAATTTAGTTAATTTAATACGTAATTTTGTTGAAATTGAAAAAAATTCTGAGAATGAATTTAGGTCAAGAGTTAGAAATATGGATGTTCAGTTGGCAAAAATCTTTAATGAATTAAAAACTGGTAGACAGGATAATCTGTCTGAATTAAGAGAGGATTTTACAATTTTATCCAACGCAATAATAAGATTATCTAATTCAAACAACAACAATAAACCAGAGTAAAATCTATGGCATTATTAAGACGTTCTGGCAGTCGTTTCACAACCAATATATGGCCAGGATTTGTTGATGCGATGACTGCTTTACTATTGGTTTTAATGTTCGTCTTATCAATTTTTATGGTAATCCAATCTGTTTTTCGAGAAAAAATTACAGGTCAAGAAACAGAACTTTCGAAACTTGAAAATGAGGTATTAAGTTTGATATCAGATTTAAATTTGCAAAAGCAAGAATATGATAATCTAAACGCAAAGAATTTAGCTATTAACAAAAGTCTAAAAGAGCAAATAGAACTAAACGAGCGCAAGTCCCTTGAAATTAAAAATACTCTTCAGAATTTAGATTTAGCGAATATTAAAATTTCTGACTTTGAAATTAGAGTAGCAAGTTTAATTGCAAGAAGAACTGAGCTCATATCTGAAATTGAGCAAAAAGATAATAGAATTAAAGAAGAAGTTTCAAGATTAGAGGCATCTAGATTAGCCTTAGCTTCTGCAAGAAACGAAATTGATGAGAAAAAAGAATTAGCTCGATTGGCTGCAGCAAAAAGAGAAGCACTTGAATTATATATTGAGGATTTAACAAAAAATTTAAATGCACTTTCAGATAATAAAAATGAGTTGGAAGCCAAACTAAATAAAGGCAACATAGCATTAGCTTTAGCCTATGACAACTTAGAGCAAACTCAAACAAAGCTCACGTCCCTTTCTGATTTAAATACTATTTTACAAAGTACAATTTCTGATCTTAAAAAAAATTTATTAGACGAAGAAAAAGAGAAGGAAATTTTTATTAAAGATTTAAATCAAAAAAACACAATTCTTTCAGAGAAAGAGAAAGAATTAATTACATCTAAAATTTTAATTAATAAATTTAAAGAAGATTTAAAATCAAAAGATATGAAGTTGACTGAAACTGAAAAAAACTTACTGATTGAAAAAATTGCTTTAAAAAATTTAAGGGAAAAATTAAATGAATCAAGAGCAGAATTAGAATTAACTACCTTATCTCTAGAAGAGGAAAGAAAAAGGGCTATTGAAAATTTGAAGTTAATTTCAAGCTCAGAAAAAGCTATGTTTCTTCTAGAAGAAAATAATCTTAAACTATCAAACGAAAATAATGAAATTAAATCTGAACTTATTGATTTGTCAGAACTTTTGGAGGTAAGAGAGGTATCGTTAAACAACCTAAGATCTCAGCTTTTAAACAGCGAAAACCAAAACAAAATATCATTAGACAAAGTAAAAAAATTAAATCAAGAAACGCTATCATTAGCTGCACAATTAAACGATTTAAAAAATTTATTAACTGAATACGAAATTAAAGATAAAGAAACTGTTGCACAGGTTGAGAATCTTGGCTCTCAGCTTAATTCAGCTCTAACACAGGTGTTAGTGGAACAAAAAAAGAATGCAGCTTTAGAAGCTGAGAGAATAAAAAAATTAGAAGAAGAAGCAAATGAATTACAAAATTACCGTTCAGAGTTTTTTGGAAATTTGAGAAAAATTTTAGGTAAAAATAAAGGAATTGAGATAGTTGGTGATAGATTTGTTTTTCCTTCTGAGATTCTTTTTGATGTAGGTTCAGATGAATTACAAAGTAAAGGTCTTATAGAACTTTCTCAAATGGCTAAGGTTATTAGAAAGATTGTTATAGAAATACCAAAAGAAATAGACTGGATTTTGAGAGTTGACGGGCATACTGATAAAACTAAATTTCTTAATGGAGGAAAATTTAAGGATAATTGGGAGTTAAGCCAAGCAAGAGCTCTATCAGTTGTCAAATATTTTATTTTAGATGAGAATTTGCCAGCAAAAAGATTTGCTGCTACTGGGTTTGGTGAGTTTCAACCAATAGATACCGGTGAAAGTGAAATTGCTTTAGCTAGAAATCGAAGAATTGAAATTAAATTGACTGAAAGATAAAGCTTAATTTTGCTACTTAGCAGCCAATAGTGGTGGTTTTTTTTGAGAAATTCTAGGTTTTTCGGGAGCTGATATTTCCAAGAAAATGTCATCATTTTTAACATAAACTTTAACTACTCCACCCTTCTTTAACTTACCAAAAAGTATATCTTCAGCTAATGGTTTTTTAATTTTTTCCTGAATTAACCTAGATAAAGGTCTAGCCCCCATTTTTTCATCATAGCCATTTTTAGCTAACCATTCTGATGCTTTAGTAGTTAAATCGAATGTAACATTCTTATCCATAAGTTGAGCTTCTAATTGTAAAACAAATTTTTCAACTACCCTAATTATTACTGACATAGGTAGAGTAGAGAAACTAATTACTGAATCTAACCTATTTCTAAATTCAGGACTGAATATTTTTTCAATAGCTTTAGTATCTTCCCCTTCTCTACGATCTCTTCCAAATCCCATCGCAGTGGCAGCTTGTTCACTAGCTCCAGCATTTGAAGTCATAATAAGAACTACATTTCTGAAATCTACAGTTCTTCCATTATGATCAGTCAATTTTCCATGATCCATAACTTGTAAAAGTATATTAAATATATCAGGGTGAGCTTTTTCTATTTCATCCAATAATAATATACTGTGTGGATGTTGATCTATTTTATCTGTTAAAACTCCACCTTGATCAAAACCTACATATCCAGGAGGTGCTCCAATGAGCCTTGAAACAGCGTGTTTTTCCATATATTCAGACATATCAAATCTAATTAATTCAACACCAAGACAGTCAGCTAATTGTCTAGCTACTTCAGTTTTACCTACACCGGTTGGTCCTGAGAAAAGATAATTACCGATTGGTTTTTCTGGTTCTCTGAGACCAGCTCTTGCCATTTTTATGGCGGTTGTTAGAGCATCTATTGCTTTATCTTGGCCAAAAACAACTGTTTTTAAAGAAATATCTAAATTACTTAAAATTTCAGCATCTGTTTTTGATATACTTTTGGGTGGTATCCTTGCAATCTTAGCAATTACGTTTTCAATTTCTCTGATTCCAATAGTTTTCTTTCTTTCCTTTTCAGGAAGTATCATTTGCGCAGCTCCTGCCTCATCAATTACGTCTATAGCTTTATCAGGTAACTTCCTGTCATGTATATGCTTTACAGAGAGATCTATAGAAGCTTGGATTGCTTCACTAGTATATTTTGTATCGTGATGTTCCTCAAAATATTGCTTAAGGCCGTTTAATATTTGCACAGCTTGGTCTGGTGTAGGTTCTTCAATATCAATTTTTTGGAACCTTCTAGATAGGGCTCTATCTTTTTCAAAATGCTGCCTATATTCCTTGTAAGTGGTTGAACCCATACACTTTAGATTACCAGACTGAAGTGAAGGTTTTAATAAATTAGAAGCATCCATTGCACCACCTGTGGTCGCTCCAGCTCCAATCACTGTGTGTATCTCATCTATGAAAAATATGGAGTCTTTATGTTCTTCAAGTTCTTTTAAAACATTCTTTAAACGTTCCTCAAAATCACCTCTATATCTTGTACCTGCTAATAAAGCTCCCATATCCAGTGAAAAAATAGTTGTATCTAAAAGAACTTTTGGGGTCTCTTTATTTACAATTTTCCTTGCTAGACCTTCTGCAATTGCAGTTTTTCCTACTCCAGGGTCTCCTACAAGGATTGGATTATTTTTTCTTCTCCTACATAAAACTTGAATACATCTTTCTATTTCTGCATCCCTTCCAATTAGAGGGTCGATTCTCTGGGCTTTAGCTTCTTCATTAAGATTTTTGCAGAATTTGCTAAGAGCAGATTCCTTTTCTGTTTTATTTTCTTCACCTACTTCTTCTAATTCTTCATTAGAACCTGATATCTTTCTTTCTTCTGCATAATTTGGATTTTTAGCTACTCCATGTGCAATAAAATTAACGGCATCATAACGGGTCATTTCTTGTTCCTGAAGAAAGAAAGCTGCATGACTTTCTCTTTCTGCAAAAATGGCGACTAGAACGTTAGCTCCTGTAACTTCGTTTCTACCTGAGCTCTGAACATGAATAGCAGCTCTTTGTATAACTCTTTGAAAGCCAGTTGTAGGAACAGACTCAGTACCTTCAACTTGACTTATCAAATTACCAAGTTCTTTCTTTATAAATTCAGTAACTTTTTTTCTTAATGCCTCTAAATCTACATTACAAGCTTTCATTACTTTAGCAGCCTCAGGTTCATCAATTAAGGCGAGCAGTAAATGTTCAAGCGTAGTCAATTCGTGTTTATGATCATTTGCAATACCTAACGAAGTATGTATACAGTTTTCTAACGATTTTGAAAAAGATGGCATTTTTCACCTGTTTTTATTTATTTGTTTGCTTGTAATTTATAAATAATATGAGTCACGGCCTTTGCAAATTTTTTTTATCATTAAATTAAAATTAATAATAATTATAGAGGTATTTATTTTTTACTAACATATTTGCAGATAAAGTGCCAAATCAAATAAAATATTTAAATTAAAAAATATCTCTTTTTTTTCTTAATTCAGCAAAAACATTTTCGTCTGATTCATTTTCCATATTCATTATTTTTTTTAATTCAAAATTATTTGCCCTTAAAAAAGGATTAGTTTCCAATTCATCTTTAATTGTAGATGGAACCGAAGGTAAACTTTTACCAACTAAATTTTTGACAGAAATATACTTATTTTGGAGAACTTCATTATCTTTATCTATAGATAAAGCAAATTCTAGGTTTTTAATTGCATATTCATGTCCACTATAAACTTTAGTATCAAGTGGAAGTTTTTTTAATTTACTTAAAGAGTTCCACATCATTGCTGGGGTTCCTTCAAACAGTCTACCACAACCAAATGCCATAAGTGAATCTCCAGAAAAAAGAGCACTTATTTCTTCACAATAAAAGGCCAAATGACCAATTGTGTGGCCTGGAACATCTATTATTTCAAATTTTAGATCTCCAAGGGTTAGTATGGTGTTAGCATTTATCATCTCCCCAAGGATTGGTAGCCTATGTTTATCTGCATCTGCTCCAATAATTGATGGATCATATTTTTTAACTAGGTCACTAACCCCCATTACATGATCTGAATGGTGATGAGTTAAAACAATTTTTTCTAATCCCCAATTTTTTTTTTCTAAAATATCAATAATGGGATGTGACTCTGGAGCATCAATTAGAAAGGTTTCATTAAGTTTATGATTATGTATTATGAATGCATAATTATCTTGTAAGCAAGGTATGGTTAATATTTCAGTATTCATGTTCAAAACCTTTTCAAAAAAATTATTAACAATAATCGATTTAAATTATAATTTATAAATGTTAATTTAAATAAATATCTATATAGATTTCTGCATCGGTTGTCATTTTGAATTTAGAGATTAAAGAATTACAAAATTTTTATTCCAAAAAAAAATTGGGATCATACTGTAAAAAAAATATTGGCTCTTTAATTAAGAGAAACATCAGCAATATTGTTAGAGAGAATTATAATCAAGAAAACATTGTAGGTTATGGATACCCAATTCCATATTTTGATAATTTGATAAAAAAAAACAGTGAGTTTTTATGTCTTATGCCAAAAAATCAAGGTGCTTTGTTATGGCCATTAAAAAAAAATAGAAGTATTTTAGTTGAACAAACAGAATGGCCCCTAGAATCAGAAATTTCTAACTTTGTTATCATAGCTCATGGTTTAGAGAATTCTGATAATCCAACAAAACTATTGGAAGAATCCTGGAGAGTACTTGTTCCTGAAGGTTATTTGCTTATAGTTGTACCAAATAGATCAGGTTTTTGGGCAAGGTCTGACCTTACACCTTTTGGTTTTGGAAGACCATACAGTGTATCTCAATTATCAAAGCTTTTAATTGACAACAAATTTCAAATATTAGTTACGAGCGCAACTTTGTTGATGCCACCTACTGATAATAAATTTCTTTTCAATTCACTCAAATTTATTGATCAAATTACAACTAAATATAATTCGAAAGTTTTGGGTGGAGTTTTAGTTATACTTGCAAAAAAACAAATTCATTTAGCTAATACTATAAAAATTACTGATACTATAAAAGTGCCATTAGAAATTTTTGATGGTTTAATTAAACCAAAACCCAAACCTCAGCAAAAAATTTAATACTCAATATCTCTGATTAATGGTTTCAACTGATGAAATATGACTTAAATAAACAAGTTAAAAATTTTAATTAGGTTAAAATTTTAAAAAAATTAATTAATTCTCATTACTTTCTTGCATGAAAGTTACAGCTCTGATAACTAATAACAGATTATAGTAGATTTTTAGATTATACCTACATTTGGAGAGTTATATTGAGTGAAATTACTTCATTAACAAAAGACGCTTCTTTTAGGTACGCAAACGCTTTATTTTCACTATCTTTAGAATCAAAAAAAACCTCTAAATATGAGAAAGATCTTGATAAAGTTTTAAATCTTTTTAAAGAAGATCCCAATTTTACGTTATTTATAAAATCTCCACTCTATCCGAGAAATGATCAATTGTTGACAATGAAAGCAATTTGTTCAAACCTTAAATTAAGCGAAGATGTGACTAATACCATCTTAGTCATGACTTCCAAACGTAGGCTTTTTTCCTTGAAAGAAATGATTCTACAGTTTAAGGATTTATACCGTTTAAATAAAAATGAGTTGATTGTGGAAATTTCAAGCGCGAAGAATTTAAGTAAACCAGATTTAGATGTACTAAAAAAATCGATAAGTGCTAAAATTGGTAGCAATATTATAGTGAAATCTAAAACTGACCCCCACATCATAGGAGGGTTAATCGTAAAAATTGGTTCTAAGCTAATTGATACTTCAATTAGATCAAAACTAGCAAAATTGAAAAATAACTTGAAAGAGGTAGGATGATGAACATCCAAGCATCAGAAATATCAGAAATTTTAAAAGAACAAATTAAAAAATTTGGAAAAGAATCTGAAGTAGCAGAAGTTGGTACAGTGCTTTCAGTGGGTGATGGTATAGCTAGAGTATTTGGACTTGATAATGTTCAAGCTGGAGAAATGGTAGAATTTCCTGGTGGAATTAGAGGTATGGCTTTAAATTTGGAAATTGACAATGTTGGTATTGTTATTTTTGGATCTGACAGAGATATAAAAGAAGGAGATCAAGTCAAAAGAACAAAGGCTATTGTTGATGTTCCTGTTGGTGATGAATTATTAGGTAGAGTAGTTGACGGCTTAGGTAATCCTTTAGATGGTAAAGGCGCAATTAAAACTAAAAAGAGATCAGTTGCTGATGTGAAAGCCCCAGGTATAATACCAAGGAAATCAGTTCATGAACCAATGGCAACTGGACTTAAGTCTGTGGACTCTCTTATTCCAATTGGTCGTGGGCAAAGGGAGTTGATTATTGGTGATAGACAAACTGGAAAAACTGCTGTTGCGCTAGATACAATACTAAATCAAAAAACATATAATGATGCAGCTGGAGATGATGAGTCAAAAAAGCTTTATTGTGTTTACGTTGCTATTGGTCAGAAAAGATCAACAGTGGCACAACTCGTAAAGAAATTAGAAGAAACTGGAGCTTTAGAATACACTATTGTTGTTGCTGCGACAGCATCAGATCCCGCACCTATGCAGTTTCTAGCCCCTTACGCTGCTACATCTATGGCTGAATTTTTTAGAGATAATGGACGTCATTCACTCATTATTTATGATGATTTATCTAAGCAAGCAGTTGCTTACAGGCAAATGTCACTCTTACTAAGACGTCCTCCTGGTAGAGAAGCATATCCTGGGGATGTTTTTTATTTGCACTCTAGATTGTTAGAGAGATCAGCAAAATTGAATGATGAAAACGGAGCTGGTTCTTTGACAGCACTACCAGTGATTGAAACACAGGGAGGAGATGTTTCAGCCTTCATACCTACTAATGTTATATCTATTACTGATGGCCAAATATTTTTAGAAACAGAATTGTTTAATCAAGGTATCAGGCCGGCAGTAAATACTGGTCTTTCGGTGTCTAGAGTAGGATCATCTGCACAAACAAAGGCTATGAAGTCAGTTGCAGGTTCTGTAAAATTAGAGTTAGCACAATACAGAGAAATGGCTGCTTTTGCACAATTTGGATCAGATTTAGATGCTTCAACACAAGCTTTGTTAAATAGAGGTGCACGTTTAACTGAGGTTTTAAAACAAGCACAATATTCTCCACTTACAAATGCAGAACAAGTTGTAATCATTTATTCAGGGACTGCGGGTTATTTAGATGACATACCAGTTAATCAAGTTACTCGTTTTGAAAAAGGTTTGGTTGATTATTTAAGGAGTGATTGTAAAGATCTTTTAGACGATTTAACCAATAATGATAGAAAAGTGGATGGAGAGCTAGAAGATCTCATAAAGAAAGCTATAGAGGCTTTTAAAGGTAATTTTTCTTGATATATTTGAATACTTTGGATGCTTAATTATGCCTAATCTGAAAGATCTTAAAAATAGAATCGAGAGTGTAAAATCAACCAGAAAGATAACGAAGGCTATGCAAATGGTTGCAGCAGCGAAGCTTAGAAAAGCTCAAGAGGCGGCCGAGCAAGCAAGGCCATATGCAGACAAAATGTCTCTTGTGATGAACAAAATTACATCATCTGATAATGTTTCAAGCAGTTCACCATTATTAACTGGGAATGGCAATAATAATATTCATTTGATCATAATTGCGACTTCTGAACGTGGTTTATGTGGAGCCTTTAACTCTTCTATAGTTCGATTGGCAAAAAATCATATTAATAAATTAAAATCAGAGGGATTTCAGTTTAAAATATTGACTATTGGAAAAAAAGGGCGAGAGCAGTTAAAAAGAGAATTTGGAGAAAATATGATTGATCATGTAGATCTTTCTGAAGTTAAAAAAATAGCTTATGAAAATGCATCAACTATTTCTGATAATATAATTTCTATGTTTTTAAACAATGAGTTTGATGTTGCAACTATCTTCTACAATCAGTTTGAATCAGTTATTTCTCAAGTGCCTCAAGCCTCACAATTAATCCCCATTGAGATTAATTCTGAAAAAACACAAAATGATAATAGTATATCAAATTTTGTTTATGAACCTGATGAGCAAGAAATTATTGAAGATTTGTTACCAAAAGCAATTGCAACAAAGATATTTACTGCTTTATTAGAGAATGGAGCTTCAGAACAAGGTGCTAGAATGTCTGCTATGGATAATGCAACCAGAAATGCTGGTGACATGATAGATAAACTTACTATTCAGTTTAATAGATCAAGACAGGCAGCTATTACAAACGAATTAATAGAAATTATATCTGGTGCTGAAGCACTTTAAAATAAAAAATGGAGAAAGAAATGTCTAGGCCAATTGGAAAAATTACTCAAGTAATGGGTGCGGTAGTTGATGTTCAGTTTGATAATCATCTACCTGAAATTTTAAATGCTCTTGAAACAAAAAATGATGGCCAAAAATTGATTTTAGAAGTTGCTCAACATCTTGGTGAAAATACAGTAAGAACGATTGCCATGGATAGTTCTGAAGGACTAGTAAGGGGTGCAGTTGTTGAAGATGTTGGGTCCCCTATATCTGTTCCAGTTGGAAATCCAACATTGGGAAGAATATTAAATGTAGTTGGAGAGCCTGTTGATGAAAAAGGCCCCATTAAAGCAAAAGAATTAAGACCTATACACCAACCAGCTCCTGAATTTTCCGAGCAATCTACTGATACCGAACTGCTTACAACGGGAATTAAAGTGATTGATCTTTTGGCACCATATTCTAAAGGTGGAAAAGTTGGACTTTTTGGTGGTGCTGGTGTTGGTAAAACGGTCTTGATCATGGAACTTATCAATAACATTGCAAAAGTTCATTCTGGGTTTTCTGTTTTTGCCGGAGTTGGAGAGAGAACTAGAGAAGGTAACGATCTATATCATGAGATGATAGAGTCAGGAGTTATAAATCCAAAAAACTTAGAAGAATCTAAGGTATCCTTAGTTTATGGTCAAATGAATGAACCACCAGGAGCTAGAGCTAGAGTAGGATTAACAGGATTGACATTAGCTGAACAATTTAGAGATCAATCTGGAACAGATGTTCTGTTTTTTGTTGATAACATTTTCAGATTTACACAAGCAGGTTCAGAAGTTTCTGCTCTATTAGGGCGTATTCCATCTGCTGTTGGTTATCAACCAACACTAGCTACCGACATGGGTGCATTGCAGGAAAGGATTACTTCTACAAAAGCAGGCTCAATCACTTCAGTTCAAGCTATATACGTTCCTGCTGATGATCTAACAGATCCAGCTCCTGCAACCTCTTTTGCTCATCTTGACGCAACTACTGTTTTAAGTAGGGCTATTTCTGAATTAGGGATATATCCTGCAGTGGATCCTTTAGATTCTAATAGTAGACTTATGGATCCATTGATTGTAGGTGAAGAACATTATCAAGTAGCTAGAGATGTACAAGGAATACTTCAAAGGTACAAATCTTTACAAGATATCATTGCAATATTGGGAATGGATGAATTGTCTGAAGAAGATAAATTGACTGTCGCTAGAGCAAGAAAAATTCAAAGGTTTCTTTCACAACCTTTCGATGTAGCAAAAGTTTTTACAGGATCTGACGGAGTTCAAGTACCATTAGATGTTACTATAGATAGTTTTAAAAGGGTCGTGGCTGGCGAATTTGATCATTTACCCGAAGCTGCTTTTTACATGGTTGGGGGTATTGATGAGGTTATTGAAAAAGCTGGAAAACTAGAATCAAAGGTAGCTTAAATCTGAAATGTCGAATGCATTATTTAATTTTGAATTAGTTACGCCTGAAAAAATTCTTATGTCTGATTCCGTCAGTTCTGTAAGTGTTTCTGGTGTAGAAGGTGATATGACAGTGCTTGCAAATCACTCACCTATTGCTACTTCTTTAAGGCCTGGATATGTTGATATTAATACAAATGTTAAAACTGAAAGATTTTTTCTTACTGGTGGTTTTATTCAAATAACGTCTGATGAGGTTGTTGTTCTCGCAGAAAGTGCTTCATCAGAAGAGGATCTTAACTCAGAGATGATTGATAATGTAATTGAAAAAACAAAGAGCTTAATGGAAAATGCTTCAGATTTACAAAAGTGTGTTTTAGCTAAAAAACTTAATGATTTAACCAATATTAGAAATCAACTTTAAATATTGAAACAACAAAAAAAAAAAGCAATTGTTTTTATTTTTTTTACAGTTGTTTTAGATATAAGTGGCTTAATGGTAATTTTTCCAATAATGCCAGATATATTGCAATCCGTTGGTAAATTTTCAGTATCAGATGCGGCTATTTGGGGTGGTTTTTTATATGCTTCATACGCTTTAATGCAATTTTTATTTTCACCAGTAATTGGTAATATATCAGATGCTTTTGGTAGAAGGCCTGTAATATTAATTTCTCTCTTTTTAATGTTTATAGATTATTTAATATTAGGTTTTGCTTCATTACTTTGGGTGTTTATTATTGGAAGAATGATAGGTGGAATTGCAGGAGGTACAGTCCCCACAGCAATGGCATATTTAGCTGACATTTCAACCTCAGAAGACAAAGCTAAAAATTTTGGATTAATTGGTGCTGCTTTTGGAATTGGTTTTGTACTTGGGCCATTTATTGGAGGAATTTTAGGTGAAATAAATTTTAGACTACCATTCTTTTTTTCCGCAGCATTATCTTTGTGTACATTTTTATTTTGTTTTTATTTTTTAAATGAATCTTTAGAAGAAAAAAATAAGAGAAAATTTAAATTAACTGACTTAAATCCATTTAAACCTATTTATAAATCCTTTTTTATTAAAGACTTAAGAATCTTTTTTGGATGCATTTTAGTAATAAGTATAGCTCATTGGGTTTATCCATCAATTTGGAGTTTCTGGAGTAAAGAAGTTTTTGGTTGGGGACCTGGTCTAATTGGTGTTTCATTAGCCTTTTATGGTCTTGGTGTAGCATTTGTACAGGGCTTAATAATAAGGTTAAGTTACATTAAAAACATTCATCCACAAAAAATTGTAGTCTTTTCTTTACTAGTCGGAAGTTTTACTCTTTTTGGTTTTGGTTCAATTGAAACTGGATGGTTAGTTTTTGCTTTAATACCGATTGCAGTTCTTACTGAATTAATGAACCCTACTTTAGATAGTTTTATTTCAAATAGAATCTCTGACGATACTCAGGGATTACTTCAAGGTATCCTATCCAGTATAAATGCAATAACTACAATTTTGAGTCCATTAATTATGACTTTACTTTTTAAATTCGGATCATCAAATGATAATAGTTTTTATACTCCGGGCTTACCTTTTTATTTTGCTGCAACTTTACTTTTGGTTTGTTTATTCCCTGTAATTAATGTTATGAAGTCCTTAGAGCATACTCCAAAAAGAAAAATAAAATAGAAAAACTAAGCTTTTCGTTTTTTTTCAATATGGTATTTAGGATAGTAAGGTTTATAGATTGGTCGTAATCTTTCACTATCAAACAAAGAAGATACAGAGTTTCCATTTGCTATATTAAGCAAGGCTTGAGCAAATAATGGTGCAGTTGGTACGATTCTTATTTTTGTACTATTTTTAATTTTTGAAATTATACTTATTGAGTCAGTAACAACTAGTGAACTTAAACTTGACTTCTCTATTCTTTCAATAGCTGGATCTGATAAAACTCCATGAGAGATATATGCGTGTACTTCTCTTGCCCCTTTATTAATAAGCAAATCAGAGGCTTTAACCAGGGTTCCAGCAGTATCACAAATATCATCAACTATTATGCAGATTTTATTTTTTACTTCACCAATCACCGTCATGGATGCAATTTCACCTGGTTGGTTTCTTCTTTTATCAACAATGGCTAAGTCAGCACTTATTCTTTCAGCTAGACCTCTAGCTCTGGCAACTCCCCCAACATCTGGTGAAACTACAGTAAGTAATTCCTGTTTTTCAAAATAATGTGATATGTCTAATTCAAAAATTGGAGAGGCATAAAGATTATCTACTGGAATGTCAAAAAAACCTTGTATTTGGGCAGAATGTAAATCTAGAGTAAGTATTCTTTCAATACCAGCCCCACTCAAAAGATTAGCTATTAACTTCGCACTGATTGGGGTCCTAGCCTTTGTTCTTCTATCTTGTCTTGCATATCCAAAATAAGGGATAACTGCAGTTATTCTCTGTGCACTTGATCTACTCAAAGCATCAGCAATAATGAGTAATTCCATAATATTATCATTAGCTGGATTAGATGTAGATTGAATAATGAACATATCTTCATTTCTTACGTTTTCAAAAACCTCAACAAAAATTTCTTGATCATTAAATTGTTCAACTCTTGCTTTAACTAGATCAATTTGTGATCTGCTCAAAGAGCTTGCCCAACTTGCAATTCCTTTAGAGAGAGTTATATTTGAATTTCCAGAAATTATCTTTGGGTGTACTAACTCACTCATCTTTTATCCTTATTTTTGATAATATTTTATAATAGCTAAATTATTCATGAGTTAGCAAGCTATAACCATTTTCAAATTGTATCATATGTTTATTTTTTTTAATTTAATGATTTAGTTGTTTTATAATTAATTATGTATTATTAATTTTCTTAGCCATATGGTTTGACATATCTGTACTATCTACATATTCCTCACTTATAGCAAAATTCTTTACTGAATTTTTTGTATTATGTACATTTTTATTTTTATTATTGTTTAGGTGATGCCAAAATGGAAGTTCTTTTTTTTCAAAAATTAATCGATATGAGCATGATGTGGGCAACCAATTAACTAATTGATCTATGTTTTTAGGTGATAAAATTAAACAATCACTTTTTTTATTTTTTCTTTCATCATAAACTTTACATTTGCATTTTTGGATGTTCAAAAATCTACAAGCAACATTAGTAAAAACTGGAGGACTTTTTTTTGTTTTCTGAAATTTGTTAAGACAGCATTTTCCACAACCATCGCAAAGAAGTTCCCATTCCTTTCGGCTGAAATCACTAAGTTGTTTATTTTCCCAAAATCTTTTTTTCATAAATGCAAGCTAATAGTTTTTAAGGCCTCTTTCGCAATCTCACAATCTTTTTTCATTTGTAGAATAAGGTCTTCTATGGAGTCATATTTTATTTCATCTCTCTGAAATTTGATTAATGAGACAATTACTTTTTTTCCATAGATAAAATTTGAAAAATTAAAGATGTAAACTTCGCAATTTGCTTCATTCTTACCAAACGTGGGTTTTGTACCTATCGATGCAACTCCCTTATATAAATTATCTTCATATTCAGGTGATAAAATTTTAATGTAGCATGCATAAATACCAAATTTTGGTGCAATTATATTTTTTAATTCTAAATTTATAGTAGGAAAACCTAATTCACGTCCCCTTTTATCTCCTTGAATGACTGTGCCGTAAATTTTGTGATGATAACCAAGCATTTTGTTTGCTTTTTCTATTTGACCTTCTTTAAGTGCATTTCTAATAATTGTTGAGGAGATTTTATCTTTTCCAAATGTTGTAAGACTTAACGAAAAAACATTTATCTTATATTTTTGACCAATATGTTTAAGTAGTTTAATATCTCCACTTCTTTTATACCCGAAACGAAAATCATTACCTACAATAATTTGTTTAGCTCCTAATTTTTCGAATAAAATTGATTTAACAAAATTTTCAGGTGTGAGTATTTCGATGTTTTTATCAAATTTTAATTCAACTAAAAAACTAATATTTAACTTCTTTAACATACTGTATTTGTGTTCTTTTGTAGTCAGTTTGAAGCTAGTTAGCTCTTTTTGAAAGTAATCACGAGGGTGAGGATCAAAAGTTAAAATCCCGAATCGGCCAGAGGATGAGATTTGAGAACATTTTTTTATAATTTCTTGATGACCCAAATGAACTCCATCAAAATTACCTATTACAATTGTAGATAATTCGGTAAATTCTTTAACATTTTTTAAATCACGTATAATTTTCATTGTAATCCAATTAAAACCTCAAAGTTTAGAATTTTAACATAAATAATCAATTGAAAATGTAGGATACATTTTATTTTTTTTGAATAGGTTTTCTAGTTTTTTTATATCGAGTTTCGTGTTTTCATTTTCTAAACCGACTTTATCCCTCGATAGTCCACCGCATACGAATAGTGTATCAAGCATTTCATTTTTTCCACCTAATATATCCGTATTTATGCCATCTCCTACACAGAGTATTTTGGGAGATTTTATATTATGCATTTCTAATTTTTGATGAGCTAATTTGTAAATTTCCTTATGAGGTTTACCGCAATAAATACTTATACCTCCAGCTTTACTAAATGCCGCTGCAATTCCTCCTGCACACCATACTCTTAAATCACCTACATCTACAAATATATCTGGATTAACACATAGAAGTTTTAGATTTTTCTTTATACTATATTTTATTAAATCTTTATAGTTTTCAGGTGTTTCAGTTCGATCGTCAAATAAACCAGTACAAACAATACCCTCAGCGTGTCTTAATTCAACTACATTAATTTTGTTGGTTAATTTACGGTCTGGTGGAATATCATTAAAGAAACTTACATCTCTTTTTGGTCCCAAGTGAAATACATTGGTCCCAACATCTCCTGATAACATACTATTTTGAGCTGCATCTCCCGATGTTGTAATGTCGTTAAAGTGTTTTTCAGAAATACCAAAAGTTGATAAGTGAGCTTTGACTGCATTTTTTGGTCTTGGAGCATTCGTTAAAAGCATAACAAAACCATTGTTTCTTTTAAAATCGACTAAAGCGTTAAGAGCATTTTGATAAGCTTCTTTCCCATTATGAATACATCCCCAAATATCACAGAACAAAACATTATAGTTTTTCGATATGTCTTTTAATTGTTTAATAACTTGCATAGTTAAATAAATAATCTTTAATTCAAATTGTGTACATAAATAAATGATTAAAAAAAAATTAATGAAAGTTTATTTTTTTTAAAAAATTATATTGACTTCAATAAATTTTATACTATTTAAGTGTTGTTGGCACTTAAAGGCGGAGAGTGCTTTTTTTTTGTCCGTCTCATTATTTAGAAAGGGAGCGTTATAATATGACATTTAAACCATTACATGATCGTGTAGTTGTTCGTCGTGTTGAAAACGATGAGAAAACTTCAGGGGGATTGATTATTCCTGATTCTGCCCAAGAGAAACCGGCAGAAGGTGAAGTAGTATCCGTTGGAAACGGTGCAATTGACGAAAAGGGCAATCGAATGCCTATGGACGTCAAAGAAGGAGACAGAATACTTTTTGGAAAGTGGTCTGGTACTGAAGTGAAGATTAACGGTGAAGATATGTTAATCATGAAAGAAAGTGATATACTAGGCATAATGTCCTAGTTTTTTTTTATTTAATTTAGGAATATAATTATGGCAGCAAAAGATGTAAAATTTAGTACTGACGCTCGTAATAGAATGATGCATGGTGTAAATGTATTAGCGGACGCAGTTAAAGTTACTTTAGGTCCAAAAGGAAGAAATGTCGTTTTGGATAAATCGTTTGGAGCACCTAGGATTACAAAGGATGGTGTTACAGTAGCAAAAGAAATTGAGCTTGATGACAAATTTGAAAACATGGGTGCTCAAATGGTCAAAGAAGTCGCTTCAAAAACCAATGACACAGCAGGTGATGGTACAACTACAGCTACAATTTTAGCTCAATCAATCGTACGCGAAGGACTTAAGTCTGTAGCAGCTGGTATGAATCCAATGGATTTGAAAAGAGGTATTGATAATGCAGTTTCATCAGTAGTTGACGCAATTGCAAAACAATCAAGACCAGTAGCTAATAGTGACGAAGTTGCTCAAGTTGGAACTATATCAGCCAATGGTGAAGCAGAAATTGGTAAACAAATAGCTGATGCAATGCAAAAAGTTGGTAATGAAGGTGTAATAACAGTTGAAGAAAACAAAGGATTGGAAACTGAAACAGATGTTGTGGAGGGTATGCAATTCGATAGAGGTTATTTGTCACCTTACTTTATCACTAACTCAGAAAAAATGACCGCTGACCTTGAAGATTGTTTGATATTACTTCATGAAAAGAAACTTTCATCATTACAACCAATGGTTCCCTTGCTAGAATCAGTAATTCAATCAGGAAAACCTTTACTGATTATTGCTGAAGATGTTGAGGGTGAAGCATTAGCTACACTAGTTGTTAACAAGCTAAGAGGTGGGTTGAAAATTGCGGGCGTAAAAGCTCCTGGTTTTGGTGATCGTAGAAAAGCGATGCTTCAAGATATTGCAATACTTACTGGTGGACAGTTAATTTCAGAAGATCTAGGAATGAAACTTGAAAATGTTACTATGGATATGCTTGGTACAGCTAAGAGAGTTTCTATTACTAAAGATGAAACAACTATTGTTGATGGAGCCGGTGATAAGTCAGAAATTGAAGCTAGAGTTTCACAAATCAAAGCACAGATTGAGGAAACTACTTCTGATTATGATAAGGAAAAACTTCAAGAACGTTTAGCGAAATTGGCTGGTGGTGTTGCTGTCATTAGAGTTGGTGGTGCTACAGAAGTTGAAGTTAAAGAACGCAAAGATCGTGTTGATGACGCTCTTAATGCTACAAGAGCAGCAGTACAGGAAGGTATTGTTGTTGGCGGAGGAGTTGCATTGGTTGTGGCTACAAAGAGCCTTAGTAAACTAAAAGGTAAAAACCCAGATCAAGAAGCTGGAATTAACATAATAAGAAGAGCTTTAGAAGCACCATTAAGACAAATTGCTGAAAATGCTGGTGTAGATGGAGCTGTAGTTGCTGGTAAAATTCGTGAAAGTAAAGATGATACTCATGGATTTAATGCACAAACTGAAGAGTATGGTGATATGTTTAAGTTTGGTGTTATAGATCCAGCAAAAGTTGTTCGAACTGCATTAGAAGATGCGGCATCCATTGCAGGTTTGCTAGTTACTACCGAAGCAATGGTGGGTGATAAACCTGAGCCAAAAGGCGCAGCAGGAGCACCTGCTATGCCTGATATGGGTGGCATGGGTGGTATGGGTGGTATGATGTAACCTATACCCAATTAAGTAAAAAAAAAGGGGCTTTTAGCCCCTTTTTTTATTTAATTATGTTAGAATGCCCCATTTTTCTATTTAATTTTGCTTCATCTTTTCCGTAGATGTTTAGAGAACTTTCACTGTCATATCTAATATTATAAATATCTTCACCTAATATATTTTTCATCATTATGTTTGAGTGTCTTTTCCCATCACCTATTGAGTTCCCTGTGATGGCTCTTATGTGTTGTTCAAACTGACTTATTATGCATCCACTCTGCGTCCAATGGCCTGAATTATGTACTCTAGGGGCCATTTCATTTACGAGTAATTGTTTACTCTTTGTTAAAAAAAATTCTATTCCCATGGTACCAATATATTCTAAATTTCGAATTATTTTACTAGCTATAATAATAGCATCACTTGCTATTGATAAACTAATATTTGCAGGTACTTTTGATTCTATTAATATACCATTTTGATGTACATTTTCTGAAGGATCATAGGCAGATATTTTTCCGTCCATGTCACGGCAAATAATTACAGACATTTCTAATTCAAAGTCGATCATTTCTTCAATGATAACAGGCACATTATTGAATTGTGAAGCAACTTTATCGATTTCCTCTTTTTGGCTTATTATCTTTTGACCTTTCCCATCGTATCCAAATCGACTAGTTTTAATTACCACAGGAAGTCTAAGTTGTTTTATCCCATCAATGATATTTTCATACGATGATGCAACAACAAACTTAACTGTTTTAATTCCCATATTGTTAAGGAATTTTTTTTCATTTGTTCTATCTTGACATATTTCTAAAGATCTAGAATTAGGATATACATTTTTAATTTTTTGACATACTCTTATAGTATCCAAAGGTATATTTTCAAATTCATACGTAATTACATCTACATTTTTTGCAAAATTTTTCAGATTATTTATATCATCATATTTAAAAGTACTTGATAAATTAGTTACCTGTTTAGCAGGAGCATTAAAATCTGGATCATATATATGTGTTTTAAATCCTAATTGAGAAGCTGACAAAGAAAGCATCCTACCTAGCTGGCCACCTCCTAAGATTCCTATTACACTTCCTAACGGCAATCTACTTTGTTTATTCATCTTTTGGAACCAATGGAACTTTTGAGACTTTCTTTTTATGCCAAATTGTTAATTTCTTTGATATATTTTCATTATTTAGTGCTAAAATTGAAATCGCAAAAATTGATGAATTTATCGCGCCAGGGACTCCTATTGCCATTGTTGCTACAGGACAACCTTTTGGCATTTGCACAATTGAATATAAACTGTCAATACCTGAAAGTGCTGATGATAATATAGGAACTCCAATAACTGGTAATAAAGTCTTTGATGCTACCATTCCTGGTAAATGAGCTGCGCCTCCAGCTCCGGCTATTATAACTTTTATACTTTTTTTATGAGCATTTTTGGCATATTTAAAAAGGCGATCAGGTGTTCTGTGAGCTGAAATAATTTTTTTTTCGTATTTGATTTTAAATTCTTCTAACACATCACAAGCATATCTCATTGTTTTCCAATCGGATTGGCTACCCATAATTACACTAACTAATTTTTTTTCCATTTTTTCTCAAATATTTTATAGACCAACCAATTATGAATTTACTATACGAATTTTTATAGTATATATACAATTGAATTTATTGATATTACAAATATACCTTATTATTAATACTGGGAATTTTAAATGGCTAGAATATCATTTGCAGCACATCCTTTTTTATTGGGTTTTGAGCAGATAGATAGGATATTAGAGAAAACTATTAAATCTAGTAATGATGGGTTTCCTCCATACAACATAGAGTTGTCTGATGATAATCATTACAAAATCACACTTGCAGTAGCTGGATTTAGTGAAGATGAGCTGGGTATAACCTTGGAAGAAAGGCAACTAATCATATCGGGAAAACAAGTTGAAAAAACTAATCAAAATACATTCATTTATAGAGGTATTGCTGCAAGACATTTTCAAAAAACATTTGTATTGGCAGATGGAGTTGAAGTAAGTGGTGCAAGTTTAGAAAATGGTTTACTTAACGTTTTTTTATTGAGAAAAAACTTACAACCTAAAGTCAAAACAATAAAAATTAACTCTAATAATTAAATAAGACTTTAAAAAACCAAAATTCATTAAAAATTTATTTTTCTGACAAAAATTTTTCTGCTTCCAAAGCCGCCATGCATCCCATACCTGCAGCTGTTACTGCTTGTCTATATTTGAAATCTGTAATGTCTCCAGCTGCAAAAACACCAGGTATTGAAGTTTCTGTCGAATTTGGTTTTGTAACCACATAGCCTCCATTATGTGTTTCTAATTGATTTAAAATTAGTTCGTTTGATGGTGCGTGACCTATAGCTATAAAAACACCTTTGCATGCAATTTCAATTTCTTTATTATTTTTTTGATTTTCTATTTTGATTGCTTCTACACAAAGAGGATTATCAATTCCAATTATTTCTTTCAATACACTATTCCATATTACTTCAACTTTTGGATTATTGAACAATCTCTCTTGGAGTATTTTTTCTGCTCTTAAAGTATCTCTTCTATGTATTAATATTACTTTTTTAGCAAACTTAGTAAGAAACAAAGCTTCTTCTACGGCAGTATTTCCCCCGCCAATAACAGCAATTATTTCATTTCTAAAAAAAAATCCGTCACATGTAGCACATGCAGAAACTCCAAATCCTTTATACTTATCTTCAGATTTTAGGCCTAGCCATTTAGCTTGGGCACCAGTTGCAAGAATAATAGATTCTGCTTCATACTCATTACCATTATCCGATATGGCTAAAAATGGATATTTTTTTAGGTTTAATTTCATTATAGTATTATTAATTATGTCAGTACCTGCCGCTTTAGCATGATCTTCTAAATTAGTCATTAAATCTGGACCTTGGATCTCTTTTTCTCCCGGCCAATTTTCTACTTCTGTTGTAATCGTAAGTTGACCCCCTGGTTGTATTCCCTGAATAAGTATAGGATCTAATAATGCTCTAGAAGCATAAACAGCTGCAGTATATCCTGCAGGCCCAGATCCAATTATTAATAACTTTGTTTTTTTTTGCATTTAACTTCTCGCATTTTTTTCATAATTTAATTTAAATTCTTATTGTAGAAATCATCCTACCACAATCACCAAGATTATTTATTTGATTTCGACGATGTGAAAAATATTTTTCTTGCTCTGAAAAAGTACACTTATTTAAAGAATGGATTTTATCTATTCCTTTTTTATTTAGTACAAATGTTATTGAACCAGGTAAATCAAAAAATATTTTTTTATTTTTATTAATAAAGAAAAAGTTTTTGAATGAAGAATTTTTATCAATAAATCTTTTATAGAATTCTATTCCGACCTCATATTTTTTTTTTTGAATACAAGGACCTACTGCTACACAGATATTTTCCAATTTTGCTCCTAATTGTATCATATTTTCTATTGTATTTTCTATCACACCATTAAAAAAACCTTTCCACCCAGCATGTGCTGCGCCAATTATTTTTTTTTCAAAATCTCCAAAAAGTACAGGTGCGCAATCTGCAGTAAGTATTCCTAGACATATACCTTTTTTTGAAGTTACCATAGAGTCAGCCTTGATATAATCAGATTTTATTATTTCTTTTATCTCTACTACGTTGGAGGAATGTATTTGACTTAGAATGATTAGATTAGAAGAATTAATACCCATTTGTTGAGATACTAAAGCCCTATTTGAAACTACTGTATTTTTATTGTCACCATTTCCAAAACTACAGTTCAGACTTTTAAATTCTTTGTCTGATAAACCACCAGTTCTATCAAAAAAACCGTGTTTAAATTTTTTTAGCAAAGGTGTTGTTAAATATGGTTTCATTTGATCTCTAATCCAATAAGTGGAGAAGATTTTTTATTTCTAATGCCTAAAACTTTAAATAATTTTCCCATTTGATTATAATCAATCAGCCTTTTTAACGATGCAACATGCGTATCAATTTTTTCTTTTTCCATGTTCTTAGAAAGAGCTGTAAATCGCTCTTTTATACCTAAAGATTTCAAAAAATCACCTTGATTAATCAAATTTGTAACTACCAAATTATATTCTTTTGAATAATTTTTTATAGCTTCAAAGTTTACCAAACTACTTAGATCGCTTTCTCCTTGGTATTTAAGTGGATCAGAATATTTGTGATTTTTTACTGATTGTAAAGTATTACCTATGTTATTATTTTTACCGTAATCAATAATCAAACAAGCACCTAAATTTTTTTTCAAGTGTTTGGATATAAATAGTATGTTTTTTTTAATTTCCGAAGAAATTTCATAAATTTGATTTTCTTTCTGTTTAAAAGAATTCAATTCTTGAGGCAAAGTCGTAACTTTTTTTAGTCTAAAGCAAAATTCGTCACTTTTTGTATTATTGTAGTCCTTCAAAGATACTATAATTTCCATCCATTTATTTTTTTTAAATACAAACTGTTTTATGGGTAGGGCATCAAAAAACTCATTTGCAATAATAATGGTGGGGATGTTGGGTAGGTTACTTAAATTTTTTTTCCAATTAATAGGATAGCCTTTGAGAACTTGTTTTTGTAATTTTTGCAAGGAAGGTGATATTTCTATTAATGTAATTTTTAACGCTTTATGAAACTCTGAGATACTTTTAGTTACTCTTAATATGTCTTCCATTAATGTTCCGTTACCAGGACCTAACTCTACTAATGAAAATTCAGGTGGTTTATTATGATCCATCCAAGCTTGAACTACCCATAATCCTATAAGCTCACCAAACATTTGAGATATTTCTGGGCTTGTTATGAAATCTCCTTTGAAACCAATGGGGTATTGTTTTGTGTAATAACCGTATTTTGGATGCGTCATACACATTTTCATATACTCAGATAAACTTATCCCTTTTTTTTTTAAAATTGCCTCTTTGATCAATTTATTGAGATTAATTTTTTCCATAAACTAAGAAATTTTTTTGTTTGTTTTTTTGAATGAAAGTATAATGAAAATAAGTCCAATTACTAGCATTGGTAAAGAAAGTACTTGTCCCATTGAAAACCCCAAGTTTTGTGAAAACAGTAAAATATACCCATTTGGATTTATTGTTGTAATATACTGAGGATCAGCTTCTCTAAAAAATTCCACAAAAATTCTGGCTAAACCATAGCCAAAGAAAAAAGTTCCCATTATCCTTCCTGGATATTTAAGTAACTTAAAAAAATAAACAAAAATTATAAGAATTATACCTAAAAATAATCCTTCTAAAGCAGCTTCATAAAGTTGGGAGGGGTGTCTAATGCAAATTTCTGATTCCCAATTTTTAGGACAAATATTTGCTGGAAATTTTGTAAATTCCATACCTAAAAAAAATGTTGTTGGTTTTCCCCAAAGTTCTTGATTTACAAAATTTGCTAAACGTCCCAAAAAAAGTCCTGGAGGGGTACTTACAGCAATTATATCTCCCATAGGTAAAATTGATATTTTATTTCTAATGCAGTAATATAAGGCACCTAAGACCACACCAATGAACCCTCCATGAAATGACATACCACCTTCCCACAAATAAAAGATACTTATTGGTGAACTAATATAAAAAGAAGGGTTATAGAACAAAACATAACCCATTCGACCACCTAAAATTATTCCAAGTATTAGGTATGTCATCAAATCTTCAACATCTTTAGTATTTAATGGACTTTTTTCATGCCAGAGGGATTGTTTTTTGGTTAAAGAATAAATTAAATACCAAGCACAGATAATACCGAATATATATGATAAAGAATACCAAGTAAGGGATAAATTAATATCAAAAATTCGAAAAGATAAAGCATTGGGATTTAAAAAGTCTGGAAATCTTAAATACATAAGAAATTTAATCTCTTGTCTTTTATTTATTTATTATTAATTAATATCTATCTATCATATTCTTATCGGAAAATTCTAGTATCATAGGATTCAAAATGCAAAGCAGAAATCAAATTATTGATGATTTATCAAAACTTATTACAAATGCATTTGGTTTAGCTCAGAATGCCACTGGAGAAATTGAAAATGCAGTGAAAGGCCTTTTAGATCGGTATTTAGCAGATAAAGGTTTGGTAACAAGGGAAGAGTATGAAGTACTTAAAGAAATGCACTCTGAATTGAAAAACGAAGTACATTCCTTGAGGAAAGAATTAAATACACTCAAACCTAAAACAAGATCTATTAAAGCTAATACTTCAAATAAAAATAAATAAATCAGCTAATTTAAGTTTATATTATCTCTTAAAATTTACTTAACTTTTCAACATTTTGTGTTATAATTTAAATAAGATACTACAAATTGTTTTAGTAAATTTATAAAAAATCAAATTATGAATGTTCAGGAAGATTTGAAAAAATACTTTGAAGCTAACCCAATTTCTAAATTTAAACATTTGGCACAAATTAAAAGTTGGGAATTAGTAAATGACACTTTTCTTTCTACCTCTTTTTATGTTGAAGGAATATGGAAAAATTATCTATATTCTTTTCTGTGGTTAGAAAAAGATCAACTGCTCAAATTGACTTGTGAATATAATTTTAATTTACCTAAAAATAAAAATACTTCTTTTTATAGGACACTGAATCTTGCAAATGAAAGATGTGGAGAAGGATATTTTACTTTTTGTGAAAATGAGCAAGTCTTAGTATTTCATAATCAATATAAAGGAACAGATGCATTAGAAATTGAAAACAAACGTACAAAAGAGATTATTTTTGAAACTACTTCTATAATGGATGAACTTTATCCTGTATTTCAACTAATATCTTGGGGTAATGAAAGCCCGGATGTGGCCATTAAGTTAGCCAGTTATCATTCATCTGGTTTTAATTAAATCACAAAAAAATTGGATAGAATGAATTTCTTATTTAATATATTCTTTTACTAAAAAGAGTGAATAAAATGAATAATGTATTGATTGTAGGTGCTGGTAACATGGGTGAGGCAATGCTTAAGGGCTGGTTAAAAGCCAATAACATGTTAAAGCAAGTTTATGTTCGAGAACCAGATCCTTCTAATTGGCTAAAAAAAATACATAACGAAAAAAAAATCCTTCTAAATCCATCAAATATAGAAGGAAAAATAGATGTTGGTATTTTTGCTGTAAAACCTCAAGTTGCAGAAAAAGTTATTTTAGATACCAAAATCGACCTTTCAAAAGAATCTTTTATTATAAGTGTAATTGCTGGAAAAGATTTTAATTTTTTTGATAAAGTTTTTGATGTACCCTATCCGGTTGTTAGAGTCATGCCAAACACACCAGTCGCCATTGAACAAGGAGTATCTGCGATTATTGGCAATAGTTTTTCTTCATTATCACAAGTTAATTGGACTGAGGAACTTTTTAATAATTTAGGAAAAACAGTCATTCTTGAAAAAGAAAGTCAAATAGATGCAGTAACTGCGATATCAGGTTCAGGCCCAGCTTATATTTTCAATTTTGCAGAAACAGTTATTGAAATTGGTAAAGAATTAGGTCTACCTGAACAAATATCAAAGAAAATTGTTTTACAAACAATTGTTGGTGCAGGTCTTCTGGCTAATAATAGTGATAAAACACCTTCTAAATTGAGAGAAAATGTAACTAGTCCTAACGGCACTACTCAAGCAGCCTTAAATATTTTAATGGATGAAAAAAATGGATGGCACGGAATAATAAAGAATGCTGTATTTGCTGCTCATAAAAGAAGTAAAATTTTAGCAAAAAATTGAATTAATTGGAAGAAAAAATGTTGAATTTCATAGACTTTGATGCTTTTCAGAATGTTGAAATGAGAGTTGGAGAAATTACAAGAGCAGAACCATATCCTGAAGCAAGAAAACCTGCGATTAAATTATGGATAAATTTTGGGCCAATTATAGGAGAAAAAAAATCCTCAGCTCAAATTACTGATCACTATAAGCCACAAACATTGATAGGTAAAAAAGTTCTAGCTGTAATGAATCTTAAACCAAGACAAATTGGAAATTTTATCTCTGAAGTTTTAGTATTAGGTGTTCCTGATGTAAAGGATAAAGGAGTTATATTAGTAGTCCCAGACCAAGATACTAAGATTGGTAGTCGTTTATATTAGCATTTTCTATTTCTTCACACCAATGCAATCTACAAAGTGAAATGTAACTTTCATTCCCACCAATTTGGATTTGTTGTCCTTTTGTAATTACTTTACCTTCTTCATTTAAACGTGCAACCATGGTAGCTTTTTTTCCACAATGACAAATTGTCTTTATTTCTCTCATTTCGTCAGCTATTGACAAAAGTACAAGTGATCCTGGGAATAGTTCGCCTTGAAAATCAACTCTTAAACCATAGCATAAAACTGGGATATTGAGATTATCAACTACTTTTGCAAGTTGCCAAACTTGTTCTTTTGATAAAAATTGTGCTTCATCTAAGAGTATGCAATTCAATTTTTTTTTTTCTACAGTTTTTTTTATCATTAAAAACAAGTTATCTTGGGAATCAAAAAGATTTGCTTTCTCCTCAATTCCTATTCTACTTACAATTTTAGAATATCCAGCTCTATTATCTAATTTTGCAGTTATTAAGAATGGTTCCATTCCCCTTTCTCTATAGTTGTAAGCAGCTTGTAATAAGATAGTTGATTTACCTGCATTCATTGTAGAATAATAAAAGTATAATTTTGCCATTTTATTCTTTTTAATTTATGTGATCTAGTTTATTCAATTCCTGAAGCGATATAATTGAAAGATTTTTTTCATTATGATATTCCATAGAATGTGCAGCTGCCCATGCACCCGAAATAGAAGTATAGTAAGAAAGATTTTTTTCTAATGCTAAAATTCTAATCCCTTTACTATCTTCTATAGATTGAAGTCCTTCAGTAGTATTAATAACCAAATCAATTTTGTTATCATTTAATAAATCAATAATATTAGGCCTACCCTCATAGGCTTTTTTTACTAGTTTAACTTTAATATTATTTTTCAAAAGAAATTCTGCTGTTCCACTAGTTGCTAAAATCTTAATACCTAAACTATCAACTATTTTACAAATTTCTAAAAGTTTTGTGTTTTTATCTTTTCCTTTTACCGAGATAAAAGCAGTCCCCTTTTTGGGTAATTTTATTCCAGCAGCGATTTGTGATTTCAAATATGCTTTAGCAAAACTTTTATCAATTCCCATCACCTCACCAGTTGAGCGCATTTCTGGGCCTAATAAAATGTCGGTACCTGGAAACTTATTAAAGGGTAATACTACTTCTTTTATTGCAAAGAAATTTATTTTGGGGTCAAGAAGTGTATTTTTTGCAATTCCTGCCATTATTAATGACGCTATTCCGGGTATTGGTTTGCCTATAACTTTAGAAACAAATGGGAGCGTTCTAGATGCTCTAGGATTTACTTCGAGAACATAAATATTTTTTTCACGTACTGCAAATTGTATATTAATTAAACCTTTTACTTTAAGCTCTTTTGCAAGTAAAACACTTTGTTTTTTTATTTTTGTAATTAATGCACTACTCAAAGAGTATGGTGGTAAACAGCAAGCACTATCTCCAGAATGAATACCTGCTTCCTCTATATGTTGCATTACCCCTACTATTGTTACTTTTTCACCGTCTGATATAGCATCTACATCTATTTCTATCGCATCACTTATAAAACTATCAATTAATATCGGATTTTCACCTGTTACTTTTACAGCGTGACTAATATATTTTTTTAAATGAATTTCATTAAAAACTATTTCCATTGCTCTACCTCCTATTACATAGGAAGGTCTAATGACTACAGGATAATTTATTTTGGCTGCAATATTAATAGATTCTTCTTCTGATCTAGCTATTCCGTTTTTTGGTTGCTGAAGGCCTATGTTATTTAGTAGTTTTTTAAATTTTTCTCTATCCTCGGAAATATCTATTGATTCTAGGCTGGTTCCAATTATAGGAATCTTATATTTTTTAAGAGATTTAGAAAGATTTAAAGGTGTTTGTCCACCTAGTTGAATAATGACTCCTAATAAATTCCCATTTGATCTTTCTTTAACAATTATTTCCATTACATGTTCAACTGTTAAAGGTTCAAAATAAAGTCTATCAGAAGTATCATAATCAGTTGACACAGTTTCAGGATTACAATTAATCATAATTGTCTCAATCCCTTCTTTGGAAAGTGCAAAACAAGCATGACAACAACAATAATCAAATTCTATCCCTTGCCCAATTCGATTAGGCCCTCCACCTAAAATTATAATTTTTTTATTTTTACTTGGATTGGACTCACAATTATTTTTTTCTTTCTCATTAGGTCCATATGTCGAATACATATATGACGTATTCGATCTAAATTCTCCTGCACAAGTATCTACTCTTTTGAAAGTAGCTTGAATGTTTTTAGATTTCCTCAAGTTATAAATATCTTCTACTTTAAGTGATGATAGCATACTTAATCTCTCATCAGTAAAACCTAATGATTTTATATAAAATAATTTATTTTTATCATTTGGTAATTTATTTTTCTTAATATATTTTTCAACTTTGATTATTTCATTTATTCGTTCTAAAAACCACATATCTATTTTGGTGATTTCATTAATATGTGATAATTCCATGCCATTACGAATTGCCTGTGAAATTTGAAGGATTCGTTGAGGATTCTGCTTCGACAAAATATTTATCATGCCTAAGGGATCTTTTGGCATATCCACTTCATTTAAACCACATAAGCCAATATCTAGTGAAGTAAGTGCTTTTTGAAGGCTTTCATGAAAAGATCTTCCAATGGACATCACTTCCCCTACAGATTTCATGGAACTACCCAATTCCGATGATGTTCCAGGAAATTTTTCGAATGTAAATCTTGGTATTTTTGTTACAACGTAATCAATAGAAGGTTCAAAACTAGCAGGTGTAGTACCAGTTATGTCATTTTGCAATTCGTTAAGAGTATAACCTATAGCTAGTTTTGCAGCTATTTTGGCAATTGGAAATCCTGTAGCTTTTGAAGCAAGAGCTGACGATCTGGATACTCTGGGATTCATTTCAATAACAACCATTCTTCCATCATCCGGATTTATAGCCCACTGAACATTAGATCCTCCTGTTTCTACACCAATTTCTTTTAAAATTCTTATAGAGTCCGTTCTCATTTTTTGATATTCTTTATCGGTGAGAGTAAGAGCTGGTGCGACTGTAATGCTATCACCAGTATGAACTCCCATAGGATCAAAATTCTCAATAGAGCATATAATTATGGCATTATCTTTTTGATCTCTTACTACTTCTAGTTCAAATTCTTTCCATCCTAAAAGACTCTCGTCTATTAATACTTGGTTTGCAGGAGAAATTTCCAAACCATTTTTACAAATTTGATAGAAATCTTTAATATTATAAGCAATTCCCCCACCAGCTCCACCTAATGTAAATGCTGGTCTTATAATAGCAGGTAAACCAATCTGATTTAAGGCAATTTCAGCATCATCAAATTTTTCAATTATAACAGATTTGGGAGATTTGATTCCTAATTTTTCCATACAAGTTCTAAATTTTTTTCTATCCTCAGCTTTTTCTATTGCAGATTTTGTGGCACCAATTAACTTAACATTTTCTTTTTTTAATATTCCTTTTACTTCAAGTTCTATTGCAATATTGAGGGCAGTTTGGCCTCCCATTGTTGGAAGTATTGCACATGGCTTTTCTTTTTTAATAATTTTCTCAACCGTTTCGGTATTTATAGGTTCAACATAAGTTGAGTCTGCTATTTCTGGGTCTGTCATTATAGTAGCAGGGTTGGAATTGATCAGAATTACTCGATAGCCTTCTTCCTTAAGAGCTTTGCAAGCCTGTGTTCCGGAATAATCAAATTCACAAGCCTGACCTATAACTATTGGGCCAGCCCCTATAATTAATATAGATGAAATATCATTTCTTTTTGGCATTTTAATTTTTTAGTTCATTATTTGTCAGTTTGATGTAAATTAGGCAAGTATAAATTAAAAAAAATCGTTGTTTTATAACAATATGAAACTTAATTAATCATATTAAGGCTTTACCCTTTTATATCTTTCTATTAATTGAGAAGAGATTTAATTTGAATTGTCTAGAGGCAAATTATGGATGTATATAGAACTCATAATTGTAATGAACTGTCCGTGAAGGATGTTGATAAGAAAGTTATCCTTTCAGGTTGGGTTCATAGAATAAGAGATCATGGAGGTGTACTTTTTATTGATTTAAGAGATCATTATGGAATTACACAAGTAGTAATAGATCCTGATAGTAAAGATTTTGTAACTGCTGAAAAATTAAGATCAGAATGGTGTATTCAAATTATTGGGAAAGTTAAATTAAGAGATCATGAATTGATTAATAGAAATTTAAGCACTGGTGAAATTGAAGTATTTATTGAAACTATAAAAATTTTAACGAAAGCTGATGACTTACCAATACCTGTATTTGGAGATTTAGAATATCCAGAAGAAACAAGACTAAAATATAGATTCTTAGATTTAAGGAGAGATGGTCTACACAAAAATATGGTACTTCGATCCAATGTTATTTCTTCAATTAGACAAGAAATGTGGAAAATTGGATTTAATGAATTTCAAACTCCAATTTTGACAGCTTCTTCTCCTGAAGGAGCTAGAGATTTTTTAGTTCCAAGCCGACTAAACAAAGGTAAATTTTATGCACTACCTCAAGCACCCCAACAGTTTAAACAATTAATAATGATGGGTGGATTTGATAAATATTTTCAAATAGCGCCATGTTTTAGGGATGAAGATCCGAGATCAGATCGATCTCCTACTGATTTTTATCAGCTTGATATCGAAATGAGTTTTGTAAGTCAAAAAGATGTTTTAGATACAGTTAAACCAGTTATTGAAAACATTTTTAAACAATATGCAGGAACTAAAAAAGTAGAATCAGAATGGCCGTTAATTTCATATGAGAATTCAATGTTATGGTATGGATGTGATAAACCTGATTTGCGCAACCCAATTAAAATGCAAATTGTAAGTGATATTTTTAGGGACTCAGGTTTTGCGGTCTTTGCAAATATATTAAAAAACCATGGAACTGAAATAAAAGCTATCCCAGCACCTGGAGGTGGTAGCAGAAATTTTTGTGATAGAATGAACTCCTATGCCCAAAAAGAAGGTTTGCCAGGAATGGGTTATATTTTTTGGAGAGAAGTAGACGGAAAAATTGATGCTGCAGGTCCTTTAGCAAAAAATATTGGTGAGGAAAAATCCGAAATTATAAGGAAACAGTTGAATTTAAATATTGGTGATGCAGCTTTTTTTCTTGGTGGAAAACCTTCTAATTTTGATGCATTTTCTGCAAGGGCTAGAATTCATATTGGTAATCAATTAAAACTTACTAATGAAGAAGTATTTGCATTTGCATGGATTGTTGATTTTCCCATGTACGAAAAAGATGAAGAGGAAGGTACTATTGATTTTTCACATAATCCTTTTTCAATGCCTCAGGGAGGAATAAATGCCCTGATGGGTGACCCACTTAAAGTTAAAGGTTATCAATATGATCTTGCATGTAATGGTTATGAGCTATTATCTGGAGCAATAAGAAACCATGAATTAGATACTTTATATAAGGCATTTGAGCTTGCAGGTTATTCAAAAAATGAGGTTTCTTCTAAATTTCAGGGGATCACAGAAGGTCTAAAATTTGGTCCTCCACCACATGGTGGATGTGCACTAGGTATTGACAGGATGATAATGTTATTAGCTGAAGAAGAAAATATTAGAGAAGTAATAATGTTTCCTATGAATCAAAGAGGAGAAGATCTTATGATGAATGCTCCTAGTATTCCATCTAATCAACAGCTTATAGAACTAAACTTAAAATTTATTGAAACAGAGTCTTGATTTAAAGGATAAAATTTATGAATCAAATCAAAGATATTTCTGCTTTTTTTTCATCAAGAAGATCAATCTCTGTAAAAAATTTAAATTATCCTGGTCCAAACCATAATCAAACTATGGCAATTTTAAAAAACGCTCTTAGAGTTCCTGATCATGGTAAACTTGAGCCTTGGAGAATAGTATTAATTTCAGGCGATCACAAAAAAAACTTTATTTCCATAATAGAAAAAAGAGGAAAAGAAATAGATATAGATCCTTTAAAAATTGAAAAAAATAAAGCTAATTTATTGGGGACCCCAATTATTTTAGCAGTAATTTGTTCCCCCTCTATTAGTTCAAAAATTCCTAAAATTGAACAAATCTTATCTTGTGGTGCTTTATGTATGAATATATTGAACAATTTTCTTGTTAAGGGCTGGGGAGCGAATTGGTTAACTGGTTGGATGGCTAATGATAAAAAATTTGGTGAATTAGCTTTTAATAATACTAAAAATGAATTTGTTGCAGGCTACATATATGTTGGAAGTTATGAAGTGATAAATCCT
Organism: uncultured Alphaproteobacteria bacterium; assembly: GCA_902578545.1. Taxonomy (GTDB): domain Bacteria; phylum Pseudomonadota; class Alphaproteobacteria; order Rhodobacterales; family Rhodobacteraceae; genus CACIIZ01. Next base: position 262,230 of record CACHDI010000001.1, read on the forward strand.
GATAGACCAAGGCCTTCATTAGATGAAAAGATTTCATATTTCAAATAAAAATTAACGTATTTCTTTACATTTTTTTATTCATATCAAAAAAATAATATATATTAACACCATCGAAATTAACCATATAATTGAAGATAATAATGTTACTAAAATCATCTTCTTTTTTATATTTGCGTTTATAGGTGCAGAGGTTGGAGTCCCATAAGATCTTTTACCCTCTTCTTGTTGTGTTTTAATATTTAAGGGCAATATTATAAATAAAATAAGAAACCAAAATACTGCAAAAAGAACTAAAGATGCTGTTATTGTCATACCTTGGTAATTTCACTCCTCCTGTAATTCTATTAGAGTACCATCAAAACCAGATGGATGTAAAAAAATTACAGGTTTTCCGTGTGCTCCTATTTTGGGATTATCTCCAATTATTTTATAGTTATTTTTCATCAAAATATTTATAGACAATTCTAAATTTTTCACTTCGTAACATATATGATGTATTCCCCCATTTTTATTTTTATTTAAAAAATTAAAAATAGGACTATTTTCTCCAAGTGGAGTAATTAATTCAACTTTTGTATTGGGTAATTCTATAAATACAACAGTTACTCCATGTTCTGGCTGGTCTAAAGGCTCCCCAACCTTAGCTCCTAATATATCTCTGTAAGTATTTGTCGCAGACTTTAAATCAGTAACTGCTATTGCTACGTGATTAAGTCTTCCCAGCATATCATTTCCTATCTTTTTTTACGTCTAAATAAAATTTATTAAGTATATCTGAATAAATATTTTCTAAACCTATTATTTGCGATGTTTGAACAGATTCATCAACAGCATGCATCTTTTTGCCTACTAATCCAAATTCAACTACGGGACATTTTTTAATAATATATCTTGCGTCAGATGTTCCACCAGTTGTAGAAAAATTTGCTGATATACCAGTATATTTTTTAACTGACTCTTTAACTAATTTAGCCAAATAACCTGGTTTAGAAAAAAAGGGCTCCCCTGAAATACTAATTTTGATATTAATTTTTGTTTTTGTTAAATGCTCAATATTTTTAGCACACTGCTTTAACCAATCACTAATTTTTTTTCCAGTATGTTTATCATTAAATCTTATATTTACAATCATTTCTACATTTTTAGGTATAACATTATTTGATTTATTTGTAGTTGATATAGATGTGGTTACTAAGGTAGAAGGTTCAAAAAATTTAGAACCATTGTCCAGAGGTTTATTTGTTAATAAATTTATGAGTTTCATACTAGCATGAATTGGATTAATAGCTAAATGTGGATAAGCAGAATGGCCTTGTTTGCCTAGAATTGAAAAATATCCTGTGAGTGAACCTTTTCTTCCAATTTTTATCATATCCCCAAATTTTTCAGGGCAGGTTGGTTCTCCAACTACACAAAAATCAATACGTTCATTTTTTTTATCCATCCACTCTAATATTGCTTTTGTACCATCTTGGGCCTTACCTTCTTCATCAGATGTGATTAATAGTACTATAGAAAATATAGGTGGAGTTTTTTGACTAATACTAATTGCTGCAGTACAAAATGCTGCTACAGCTGATTTCATATCTACTGATCCTCGACCGTAAATTTCCTCACCTATAATTTCTCCAGAAAATGGATTTGATTTCCAGTCACTAATTTCACCAGGAGTAACAACATCAATATGTCCAGAAAAACCAAAGGTAGGTAAATGTTTTGACCCCCATCTTAAAAAAAGATTTTTTATTCCATTCTTATTAATCTCATGAATATTAAAATCAGTATTTTTAAATAGGTTTTTTATTACTTTAAAGGTTCCTGCTTCTTTAGGAGTAACAGAATGGCATTTGATTAGCTGTGAAGTTAAATTGATGGAATTCATATTAATATGTTAAAAATTAATCTCTTAGTAAATCATTAATAGATGTTTTAGACCTTGTTTTTTCGTCAACTTGTTTAACTATAACAGCACAATAAAGGTTTGGCCCTCCATTATCAGAGGGAAGAGAACCCGGTACTACTACTGAATATGGAGGAATTTCTCCATAAATTATCTCATTAGTTTCTCTTATCACTATTTTAGTTGATTTTCCAATAAATACACCCATCCCTATAACTGCTCCTTTTCTCACTATACATCCTTCTACTACCTCAGATCTAGCGCCTATAAAACAACCATCTTCAATAATTGTTGGGGAAGCTTGCATTGGTTCTAGTACACCACCAATTCCTACTCCACCAGAAAGGTGAACATTTTTACCGATTTGTGCACAAGAGCCAACAGTAGCCCAAGTATCAACCATTGTACCTGCATCAACATAAGCTCCCAAATTTACAAAACTTGGCATTAATACCACACCAGGTGCTACAAAAGCAGATTTACGTACAATGCAATTAGGAACTGCTCGAAATCCACATTTTTTCCAGTCGTCTTCTGTCCAATTTAAAAATTTATTATCAACTTTATCCCACCAATTAGAATTTTGTGGGCCCCCAGGATGTAAGCTCATATCTTTTAAACGAAAACTTAATAAAACAGCTTTTTTTGCCCATTGGTTCACTTTCCATTTATTATCTTCAATTGGTTCTGCCACTCTTAGTTTACCAGTTCCAAGAAGGTCTAATGTTTCAAGAATTGAGTCTTTTAATTCTCCAACTGTATTTGTGGAAATAGTATCTTTATTATCCCATGCTTTATTGATAATATTCTCTAGATTTTCAATGCCCATCCCTTTTTCCTTTCTTAGTATTTTTATTTTTTTAAGATAAATTCTCTTACCTCAGTTTCTAGCAATGGTGAAAACTGATTATCTGAAATTAATGTAAGATAAATTTGACCATCATTATCTTTCCATTTACTTAAACCCTCAAAATTATAATACTCCCAAGGTAAACTTTCCAATAATATTTCTGAATTTATAATGTTGTTTTCTTCAATTATGATCCTTCTTAATCTAATTTTAAATCCATCATAAAATGAGAATTTTCTTTCAAGAGTTATCAAGTTTCCATCATCAATCATTTCTGCATCAACTACTTTAAAGTCTTGGTTAATTTTGATTTCATCAATTATAGACCACTTATTATTATGTAATCTATAAATAGGATGGCGTTCTTTTCCTTTAGGAGGTAATTCAGGAATAGCAAAAAGTTCTCCATTTTCTTTAATTGCAAGAGCTTCAATTCCATCATTAAATAAAAGTTTATCAAAATCTGGGTGTTTTGGTAAAAACTTACCTGGTCCATTTAAATCTTCATGATACATGACTCTATTATTTGATTCGAATGATATATAAAATCCATTGCTTTTACTTCTGACTATGGATTCACTATCAATATTTCTTCCAGTTAAATTTTCTTTTTTGCTGCTAAAAAGTTGACCTTGATCTAATATTTCAAATTCAATTATTTTGTTTAGATTGTCTCTAACTATTTTCCCTTGGAAATAATGAGATTTATCACTTATTAGAGTAAAATTTTTACCATTTTCTGATAATGTAATACCTGAAATGCCTCCAAAATTATTATCTTCATATGTGATCAACTTAGATCCTAATAAAGTTATTTCCCATTTATTTGTAGTTATTGAATATGTGTAGAAAGGAATTAAATATAAAAACAAGAGTAAAAAAAACAAATCCTTTTGCATTTTAAATATAGCTATCAAAATTATATTTGGAAGATATGGATCATATACACTTTAGTCTATTATATTTTAGTTTATAGGTTATAAAGATAAATAGAATATATATTATTTAGATATACAAATGGTTTCACTTATTCAAATAATATCTGCTTTGCTAAATATAATTACATGGCTTGTGATTATTGATGTTGTAATGTCTTTACTTATTCAATTTAGAATCCTCGACCAAAGGAATCAAATTGTGTCACAAATATGGTTATCAATTAGAAATGTATTAGAGCCATTATATTCGAGAATAAGATCTTTTTTACCTAACACTATTGGATTTGATTTGGCACCTGCAGTTTTGTTGTTTGGAATATTTGCTATACAAACAATTATAAGAAATAATTTTAACCACTATTAGTATTTTTTAAATTTCTTTGTGCTAATAACTTTAACCTTAAAGCATTTAATTTAATGAAACCGGAAGCATCTCCTTGGTTGTATATACCCTCGTCATCTTCAAATGTAACTTGTTTTTCTGAATACAGGCTTTGTTTTGATTGTCTTGCTATTGATCTGACACTTCCTTTATATAGTTTAAGAGTAACCTCACCTTCCACGTATTTTTGACTAGTATTGATAAGAGATTGTAACATTTCTCTTTCAGGAGAATACCAAAGCCCATTATATATAAGTTCAGAATATTTTGGCATTAATTCGTCTTTCAAGTGAGAAGCTCCCCTATCTAATGTAATACTTTCTATTGCTCTGTGAGCTTCAAGCAAAATAGTGCCTCCAGGAGTTTCATAAATTCCTCTAGACTTCATTCCAATAAATCTACCCTCAACAAGATCTAATCTTCCGATGCCGTGTTTGCTACCTAATTGATTTAATTTTTCTAGCAGATCATGTCCTTTCATTTTTTGGTCATTAATAGCAATCATATCTCCTGCTTCAAACTTTATTTTAATAATCTCTGCATCTTCTGGGGCATTTTCTGGAGAACAAGTTCTTTGAAAAACATATTCTGGTGCAATTTCTGAGGGATCCTCTAATACCTTGCCTTCAGATGATGTATGTAGAATGTTAGCATCAACTGAAAATGGAGCTTCACCTTTCTTGTCCTTTGAGATAGGTATTTGATTTTTTTCTGCAAACTCTAGTAATTTACTTCTACTATTTAAATCCCATTCTCTCCAAGGACTAATTATTTTAATATTTGGATTTAATGCATAACAAGACAGCTCAAATCTTACTTGATCATTACCTTTTCCTGTAGCTCCATGAGAAACAGCGTCTGCATTAACTCTGTTAGCGATTTCAATTAACTTTTTTGAAATTAATGGTCTTGCAATTGCAGTTCCAAGTAAATACTGACCTTCATATAATGCATTTGATCTAAACATAGGAAAAACAAAATCTCTTACAAACTCTTCTCTAAGATCCTCAATAAATATATTTTCGGGTTTTACTCCTAAAAGAAGAGCTTTTTCCCTTGCAGGTTCAAGTTCTTCTTTTTGTCCTATATCTGCTGTAAAAGTCACAACTTCATAATTATAATTCAACTGGAGCCATTTTAAAATTATGGATGTATCTAAACCACCTGAATAAGCTAAAACAACTTTCCTAGGTTTTTTATTCATCTTTAAAAACCTTCATATTATTAAATTTAATGATTTTATTAAATAATTTTATTTTTATAACAAGTAAATATGAAATCAAATTTTTAAATCTATAACGAAAGAAAATCAAATGAGACGTTACTTAATTGATTATTAAATATGTATATGCTTTAATTGATTTAATGAGTGAATTATTTAATTTTAATTTCAATACTACACCTAATGTTCGTTTTGGTTCTAACATTTTATTATCCTCTGCAGCTGAAATAAAGAAAATATTAGGGCCTAGAATACTAATAGTTACAGATCCTTTATTGTCTAAGATGGGATTATATAAACCTTTGGTAGATCAGCTTTTATCTTTGGGAGCAAAAATCAAAATTTATGATGAGGTAAATGAAGACCCTTCAATTGAAAATTTAGAAGCAGCAATTGAAGAAGCAACGATTTTTTTAACTACTGGCGTATTAGGTTTTGGAGGTGGATCTCCAATGGATGTGGCAAAGTTGACTGCTTTGTTGTTAGGGTCAAATGATAAAATCGATGAAATTTGGGGAGTTAATAATGTTGTAGGCCCAAGATTACCACTCGCTTTAATACCTACAACTTCTGGTACAGGTTCTGAAGTCACACCAATATCTATAATAACTTTATCAAACTATGAAAAAAAAGGTGTATCATCTAAAGTTATAATTCCAGATTTAGCTGTATTAGATCCACTTTTAACTGTTGATCTTCCATCTAAGACTACTGCTAGTACTGGAATAGACGCTATGGTTCATGCTATTGAGGCATATACCTCTAAAAGTGCAAATAATAATCCAATCTCAAAAGTACTAGCTGAAAAAGCCCTTAATCTAATTGGGGGTTCAATTATTCAAGCCGTTCAAGATGGTAAAAATGATGAAGAATCTAGAAACAAAATGTTACTGGGTTCATTAATGGCAGGGATGTCATTTGCAAATTCACCAGTTGCTGCAGTACATGCTTTGGCCTATCCCCTTGGAGGTAAATATAAAATTACGCATGGATTATCTAATGCATTAATCTTACCCTATGTTCTTAAATTTAATATGAAAGATGAAGAAACAAAAAATTCATATCTTTATTTATCGGACATAATATTTCCTCAAATAAAGCATATTAAAAATACTCAAGACAAATCTATATCATTCATTAATGAATTTATAAATTTGTCAAAAAAGTTAAATTTACCTACAAAAATAAGAGAACTCGGTATTCCAAAAAAAGCATGTAGGGAAATGTCTATTGAAGCAATGAAACAAGAAAGATTGTTGATAAATAATCCAATAGGTCTTACACAAAAAGATATTCAAAAAATTTATGAGCAAGCTTGGTGATAAAAAATCTGTTAATTGATATATCTCATGCTTAGCTTTAATTGCTTTTCAAATCAAAAATATAATGAATATTTAATTATAGCTCATGGTCTTTTTGGTTCAAAAAAAAATTGGACGAATACAGCCAAATTTTTAAGTGAAAATCTTAATCTTGAAGTAATAGTTGTAGATTTAAGAAACCATGGATCCTCATTTTGGTCTGATAATCATGATTATTTATCTATGGCTAGGGATTTGATTGAATTATGTAAAAACTTTTCAAAAAAAGTAACTATACTGGGACATTCAATGGGTGGTAAAGTAGCTATGTATGCTTGTCTTTCATACCCAGAAATTTTTGACAAATTAATTGTTGTTGATATCAGTCCTGTAAATTATTCAAATTCTGAATTTGTTAACTATATAGAAATTTTACAGAGAATAGATTTGACTAAAATTCAATCTAGAAAGGATGCAGACCTCGAGTTAGAAAATAAGATAGCTGATAAAAATATACGGTCATTTTTACTACAGAACCTTTTTAGAGAGGGCGAGAATAATTATAGTTGGAAAGTCAACTTAGATGCTTTAAAAAAAAATATACACCATATTATGTCTTTTCCTACCATTCAAAATAGATTTTTAGGTAAGACTTTATTTATCAAAGGTGAAAACTCTAATTATATAAATGTATCCCACCATCCTGGGATTAAGAAATTTTTTCCTAATTTCAACCTGAAAAAAATTACAAATTCAGGACATTGGCCCCATGTTGAAAACCCACAATTTTTCAGAGAAGAGATTAAGATTTTTTTTTCTTAAGAATGGATAAAATTCAAACTTTTTCAATTGCTAAAGCTATACCTTGTCCGCCTCCAATGCACATTGTTATTAAACCTAAAGTACCGTCAATTCTATCTAATTCATGTAAGGCTTTTATTGTCAAGATTGCTCCAGTTGCTCCAATAGGATGTCCCAATGCAATTGCTCCACCATTTGGATTAACTTTTTCAGAGTTTAAGTGCAATTCTTTAGAAACAGCACATGCTTGAGCAGCAAATGCTTCATTGCTTTCAATAACATCAAAATCTTTTTCAGATAAGCCGGTTTTATCCAAAAGTTTTTTTACAGCGATTATAGGGCCTATTCCCATTACCTCAGGTCTTACGCCTGAATGTGAATATCCTAATATTTTTGCCTTAACTTTTAATCCGTTTGATTTAGCAGCGGCGGCGGTACTAAGAACCAATGCAGCAGCTCCATCGTTTAACCCAGACGAGTTACCTGCAGTTACTGTCCCATTTTCCATAAAAACTGAATTTAAGCTTTTAAGACTTTCTGCATCTGTTTCTTTTGGGTGCTCATCAACGTTAAATATATTTTTTTTGACTTTAATATCTACAATTTGATTTTTAAAATAACCTTTTTCTAATGCATTTGAGGCTCTTAATTGACTTTCTAAAGAAAAACTATCTTGATCTTCTCTTGAAATTCCGTATTCGCTAGCAACATTTTCTGCAGTAACTCCCATATGACCAGTACCAAAGGGACAATTTAATGCTCCTAGCATCATATCTTCTACAGTAGTGTTTCCCATTCTTTTACCCCACCTGTTAGATTTTAAAATGTGGGGTGAATTACTCATATTTTCTGATCCACCTGCAAGACCAAAATTAGAATCACCTAATGTTAAACTTTGTATGACAGATACGATTGCTTGTAATCCAGATCCACATAAACGGTTCACATTCATTGCAGCAACGCTTTTTGGTAAACCTGAATTTAACGCTACAACTCTAGAAAGATACATATCTTTAGGTTCTGTATTAATAACATGACCAAAAGCAACTTGACCAACTTCATTTTTATCAACCTCTGAAATTTCTAGTGCTTTTTTTGCAACCACTGTTCCAAGTTCAATTGGTGAAACTGATTTAAGTGATCCTCCAAAACTACCAATTGCTGTTCTGGATCCGGATAATATAACAACTTCTTCTTGCATAAAAAATTTGTTCCTCATAATTTAAAACTTAAGTTTTATAGCAATATATTTATTAAGTTTTAATAAATATATTATTTGAATAATATTAATTAATTTGAGTTTAGACAAATAATAAATTTTTAAAAAATTAGAATGCCAAGATTAGTTTATTTAAACGGAAAATTTCTTCCTGACGTAGAGGCACATATATCAATCTTTGACAGGGGATTTTTATTTAGTGACGCAGTTTATGAAGTTACAGCAGTTATTGATAAAAAATTAGTCTCTTGGGAAGGACATTTGAATAGACTGAGGTATAGTTTGAAAGAATTAAATATCGATTTTACAAAAACAAATGATGAACTTTTATCTATCCATAGAAAACTTATTGAACAGAACAATATCACTGAGGGTTTAGTTTATTTACAAATATCCAGGGGTAAAGCTGAGCGTGATTTTGCATTTCCAATTTCAGAAGTAGAACCAACTATCGTTCTTTTTACACAACAAAAAAAAATAATTAATAATCAAAAATTATTATCTGGTGCTAAAGTTATATCTTGCCCTGATCTTAGGTGGGGAAGAGCAGATATAAAAACTGTTCAATTACTTTATGCTTCAATGATGAAACAAAAAGCACTAGATATAGGAAAAGATGACGTCTGGTTCGTAAAAAATAATTTTATAACTGAAGGAAGTTCTAACAACACTTTTATATTATCAAAAAATGGGACACTTATTACAAATTCTCTTTCTCCTCAGATCCTTCCTGGTATTACAAGAAAATCAATTTTAGAATATTCAAAAAATTCTGATTTGATTGTTAAAGAAAAACCATTTACTATTGAAGATATAAAAGATGCAAGAGAAGCTTTTTCTTGTTCGTCCACAACTTTTATATTGCCAGTAGTTGAAATTGATGATTGCAAGATTGGTGATGGATGTCCAGGAGAGCATACCTTAAGGTTGCGTCGATTATATATTAATAATGTAAAAAAAGAATTAATCTGAATTTGTTTCTTCATTTTTTTTCATTACTTTTTCTATATCCAGTGAATTCCTTTCCAGTTGAAATTTACCTTTCCACTTTTCATAAGGCATACCATATATCAACTCTCTAGCCTCATCTTTATCTATATTGAGACCTTGTTTTTTCGCCTCCTCGCTATACCATCTAGATAAACAATTTCTACAAAATCCAGCAAGATCCATTAGATCCAAATTCTGAACATCGGTTCTATTTGAAAGATGATTAAGTAGCCTTCTGAAGGTTGCTGCCTCTAATGCTTCATTAATTTTTTTCATTTTAAAATTCTCATAGATTTTTATTTTACAAGCTGTTACTACATTTATTGACATAAATATAAAGATAATTAGATGCCAATTTATCACAACATTCGGCTTTATGTATCATAAATTATAAAATTGTTAATTAAAAAATAAATTCAACTATTCTCCAAAACACAGTAGTAATAAATGGATTAAAACTCAATGGCTAAAGGCTTAAGAAGAAATAGAAATGTCAAAATTGTTGCAACACTAGGACCTTCATCCAGTACTGAAGAGATGGTATCTAGATTATTTGAAGAAGGTGTAGATGTTTTTCGTTTAAACCTTAGTCACGGTTTACATGACGAAATAAAAAAAAGACATGAAATTATAAGAAAAGTTGAAAATAAATTTAGAAGACCAATTTGCATATTAGCAGATCTACAAGGTCCAAAATTAAGATGTGGAGATTTTAAAGATAAGCAAGCTGAACTTGTTACTGGGCAAACATTTGTTTTTGATAAAGAAAGAGCTCTTGGAAATTCTAAAAGAGTTCACCTTCCAGAATTTGAAGTTTTTAAGAGTTTAAAAAAGGATTCAAAAGTTCTTGTCAATGACGGCAAAATAAAACTTGTTGTCAAAGAAGTTAGTGAAAATTTTGTAAGTACAGAAGTATTAGTCGGTGGTATCATCTCAGATAAAAAAGGAATAAATGTTCCAGACCAACTTTTACCCTTGTCGGCACTTTCAAAAAAAGATTTAAGTGATTTAGAATTTGTATGTAACCTTGGAATAGAATGGTTAGGATTGTCCTTTGTTCAAAGAGCAAAAGATATTAAAGAAGCAAAAAAAATTGTCCGTGGAAGAGCAGCAATTTTATCAAAGATTGAAAAACCTTCAGCAGTTGATGCATTTGATGAGATTTTAGAAGAAACTGATGCAGTTATGATTGCTCGTGGAGATTTGGGAGTGGAACTTCCAATTGAAACTCTCCCGCCCATTCAAAAAAGATTAGTAAGGCAATGTAGAGATTCTGGAAAACCAGTTATTGTAGCCACTCAGATGATGGAAAGTATGATAAATTCACCAGTACCTACAAGAGCTGAAGTTTCTGATGTTGCTCAAGCAATTTATGAAGGTGCAGATGCTGTTATGCTCTCAGCAGAAAGTGCCGTCGGTAATTATCCAATTGAAGCAGTGAGGACAATGAATAGCATAGCTACTGAAGTAGAAAAAGAAAAAACCTATCGTCAATTAATAGAGTCTTCTAGAACTCCACTTAAAGGAGATGTGTCTGATGCTATTACTGTGGCTGCAAGAGAGGTTGCTGAAACTACTAATGTAAAAGTAATTTGTTGCTTCACTGAGACAGGTACAACAGCTTCACTCACTTCAAGAGAGCGACCCAAAGTACCTATAATTGCACTAACACCTAAAATTACAATAGCCAGAAGGTTAACTTTAAATTGGGGCTTGCACTGTATAGTCACCGAAGAACTTGAAAGATTTAAAATGGCAGTTGTTAATGCAGCAAAAGCCGCAAGAATGTACGGGTTTGCTAATAATGATGATAAAATAATTGTAATAGCAGGCGTTCCTTTTAATGTGTCTGGAACAACGAATATACTTAGGGTTGCACCAGCTGACGAAAAAAAAATATTTGAAGGAGAAAGTACTTAAGTTTTAAATTAATAGTTAATATTTCTTAAACTTTTTATCTTGCAAATTTTTTTAATAAATACTAATACATAAAAAAATTTTAACATGGTGATTGCATGCCCAAAATGAAAACTAAATCTGGTGCTAAAAAAAGGTTTAAGCCAACATCTTCAGGGATGTTGAAAGCTGGTCAGGCTGGTAAAAGGCATGGTATGATAAAGCGTTCAAAAAAATTTATAAGAAATGCACGTGGCACGACTACTCTTTCAAAAGCTGATGAAGGAATTGTTAAGACCTATATGCCATATGCAAGATAAAGGATAACAAATGTCACGAGTAAGACCAGGTCCCGTAACAAAATCTAGACATAAAAAAGTACTCAAAGCTGCTAAAGGTTACTATGGAGCAAGGAGTCGAACTTTTAAAACTGCTGCACAAGCAGTAGATAAAGCACTTCAATATGCGACAAGGGATAGAAGAGTTAAGAAGAGGACTTTTAGATCACTATGGATTCAAAGAATCAATGCAGCTGTAAGGGAATTAGAACCTAGTTTTAACTACAGCAAATTTATAAATGGTTTGTCAAAAGCGAATGTGTCAGTTGATAGAAAGATATTATCTGAATTAGCAGTAAATGAACCTGAAGCTTTTAAAAAAATTTTTGAAATCGCAAAATCAGAAATAGCATAGATTATCTTATAAAAATGTAGGCAAGATTACTGATATGAGTTTATAATTTGTATCATACGTCTTTTAAATTAAATGTGTTGGGGCTCAGATGAGTGACATAAAGAAAACAGAAGACATTTTTTTAAAACTTATAGCGGCTACAAAAAATATTAATGATCTTGAAGCAATAAGAATTAAAGCTCTGGGAAAAAAAGGTGAAGTAACAAAACTTATGAAAACAATAAGTTTGATGGAAGAAGAAGAAAGAAGAACAAAGGCACCTTTACTCAATGCTCTTAAAGACAAAATAATTGAAAATATTGAAAAAAAGAAGTTATCTATTAACACAGATATTTTAAATGAAAAGATTTCTACGGAGTGGTTAGATATATCAAGACCGTCGAGATCACGGCAAAAAGGAAAAATACACCCTATAAGTCAAGTAACAGAGGAGATTGTAGAAATTTTTTCAGATCTTGGTTTTTCTATTGCAGAAGGACCTCAAATAGAAAGCGATTGGTATAATTTTGATGCATTAAATATTCCTCCAGAGCATCCAGCCAGACAAGAATTTGATACTTTTTATGTAGAAAAATCAAAAAATAAAATTGGTGAACCTAATGTCCTAAGAACCCATACTAGTCCAGTACAAATTAGGCATATGGAAAAAAATAATGGTGTTCCATGTAGAATAATAGTTCCAGGAAAAGTTTTTCGTTCTGACTATGATCAAACACATACCCCCATGTTCAATCAACTAGAGGGTCTAGCTATTGATAAAGATATAAATATGGGACATTTAAAATGGACTTTAGAAGAATTTTGCCGAGTTTTTTTTGATATTGATGATGTGGTATTAAGATTTAGATCAAGTCATTTTCCTTTCACTGAACCTAGTGCAGAAGTTGATATAAAATGTTCATGGGATGACGGTTTGCTAAAATTAGGTCAAGGTGAAAGTTGGTTAGAAATTTTAGGTTCGGGAATGGTTCATCCAAATGTACTAATGGCCTGTAATGTTGATCCATCAGTTTATCAAGGTTTTGCATTTGGTATGGGGATAGATAGGTTGGCAATGCTCAAATATGGTATACCAGATTTAAGATCTTTTTTTGATAGTGATATTCGTTGGTTAGATCATTATGGTTTCGACCCTTTACACAAACCCTCTATTCATAACGGATTATAAGGTCTTTAAAATAACTCATGGGTGTTTTTGATTATGAAATTTTCGATTAGTTGGTTAAAAACATACCTACAATATAGTGAAAATATTGATGTTGTTTTAGATTGTCTAAATGATCTCGGTTTAGAAGTAGAAAGTGTTGAGGACCCAACCAATATTTATAGAAATTTTATAGTTGGAAGAATTGATAAAGTAGAAAAACATCCAAATGCTGATAAGCTTAAAGTGTGCAAAGTTTTTTTGGGAAAAGATACCAAAGATATAGTCTGTGGCGCTAATAATGTAGAAACAGGTATGGGTGTTGTAGTAGCACTACCTGGCACTTATATACCAGGTTTAGGTAATAAGATTTCGATAGGTAAAATACGTGGGGTTGAAAGCCACGGTATGATGTGCTCAGAATTAGAATTAAACTTATCTGATGAACATGATGGGATAATAAGTTTAAAAAACCCAAAAGTTGGTGCAAATTTCAGTGAATGGTTAAGTTCTAATGACCCTGATAAAATAGATCCTGTTATTGAGATTGGTATAACTCCAAATAGACCAGATGCACTTGGAGTTTATGGAATTGCCAGAGATTTATATGCTAAGGGTCTAGGAAAATTAATTCCTAGAAAAATTGGAGATATTTATTCAACCTTTGATAGTCCAGTTGATGTAGTACTTGACAACAGTGTTTCAACAAAAGATTGCCCCTATTTTTTAGGAAGATATATCAAAGGAATTACTAATAGTTCATCACCCGCTTGGCTTCAAAATAGACTAATAAAGATTGGCCTTCGACCTATATCCGGTTTAGTTGACTTAACTAATTTCCTGACTTTTGATAGTGCTAGGCCTTTGCATGCATTTGATGCTGATAGGTTAGAGGGAGATCTAGTCGTAAGGAAAGCTAAGAAAGGTGAAGAATTAAAAGCACTTGATGGAAACGTTTATAAACTTGACGATACAATGACTGTAATTGCAGACTCAAAATGTGTACAGGCAATTGGAGGTATTATTGGAGGAGAAAACAGTGGTTGTTCTGAAAGTACTAAAAATATTTTTATAGAATCAGCATACTTTGATCCTATATCAACTGCCAAGACAGGTAGAAAATTAGGCCTAATTACCGATGCAAGGTATAGATTTGAAAGGGGCATTGATCCTTCATTTACCAAAGCTGGATTAGAATATTATACAAAGTTAGCATTAGATTTATTTGGGGGTGAACCATCAAACTTAGTTATTACTGGTAAAAATCCACATATTCCTAAAAAATTCAAAATGGACCATGCTAAAGTAGAAAAAATAACGGGGATAAAAATAAAAATTGACAAGCAAATTGATATTTTATCAAAGTTAGGATTTACAGTTGAAAATAAAAATAGGAGCTTAACGGTGCATGTGCCCAGTTGGCGTCCTGACGTTAGTGGTGAGATTGATTTAGTAGAGGAAGTAATAAGAGTAACTTCACTAAATAAATTAAATTCCACACCATTACCACGTAATGATTTTGGCGTTTCAGTTAACAAAATTAATAAAAGGCAAAGAAATATTAGTAAAATAAGACGTTTCTTAGCATCAAATGGGTTAAAAGAAACCATTAATTACAGTTTCATTGATAAAGAGAGTGCAGAAATTTTTTGTGATGATAAAGATTTAGTTATGCTTTCTAATTCAATTAGTAAAGAAATGACAAATCTTAGGCCATCTTTAATTCCAGGATTACTTGATGTTGTGAAAAAAAATCAAGCTCGAGGATTAAACGATATTGCTATCTTTGAAATCGGTCAAATTTTTTATGGATCAGAACCTGGAGAAGAAACACTAGAATTAAGTGGTGTGTTTACTGGTTACAGTAATGATAGGAATGCTTTTCAGGATAGACGTAGTTATGATATTTATGATGCCAAATTTTGTATAGAAGAGTCGCTAAAGACTGCAGGCATTAATTTAGATAGTCTATTTCTAGATAGGGAAGTTCCAAGCTACTTTCATCCAAACAAATCTGCATTTATAAAACTAGGTAAGTTTAAAAAATTAGCAATTTTTGGAGAATTAAATCCAATCATATCAAATAAATATGGGTTAAAAAATCACCCTGTCATTTTTTCAATATTCCTAGAAAAGGTAACTGAAAATAAAAATAAGTCAAAAAATGTTAAATTCATTAACTCACCTTATCCATCTGTCATTCGCGATTTTGCATTTGTTGTTGATAAAAAAACAGAAGCTAATGAAATTATTAAAATTATTAAAAATATCAATAGAGAATTAATAACAGGAATTAAACTTTTTGATGTGTTTGATGGACAAAAAGCTCATGATCAAATTGGTGCTAATAAAAAATCTTTGGCATTTGAAGTAACAATTCAATCAAACGAAAGAACCTTAAAAGAAATTGAGATTGAAGATTTATCTCATAAAATTATTTCTGATGTCACTGAACAAACAGGTGGCAATTTACGTTAGTAAAATAGTATTTCAGATATATTCTATATTGATTATTTCATAGTGTTTTGTCCCTCCTGGGGACCTTACTTCCACACTATCACCCATTTCTTTACCAATCAGTGCTCTTGCTAAAGGAGACTTTACGTTTAATTTGTTGTTTTCTATGTTAGCTTCTGGCTCTCCCACTATTTGATATATTTTTTCTTCATCGTTATCTTCATCAATAATGGTTACTGTTGCTGAAAATTTAACACTCCCAGAAAGCTTTTTTGGATCTATTACTTCTGCTAAACTAATTATTCCCTCAAGTTCTTTAATCCTTCCTTCTATAAATGATTGCTTTTCTCTTGCTGCATGATACTCAGCATTTTCAGAAAGATCACCATGCTCTCTCGCTTCTGATATAGCTCTTATAATATTTGGCCTTTCGTTAGACTTAAGGTGTTTTAATTCTTCATTGAGAGATTCGAAGCCATTTAAAGTAAGAGGAACTTTATCCATGTTTGTTTCCGCTTAATTTTAAAAAAATAATCATTAAAAATATTCAACCTAATATGTTATCCCAAGAAATATTTTTTAAATTATATAACTAAAAGAGACCCTTTAAATTACTTCATTTAAGAACTATAATAATAGAAAATAAATCTAAATCATTATAAGTGTCAAGAAAAGGTATTTTAGGAGATTTTATGTCCGAAATAAAAAGAGAGTCTATTGAATATGATGTAGTTATTGTCGGAGCTGGTCCTGCTGGTTTATCTGCTGCTATTAAATTAAAACAACTAGATGCTAATTTACAAGTTGTAGTTTTAGAAAAAGGTTCTGAAGTTGGTTCTCATATAATTTCAGGTGCTGTATTAGATCCTATTGGGTTGGATAAATTAATTCCTAATTGGAAAGATATGAATTCACCAATTAAAACAAAAGTAAAAGACGACAAATTTTATTTTCTAGGCCCTGCTGGTGGAATTCGGATTCCAAATTTTTTGATGCCTCCATTAATGTCAAATCATGGTAATTATATTGTCTCTATGTCAAAAGTTTGTAGATGGCTTGCAGTTCAGGCAGAACAATTAGGAGTGGAAATTTTTCCTGGAATGGCTTGTTCTGAACTAATTTATGGTAATTCAAATGAGTTAAAAGGAGTAATAGCAGGTGAATTTGGTAAAGATTCTGATGGAAAACCAGGACCAATGTATGAACCAGGTATGGAAGTTATTGGCAAATATGTCTTCATAGCAGAGGGTGTAAGGGGTTCCTTAGCAAAAAAAATTATCGCAAATTATGATTTGTCTAAAAATTCGGATTATCCAAAATTTGGAATTGGGATTAAGGAAGTTTGGGAGGTAAAATCAGAAAAGCATAAAGAAGGTCAAGTCCTTCATACAATGGGATGGCCTCTTGGAAATTCCACTGGTGGAGGATCTTTTTTATATCACGGTAATGACAATCAGGTTTATATCGGTTTTGTGGTTCATTTAAATTATAAAAATCCTTATTTATTTCCCTACAAGGAATTCCAAAAATTTAAACATCACCCTTTTATTTATAATTTGCTAGACGGAGGTAAAAGAATTGAATATGGCGCTAGAGCAATAAGTGAAGGAGGAATTCAATCTATACCAAAACTTTCATTTCCTGGTGGAGTTTTAATTGGTTGTTCTGCTGGTTTTGTTAATGTACCTAGAATTAAAGGAAATCATAACGCAATTATTTCAGGAATTGAAGCAGCTGAAGCCGCTTACTTTGCTTTGAATAATGGAAGATCAAACGATTCTCTTGTTGAGTATGAAAATAAGATTATGAAAGGACCTGTATTTCAAGATCTTTCTCCAGTTAGGAATGTAAAACCATTATGGTCTAGGCTTGGCCTTTTATTAGGAATAACATTAGGTGCTATTGATATGTGGTTTGCAAGCATATTTGGGAAAAATTTGTTTGGAACATTAAATCATAAATATCCTGATCACAGCAGCCTAGAACCAGCATCAAAATCTAAAGTAATTAATTATCCAAAAGCGGATGGTAAAATAAGTTTTGAACGTCTTGATAATGTTAGTTTTTCAGGTACTTCTCATAGTGATGGACAAGAATGCCATCTAAAATTAAAAGACGATACAGTTCCGATTAAATTTAACTTACCCAATTTTGATGAACCCGCTCAGCGATACTGTCCGGCTGGTGTTTATGAAGTTCTTCAAAATAATGAAACGTCGAAATCTAAATTTCAAATTAACTATCAAAATTGTGTTCATTGTAAAACATGTGATATAAAAGATCCAAGTCAAAATATTACATGGATTACTCCTCAGGGCGGAGAGGGTCCAAACTACTCTACTATGTAATTTAATAAAATAAAATTTTATAGGTATCTGTAAAAAATATTCTTAATGAAAATAAGTTCCTTTTTTTTAACATTTGCGTTTATATTGGCTACAATTTCACCCTTGAGTTGTAAATCAATATCAGGATCAATACTGGCTTCAAAATATTCCTCATCCATAAATGACTTTAAAAAATCTGCTGAATTTAATTTAGATATCTTAAATTATGGTATTAAAGACTCAGCATTTTATAATGACGCACTTCTTTATTTAGTCGCATCGGGAAATTTTAAGGATGCATTTAAATTATCAAAAGAAATGTATGATTTAGATCTAAGATCTCCAGCTCTTGGTTTAGTTTTGATAATTGAAAAAATTAGTAAGGAAGAACTTTATGAGAGTGTGTCATTAATAGAGTTATTTGATAAAGACCTTCCTCCAGTTTTGGTCTCTTCTCTAAAGGGATGGATTAATTTAAAACAAGGTAACCTAGAAGACTCATTAGTTGAATTCAATAAATTAAGTGAAAGCAGTTTAAATTTTGATCTTGGTGCGTATTATTCATCTATTGCTTATTTGCTAGTTTCAAAAGCAGAGAAGGCTTTAGAAATCATAAATAAGAATAATTCTGATTTTAAAATTTTGGGAAAATTCTACGAAATCTTTAAATCAGAAGTTATGGCTAAGAACGGACAAAATGTTAAAGCTCATCAAAGTTTAAAACAATCTCTTAATGAATTTTCAAATGATATAACTCTAAAGGAGTTATATTACAAAGTTAAAGTAAATAAATTAATTAATTATCAAATTTTTAGGAATGAAAATGATGGTATTTCTGATACATTACTTCTCTTTGCACGAGGAGAGAGTCGACAAATAAATCAAAAATTAGTTGAAGTTTTTTATTGTCAATTAGCGCATTATTTAAGTAAAAATAATTCTAGATATAAGCTAAAATTAGCTACAGCACTAAATGAATCTGGTCTATTTAAAGAATCTAAAGAAATTTTACTTACTATCTCTAAAGAAGATATCTTTTATACTGAGTCCAGGTTAATTTTGGCTGACTTTAATAATGAAAATTCTTTTGAGAAAGAAGCTATTAATATATTAAAAGAACTAATTAAAACTCAAGAAAAGACTTCTGAAATTTACGAACTTTTAGGAAATATTTACAGATATCATGAAAAATTTGATTTAGCCCAAGAAGCTTATTCTGAAGCCATATATTTACACCAAAATTCAGAATTTGATAATAATAGTTTATGGCTTCTATATTTTTTTAGAGGTATTGCATTAGAACAATTAAAGAACTACGAGAAATCTAAACAAGATTTAAGAAAATCTCTAGCACTGATGCCAGATCAACCTCAGGTCTTAAATTACTTAGGCTATATGTTGATAGAGCAAAAAGAGAATTTAGAAGAAGCATTAGGCATGATAAGAAAAGCAGTAAAAATAAGTCCACAAAGTGGTTATATCATAGATTCTTTAGCATGGGGACTTTATCAATTAGGAAGATATTCAGAGGCAATAGAACCAATGGAAAGAGCAATAGAATTGGAACCAGAAGATCCAATAGTTAATGACCACCTTGGTGATGTATTATGGAAAGTTGGTAGAAAAAGGGAAGCATATTATCAGTGGAAAAAAACATTACTTTTTAATCCAACACCAGAGCTGAAATTAGAAATTGAAAAAAAATTAGATACAGGACTACCATAATAGTCTTATTTGATTTTACATGAATAATATTAAATTACATTCCATATCCAGAGTTAAAGTAAATCTTTATTTACATGTTATTGGGAAAAGAAAAGATGGATACCATAATCTTGATAGTTTAGTTGCCTTTCCTAATATTGGTGACAAAATAGAAATTTATCCATCTAAAAATATTAATCTCACAATTACGGGTAGGCTAAAAAAAGAGCTTCCTACAAAAGAAAACTTAATTTTAAAAGCCTCTAAATTATTTAAAAATAACAAAAATGGTGCTGATATTCACTTGAATAAAAATATACCTATTTCTGCAGGATTAGGGGGTGGTTCTTCAAATGCTGCAGTTGTTTTAAAATTACTTTCTAAACTTTGGAATGTACCATTGCCATCTATTCAGGATATAGTCTTACTAGGTGCTGATATTCCAGTATGTATGGATTGGCGATTACAAAGAATGCAAGGTATTGGAGATAATACATCATTCATTTCTTCCCAAGGCCATTTATGGATACTATTATTAAATAATGGTGACAAAACACCAACAAATTTAATATTTAAGGAACTTTCACCGAATAACTTTTCAGATGTAATTAATATACCAAAATTTAATGATACTAGGTCTTTAATAAAGTTTTTGAAATCTACAAGAAATGATTTAGAAAAGGTGACAATTAAAAATTTTCCTTCTATTAAGATCCTTCTAGATCATTTTGAAATGACGAGTGGCTGTCTTATTTCAAGAATGTCAGGGTCTGGATCTACTTGCTTTGGATTATATGAAAAGAAATCTGAAGCTGTAAAAGCTAAAAATTTCCTTTTACAAAAATTTCCAAAATCTTGGATAAAAGTTGCAAAAATTTTATCATGATGATCTTGATATTATACTATCTGCAAGTTCTTGAAGTAGAATTGTAATAGGGTTTTGTGGAATTTTTTGAATTTCTTCTTTTGCTTTTTTTGACCACTTTATAGCCTCTATTTTTGTTTTTTTTAAGGCATCATTATTATCTAAAATTTCTAAAATTAATTTTAGGTCATTTTGGGTCTTTTGCTTCTTTTTGAAAAGATTCTCAATTTTTTCTTTTTCAGAATAAGTACCTTTATTAAGAGTTATTATAATTGGATAGGTTAATTTTGAGTTAAAAAAATCATTTCCTATTAACTTTCCCATAATTTTTTTATCGCCCTTATAATCTAGATAATCGTCAATAAGTTGAAAACAAATTCCAATTGATTTTCCATATGACTTAAAACTTTTAATTTGATTTAAATTGCTTGTAGCTATCATAGCACCAGTTTCACATGCAGCAGAAAAAAGTTCAGCTGTTTTTCCTTCAATAATTTTGAAATAAGTGTTTAAGCCAATATTGATATTTTTAATATTTGTAAGTTGTAAAACTTCGCTTTCAGCTATTATAGCAGCGGCATTTGATAAAACTTCTAAAATACTTAATGATTTAGTTGCGACCATTAATTGAAAAGCTCTAGAAAATAAAAAGTCACCAACTAAAATTGAAGATTTGTTATCCCAAAGTATATTTGCTGTTTTTTCTCCTCTACGTGTTGAGCTTTCATCTACTACGTCATCATGTAATAATGTAGCAGTATGAATAAATTCAATAGTTGCAGCTAAAAGTATATGTTTATCTAATTTATAATTTAATGCCTCAGCAGTAGCAATACATAATAGAGGTCTTATTTTTTTTCCTCCTGATTCAAATATATGTTTTGTAATTTCAGGTATTCTAGGAGCACTATCTGATTCCATCATTTTTGAAAATAATTGATCCATTAAACCTAGCTTGTTGCTAAGTAATTTTTGCAATTTCAATATGGGATCATTTTGAGACATAACAACTATACTTTAATTTTAAAAGGTACAGGATTTAAATAAGTACTTAATTTTTATTTACTATTAACAATTTTTGTAAAAAATTTTAATACAATATTCAATTAGTATATATTAAGCTAAAAAATTAAATTAATTCTATGGAAAATCAACTTACTGAAATAACAAAAGATTTATTTTTAGGTGGAAAATTATCGTTATTGCAACCAAAAAAAGGTTTTAGAGCAGGTTTAGATTCAGTTTTATTAGCAGCGGCAGTAAATGCAAAAACTGGAGAGAAAGTGTTTGAAATTGGATCAGGAGTCGGAACAGTTTTATTTTGTTTGATGAGTAGAATTTCGGGTCTTAAGGCAACCGCCATTGAAATCATGAATGAATATCATTCTCTTTCTTTAATAAATGCTAAGCAAAATAATTTTAAAGCAAATTTAATTTTAGGAGATTTTCTGAAAGATCAAAAATTAAAGCAAGAAAGTTTTGACCAAATTTTTTTTAATCCACCATATTACCCAATTCATAATTATAAAATTTCTGGTAATAAATTACTTGAAATTGCACATATTGAGTATCCTGGAATTTTAAAAAAATTGCTTTCTTATGCATTAAAAAGATGTAAACCCTATGGTTATATAACATTAATTCATCGGCCTGCTAGACTTCCAGAAATTTTATCTATTTTAACTAATGGGTCAGGTGATATAAAAATCCAACCAATTGTAAGTTCCCACTCTCAAATTTCATCTAGAGTAATTATAAGAGCAAGAAAGTCAGCAAAAGGAGAGACAAAACTTTTTAATCCCATATCTATTTATAAAAATTCAGACAAATCGGGGTTAAAAAAACAATATACCTCTAAAATCCAGGAAATTTTAAAAAATGGTAATGCTTTAAATTTTTAAAAAATATTTGCAACAACATTTATTTAGTGTAATTTATAAATATACAAAGTTTGGGGGGATAACAAATTAAGGAGGCTCCAATGACTTTGGAAACTTACGTAGCTGAGCTTAAGAAAAAACATGCTAAATTGTCTCAAGATGTAGATAATGAGCAAAAAAAGCAATTTCCTGATATGATGCTACTTTCAATTTTAAAAAAAGAAAAATTAATTATTAAAGAAAAATTAGTTCAAAAAGCTAGATTACTCTAAGAGCAGTAAGTAGTGGTTTAAAAATTTTCTGATTATCAATTTTTTCTGTTAAGCTTTCTAAAGCTTTATTACCTACTTTGTTTGGAATGGTTTGTCCAATTCTTCTTTTTATAATCATTTCTAAACAATCCTTTTTAAATTCGGGATGACTTTGAATAGATATTGCAATTGGATTTTCTAAATTGCCATAACACAAGATAGAATTGGGGCAAAAACTAGATCCATAAATACTAAATGCGTTTTCAGGTTTAATTACAACTTGGTCTTGGTGGCTGGCATACCCAAAAAAATAATCTCCTACAATTTTTGACCATTTTGGATTCAATTTTCTTTCATATCTATGAACCCCAACCCCCCATCCTCTACTCGATTTTTCTACTTTTCCACCCAAAGCCTCAGCAATAACTTGGTGTCCAAAACATATTCCAATAAGAGGTATTTTTAATTTATAGATTTTTTTTATCAAATTTTTTAATTTACTAATCCAGGGAACATTTTCGTATACTCCGTATGATGAACCAGTTATTAGCCATAAATCTGTATTATCAAGATTTTTTGGAAAGTCCTTATTTATCAAGTCATAGGTTTTTATTTCAAAATTTAAATTTGATTGTTTGAATAAGTCATTAAACATTTTTGGATAATCCCCAAATTTATTTTCTAAATTTTGAGGCAACTTTCCTGTTTCTAATATCGATACTTTCAAAACTTTGTCCCATTTAATTTTCAATCTTTAAGATTCTTTTTCAATTAATTCTATAAATAAATCCTCAACTTCTTTTTTTGACCAATCAATTGGACCAATTAATTGGCCTATATTTCTTTTTTCTTTTGATATAATTAGTGAGAAAGGTAGGCCAACTACACCCAGCTCTAAAGCTAATTTCCCCTTAGGATCTCTATAATTTTCTAAATTCGAGAGGTTATATTTTTTAAAAAAAGCTAAAATCTTGTTAGGATTGTTTCTACCAGTTGCTACTGTAACTATTTTTAGATTTTTTGTATCAAATTTAGATTGCAGTTCATTTAAAGATGGCATTTCTTTCGTACAAGGACTACACCAGGTTGCCCAAAAATTAATCAATATTATGTCAGTATTTTTATTTAGAATGTTTATTTCATTATCATTAATATCTAATACATTCAAATTTTTAAGTTTTTGAGAATTTTCATGAAACAAAAACTTATCAACTTCGTTTTTTTCAGCAAAAGAGATATTTGCAAAAAACGTCATCAAAGCGTATAAAAAAACAAAACATCCAATTCGCATATTTAATAACAAAAAAAACTTTCAAAAATAGTTAGAGGCGGAAATGTCAAACAAAGGATCTCATGATACGAATTTAATGTGGGGAGGACGATTTTCAAGTCCACAGGATAATATTATGGAAGCTATTAATTCTTCGATAGAGGTGGATCATCGTATGGTTCTTCAAGATATTGAAGGTTCTATTGCTCATGTGAAGATGCTTAAATTTCAAAAAATAATATCAATTAAAATTTGTAATAACATTATTAAAGGTCTCAAAGTAATTCAAGATGAAGTAATTAAAGGCAAGTTTCTTTATGATAGGAAATTTGAAGACATTCATATGAATGTAGAAAAAAAATTATATGACATAATTGGAGATGATGCAGGATATTTACACATTGCAAGATCAAGGAATGATCAAGTAGTAACTGATTTTAAAATGTGGATTAGAGACTCTATTCAAGATTTAGTTTCAAAAATTTCTGAAAATATGAAAACTTTTTTAATGATTGCAGATAATAATTTTAATACTTTAATGCCTGGATTTACTCATTTACAAACAGCACAGCCAATCACATTTGGCCATCATATTTTGGCTTATATAGAAATGCTTGATAGGGATAAGAAGCGGTTTATTGAAGCAAAAAATAGGTTAAATGAATGCCCATTAGGCTCTGCTGCTTTAGCCGGAACTTCTTATCCAATTGATCGTTTTTTTACATCTGAAAAACTTGGATTTGATAAACCAACCTCTAATAGTATTGATGCTGTTTCTGATAGAGATTTTGTACTTGATTTTCTATCTGCATCTTCAATTTGTGCAACGCATTTGAGTCGTTTTGCAGAAGAACTAGTAATATGGGCCAGTGATGGATTTGCTTTTATTGAGATATCAGATAGTTTTTCAACTGGATCATCCATTATGCCACAAAAAAGAAATCCAGATGCTGCAGAATTAATTAGAGCTAAAGTTTCAAACATAACAGGGTCTTTATTTTCAATGTTCACTATACTAAAGGGTTTGCCATTAGCTTATTCTAAAGATTTACAAGAGGATAAAGAGCTAGTTTTTAGATCATATGATAACCTATCGCTCATGCTTGAAGTAATGAATAAAATGATGAAAGAAATAACTATTAACAAAGATAACCTTAGAAAAATGACTTCATCTCATTTTATAACTGCAACTGACTTAGCTGACTATTTAGTAAAGCATTATGATTATAGTTTTAGGAAATCTCATCAAATTGTTGGAAAATTAGTGCTTAAGGCAGAAAAGCTTGATTGTGATTTAAAGGACCTTAAATTATCTGAATTTAAAAAAATAGACCCAAATATTGATAATAGTATTTATAAGATTCTTTCAATTGAAAATTCAGTTGATATAAGAACATCATATGGTGGGACATCTCCATCAGAGGTAAAAAAGAGAGTTAAAGAATGGAAAAAAAAATTAAAATAAATATTCAATTTATATGTTTAATTACAGTTAGCTTTTTATTAGGATGTGGTGTTAAGGGTGATCCACAGGAACCTTTGGTTGGATCGACACATAGTAAATACAAAAGAAATTATTAATTCCAAAAATTAACATTATTAAAACGAAAAATTATGTCTGAAAAAAGAACAAAAAAAATTAATGATTTTTTTATTTATAAAAATAATAAATTGTATGTGGAAGATGTTTCAGTCATTAATATTGCAAATAATATCAAAACCCCATTTTATGTATACTCAACAGCGTCATTGAGAAGACGATATATAGATTTAGCTACAAGCCTAAACAATATAAGACATTCGTTATATTTTTCAGTTAAATCAAATTCAAATCTTGCAGTATTGAGAGTGTTATCTTTATTAGGTTCAGGAATGGATGTTGTATCTGGAGGTGAATACCTAAGGGCCCAAAAAGCAGGTGTTCCAGGTAATAAAGTTGTATTTTCAGGAGTTGGAAAAACTTATGATGAGATTAAATTGGCTTTAAATGGTGGAATCCGGCAATTTAACGTTGAAAGTATTCCTGAAATTATAATGATAAACAAAATTGCTTCATCATTGGGTAAAAAAGCGCCAATTTCAATAAGAGTGAATCCTGATGTGGATGCGCAAACTCATAAAAAAATTATGACAGGTACGTCAGAAAATAAATTTGGGATTCCCCTCAATTCTGCATTAGAAGTTTATAAAATGGCATCTGAATTAAATAGTATAGAAATAGTTGGAATTGATCTTCATATTGGAAGTCAGATTACAGATATATTACCATTTGAGACTGCATTTATAAAAATTGCTAGTTTTATTGAAAAATTAAGAGAAGAAGGTCATTCAATAGATAGAGTAGATATAGGAGGTGGGCTAGGTATAAGCTACTCCACAAAAGAGGAAGATCCTATATCAATTGACAAGTTTGCGATCATGTTGAGTAAAATTTTTAGAAAATTGAATATAGAAATTCAACTTGAGCCAGGAAGATTTATATCAGGTAACTCTGGTCTCTTGATAACGTCAGTAGTGTATTTGAAGGAAGGGACGAATAAAAATTTCTTAATTATCGATGCAGCAATGAATGATCTATTAAGACCAGCTATATATGACGCAGAGCATGAATTTTTACCTGTAAGTGAGTCTAAAAATAATGACAATAAAATGGTTGCAGATATTGTGGGACCTATATGTGAGAGTTCTGATGTATTTTCAAAAAATACAATTCTCCCAAAAATGACAAGTGGTGATTTTTTGGCTATTTATTCTGCTGGAGCATATGGGGCTGTTATGTCATCAGAATATAATTCGAGACCCTTAATACCAGAATTAATAGTTAATGAAAACTTGGTTTCAGTCATTAGGAGTAGACCTAAGATTGAAGAAGTTATTAAAAGAGACCAAATCCCTTATTGGTTGAGATGATTAAAGGATTATTTATTTCATCAGTTGTTTTTGAATGATTTGACTTAAATTAGTTACAAAAAAATCAATATAATCTTTAAACATCAGTAATTCCTTCTCATATATTGTATTTTGACCTATAAAGGATTCAGGTTTTTGGTAAAAAATGTAACCACTGATAAAAAAAATACTTATTATTATAAATCCTAAATAGCTTTTATTTAATCCCCTTTCACTCTTAATTATAGGTGGTTCATCTTTGTTTTTCAATTTACCTCTAATATTTTCAACTCTATTCATCGAATTAGAGTTGGTATAAGACAAATTATTTTCACTATTTCGATTTTTCTCAATTTCAGAAATAGCCAAAGAGGTCAATAACTCTTTTTCTTGTTGTGAACTTAAAATACTATCTTTTTCGTCTGTTTCTTTTGAAATTAATTTACTTTTATTTAAGGAATTCTTTACTAAATTTTCTCTTCTATTTATTTCAGTAGAAAATGAATCTTCTAAATTTAATTTAACAACTTTTCCGTCAACATGCTGGATCCAATAATTTGAACAATTAAAACACTTTACTTTTCTTCCTTTCTGAGAAAGCAGTTTATTTTCAATTTCATAATTTGAGTTACAATGGGGACACTTTATAATCATGATAATTAGTCATTCAAAAAAAATATTAATGTATTAACAGTTATGAAATTATGATTTAAAAAGATTTAAATCATTTTGTTTTAAATTTATAATTTACCTGCATTAGTATTTAATTTGTTTTGAGTTTTTAATAATGAATTTAATCATAACAATAATTCGTGGATTAATAAATGACATATTGATATTTTTTTCTATGTTTGTTCTTGGTATTATAGGCCTACCATTTTCTATTATCTCAAAGAAATGGGCTTATAGGTTTATAAAACTTTATTGCCTGTCGTGTTTTTTGATTTTAAGAGTAATTTCAAATATTCGTGTTGAGTGTAGAGGTAAAATCCCAACGGAAAACGTTTTGATTTGTTCTAAACATATGTCATTCTTAGACATTATAATGTTAGCTTATTTTCTTCCTGAATTTAGTTTTGTAATGAAAAAAGAAATAGTGTTTACTCCAATAATTGGGGTTTATGCTTTAAGAGTTGGGTGTGTACCAGTTAAAAGAGGTGCTAGATCAAAAGCATTGAGTAAAATGGTTTCAGATTATGATCAAAATTCATATAATCAAGATAATCGACAAATAGTTATATATCCACAAGGAACTAGAGTTTTACCAAATCAAACAAAGGAATATAAAGTTGGAGCAGGTGTATTGTACGGTAAATTTAATTTACCTTGCCATTTGGTAGGAACAAATTCTGGCATTTTTTGGCCAAAAGGAAGTTGGGTACGAAAATCAGGAACAGCAGTTATTGATTTTTTTGAAGTAATTGAACCTGGTATGTCATTGAACAATTTTATGAAAAGAATTGAAAAAAATATTGAAGATCGTTCTAATCTGTTGATGAAAGATTACCTGAAATAAGCTAGCCATTTTATAATTTAAACTTGCCTACATCCAAAAACTTTTTTCTTCTTTCTTCTAGTATTTGGTCAGGAGTAATTTTATTGAATTTTTTTAATGATCTTTCAAGAGATTTACCAACTTTTAAAATAATTTCATTTATATTTCTATGAGCTCCACCTATTGGTTCTGATATTATTTCGTCAACTATTCCTAATTTAGTTAAATCCCCTGCAGTTAATTTGAGAGCTTCTGCTGCTTCTTTCATTTTATCTGAATTTTTCCATAAAATTGAGGCACATCCTTCTGGGGATATAACTGAATAAATTGAATGTTCGAGCATAATAATTTTATTTGAAGAAGCAAGAGCCACAGCTCCCCCAGAGCCACCTTCACCAATGATAATTGAAATTAAAGGAACTTTAATTTGCATACATTTTGCAATTGAGCTAGCTATAGCTTCAGCCTGTCCTCTTTCTTCTGCACCCTTCCCTGGATAGGCACCAGGTGTGTCAATAAAGGTTATTACAGGAAGATTAAATTTGTCAGCTAAATCCATTAATCTTACTGCTTTTCTATAACCTTCGGGTCTTGCCATTCCAAAATTATGTTGAATTCTTGACTTTGTATCATCTCCTTTTTCATGTCCAATGATAACAATTGGTGTATCATTTAATCTTGCTAATCCTCCAATTATTGATTTGTCTTCTGCAAATTTTTTATCACCTGCAAGTGGTATAAATTCAGTCATAAGATTTTTTATATAAAGAGATGAATGTGGCCGCTCAGGATGCCTTGCAATTTGACATTTATGCCAGGGTGTTAAGTCTGAATATATTTTTTTTAATAATTGTTTTGATTTTTTTTCAATTTCTTTTATGTTACCATTTTTTTGTCTTTCTTCATTTTGGGATGAATTAGTAGAACGTAACTCATTGGCTTTACCATCTAATAAAGCAAGCTCTTTTTCGAAATCTAAATAGTGTTGCATTTTTAAATCTTAAATATTTCTTTTGATTTAATTGATTGTCCTACTCTTTATTAAACTCTCATATATCAGTTACTTAAAATTTTCCATATAAATTATTTTATTTTATAAAATTTTATATTTATTTAAAAACTGATCTTAGTCTTTCTGTACTTTCTTTGACCAAGTTAGTTGAAGTGGCTAAATTAAATCTAAAGTGGTTGTACCCACCTAATCCAAAAATCGATCCACGCTTAGAAATAATTTTAGCATGATTAATGAGTTTCTTATAATTAGTATTTTCTGATTCTCCAGTTTTGGAAAAATCAACCCATGCTAAATAAGTAGAGTCGATTCTCATTGAACTTAAACATTTTATACTTTTGATTTCTTTATCAAAAATATCTTTATTTTTCTTTAAATATTTGAGCAGATCATCCAACCATTTATGCCCAGATCTCATAGCTACTTCACCTAAGATCATACCAAATCTATTTGGAGTTTCTCCAGTTGCAAAATTTGCTTTTTTAAATTTATCTCTAAGTGAATTATTTGGAATAATTACGTTGCCCATCAACCCACCTGCGATATTGAATGTTTTTGTTGTAGAAGTCATTAAAATGTAGTTTTCATAAAAGTTTTCTCCTATTTTAGGGAATGTAATATGTTTATTTTCTGGATTTACAAGATCATTATGTATCTCGTCAATTATCAAAATGAGATCATGTTTCTTACAAAAATAAGCAATATCTTTAAGCTCATGTTCACTCCACAACCTACCACTTGGATTATGAGGTGAACACAAAATAACTACTTTTTCATTACCCTTTATTTTATTTTCTAAATTATCTAAATCCAAATAATATGTTCCATTTTCTTTTATCATTTCACTTTCTATCAATTCTCTATTATTAGCTTTAATTATATTTCGAAATTGGTGATAGACTGGTGAAAATATAATAATTCCGTCGTTTTGGTTTGTAAAAGCTCTTAAAACTGTACCTATGGCCGCGACAAGTCCATGGGCCGTATTTATCCATTGCGGTTTTGGTTTCCAGTTATGTTTTTTTTCTAACCAATTTACAACTTCTTTTCTGTAGCTTTCTATGCCGCCATAATAACCAAGAAAACCTCTGTTCATCTCATTTTCTAGTGCATTTAAAACATCAATTGGAGGTTTGAAAGACATATCAGCAACACCCATTGATAAAAATTTATAAATATCACTGCTGTCAGTTGCCTTAATAGCATCGTATTTTAAAGAATTTTCTGGAATTTCTGCTAAGTAATTATCAAAATCATATTCCATCAATTTTTACCACAACCTTAACTTAATCTTGCTTCAAAGATTTTATTAATTTAAATAATCTTTTATGAGTGAGCTGACTGTACTTTTACATCCTGATCCTAGACTTAAAAAGACTTGTATTCCTGTAACTAATATTGACAAGAGTATCAAGAAGCTTTGTTTAGATATGATAGAAACAATGTATAAATATTCTGGTGTAGGTTTGGCTGCATCACAGGTGGGAATATTAAAAAGAGTTGTTGTTATGGATTGTTCTGAGGAAGGTGAGAAAAAACCCAAAGTACTAATAAACCCTGAAATAATATGGTCTTCTGAAGATGTTTCTCTTTTTGAGGAAGGTTGCTTGTCCATTCCAGATATTCGTGAAGAAATAAAAAGACCTTCATCGGTTAGAATTAAATTTACTGATATAAGTGGTGTATTAAAAGAGGATTTTTTTGAAGGTCTATGGGCTACTTGTATTCAGCATGAAATTGATCATCTCAATGGAAAGTTATTTATTGATTACTTAGGACCCATAAAAAGGTCATTTATTACAAAAAAAATGAAAAAATATAAAAAAGAAATAAATAAAAAATAGTTGAGGTTTTTTTGCGAATTATACTTTTTGCTAGTTCAGAATTTTCTCTTCCTTTATTAGACATTCTTAACAATTCTGACCATAAACTGTGTGCTATATATACTCAACCACCTTCTTTTTCAGGAAGAGGTATGAGATTGAGAGATAATGCTATAGGAATAAAGGCTAAGGAATTAAATATTCAACTTTTTTATCCCTCTAACATTAATAACACAATTGAAATAAATAAATTTAAAAGTTTAAATCCAGATATTGCTATAGTATCTGCTTATGGTCAAATACTGTCTTCAAATTTACTTAAAGTACCTAAATTTGGATTTTTAAATTTACACCCTTCTTTGTTACCAAGATGGCGTGGGGCTGCACCCATTGAAAGAGCTTTAATGTCAGGTGATAAAGAAACTGGAATTTGCACCATAAAAATGGTTAGGGAACTTGACTCAGGTCCTATTTTGGCTAGAGAAAAATTTGTAATTAATTCTAATGAAACTAACACTAGTTTATCGCATAAAATCAGTAAAATTGGAGCACTTCAACTATTAGAAGTTATAAATAATTTTGAATTTATTTCTGAAATCCCTCAAGAAAGTGATGGAATTACTTACGCATCTAAAATCCAAAAAAGTGAAACAAGAATTAATTGGAATTTATCAGGTATAGTAGTTGATAGATTGATTAGAAGTTTATCTGAAAAACCTGGGGCTTGGTGTATTTTGAATGGTTCTAGAGTAAAAATACTGAACTCGAAATATGTAAAATTAGAAGGAAAAACAGGTCATAATATTGTATCTTCTGCAAATAAATCGTCTCTTATTATCGCTTGCAGAGAAGACGCAGTTGAGATAATCACTCTTCAAAAAGAAGGGAAAAAACCTATTTCTGCAAAGGAATTTTTAAGTGGTTACAAAGGAAACAATATATATTTTAATTAAGGATTAGCTTACAAATTTAATTTTGTTAATTTCTTCTCTAGCCAAAAAATCTGCTCGCTCATTTTCTATATTGCCAGCATGTCCTTTAACCCATTTCCAATCTACTTTGTTTTTATTTACTAATTCTTCTAATTCTTGCCAAAGTTTTTTATTTTTTACTTCTTTTTTAGCTGAAGTTTTCCAATTATTTTCCTTCCAGGAAGGGAGCCATTCAGTTATGCCTTTTTTGACATAATTACTATCGGTTATAATTATTATTTTTGTTGGCTTTGTTAATGCTTTTAGGGTTTCAATAGCTGCTATTAGTTCCATTTGGTTATTAGTTGTTTCTTTTGCAGAGCCAGAAAGTTCTTTTCTTTTTATTATTTCATCATTTTTTTCTGCTAATAAAACTGCTCCCCATCCACCTATACCTGGATTACCAGAGCAAGCTCCATCAGTATATGCCGTGAATTTAAACATTAAATCCCAATACAATTAGTAAAATAATCATTGCTGTGGTTAGTTGAAATCTTAATTTAAACCACCAATTCGGGAAACTTATAATTTTTGCTTTTGACAAGGAACGTTCTCTTTCTAGAGTAGCTAAAAATCCAATAGCAAGTAAAAAGCAAGTCATTGGAAGTAATAATGATAAAACTGCCCAAATTGATGGACACATCGAAATAAATAATCCTTTAAAGTCAATCTCAGATTTATAATGGGTCTCAAGAACAAATAAGCCACCTCCCAGAAACGAAAGAATTATTGCACTAAAAAGTACTCCAAACTCGATAAGTAAATCATTTATATTATTACTAATGAGATTCAAATCAAACGAACCAAATACACCAATAATTATAGGAATGATACCTGCATAACTTAAATATTTTACTTTAGAAGGGATCTTTATCATTAATTCCTTATAGAATTGGGTATTTTAAATTGTATATCTTCTTTTGTAATTTCTATAAATTCAATTGTTGCTTTAAATCTTTTTTTAAATTCTTCGATGACTTGATTAATTAATATTTCAGGAGCTGAAGCACCTGCAGTAAGTCCAATAGATTCCGATCCTGAAATTGATCGCCAATCTATATCATTAACGTTGTCGATAAGCTGGGAGTATCTGCACCCAGCATTTTTCCCAACCTCTACTAACCGTTTTGAATTCGAAGAATTTATTGATCCCACTACTAATAATCCATCTATAAGTGGTGAAATTTTTTTAACTGCATTTTGCCTATTAGTAGTGGCATAACAAATATCTTCTTTGTGTGGAGCCAGAATACCAGGAAACCTATTTTTTAGTGCGTTTCCTATCTCTAAGGTATCATCTATAGACAAAGTAGTTTGTGTAACATAGGCTAGTTTCTTTTCATCTCTTGGATTGATAACATCTACATCCTTACAATTTTCCACCAGTAAGACCTCCCCATTTGGGAGTTGACCCATAGTACCAATTGTTTCGGGATGGTTTTTATGGCCAATCATTATAATTTGATATCCTAATTTATGATATCTCTTTGCTTCAATATGTACTTTAGTAACAAGTGGACATGTTGCGTCTATGTATTGTAAATTACGCTCTTCAGCTTCAGAAAAAACTGACTTTGCCACACCATGTGCAGAAAAAACTACTGGTCTGTCTTTTGGACATTCAAATAATTCATTGACGAATATGGCCCCTTTTTTTTCTAAATTTTCTACAACATACTTATTATGTACAATCTCATGACGTACATATACGGGTTTTCCATATTTTTGCAGGCATTTTTCTACAATTTCTATTGCACGATCTACACCTGCACAAAATCCTCTGGGAGCAGCAACTAAAAGTTTCATAAGCCTTCTGAATTAATGTTAATATAAAGATAATGCTGTTAGAAATTTTGGTCAATATTTATATAATTTGTTATATTTAAATAATTTTTAAAATATTATAATAAATATAATTTTTAACAAAAAAATTTTAATACTATGATCAAATATTACATTGCTCTTGGGAGTAATTTAGAAACAAAAAATATGGACAGATTAGAGATACTTAATAAAGCTCTAGAATATTTCCCAATGTTCAGTATTTCATTAGTTAAAGTAAGTTCATTTTGGGAAAGTAAATCATACCCTAATAAAAACCAACCAAATTTTATTAATGCTGTATCTGAAGTACAATCTATATTAAATCCTCATCAAACATTATGTTCACTAAAAAAAATTGAAATTATTCTTGGAAGAAAAGTAAATAGTAGGTGGGGAAGTAGAGTATTAGATCTTGATATATTAGCATCAGGTTCTTTAATTTTACCAAATTTGCGTATATTTAATAAATGGTTGAAAATGCCTCTTCAGCACCAAATTCAAAATCAACCTAACCAATTAATTTTACCACATCCAAGAATACAAGACCGTCTTTTTGTATTAAAACCTTTAAGTGAAATCGATCCTAACTGGATTCATCCTGTACTAAATAAAAAACCCTATGAACTCATTGATCAGAATAATTGGAATAAAGAAAGCTTATTAAGTTTGGTAGATAATAAAAAATTTATTCTATAGTATTGATTTTTTTTGATTATAATAATATTAAACCTCATACTAAGGAGATAAAAATGGCCAGAATCACAGTTGAAGATTGTATTGACAAGGTTCCTAACAGATTTGATTTAGTTTTATTGGCAGCTCATAGAGCTCGTGAGATATCACTAGGTGCTGAGCTCACTGTAGATAGGGATAAGGATAAAAATCCTGTAGTAGCTCTTAGAGAAATAGCTGATGAAACCCTAACTGCTGACCAAATTCGTGAGTCAGCTATTGAAAGTAGACAATTACAGATTGAGGTTGATGAACCTGAAGAAGATCAAATGGCTATTCTTATGGGATCTGAAGCAGTTGATGACAGTCCGGAAGAAGAAATTTCTGAAGAAAATCTCTTGAGAGCTTTGATGGAAGCACAAGAAAAAAAATAATATTATTTTGAGTGGCTTCAATAATGCTAAGTATTGGAGATCTTATAAATCAAATTAAATTATATAATCCTAATGCAGATTTTGATTTAATAAAAAAATCTTACGACTACGGGTTTAATGCTCACAAAGGTCAGTATAGAGCATCAGGTGAAATATATTTTACTCATCCTGTTCAGGTTGCTAAAATTGTAATTGATTTAAAATTAGACGAGTCAACTATAAAAACAGCTCTTTTACATGATACGGTAGAAGATACTGATAGCTCACTAAACCAATTAAAAATTGTTTTTGGTAGTGAGGTATCACAACTGGTAGATGGTGTCACAAAGCTCACAAATCTAGAATTAAGTTCCTTAGAAACAAAGCACGCTGAAAATTTCAGAAAATTATTTATGGCTATGAGTAAAGATGTAAGGGTTTTATTGGTAAAATTAGCTGATAGATTACACAATATGAGAACTATAAAGGCTTTACCCACAGATAAACAGATTAGAAAATCAAAAGAAACAATGGAAATTTTTGCTCCATTAGCTGGTCGTATGGGTATGCAATTTATGAGAGAGGAGTTAGAAGACCTTAGTTTCCGAGTACTTAATCCTGAAGCCAGAAATTCAATTATTAGAAGATTTATAACCTTAAGAAAAGAAACTGATGATTTAGTACCCAAGATTATAGATGATATTAAACAACAATTAAAAAAAGAAAATGTAAATGCAAGAGTTACTGGAAGAGAAAAAAAACCTTATTCTATATGGAGAAAAATGCAGTATAAAAAAGAGGGTTTTACAAGACTTTCTGATATATTTGCCTTTAGAATAGTAACTAAAAATGAAACAGATGCATATATTGCAATGGGTTCAGTTCATAGTAGATGGAGAGCAGTACCTGGTAAATTCAAAGACTACATCAGTCATCCCAAAAGCAATGGATATAGATCAATTCATACTACAGTTTCTGGAAGAGATGGTAAGAGAGTTGAAGTTCAGATTAGGACTGAAGAAATGGATGAAGTTGCGGAAAGTGGAGTTGCGGCTCACTGGTCTTATAGGGATGGTGAAAGAGTAAAAAATCCATTTGTTGTTGATCCTTTTAAGTGGTTAAGGGGATTAAGTGATGGATTTATAAAGAGTGAAAATCCAAGTGAGTTTTTTGAACATGTGAAACTCGAAATGTTTCAAGATCAGGTATTTTGTTTTACTCCAAAAGGAGAAGTAATAAAATTACCAAGGGGAGCAACACCTATCGACTTTGCTTATGCGATTCATACCAGAATTGGTGATAGTTGTGTTGGTTCGCTTGTTGACGGGCAAAGGGTTCCTTTATGGACAAAATTAAAAAATGGACAATCAGTTTCAATTATTAGATCAGAAGCACAAAAACCGCAATCAAGTTGGGAAACAATGGTTTGTACTGGCAGAGCAAAAACAGCCATAAGAAGAAAATTAAGAGAAGAAAAAAGGGAAGAAAATATTAAAATTGGCAAAGAAATTGCCCGTGTTTCATTTGAAAATATTGGAAAAAAAGTAACTGAAAAAGCACTTTTAACTGCAGCCAAAAAGTTAGTAATTAATAATGTTGATGATCTTTTGGCTGCTCTTGGTTCAGTTGAATTAACAGGTGATGAACTGATTAAAACCCTATATCCAAAAAAGGTGACTGGTCTTACAATACAAAATTTTGGAGAAAGAAAACTTTCGTTTGTTGGTTTGGATCCTCATCAGCAGGCCAATACTGCTTCCTGTTGTAAGCCAATTCCAGGAGAAAGGATTGTCGGTATAACTGAAAAAAATAAAGGAATAATAATACACGCGATTGATTGTGATAACTTAGAAAATTTAGATATTAAATCAAGAAATTGGTTAGATTTGAGATGGCCAGAAGGTGACATTCAAATTTCACATCCTACAAGTTTAACTATTTCTATGTACAATGGTGTTGGAGTTCTTGGGAGGATATGCTCCCTAATTGGCGAAAGAGGAGCAAACATAACCAATATTGATTTTGTTGATAGAAAACCTGATTTTTACAGTATCGTCATAGAAATTCATGTAAAAGATCTCAAGCACTTATCTGATATTATGACATCTATTGAGGCAGATACTGATATTGCGACAGTAATTAGAACAAAAGAGTTTATAGAGACACCTAGTAATCAAAAAATTCAATCATTATCTAACTATTGATCATCTAATTATCACTAATATTATGGTATTTAAGAGAAAAAAAAAGCTGACCATATTCAAAAATCTTAAATCCTTATTTTTTCCTGAAAGAGGATGGAGAAGAGCTATTGAGTATATAAGTCACAGAATTAGGAGATTACCAGACACTCCTCATAGAATTGCATTAGGTCTTTCTTTTGGAGTTTTGGCTTCTTTTTCTCCTTTATTTGGGTTTCATTTTTTATTAGGAGCATTTTTAGCGTATTTATTTAATGCAAACGTGTTTGCATCCATATTAGGAACTTTTTTTGGAAATCCTATAACTTTTCCATTTATAGCAGCTATCAGTGTTCGAACAGGTAGTTTTGTATCAGATAGAATTTATATAATTGAAAATGAGCAGAGTATTTCTGATACCTGGGAATTCAATTCTGAATTTACTAGTCTAAGTGTTTTTGAAAAATTTCTGGTTGAAGTTTATTTTGAAAAATTAATTCCTTACAGTATTGGTGGAACAATATGCGGAATTATTGCTGCTTTAATAGTATATCTATTATCAAGACCACTTATTAGTTCTTATCAAAAAAGAAAAAAAAAAAGAAAAAAGATTAATGCTAAATTATAATGGAGTAAAATTTTAATAATGAACAAAATTTCTAGAATTCGCTTAGGTGTGAATATTGATCATGTAGCAACGCTTAGAAATGCCCGAGGAACCTTTTATCCTGATCCTCTAAAAATGGTAAAACTTCTTGAAAAATTAGATGTCGATGGAGTTACTGTTCATCTTAGAGAAGATAGAAGACACATAATTGATTCAGATGTTAAGAGAATCAATAATGAATCTCATCTTCCAGTTAATTTAGAAATGGCTGCTACAGAGGAGATGCAAAAAATTGCAACAGAACTCATTCCTAATGCTGTTTGTTTGGTTCCAGAGAAAAGAGAAGAAAGAACTACAGAAGGGGGTCTAGATGTTATTACTGAGGAAAATAAATTAAAAACTTTTTTAGATCCAATAATCCAAAAAAATATTCGAGTTTCTTTATTTGTTTCACCTGATATTAGCCAAATAGAAGCAGCTTCTAGAGTTGGAGCAAATATTATTGAACTTAATACAGGAACTTTTTGTGATTTGTTGATTGAAAATAATAAGAAAGAGTATTTGAAAGAGTTTGAGAAACTGAAGGAGGCCTCAGTTTACGGAAAGAATCTAGGATTAGAAATTCATGGTGGCCATGGTTTAACTTTCGAAAGTGTAAAGTATATTGCATCTATTCCTGAAATAAGAGAATTAAACATAGGGCATTTTTTAATTTCACAAGCAGTTTTTGATGGTATAGAAAAAACAATTAATACAATGAGATTAGAAATTGATAACTCTCAAAAAAAATAGGTAATTTATGCTGCTCGGTCTGGGAAATGATATCGTTTCTGTGAAGAGAATAAAAAATTCTTACCAAAGATTTGGTAAACGTTTAGAGAATAGAATTTATACAACGGCAGAAATAAAATTGATCTGGGAAAGAGGGTCTCCTTGTTTTAAGACTCTTTCTAGTCGTTGGGCTGCTAAAGAGGCATTTGTAAAAGCATTAGGTACAGGTTTTAGAAAAGGAATTGTTTGGAAAGACATTTCTGTATTAAATAATTTGAATGGTAAACCTGAACTAGTTATAAGAGGCCAAGCTAAAGTTTGTCTAAATAGTATAGTACCTGCGGATAAAAGTCCGATTATTCACATATCTATTTCAGATGAAAAGGAAATTGTTAACGCAATTGTAATAATCGAGGCAAGAGATTTAAATCATCTTAATTAATATAGAGAATTATAAAACAATGGCAAAAAAAGATAAAAATCTTATTGATAGTATAAAAGAATTTCTAAAAACAATATTTTTTGCTTTATTGATTGCTGGATTAATCAGAACTCTTTTTTTCCAACCTTTTTGGATACCCTCAGGTTCTATGAAACCTAATCTTTTAATTGGAGATTATATTTTTGTTAACAAATTTGTATATGGCTATTCCAAATATTCATGTCCATTTTCGTTATGTCCTTTCTCAGGAAGAATTTTTTATACAGAACCTAAGAGAGGAGATGTAGTCGTATTTAGGCATCCAGTAAATGGGAAAGATTATGTAAAAAGGTTAATTGGACTACCAGGTGATGAAATATCTATAACAGATGGACGTCTTATAATAAATGGAGAAAAAATAAATACTCAACAAATTGAGCCTTTTTCTGAAAAAAAAGAAATGCAAGGCCCATTAGCATCTATTCCAAGATGTAGTAATGCTCCAGTTTCTTTAGGTGCTCAATGTAAAAAAAGACAATACCAAGAAGAAATTTTAGATGGCTTAAAAGTAAATGTTCTTGATATAGCAGATAATGAATATGGT
Source organism: uncultured Alphaproteobacteria bacterium (assembly GCA_902578545.1). GTDB lineage: Bacteria > Pseudomonadota > Alphaproteobacteria > Rhodobacterales > Rhodobacteraceae > CACIIZ01. The sequence continues at coordinate 302,002 of CACHDI010000001.1, forward strand.
GATAATATTACATCACTGAAAGTTCCAAAGGATAATTTCTTTTTTGTTGGTGATAATCGCGATAATTCATTAGACAGTCGTTTCGGTAGGACAGCAGGAGGTGTTGGTTTTGTTAAATCTGAAAACCTCATTGGAAGAGCAGATGGAATTTTATTTTCTTCTGCTGGCAAGATGCTGATATCTTTTTGGTCATGGAGAAAAGATCGTTTTTTTAAGGCAGTAAATTGAAACTTAATTCAAATCAAAAAGAATTATGCAAAAATATAGATTATTCATTTCAAAATCTTTACCTTCTTGAACAGGCCTTAATACATTCTTCTTTAAAATCAAGAGGACTAAATAATAATCAAAGAATGGAATTTTTGGGAGACAGAATCCTTGGTTTTGTCATTTCAGATTATTTATTTAATCATTATCCAAAATGGAGAGAAGGTGATCTTGCACTTAATTATAATGCATTAGTTTGTAAAGAAACATGTAGTGAAATTGCAGAGCAAATTGGATTAGGTCAGTCATTAATTATGGGTAAATCAGAGTCAAAACATGGTGGTCGACTGAAAAAAGCTATTCTAGCAGATGCTATAGAAGCTCTTATTGCTGCAGTATATCTTGATTCAAAATTAAGCACAGTCAAACATTTAATCTTAAAATTATGGTCTTCAAAATTAAATAATGTAGGAGATGTTGAGTTAGATCCTAAAACAGCATTGCAACATTGGGTACAAGAAAAAAAGGGTGGATTACCAAATTACACTGATATGAAGAGGGAAGGATCTGATCATGATCCAATTTTTTATGTAGAAGTTAAATTGGAAAATGGTTTGTCTGCTATTGGGAGAGATAAATCAAAAAGAAAAGCTCAACAAAATGCTGCTCAAAAATTATTATCCAAGATAAAAAATTGATAATGCTCAGTAATCCAAAAAATTCTGGTATTGTTACAATTATTGGGGAAGTAAACGTTGGTAAGTCTAGTTTATTAAATATTCTTGTGAAAAAGGATGTTTCAATAATAACGCATAAATCGAATACTACGAATAAGCAAATAAAGGGGATAAAAAGTTATAAAAACTCTCAAATTATTTTTATTGATACTCCTGGTTTGTATATAAATAAGGGAAAGACTAATCGTAACTTTTTAAGTGAGATCTGGAGTGCAGTTACAGAAGCGGATTTTTTATGCATTGTAGTTGATGGTAATAGAACTGTATCAAATGTTGTGTATCAATTGCTTGAACAGATTAATGAAAAAAATCTTCCAAAAAAAAGAATTATACTTGCAATTAATAAAATAGACTTAATTTCAAAAGATAAATTATTAAAAAAGACACAAGAAATAAATGATAAATATGAATTTGATAAAATATTTATGATTTCAGCCTTAAAAAACGACGGTATTGATGATTTATTGAATTGGTTTACTAAACATTTACCTCAAAAAAAGTGGTTATATCCACCACACATTATTTCTGATCAATCTCTTGATCAGCAATTAAATGAAAAAACCAGACAGATAATTTTACTTCGTATTCATGACGAAATACCTTATAATATCGAGGTTTCTTCAGATAATATAATAAATGTTTCCAAATCAAAATTGAGAATTTTTCAGTCCATTTATGTTCATAATCAAAGGCATCGAAGTATTTTGATTGGAAAAAAGGGGGAGACAATAAAATCTATATCCATAGGTGCACGAAAAAAAATAGAAAAGTTTACTAACAAAAAAATTGATCTTTTTTTGGAAGTAAAAATTAAGAAAAAAGGTGTAGTGGTTAATTAAGGTAATTTTAATAAAAGTATGAAAATTTTAAGAGTAACTACTGAACTTTGGATTTCAGCGTATCGAACGAAATTAGAAAAAGAGGGTATTCCTTTTTATTTTTATAAAAAGGGTGATTACTCTGCAGGAGCAATATTAATTAAATTTTTTAGTTTTGAAGGTGAAGTAGAATTATTTCATAGGGTAATAGATTTAAATGGCAAACAAAAATGGGAATTACTTTTGATTGGTAGTGAACAAAAAATTGATAATGCTATAAAACGGCAATCTGACATGGACCCAGATATATGGGTTTTGGCAATTGATGACCCCAGAGGTAAAAATTATTTAAATGATTTTGACGAATTATAATTATGAATTGGACTGACGAAGGACTTTTATTAAGTGTCAAGCCGTACGGAGAAAGGGCAGCAGTTATTCAAGTTCTAACTGAACATAAAGGTCTTCATGCTGGATTAATCCAAAATGCTTTTTCGAGAAAAATGAATTCTACTTTACAACCTTCTAATCAACTACATTTAAATTGGTCTAGTCGTTTAGAAGAACATTTAGGAATTTACAAAGCTGATTTATTAAGGAGCAGAGTTGATATTTTTTTATCTAATAAACTTGCTTTAGATGTTTTTAATACAATATCTGCTCTTTGTTTGTCGACTTTAGCTGAAAGAGATCCAATACCAGGACTATATAAAAATACTACAAATTTTCTTGACCAAATAACTAATATAAAAAAGTGGGAATTTTTTTATATTCATTGGGAATTGAATTTATTAGCATCTTTAGGTTACGGTCTTGATTTAAAAAAATGTGCTGCCACTGGTACTACAGAAAATCTTTTTTATATTTCGCCCAAATCTGGGAAGGCTGTTTGTAAAGAAAAGGGACTAAAATATGATAAAAAACTTCTACGTTTTCCTTCAATTTTAAGGGATGTAGGAAAAAATCATGAATTTAATCGGTCAGATTTATTAGATGGTTTAAAAATAACTGGTTTTTTTTTAAAAAAATGCCTTATTGATTCCTTACAGAATAGTCAGACTATTATTATAAGACAAAGATTAATCGATACCCTATCCAATGAGGAAAATACCTGATTTAAGCCATATAAATAAGAGGTTTGATTTTCTATTTCTCTGAAAAAGGCTCAAAAGGTGGACTTTGAGGTGGAGAATTTTGAGTTTTTGTTTTGAAACCCCTCTACTGGACATGGTGGACATGTACTTGGGGGTACCCCAAAAACCATAGCCTATTTTGCGAGTATTACTTCTCACATGTTTTGAAAAGATTAAATCAGTTTTCTTTTCCAAAAATTGATTGCAAAGCCAAGAGATCTACTCTGGAATAGAATTTAAGATATTCCCAACCTTCTGGAGGATCCTCGTATGCCATAACTGTCAATCCAGTATGAGCTGTCTTATCTCCATACTCTTCTGTGGATCCTATGCAGTTACCGTCCGAATTATCGAAGGGATGTTTTAAGCCTAAAATATGTCCCAATTCATGGTAAAAAACAGTTGCATAATTGCTTTCTTCCATATTGTAATTCAATACCAAAACATATTCTTCCCCATCTTTGGTCTCAGAAACATAGCCTACCATATCTAAATTTTCATATTCATCAGGGTTACTTCCATCATGTACAGCGATAATAAAATCGGCATCAGAGCGCTTTTGGGTTCGGACAAATTTAATACTTAAAAATTGATCGAGTGCTGATATTTTTTTTTCAAACCAATCAACATCTTGATCGTCAAGCGCTATGGAACGAAATTCTGTATATTCCATCATCTCTTCTTCTGTTTCATAATATGTTTCAGATTGTTCAACAAAGTACCAAACTTCAGACTTTTCTAAGCTAGCATAATTTTCCTCTAAATACTCTAGCAATTCATTTGCCCAATCTTTCTGAACTAGCACCTCAACCCACGTATTATCGTCAGCATCAAGACTATAACAATCATCAGCAGCAGAAACTGTTCCAGCCCATGTCAGAAAAGAAAGTGCCATCACTAAAAATATAAAATTCATAATCAAGTTAACTTTTGTTTTAATAAATATCAAACTGCTACCCAGTTTATCATACTCTTTTATGTTAAATTGTTAATTGGATTCTATTTAGGTAGTTAATCATAATCGAGACAGGATCAATGGTCACCCAAAAAGCTGCATTCCCACTTGGCCACACCCCATTTGGATCTTTTTAATTAGCGTTCATTTTTCTTTGCAAGTTCAAAATGTACAAAAGGTGGACTTTTTTGAGTTTTTGTTTTGAATATGACAGATATGACACTTATGACACCCACCCCAAAAACATATCCTTGAGGATACCGTAAAATCAATAGACTTATTTTAAATTGCTAATACAGGCTGATTTACGTTTGCAAAAAGTTGAGTTACATTTTGTAATTATAGTTATATTTTTTCATGTAGTCATTTAGGATTTTAAATAGTGATTAGTCTATTAAAATGGATTTATGATTTTATCAAAGGTTATATAATTACAACATTTTTTTTCGCCTTTCTACTGATAATAGGTATTTCAATGTGGGATGTTTTTTATCCTTACAAAGATTTATTTCCAGGAGTTATTTTAGTCTTACTTTTTATAAGACTTTTAAATCCTTTTCTTACTAGAGAAAGAGTTTCTAGAGTGAGATTTCCCGAAACTGAACTCTATGAAAAAGGTTTTGCAGATCATTATGACAAATATTTAAAAAATAAAGTAAAAAAATTTGAGTTAAATAGAATTGCTGCTCTGAAAATAGCGAGGCGCAATTTTTTTATCGGTTTGCCCATAGCTCATTTTGTTCCATGGGGTATTTGGCGTATTAATGGATTTTTATATGATATCTTGTATGATGTCTTGTGGGGTTGGCCTTATATTTTAATAGTTTTTTTGGGACCATTTGCCTTATTATTTGTTTTTTGGTTAATAGTAATGGGTCCAATTTGGCAGTATAAAGAATCTATCAAAACAAAAATCTTCCCAAACATCTTAAATTTTTTAGGAAAGTTTACCTATACTGTTAATCCCAAGAACAAATATGTTGGGCAATATGATTTTATGGGGTTTTTCCCAATATATGACAAGTCAATCAATGAAGATAATATTAGAGGTGAGTATAAAAGTGTAAACATTGATCTATTTGAGACTGTGCTTGAAAGGGCTAGAAAAAGTAAAAATGGAGGAACATATTATGATAAAGTGTTTAGGGGAATTATTATAGATTTAACTTTTAATAAGGCCTTAAAAGGAACCACTATAATAAGAAAAGATTCAGGAATAATAGGTAATTTATTTCATGAAAAATTATCAAATCTGAAAGATATAAAACTTGAAGATCCAAAGTTTAATAAAATTTTTCAGGTTTATTCAGATGATGAGGTAGAAGCTCGTTACGTTTTGTCAGTTTCATTTATGGAAAGACTAAAAGAATTATCTGAAGCATTTGGTAGTAAGGTAGTTCAATGTTGTTTCTACCAAGAAAAAGTAGTTTTTGTTGTTCCTATTAAGAAAAATATGTTTGAACCTGGATCAATTTATGCAAATGAAAATTTTATTGATGATGCTAAAAGTTTATTAGAAGAAATGGATTTGATTTGTAAAATAATTGATATTTTAAGACTTAATATTAAAACTAATATTTAAAAAGATACAAATGGAAGTAAATAATTAATATTGATTTTATTTCTGTTAAGCTTATAAAACCTCAAGGGTTTGCAAGAGAGTGTGTGAAAAGAACAGAAAAGTGTGTTGAACATAACAATCATAACATCCACTCCTAAGACATATCCTTGAGGTCACCCCAAAAACCATAGCCTATTTTAGCAAGTACGACTGCTCACACATCATGACCAATATTTTTTATTTCTTCCCTTTCCAAATTTCCTCTTATGAGTCATTATTGCTAATATGGTTTCTTTATTATTTATGGTTTATTAGATGTCTTCAGGTACTGTTGATAGAAAAATAGCTGTGATCTTTGCTACGGATGTAGTGGGATACAGTAAACATATGGAGACTAATGAAAAAGAAACAGTTAAGAATTTAAAAGTATGTGAAAAAATACTAACAAAAACTTTTGAAAACCACAAAGGAAGGCTCTTTAATACAGGAGGGGACTCTTTTTTAATTGAGTTTCCAAGTGCTGTAGAAGCAGTTGAATGTGCTGTTTCTTTTCAAGAACAAATAAAAAAAAGAAATACTACAGATAATCCCACAGTGCCGTTGGAATTTAGAATAGGTATTAACACAGGTGATGTTATCCAAGATAACGAAAATTTATTAGGCGATGGTGTAAATATAGCAGCACGATTAGAGGCTTTGGCTCAACCCAAGGGAATTACAATCTCTAAGGCTGTATATGATTTTATCAAAGGAAAGACTAACTTTGACTATAATGACTTAGGTATTCAAAAGATTAAGCAAAATGAGTTTCATGCTTATGATATACTCCTTGATCCATCTCAAAAAAGAAAACTCAAAGCCACAAAGAAAAAAATTTATGAAAATAAATTATTATTAATTATAATTCCTTTTTTGATTATTGGTTTTTACTTTTTTTATGATTTTCAAAAAAAACAGCAACTGACTATTTCAGATTCGCCTATAATATTAGTTAAACCATTTAAAGATTTAACAAGTTCACCAACTGGTGAAGCTTCAATAAGTGATGCTGTAACTGAAACAATTATAAATAATTTACAGAGATACAGTGAAATAACAGTTCTTTCAGTGGACAGCAGTTATCATATTAAAAAAGAAAATCTAACTAATGAGGTTATATCTCAAAAATTTAGTGTTAACTTTATAGTTAATGGTTCAGCTCAAAGATTTGGTGAAGATATTCGAGTTACTTCAGAACTTACAGATTTAAAAATTAATAAAGTTGTTTGGGCAGAAAAATTTGACTTTAAAATTACAGATCTTTTTAAAATGCAGGATACAATTGGTAACAAAATTTTAAATTCAGTTTCTACTAATGCAGTCATGGGGAAAGAAGGATATTCTGATAATTTCATAGAACAATTTACTTCTATTGACGATTATCTTCTTCAAATAAATATGAGAAGGTATCTTAGACAGATTTCTAGGGATGGTTGGTATAACGCAGATGAACTATATCAACAAATGAAAAACAATGATAATTACCCACCATTAAGTCTAGCAGTGATGGGTGGTTGGAGAAGTGTAGTTAAAATATTTACAGGAATTGCAGAAGATAAAAAAGCAGAAATCAAAGAAGCACTTAGATTGAATAACAAAGGGCTTGAAATTGACGATAACTACCCTCCTGTTTTGACGCAAAGGGCTTTTATAGAAGCCAATTTATTAAAGAATTGCGAAAATGCCGTTTCTTTTTCAGAAAAAGCTATGGTTAATGGCACATATGATTTTTTAGTAAATGGACTTGTTTTTTTTGGTTGTGGACAGTTTGAAAAAGGCCTGAAAATGTTTGAAGATGCTTTAAAAAGTACTCCTCATGACACAGATTTGCGAATAACAAAAAATCTTATGGCTGGTTATTTAGCAATGGGTAAATATGATAAGGCAATTAATCATGGTGAAAGTAAAAAAGATAGAAATGATGGATTAAGTTATGTGTTGAGTGCATATGCTCATTATAAAAGTGGTAACGAAAAAGAAGCCAAGAAACTTCTTGAAAAACAAAAATCTTTTGACAAAAAAATGGATAAAGAAAGATTTCAAAAAGAATTTGCAACATTTGTAGACCGTGATTTTATAAATACTTTTTTTGAAGAGATGATTTCACTTGGTTTGGAGTAAAATTTATATCTGTTTAAGCCGTTTAAGAATTTAAAACTTTTAAAAAAAAATTCATTAAATATAACTTATATAACATCCACCCCTATGACATATCCTTGAGGGCACCCCAAAAAACAAAGCCTATTTTAGCAAGTGCTACTGCTCACAGATTATGTTTTTATATTATACTTGATTATTAATTTATTTACAGGTGTATACTATTTTACTACTAAGTTTTAATTCGTTGTTATCATAACTATGATTGTTTTTATCTAAATTAAATCTAATTATATGAATTAACTTATCTTATTTAGCATTTAATTTGGAGGTAAGTTTAATATTTCAATTTTGGGTAGTTTTAGTATCATTTCCCGAAAAGTAATTCCTTCTGGAGGTATTATGACTTCTCTTAGAGAATTGGAAACTTCAGGAATCATAAAAAATCTTTCACGCTCGTTATTTTCAAATGACCAATATTTGTCTACATCATTAGGTATTTCATTAATCAAATGTTCAGGAAAATCTTTTAAATAAATTGCGGCACTGGGTTTGATCTCTAAATCAAAGTTAGCAGAACAAAATCCTTTAAAAAACATAAATACATTATTTTTATAACCTGGGTGATCTACTCCTAAAATAGAAAAACACTTTATACAATAAACACGAGTAGACTTTGCATTTTCACGAATTTGAAAAGCACGAAGAAACTCTAAACCTTGAATTTTTTTTATGTCAGATCGAATATATAAAAGTTGGGGCAAAATCTGAGGGGGATTGCCGCCTTTTTTGAATCCCCAAATTAAAGCCTCTCTACAATCTTTACAACCACATAGTAAGCATAAGCTAGGAGATGCATAGTTTAAAGTCAATTTACAACTTGAACATTTACAGATTATTTCTGCTTTAATTTGTTTCTCCATATTTTATAGTATTTTTTTCAAAAAATAATTCAAAAACTAATTTTAGTAAAATTTAATTAATTCATAAAGGCTTTTTGTCATTAATTATTTTTTGTATTTTTTCAGTCATAAAACTAATTGCCATGATATAAATATTTCGTATCTTAAATGGGTACTTTTTTTTAGATTACTGTAAAAACCCTACCTTTTGTTAACCCCAGTACAATTCCAAAATTAAAGAGTCAAACAATGGTAAGAAAGTACGTCAAGAATAACTATAAAGGGTGTTGAACATAACAATCATAACACCCACCCCTAAGACATATTCTATAGGATGAGAACATTACCAACTATAAAATTTCTTTCCTCTGTTAAAAACTATTTTGGAAACAAATTCTTGAGCAATATCTCCCCACTTTGACCAAAGTTTCTGACATCGAACAAAGGCCTCTTCATCCTCATACTCCCAAATAATCAAAATTTTTACAAGGTTTTCATCTGCAATACGAATACAACTAACATTTAATTGGCCTGATTTTCTCAAAAATTCTTTTGATTTATCCGTATTAAATAATTTAAAGCTATCTGACCATAATTTATAATCACCTTCTGAAGGAAAGGTCACAATTGCAGAAGAAAAATAATTGTCTTTATCCATAAATAACACCTATTAAGAATTTAAGAGTCAAATTATAACTTATGATAAATTTAGAATGTCTTCAATTTATTGATTAAAATTATAAAGGATATTTGAACCTTTTATGAATTAAGAAATACTCATAAAAAAATCTGTTTGTTTTGAACATAACAAACATAATAATCATGACACCCACTCTTAAGACACATCCTTTAGGATAACCTTAAAAACATAGCCAATTATTTGTAATAATTGGGTTTGGAGTTTGAGTCTCTCTGGAGACAACATCATGTTAGACTTATTTTCTTTCTAAAGAAAAACAATAGGATAGAGTGACCTAACGTAATTCTTGTGTGAACTAACTTTTTTAGTTTGACTGTTCAAATATTAATTTTTTGGAGATAGTTTTAATGAAAAGATTTTTTGTTTTTATTTGTTTTTATTTTTTTTCAGCCTTTACAATTTTTGCAGGTGGCCATGATAATGCAAATGCTTTTGGATTTGCATTAAAAGTTCCAATGAGTGAAGTGGAAAACATTGAGAAATTACTTAATGACCATTATGAATTTATGAAAAAAACTCATTCTGTTACCGGTGAAAAAGAAATAAGATTAAATGCCTACACAGTACTTAAAGGTCCTGAAATGGTTGATCCAACTAATCCTGAAAAGGGAACAACTGGCAATATGTTTTATATTTTGACTGAACATTACGAAACACCTAAAGGGTTTCAGAATCATCTAGCTGCAGGTTCTAAATGGGAAGGGTTTCAACAATTCAATGAAATGTTGCTAAAGTATCGTGTTGCTATGACCTTCCCTGGAACACTAGTATCACAAATGAATAGATAAAATTATAATTTGATAACAAATAATTGTCTGCCATATATTATTTTTTTAATCTAATAACGCTCCTAACCAAAGAACTTGAAAGTTAGGAGCAATTGATTTGTAATCATGGGTCGGGAGTTCTTATCTCTTTACAGGTACAATCTTTTCAATAACTTAGCATTTAATTATCACTTAATTTATTGTTTGGGGCTACATGATGCTATCGTTTTAATGATAATAAACCTATATCAAAGTGATGTAGGGAAGCATCCCAAAAACTATTGTCTGTTATTAGAAAGTAAGACTTGTAACACATTTTGATTACAGGTACTTTAAACCACTATCGCAACCAAAAGTAACAATATTTTGCTTAGGCGACATCTCCCGTGCAAGCTTAATTGCTCCAACAACATTCATCCCGGTTGATGTGCCACAGAATATACCATGTTTTTGAGCTAGGAATTTTCTCATTTCAAAAGCTTCGACTTGATCTACTGCATAAAATTGATTAACTCGTTTAGAATCTAAAAATGGAGGATAAAAGCCAACACCAACACCTTCAACCTGATGAGACCCTCCAAAACCTTGAGTCAACAAGGGAGACTGACTTGGTTCAAAAGCTATCACATTTGGAAATTCATCTTTTTTATGTAGCCCTTCTAGAGTCCCCATCAGGGCTCCCCCAGTTCCTACCGATGCACAAAGCAAATCAACTTTGCCTTCTATTTGTTGAGCAATCTCTAAACCCATTGGTTGATAACCGAGCACTACATCCTTTGAACCAAATTGGTCCGCATAAAAACCATTTATTTTATCAACTTTTTCATGAGCAAGTTCTTTCATTTTTTTGATAAGTTCTGGTGAGATTCCTTTTCCGTAAGACGGAACTACAATCACCTCTGCACCAAATGCTTCCATCGCAAGCTGTTTCGAATGAGAAAAAGCGTCTGAAAATATAGCAGTGAACTTTATACCTAAAGAAGCACATGCAAAAGCCAACGCAGAGCCTGTACTACCGCCAGTATATTCTACAACCGTCTGGCTCAAAGTTAAATTCCCTTTACGTATAGCTTCCCCGATCACAGAGATCGCCATTCGATCTTTGTAGGAACCTGTCGGGTTACCGCTCTCAACCTTCAACCAGATTGAAGCACCTTCATCTGGTTTTAAAACATTTAGTTTTATAAGAGGCGTATTCCCTACTTGTTTAAATGAACATTGCATCGATGATTACTAACTTCATTTTCATAAAAATAAAATAATATTTTTTGTACTATTACAAGAGCAATCACAATCATTAAAAATATGTTCAAGAAGGTCTGAGATTTCTAATCCTCAAGTGTGTTACTTTATGTATTACTTATCACCCATTTTGTTACAAGCATATTATACTTGAACTTAAAGTTTTCTAAGCATAGTTGAGTTAAAAGTGTACAGGGCGATTGGATTCGAACCTACGACCAACGGTACCCAAAAACAATAGTTTTTTGTCAGCAAGTATTTTTGCTCATACTTTTTTTAATTTGTTTAGGTGCAAGTTTATAAGGTTAGTCTATTTTAAATATCTTTACTTATATTTAAGTCTTTTTAAGAAGTTACTAATTTTTCTGATAGCTAGCTACATGTTCTAATTTTAATTCTTGATCTGATTTTTCTATATCATTTTTTGTAATTCCAAATATTCTCATAATCTCCTCAAGATTTGTAGTATCATCTGGATGATCACTTTTCATCCAATTTTCTAGACTTTCTGCAGGATCTCGAACAACAATCATAGCAGTTCCAGTGGGTAACTTTGCAAAAAATGTATCTATTGAATTAATTCCTGTTCTTTTTGCATGTTCTTCCATCCACTTTGGATTCCCATGTGTTTTTTTTATTAGTGATTTGAGTTGATCAATTTTATTATCTGGTAACGTCATATAAGCAAGTATTTTGGGCAATTTATACTCCTTTATCTTTTTATTTAAAAGTTTTTATAAAGATCTTATTTAGATCAAAGAAATGAATATATGTTTTTAACTTTAAATTATGAATTTAGTACAAAATTTAAAATAGTTTATTAAATATTAGGTCAAAAACCATAGCCTATTGTTAGCACATATTCCTCTACAATTTATAAATTTTAGAGATTAGATCTCGTATATATCAGAAAATTTTTCGTCTAAATAATTTAAAAATGGCTCAGGAGTAAAGTCCTTTCCTGTAGCTTTTTTGATTAAGTCAGCAGGTTCGTATAGACTTCCATGCTGATGTATGTTCTCTTTCAACCAAGTGGTTGCTAATGACACGTCACCTTTCTCAAATCTATCTGCAAGAATAGGAATATCTTTACGCATCTTTTCAAATAAACAACCGGCATTTAAGTTACCTAAAGTATAGGTTGGAAAATATCCAAATGCACCGATTGACCAATGAACGTCTTGGAGAATACCATCAGAGAATTTTTCTACATCTCGACCAAAATAATTCTTGAATTTTGCATTCCAGGCATCAGGCAAATCAGTAACTTCTAAATTTTTTCCAATCACCTCTACTTCGAGCTCAAAGCGAAGCATAATATGTAGATTGTAGTGAACTTCGTCTGCTTCGGTTCTAATAAAACCGGTTTCAACCTTATTAACCAAACGGTAGAATTCTTCCTCATCTCTAATACCAAATTCTCCAAAATAGCTTTTCATTTTTTTGAACAGCCACTTTGTGAATTGCCTAGATCTTCCTATTTGGTTCTCAAATATCCTAGACTGGCTCTCGTGAATACCTAAAGATACGCCAGAGCCGATAGGTGAATGTAAAAAGTCTGAAGATACGTTTTGCTCATAACATGCGTGCCCCACTTCGTGAATTGTACTGTATAAACAGTTAAATGGGTCTTTACTATCGACTCGGGTAGTAATTCGCACATCATCTCCACCACCTGAACAAAAAGGATGCGCTACAGTATCAATCCTTCCTCTATCAAAATCATAGAAAAATGTCTTCGCTATTTCATGGGCAAGTTTTAATTGTTTTCCCGTATTAAAGTCGCCTTCTAATACTGGTTCAGAAAGCTTTGTTTCAATTATTTTCTGCCGCAAATCTAGAAGTCTTGGCTTCATTTCTTCAAAAATACTAGCAGTTTCTTTTTTTGTCATTCCAAATTCGTAATCATTTATTAACCCATCGTATAAATCTCCAGTTGGAGATAAAAGGGATGCCTCTTTTCTCTTTAAATCAATTACCTTCTTTAAGTGAGGTGAAAACTCAGAAAAATCATTATTTTGTCTAGCCTTTTGCCAGGCCATTTGAGCTAAGGATGTGGTTGCAGCCAAATCAGACACGAGTTCGCTCGGTATAGCTACCGCTCTATCAAAGTCTCTTTTTATTAGTGTGTATGCTCTTTTTTGAAAAGTTGTTTTAGGTTCGGCTTCTTCCAATAACTTTCTGACTTTTGAATTTTTCTTTCTATCGTGAATAACTTCCTCAATTGCACCCATCTCCATTGCCCGAGAATTGCCACTCTTAGATGGCATCATTGTTTCCTGATCCCAGGCATTTCTACCAGCTATGGATTGAAGTAAACCAGTAGTTCTATTAAAACTGATCAGCTCATCTATAGCGTCCATAAAGCCCTCTATTATATAATAAAATTATTTTCTGTTTCTTAAAAGTTAGATGATCAATTAGTTATATTAAAATCAAAATTTACGTATTCAAAGTAAATCTTACGTAAGGTAATAATTGCTTGCAACAAAATTTTTCACTCTAATAGTTTGGCTAGCTTTTGTCAGCATAGGAAGTTTTAAGACATTAAATCATACCTAAATTTTTTTAAAATTCATTGAAATTTATTTTGGATATAGGGGGAATAAATAATGGAACAAGAACTAAGTATTTTAGCTTATAATAATGGTAATCAGATAACAGTAGGCATATATAGTGTTCTGACAGTAATTCTGGCTTTTATAGCGTTGAGAGTAGCTAGATTTTCACAAGGAACACATATAGCTGGAAAAGTTATATCTTCAATTTTTGGAATAATGAGTGGTTTTTTTATTTTAGATGTGCAGTCATATAGACATTTTTGGAATGATGTAACTGCGACTTACTTAGCAAAAGCAAAAGATGAAGGCATTGAATTATCTACATTTGCATCCAATTGGGTTGAACAATCTGGTTTGTCCGGGAATGATATAGTTACTAGGGGTATTTTTAATGACATTCCACTTTTAGTATTTGTTTTAGTATTATTATTGATAGTGCTTGGTACAATTTGGGGACCAAAAATAAACTTTGGAAATGACAATTAATAACTCTAACAATACAATAATTGTAGATAGTATAAATGGTAGAATACTTAATTTACTCATAATCATTCATACCTATCTTCTTATTTTATAAATAGGATGAATAGTTCAAATTAAATCTAGATTGTTTTGGTTTGAAATAAATAACATAACACCTACTCCTAGACCGTATTCTTGGAGTAGGTACCCAAAAAACCTATACTTATTTTATCAAGTGCTATTGCTCACACATTTTGGTTGGAAAAAATAATTTTTAACTATTTAATAGTTTGAAATTGATATTTGTAATCACAATTGAATTAAAAGGTAAGTAACATGAACATTCTTATAGATAAAAAGGCCCTAATAATAGGAGCTAGTGGTGGAATGGGAACTGCTGTGGCATCGATGCTTTCAAAAAATGGCGTTCATTGTTTCTTAGTTGGACGAAGTAAAGAAAAACTTAATGATGTTTTTTCAAGATGTTCTTCATATGGAAACCCTTGTTTTCATTATTCCTGTGATATTTCAGATATGACTGAAATTAAACAATGTTCAGAAAATGCAATAAAAAGTCTAGGAGGATTGAATTTTCTTATTCATTGTGCTGGAGATTATAATAAAGCTTTAGCTTATGAATGTGATCTAGAAATTTGGGATAAAATAATAGATATAAATTTGCGTAGTACTTATCATTTTGCAAGAAATGTTCTTCCAGAAATAAATAAAGTTTCTGGTGGTGCTGTAATTAGGATCAATTCAAGAGATGCTCCACATACTGGTATAGGCATTCAAACATCTCAGAAGCGAGCTATTGATGGTTACATGGAAGTTTTATTTGAAGATGTTAGAGAATATGGAACAAAAGTCTGCACAATTAATCCAGGGTTTGTTAATACCTCTATGGTTAACCCCGATCGATTAAATCCTGAGCTTATGATGCAACCGAATGATATAGCTGAAGTTGTTAATTTTGTTCTAAATACTTCAGAAACTGCCTGTCCAACTGAAATATTAATACAGCCTCAACGATCTCCATGGAAGAAAGCTGATATGCACATATAACATTTACCCTAAGAAATATTCTTGAGGGTAACAAAAAAACCATAGGCTTTTTTATCAAATGTTAGTGCTCAAACATTCTGGGTGGAAAGTTAAGGAAGTTCGATCTTTTCGGAAAAAATTTTGAGACATTATTAAACCTTATGATAATGTTTCGTATATGTGTTCCTTTAGAAAATTTGGAGTCTCCAATTGAACAAAGGCGATCAGGCATATGAAATCGTACGCGTCTTCTCTGAGATGGGCATTCACCGGACAGGAACGCAGGGAGACCAGGACACATTTTTTTGGCTCAATTCTGAGTTGGGAGAAGGTGGAGCGGATTTTTCATTTCAGACGTTCCCTTATCATCATTTCGATGCTGAGCTTAGTGTTTGGAGCGCAGGAAAATTAATCGAAGCCGAGGCGCTTTACTATTCGTTCATCGGGCAACGCAATCTGAACAATATTGCAACTGGCATTGTCGATGCACATGGAGATGAAGACGTGATTTCCCATGAGATTTGTTGTATGGTTGATGCAGCGAAAAAAGATGGCTTTGATGGGCTTGTTCTTGCAACGCGATGTCCAACAGGGGGGTTATGCGCTATTAATCGGGATCATAGAATGGATCTAGACTTCCCAGTTGTTCTTGTTGCACAGGATAATCTGAACAAAATCCAAACCAGTGGTACGAAAATATTTTTCGCAGCTTCAGTTAGAAAACGCATGGCAAAAAATGTAATAGCTCGCTTTTCTGGTCCAACTGGTGCTCAAAGAGTAGTTGTGACGACGCCAATATCGGGTTGGTTTAGATGTGCTGGAGAAAGGGGTTGTGGTCTAGCGATTGCGATCTTCGTATCTAGGCAGTTATCAAAAAATTTTGCAGTCGATCTTCTTCTAACAAGTGGCCATGAGCTTGCTATGTGCGGCGGATACCATTTAGCTCAAAGCTACAACATGAAACCTGGATGTGTGATTCACCTTGGATCATGTATAGCTAATATCGATGCAAAGATGACCGCTATCTGTTCTGCCGATACCTTGACAGCCGGGCGTATTGCTAGCGCGTTGGAAAGGTTAAGCATCAAACTGTCTAGACCGTCTGATCCTACCAATGCAGAAAATTGGGTTGGAGAATCGAAGTGTTGGGCGTTGAATAACTGGCCAACACTCTCTATAGCTGGGATCGCCCCCCATTTTCACGCTCGTAGCGATCTGCCAGAAGTCGTGACTAATCCAGGTCTTCTTAATACAGCGATTGAAGTCATTATAGATTCTGCACTAGCACTTGCTAACCAAGGGAAAACCTAAATGTCAAAAGAGTTCGTGTCATAGCAGGCTGTTTAGTGAATAATCCTAACCTTTAGTTCTCAGTATTCCTTGTCCTCAATTCACACCATTTATTCAGAATCCTATGACCTTAAATTAGCTGATGGGACACTATTCTGAGGCTTTCATGTGTCATGAACAGAGTATTAGAAGGATGGGTACCCCAAACACGATAGCCATTTTAGCAAGTATTCTGCTATCACATTTTGGTTTGTATAGGTAAAGTTTCTAATTAAAATATCTATCACACTGTTAACGCTACGTCATGTTTGAAGTAAATAGTGGCTTTACCTAACATTATCTTTAACGGAGAGATTGATGGCTGAAAAAGAAATAGATCGTAAAGTTGCTATTATTTTAGCTACGGATGTTGTTAATTACAGTAAACACATGGAAGCTAACGAAAGTGAGACGGTTAAGAACCTTCGTGCTTGTGAGCTGATCTTACAAAAAGTAATCAAAAAACATGATGGTCGTCTTTTTAACTCAGGGGGTGACTCTTTCTTTATAGAATTTCCAAGCGCTGTGGAAGCCGTTGAATGTGCGGTAGCTTTTCAAAAGGATATTGAGAAAAGGAATAGCACAGATAAAATCACCGTTCCTCTAGAGTTCAGAATAGGGATCAGTATGGGAGATGTGATTAAAGAGAAAGAAAATCTCCTGGGCGATGGTGTCAATATAGCTGCTCGGTTAGAAGCTTTAGCTCAAACAAATGGGATAACTATTTCAAAAAACATCTATGATTTAGTTAAAGCAAAAACGTCTCATCAATATAATGACTTAGGTATTCAAAAAGTCAAAAAGAATGAATTTCACGCATATGATATTCTCCTTGATCCATCACAAAAAAGAAAACTCAAAACTCAAAAATCTAATAAGCCCATTTTAGCAATAGCAGCCTCTTTTATAGTGATAGCAGTCGTAAGTTTTTTATATATAACCCAAGTAAATAAATCGAAGTCTACTTCAGATATTTCTTCTTTGAATACTATTTTAGTATACCCTTTTAAAAATATAACTGATCCTGAAAATAAGAATAAATTTAGTGAGGCATTAACAGAAAGTATGATAGGTAGTTTGTCTAGATATAAAGGAATAAGGACTTTATCTAGTAGTACTAGTTTTTTTGTCAAAGAAAATGAAATGAGTCCCAGTGAAATTTTTAATAAATATGCAGTAAATTTTATAGTCACAGGCTCAATTCAAACATTTGGTGATAACTCGAGGATAAATTTAGAACTTACTGATGCAAAAAAAGATACTGTTGTTTGGTCAAATAAAATAGATTTTGAAATATCAGATATATTTAAAGCTCAAGAAAAAATAGGAAATGAGATTTTAGAATATTTGCAAATTAATCTAGTGGCAGGATCAGGAACATTTGCTGAAAAGTTAGGAACACCCGAAAGACTTATACTATCATTAAATGCGAGGGACGAATGGAGAAAATTTAATCCTAAGGGATATAATAAATATAACGAGTTAACAGACCAATTAGCTAAACAAATTGGTGAAGATAACCCCTTTATAATTCTTAATAGAGCATATGGTCTTTTTCAAAAACTACGTATTGGATTATCAGAAGAACCTTCAAAAGATATTGAAAAACTTGATATACTTTTAGACGACGTGTTGGAATCAGATCTTAGAGTAAATGCATTACATTTTAAAGGTATTGTAGAACTTGTTTTCCTTTCAAAAGATTGTGATGTTGCAAAAGATTATGCAAAACAGGCTATAGAGTTAGGAAGAACAGTTGATGCATATACAACAACAGGTACAATTTATTTTTTATGCAAAGATTATGATCTTTCTATCAAGAGTTTTAGAAATGCACTTGCTGTGGTTCCTAATGATAATGGTTGGTTTATTACTAGATATTTAGTTCCTTCAATGTATAGAGGTGGTTATATAGACGGAATTAAAACAATATTAGAACCTATAATTGATGCTACAGATATGCCTGCCAATTTACTAGCTTATTACTCATTTATAAAAGTAAAAGAAGGCGATTTAGATTCAGCAAAATTATATTTTACAAGAGCTAAGAATAGGGGTTTAACAAAAAAATATTTAACTAGATACGAAATGGATGAAAAGACATTTAGTGAATTTAAGAATGAGTTAAAAATAATTGGTGAAATAGAATAAGTAATTTTTAATAAAAAAAAAAGCTTGAAATTATTGATAATTTATCTTGATCAAAAAAAAAACGCAAGAGTTCTATCAATAGAAGTCATTAATGTCAAAAATATCATCCACCTCTAAAAAATATCCAATTGGATAAGAGCATTACCAACAATCTTAAAGAAAGAAAAAATACATTGAAAATAATTAATGACCGAAGTCTAATTCAAAAATTATCAATTATAGGATTAATAATTAATTTTTTATTAAGAGAATTTTGGTTAAAATATTTTGAAAATGCACTCATAATTTATTGGACAATAATGTTGTTTTTTATAGCTGGTTTGCTTTTTTTTCCAAAAAAGAAGGAGTAAAAATAAATGAAAAATATAATTCAAATAGTGATTTTAGTATTAATTGGAACACCCATTTTTGCAGAACGTCACAGTCCGGAATTTTCGGCGGAAATTATGGGCAATGGTAAATTATTACATGTCACTGACTACGGACTTTTTTACATGCAATATGGTGGAGAAATTCATGTTTGCACTACTGTAGTTTTTAAACGAGATGGTAGTCTTTTTAAGTTAGATGCAATATGCGCAGATTCCAAAGATACTGGAGATTAAAAATTATAATTTTTTTTTCATGAAATTATAACTGTAAATTTTAGTGGAAATACAAATTCTAATAAATTTTAAATAAAAAATTAAAATCTCAATTTGGAAATAAAAAGTAGATGAAAGGTATTAATTTGTGAAAATATTAATTCTTGGAGCAGGGGCAATTGGTGGATTTTTTGGCGCACATTTAATGAAGTCAGGTGCAAACGTATCTTTTTTGGTAAGAGAAAAAAGGAAAGATGAATTAAAAAAGTCGGGTATTAATATTTTTAGTATTAACGGAGAATTAAAAGTTAATCCCAAATTATTGGATAAAAATTTATCAGGTCAGCATTTTGATGTAATTATTTTGACAAATAAATCTTATGATCTCATTGAATCGATTAGAGAGATTAAACCTTATGTTAACAAAACAGTGATAATTCCTCTGCTTAATGGTATGGCTCATTATGAAATTTTGGATAAGGAATTTGGTAAGGAAAAGATATTTGGGGGTACAGCATATATTTCAACTGCCATGAATAATTATGGTTCAATCCAACAAATTACATCTAGAGCAAGTATAAAATTTGGTCCAAGAACGCAAAAGAATATTAATACTGCAAACGAATTTTATGAAATATGTAAAGAAACTGAATTTGAATGTGATTTTTCTGATCATATAGAATTGGACTTATGGAGAAAGTATGTATTAATTGGCGCAACTGCAGCAAGTACTGTACTTTTTCAAAAACCACTTGGAGAGATTTGCGCTACAACTTATGGAAAAAGGTTGATTATAGAAATTCATGAAGAGTGCAAAAAAATTGTTTTAAGCAAAGGTTACGATATTGGGATTGAAGCCACGAATTATAATTTAAAATTAATCACTGATAAAGACTCTCTTTTAAAAGCTTCAATGCTTCGCGACTTTGAGTCGGGAAAAAAAACCGAATGTGAACATATCCTTGGATACTTAATAGAATTGGCTAAGAGAAATAATGTTCAATGTAATCTAATAAAGGCAGCTCATACAAGAATCCAAGTTGGCTTATAAAATTTTGGTTCTACCACACAAACTATCTTGATAGTTTTTATGATTCTTCAATAAAGAAAGATTAGAGGATTTTTTAGTTTTTCAATTAATTGATGGAATTAAACTGTAAAGTGTTTTCCTTTGTTCTGATGAGGCCACCCGATATTTATTGAAGAAATAGAGTTTACTAAACATATTTTGATATGCTCCACCAACATCTCTTTGAAATATTTTTGTATGGTTTTTTAATCCAGATTCAGAGTGATACCTTTCAATAATTACATAATATACATGACCAGAAGCCTCATCACTCTTAGTAATAGTTAAACTCTCTAATCCATCTTTTTCATTTGCTCCCATAGGATGGGTATCTTTGATCCAGTTCCCCCATTCTACCAACCATTTATCCACATATTCAATTTCCTCAACAGGTACTTTGAGAACTGCTCCCCAACCAGTTTTAGGAATATCTTCAGAAGAATAAACAGAAAAGCTTATTAAAATTGTGAATAAGAATGAGAAAAATAGTTTTAAAATCATAATATTGAACCTCTGATTAAATTATTTTTTATCCTATGATAATCATATTATAAATATAATTTAGCTATAATAACCTTACGTAATAAACAGATTTTTTTTGGAGTACCTAACCTCTTAAAGATATAAAAAAAGTGTTCTTTTTTTTTACTATGGAAAAATAAAATATATAAATAAATTATATATAAACTGCTTTTTTTTTATTCTCTTGATTAAATAACTTAAAAAACAATACCTTTTATTCACAATTACCGAAATATACATATTTCGGTTTATTATGAATTAATTTTATCTTCGGCATACTACTTATAATTTGGTAGAATTAAAAAGGTTTTAAAGTTCACTCATTACAGCAAAAGTTTCACCCTTTTCTTCTCTAAGTATTTTTAGACCACTATCCTCACGATTTTTATTTCTTGCTTGCATATCTTTATCACACGCTTCTTTTGAGGAATATATTAATACCGATCCATGTGTGACTTCATCTATTTCAAACCACATCACATCAATTACTTCACTACTATTATTTCTATTTTTTAATCCTGATAGGGTTTTGCGCATATTTTCTTTATCTATTGGCTTATCGTGCCGCCATGTTGTAGTTACCATGTACATTTTTTTTTCCTTTAGTTAATTTTTT
The DNA here is from genome assembly GCA_902578545.1 of uncultured Alphaproteobacteria bacterium. Lineage (GTDB taxonomy): Bacteria > Pseudomonadota > Alphaproteobacteria > Rhodobacterales > Rhodobacteraceae > CACIIZ01. Next base: position 323,498 of record CACHDI010000001.1, read on the forward strand.
TTAGTTTCCCTAATTAGGCAACCAATCTTCTCCTATTGGAGAAATTACAGTAGTACTTGCCACATCAGCACCAGCTTCAGTGCGAGCTTTGAATATATCTGGTCTTTCCCCAAAAGTTTTCATTTGAGATGCATCTTCCAAATGCACAACCATGAAAATTTTGCTTTCTTCTGGGTTAGTTCCAGCCCAAATCATTTTTACACCAACTTTTTCCATTTCAGGATTTAAACTTTCAGCCATTTCCTTCCAACGTGCAAAACCTTTGGATATATTTACAGTTACTAGCATTTTCATAAGATTTTCCTTTATGATTTTTTTTATATTCTTTTAGTCAGGTATTCAGTGCACTGCTACCAATCTGGTATCTAGGTCGCAGTAAACTTTGGTATTATAGAATTTAATGATCCTTCTGCCTATAAAAAAATTGTGAATACACTTTTAGTAAAAGAAAACTAAATTTGACTTTAGCAACCTCTACTTACTTACGTATTTAAGGATGTTGTTAATCATTTTTAAATATTAGTTTTTTTATGTATTTTTAATCTTTCAAAGAAAAATATAGATAATATTATTATTACAAAACCAAGGGTCTCAATAATATTTAAAAATTGTTTCAACAAAATTAGGGCAAAAACCGCTGCAAAAACAGGCTCCATTGTTGCTAAAACTGAAGTTCTAGTAATTCCAATTTTTTGTGAGCCTACATAAAATAGGAAGTAACTAAGAACATAAAAAAAACCATTACTTAAAATAGCCAACCAACCTTTGGAATTTACTGGGAATTTTACAACTATATCTGTTGCATAAATTAAGAAGCCTAATAGTAAAATGCTCCATAAATTAATATGAAAATTCATAATTGCTGAACCAGTTAAATTAGCTAATTTGCTTGAGAAATATATGAAAACTATCATTAATAATAAACCCAAAATACTTATAGAAAATCCATAAATATTTCCCTCAAATGATCCATCTATAATTATTAAACCAATCCCAAAAATAATAAATAATATACAAAACCATTGTATAGGTTGAAAGATTTCTTCTTTTGAAAGATATGTTATAATAGCAATGCCTAAAGGGAATAAGTATAAAATCATAAGTACTAGTGCAACGTTTAAAAATTCGATTGCGTGGTATGTAACGGCAATCAGGCTAACTGAAACAAAGCTTATGAATATTAATTTAAGAAAATTGATGTCAAAATAAATAATTTTTTGTTTTTTTAAAAATATTACTGGACATAATAAGATAAGCCCAATTAAGCATCTAGAAAACAGTAGGACTAAAAGAGATACTCCATTATCTAGAGCTATTTTAGCCGAACTTGGTACTACTGCAAAACATATTGAAGATAAAACAACTATAAAAATTCCAGAAAAATCATTTTTTTTATAATTTTCTAACAAAATATTATTCTGAACAATTTTAATATTTTACATTAAAAATTTTTTTTAAGAATCCAAAAGTTGAATTCTTTTTATAATTAATATTTGTTTACACAACTTTTTAAATAATATACTCAAAATTTATAGTTTCTCTATTAGATTTCAATTCATATGCACCATTTTTTAAGTGAAAATTTCTAGCCATTTCGGTTTTTGGACTCATAGTTATATATCTCTTTATTTCTGGCTTATTTTTTTTTAGCCAGAAAACTGTGTTAAATAGAATATCCTTTCCAGACCCCTTAGAATAACTCCATATAGTGTAAAAAATAGCTTTATCATAATTAACGGAAAGCTTATTTATTGAATACATTTCTAATTGCTTTTCTGTTTTAGGAATATCTTTAGTAAAAGCAACACAAACAATGGCACTTGGTTTGGTAAAATCTTGAGTTAGCAGGAAGTTTACTCTGTTTTCTGTTAATCTAAATTTAGGATTTAAATTTGGTCTTACTGGATCATCCTTAAATAAATCCATCCAGTAGTTGCTACTTATTTTTACGAGAGACATAAATTGGAAATTTCAAATAAAAAACTAAATATCAGATTTCCAAAATATTTTGATTCTTTTATTCTTACAATATTTACCTTACGTTATTAGAAAAATTTATATAAATATAAATAAAATTTGATTGATAAATAGAGATATTATTCAAGTATCTGGGTATGATTAGTTCACTCAACTTTGATCAAACCTTTTTTAAATATATTCACATCTTTAATAAAATGATAAGAAGATTTATGAATCTAAAGAGATTAAAGTTGGAAAAAGTGACTAAATTTTTTAGTGGAGCATAAATAAACTACTAGAGTTATAAAATGGGTAATATCGGTTTATCTCTTTTTAAATGGTTTGGGAAATATCTAATATTTAAATCATTATTACGGAGAATAATTGACTCTTTTTTCTATATGTATGTAATTCCTTTTAAAAAAAATAATGTAATGATTATTTATTTTTTTTAGTTGATAAAAAACACATCCTATTTGTCATCATTCAATTGGAAAATTTGGCATTGAATCAAAAGCCGATTTAAGGGCCTTACTCCACCCATTTGAAATTTTTGAGTAGTATTTATTATCTGCTTCAATTCTTTTTATTTTACCCTCTTTAAAAGAATCAGCCTTATAAATGTGAAGGTCTAAAGGAAAACCAACTGATAAATTAGCTTTAACGGTAGAGTCAAAGGATAAAAGCATCAATTTAACGGCATCTGAAAAACCCATTTCATAATCATATCCTCTAACTAGTATGGGCTTGCCATATTTAGTTTCTCCAATTTGGAAAAAAGGATTATCTTGTGAAACTTCTATAAAATTACCCTGAGGATAAATCAAAAATATTCGAGGTTCTCCCCCTTTTATTTGACCACCCAATATAATAGTTGCATTGAAAGATGAATCTGCCCTTAGTCCGTCATTAGAATTACCATCAATTATTTTCTTTAATTTTTTACCTACAAACTTAGAGGCTTGAAACATTGTTGGTTGGCTAAATAATTCCAAAGCTCTAGAATTATCGCTAATATTTCTACCATTAAGTTCACTTACAAGCGCTTGAGTCGTTGCTAGATTTCCTGCAGTTAAAATTGTGATTGAAGCTTTATTATTTTTTGTCCAAGTAAACATTTTTTTATATGAAGAAACGTTATCCACACCAGAATTTGTTCTAGTATCTGACATGAATATTAATCCATCCTTGATTTTCATTCCAAGACAATATGTCATCTAAATATTTTTACCTTTATTGTTGCACATTAACAGAAACATCTAATTTTATATTTTGACTGTCTAAATGTAACCCATGTATTGGACTTGCGTCAAAGAAATCAAAACCATTCGCTAGTACTACATATCTCTCATCAGGTGAAATTCCATTAGCGACATCAAATCCAACCCATCCTAAGTCCTTAATAAAAACGTCTGCCCATGCGTGAGTTGCATCCTGTTCATTTACTCCTTCAATTTTAAGATAACCGCTTACATATCTTACTGAAAAACCTAAATACCTTAAACAAGAGATAAAGATATGAGCAAAATCTTGGCAAACACCCTTTTTCTTCTTGAATGATTCTTCCGCAGAAGTATAAGCTGAAGTAGATCCTTTTCTAAATTTAACCAGTTTCTTTATTTCTTCAGCGATTAAATGGCAAATATCTAATTCTGAATAAGATGAATTTTTCCATCTTTTACAAAATGATTTTAAATAGAAACCAGGTTTAGTTATTTTAGTATACATATTATACATCCAGGGTTTAGTTTTAGGCTTATCATTACCGAGCATTCCGTTATTTTCAATTGTATTGATTTGACCATCAACTGAAATTACTATTTCCTTTGAATCATTACTTAGTGTTACAAAAGTACATATGTTTTGGTGATGATCTAAATACTCAAATTGTTTTATACCTCCTTCAATATTAATATTCCATGTTTTGATGTTTTGGATTTTATTATTTTGGGGATTTAAACGAAGTCGTTGAACTCCATAAGTTAAATTATTTGAAAATTCGTATTTTGAAACATGTTTAATGTTAAGTTTCATTATTTGTAAAATCTAAAATCAGTTTCAATAATAGTGGCGAGGATAAATAAATTCTTTAAATATCGTACTAAAAATTCGTGCAGCCCTTCTTCAAATACTTTTTCTATAGTTAAATTTAACATTTCTTCATAAAACTTTTCAGAATTATTTAA
>CACHDI010000002.1 GCA_902578545.1 uncultured Alphaproteobacteria bacterium
TAGGATTCGAACCTATGTAGGGTTTCCCCGACGGAGTTACAGTCCGTTGCATTTGACCGCTCTGCCACCCCTCCTAAAAAAATATATTGGTAATAATTTAATTATTTATATATTATAAAGAACTGTATTAAATTTTTGAAAGATTTATTCAAGTATTTTTTTTAAACATTATATTTAGACCAATCATAACATATGAAATACATTTTGGTTATATTCCTATTTTACTGCACCAGTTTGAGTGCTGAGACATGTAAATGGTGGTTTCAGAGGTATGGTTGGAAAAACTTTAATCTTAGTAAAGTAGAAGATTGCTTAAAAAATGGATCACCTGTTATTGCAGATGTTGAAGGTGGAGAAAGTCCCCTGCATATAGCTGCTGAGGTAAATAATGATCCTGAAGTTTTATTGAGGCTTATAAGAGCAGGTGCAGAAATTAATGGTAAAACAAGCAAAGGATGGACTCCTCTTCATAGCGCAGCAAGATTTAATCCAAACCCAGAAATTCTTTTAACTTTAATTGATGCAGGAGCGAATATTGATTCTAAAACAAATTCTGGAAAAACATTTATATATTGGATGGAAAAAAATTCTAAATTAAAAAACACAATTGGATATATAGAATTATTAAACTTATACGATAGGTCAAAGTAAAAAAACTAAACAAATTTTGAATATGTGCGTTATTTATACTTAGATCATAGTTTCATGTTTATGTGCCTATAATGACTTTAGCCAAGTTTTAATACTTGGCTTTTTTTTTTGCAATATTGTACGTTTATATATATACAATTTCCATTGTCATGATTAAAAACAATTTCAAATTTTCAAAATACAGATCTACTAAAACAAATCATAACTCAAATAAAAGAATTTGGCTTTATGGATATCATTCTGTGCTAGCAGCTATAGAAAATACATATAGAAAAAAATATCGCCTAGTTTGTACAAAGAATGCACTAAGTAAACTTAGTAATGATGTAAAAAAATTTACTATTAATACAAGTATCATAGATACCAAAAATTTTTGTAATTTCTTAAATGAAAATGCTGTTCATCAGGGTCTCGCATTAGAAGTAGACCCCCTTAAAAGAGATAATATAAATGATATTTTTGGTGAGCAAACTGATAACGATATAATTATTATTTTAGACAGAATTAAGGATCCTCAAAATGTTGGAGCTATAATTCGGTCAGCTGAGATATTGGGATGTAGAGCAATAATAGGTTCAACTTATCACTGTGCTCAAGAAACTGGAGGATTAGTAAAAGCAGCATCAGGGGCATTTGAAAGATTACCTTACTATAGTGTTACAAATATATCAAATATTATAGAAACCCTGAGAGAACATGGTTTTTTGATTATTGGATTAGATCATAGTGGCAATGTTTCAATAGCTGATTTACTTAAAAATTTGAAAAAACAACCAATAGCATGTATTTTAGGTTCAGAAGAAAAAGGAATGAGATATCTAACAAAAGAAAAATGTGACCATTTAGTTAAAATTAATACGAATAGTAATTTTAATATATTAAATGTTTCAAACGCAGCTGCTATAACCCTTTTTGCAATTAGAGAGTTATTATGATCAATAAACTTAATGATAATGAAATGCGACTTCTTTTAAAAAAAATAAATGTTATGGTTATGATTGGTGTATCCGCCAGTCCTTTAAGGGCCTCATTTTTTGTAGCAAGGTATTTTGTCTTGAGAGGAATTTCTGTAATACCTGTGAACCCAAATTATGAAGGACAATACTTGTGGGGAGAAAAAGTTTTAGGTAAAATTTCTGATATACAGCCAGACAAAAGAGTTGACTTAATTGATATATTTAGACCTTCAAAAGAAGTTCCATCTATAGTCGATGATACAATTAAATATTTAAAGCCATTAGGGTGCAAAACAGTATGGATGCAAATAGGAATAAAAAATATAAAAGCAGCAATTAGAGCAAAAAAAAATGGCTTGAATGTAATTATGGACAAATGCCCAAAAATCGAAAACCAAAGATTATTTGGAGAATTAAGAGTAGCAGGTTTCAATACTAATATAATTTCCTCAAAAATAGAGCTTTAATAAAATCGATGATAAAAAGTAAGTACAAATTTGATACTCTTCAGATACACGCGGGGTCAAGACCAGATCCCTCTACTGGAGCTCGACAAGTTCCTATATATCAAAATACTGCTTATGTTTTTAGGAGTATACTGCATGCTGAAGCTTTATTTGATCTTAAAGAGTTAGGTCATATTTATAGCAGATTATCCAACCCAACTGTATCCGTATTGCAAGAAAGAATTGCTGCTTTAGAAGGCGGAATTGGCGCCGTTTGTACTTCCTCGGGCCATGCAGCCCAAATACTAGCATTATTTCCATTAATGTCTCCAGGTGATAATATTGTCGCATCTACAAGGCTATATGGCGGTACAATTCAGCAATTTACTAATACTATAGAAAAGTTTGGATGGACCGCAAAATTTGTTGATATCGATGATATTGACAAATTAAAAAAATCTGTCGACGAAAAGACTAAAGCAATTTTTTGTGAAAGCATTTCAAATCCTGGTGGCCACATTACCAATCTCATTGAAGTAGGCAGATTATCAAAATCATTCAAAATACCTCTGATTGTAGATAATACAGCTGCATCACCATTTCTATGTAACCCAATAAATTTTGGAGCAAATTTAATTGTGCATTCGACAACAAAATATATGTCTGGCAATGGTACTTCTTTGGGGGGTGCTGTAGTAGATAGTGGGAATTTTGATTGGTCACAATCTGGAAAATTTAAATCGCTTTCTGCAGAAGAACCTGCTTATCATGGTTTAAAATTTCATGATACATTTGGACCATATGCCTTTATAATATACAGTATAGCAGTTAGCCTAAGAGACTTAGGAATGACAATGGCACCACAAAACGCCTTTCAAACTCTTTTAGGGTTAGAAACTCTTTCTCTAAGAATGAAAAAGCATGTAAGCAATGCACGTAAAATTGCGAACTGGTTAGAACAACACCCCAAAATTGATAAAGTGACCTATGCTGGGCTTAAATCTTCAAAATATTATGATCTTTCGAAGTCAGTGTTACCTAAAGGTGCTGGTGCATTATTTACAATATCATTGAAAGAGGGGTATGAGGCTTGTATTAAAATGATAAACAAATTAAACCTTTTTAGTCACGTTTCTAATCTAGGGGATACTAGATCCCTTATTATTCATCCAGCATCTACCGTCCATAGGCAGTTAACTGAACAACAACAAATCAATGCTGGTTTAGCTCCTAACGTCATTAGACTTTCAATTGGAATTGAGGACCCAAAAGATTTAATAGATGACCTAAAGCAAGCATTGGAATGAATTTTGAATTAGAAATTTTAAATAAGATAATAATCCTAGAAAATGAATAATAATAGAAAATTTTTTCTTAATTTAAAAAGTGATGTCATTTCACTTTATATAAGTGATCATAACGAACGATATGTTTTAGATAGCTTTGACCCAAATGAACCAGCAGCTAGTGTAAATTTAAAACAATTATTTAAACTAGCAAAAGCTCTCAACTCAAAAGTACCAAAAATTGAAGTCAATATTCCTGAAAATTTACTTAAAAATGAGACTTTAATTACAAATAAACCAATTTCTAGTAATGAAGCTATTGAAATTATCAACAAACGAAATACTGACAATAAAAGTGGTATAATTTCTCTTAATATTGAAAGTATAGGAAATAGGGCAACATCTATAACATATATCCAAACTTCATTAATAAATGAGGTAAAAGAATTTGTTGAAAAAGCTGGTTTTATAATTACAAGGTTTAATATTGGTAAATATAGCTTTTTAAATAAAAATACACAAAAAATTAATTTAAAATATTTTGAAAGCTTTAATCATTTAAAAATTAAAAGTTTTTCAAGACCCATTTTAGGATTAATCCTATTTTTATTTTTTGGATTTATGAGCCTATCTTATATAGGTGAAAATATAAATAAATATCATGAACCACAAATAAAGTTAGAAAGAACAACTATAAAAGTAGACTTTAAGAATTTTAATGAAAATCTTAAGGTTAATTTTTCAAATGAGCTAATTTCTAAAAATGAATTATCGTTAATAAATACTTCTTTGAAAAGATTTGATGAATTTGAGATTAAATCTAATTCATATAATTTAAAAACATTTCCAATATTAAGTACTGTCACTGAAGATATCCCAATAAATAAGATTAATATTTCTAACGAACTTTTGGTTGGAAATGACTTAAATCACAAAAAATTACAAACTAAACTAGTCAATACAAAAGAAACAATAAATAAGAAAATTTCAAATTTATCAAATGTTCAAAGTTTAAAAAACATCACAAATTATAAAACTTTATTTGTAGTACAAGATAATGAAAATTTATCCAATCAGAGAAAAAAATTAAGTACAGATTTTAAAAAAATTATTGCAGCTTATAACCCTGAAATACAGACTCTAAATCGATCATTAAATAATGAAACTGAAGAAAAATCTAATATTGATTTAATCCCAGTAGATGACAATAACGTTAAAAAAAATAAAGGAAATGAAATTAAGGAAAAATATCCTGAATTAGAAACATCTGTAGTAGAATATGCGATTAAAATATCGCCATACCAAAAGCCTTTAATTATTAATAGTATAAAAATTTTGAGTGAACCTACTCTTTCAAGTGGTGCACTTGTTTTTACTAAAGTACCTAAAAAAAGACCTGATTATTTTAAAGATTTAAAAGTTATTAAACCATCTCAAATAAAAATTACAGCCAAAGCAACAAGGGCACCAAGTATCCCTGAAAAGGCATCCGTTGGTTATAATTCAACAAAAAGAAATTTTATAGACTTAGAAAGAACCAACTTAATTGGAATTGTTGGAAAGTCATCCAATCCAAGTGCACTTTTAAGATTATCCAATGGAAAAATCATTAAAATAAAAGTTGGGCAATGGTTTGAAGGTTGGAGGGTATATGCAATTGATAGGGATAAGATTCACGTCGAGAATGGATTTAAACAGGAAATATTACGAATGCCAGGTTAAGGTTTCATTTTTTTAAATAAAATGAAGCAATTTAAATGGTATCCAAATTTATCCATTTTGAATTATTATTACTTGAATAAACACAACTATTTATAAATTTCATTATATGTAATCCATCATCTTCATTAGGCAAAATTTTTCTTATATTTTTAGAACCGTTTTTATTTCTAATTAAATCTGCAAAATCAGAATAAAGTTGAGCAAATGCTTCAATATACCCTTCAGGATGTCCTGGAGGAATTCTTACATTTGCAAAAGAACCTTTTGAAGGAGTAAAACCAGCTCTGGTTAAAATTTGTTTGTGAGAACCAACTTTATTAAATTCAGCCTGATTTGGGTTTTCCTGTTTCCACTTTAATGAAGCCTTTTCACCATAAATTGCAATACTTAAATTATTTTCTTCTCCAACTGCAATTTGAGAAATAGATAATGATCCTTTTACACCATTTCCAAGCCTCAAGAGAATAGAGGCATCATCATCTAGTTTTCTTCCCTTGACAAATGTAGACAGATCAGCAGCAACTGAATATAACTTAATTCCTGTTATAAACTCTATCAGGTGTAACGTGTGACTACCAATGTCTCCTACCCCGCCAGCAGCACCACTGCGTTTCGGATCTGTTCTCCACTCCGCTTGTTTGTTATTTCCTGTATCTTCTTCTTTAGACCCTAACCAGCCCTGTAAATATGAACCTCTGACAGACCTTATGTTTCCTAATTCACCATTTTGAACTAATGATTTCATTTCTCTAACCAAAGGATAGCCTGAATAGTTATGGGTAATTAAAAAATGTAAGTTATTTTTTTTAACAGCATTGTATAAATTATACGCCTCGTCCATTGTTGCAGTCATTGGTTTGTCACAAATTACATGAATACCTTTTTCTAAAAAAGCAATCGCTGGTTTTGCATGCATATGATTTGGAGTAACAATGGAAACAACTTCTATTCCATCTGCTCTTTTGGATTCTTCCTCAGCCATAGTTTTAAAATCTGGATAACTACGGTTTAAGTCGAGATTTATTTCTTTAGCTGAAATTTTTGACTTTTCAGGAGTTGAAGACAAACAACCAGCAACAAAATCATACTTATCGTCCATTCGTGCAGCCATTCTATGAACTGCACCAATAAATGCATCTTTGCCCCCTCCAACCATTCCTAATCTAATTTTATTTTTCATTTAAACTATCCAATACCAAGAATTAATTTATTTGTAGTTTCATCAACACCAGATTCTGCAAAATCATCAAATGCTTTTTCAGTAACTTCAATTATGTGTTGATTAATAATTTTGGAACCTTCTAAAGCTCCCTGTTCAGGACTTTTGATACAACACTCCCATTCCAAAACAGCCCAGCCATCAAAACCATAACCAGATAACTTAGAAAAAATAGCTTTAAAGTCGACTTGTCCATCACCAAGTGATCTGAATCTACCCGCTCTTTTTATCCAAGGTTGAAATCCTCCATATACCCCTTGTCTCCCTGAAGAGTTGAATTCAGCATCTTTAACATGAAACATTTTAATTTTATCATGATATATATCAATATGATCTAAATAATTTAGTTGCTGTAAAACAAAATGACTTGGATCATAAAGCATATTGCATCTTTGATGATTATCTACTCTCTCTAAAAACATTTCAAAAGTAATGCCATCATGAAGATCCTCACCTGGATGAATCTCATAACATAAATCAATACCATTTTCATCAAAAGTATTTAAAATTGGTTTCCACCTTTTTGCAAGCTCATCAAAAGCCTCTTCTATCAAACCCTTAGGTCTCTGAGGCCACGGATAAACATAAGGCCAAGCTAATGCCCCAGAAAAAGTTGCATGGGCTTTTAGCCCAAGATTTTTTGAAGCAACAGCGGCTTTATGTAATTGGTCCTCTGCCCACTCTCTCCTTTTATTGGGATTTTTTCTTACTTTTTTATCTGCAAAACCATCAAAAGGAATGTCATATGCTGGATGAACAGCTACCAGTTGACCTTGTAGATGGGTAGATAATTCTGTCAGTTTTAAGTTATAAGATTGTAGAATACCAAGAACTTCATCACAATAAGTTTTACTTTCAGAAGCTTTTTCTAAATCAAAAATTCTATTATCCCATGAAGGTATTTGAACACCTTTATAGCCTAAGTCTGAAGCCCAGTTTGCAATACTTGGTAAGCTACAAAAAGGTTCTTTGTCATCTGCAAATTGTGCAAGAAATATTGCTGGTCCTTTTATTGTTTTCATTTTTTAAGGTCCTTTTCATTTTTTTTAAAAAAATTGATCATTTGATTATTTTGTATTTTTCTATTTTTTCAACATTTTTTTACTAGTTTTTTTTTTTAAAATCATCATAATTAAGTTTCATAATATTAATTGGAGGGAATATGAGAAATAAAATAGCGATTTTAGTTTCTTCTATTGTTTTTGCATTATCTTCAACACAAGCAGTTAAATCTGAGAGTATTACTCTTGGATGGGCAGCTTGGGATCCTGCTAATGCACTAGTAGAACTTAGTAAAGATTTCACAGCACAAACCGGAATTGAAGTAAACTTTGAATTTGTCCCATGGCCAAATTTTGCTGATAGGATGCTTAATGAATTAAATAACAAAGGGAAAACTTTTGATTTATTAATTGGTGATTCACAGTGGATAGGTGGTGGTGCAACTTATGGCCACTATGTGAAACTTAATGATTTTTTTGATAAAGAAGGCATATCAATGAATGACTTTTCGGACGCGACAGTATATGCCTATTCTACTTGGCCAAAAGGTAGTGAGAATTATTATGCATTACCCGCTATGGGAGATGCACTCGCTTGGGCTTACAGAAAAGATTGGTTTGACAGACCTGAACTAAATTCAGAATTCAAAGCGAAGCATGGTTATGATTTAGGAGTACCTGAAAATTGGGATCAACTTTATGATATGTGTACTTTCTTTCAAGGTAGGGAAATTGACGGTCAAGTAAGATACGGAGCTGCGATTAATACTGAAAGAGGATCTGAGGGTATTACAATGGGTGTTACAGCCGCTATGTATGCTTGGGGCATGCAGTATGAGAATCCAAGCAAACCATATGATATGGAAGGTTATTTCAACGCACCTAATGTTGTAGAAGCACTTGAGTTTTATAAAAAAATGTATGAGGATTGTGCTCCTCCAGGACACTCAGATGCTTATATGGTAGCTAATTTAGATGCCTATAAATCTGGTCAAGTTGCATTTCAAATGAATTGGTATGCTTTTTGGCCCGGTGTTTCAAAAGAGGATGCAGATGGAAGAGTAACTGGATTTTTTGCAAATCCATCACAAAAAGTTTCTGCAGCAACTCTTGGAGGACAAGGTATTTCAGTAGTTAATTACTCAGACAAGAAAGATTTAGCTCTACAATACATAAAGTGGTTTGCTCAGCCTGACGTGCAGCAAAAATGGTGGGATTTAGGAGGATATTCATGTCATAAAGATGTTCTTGGATCTCCAGATTTTGTAAATTCTGCAGTATATGCCCAGGGATTTTTAGATTCTATGGGTATTGTAAAGGATTTCTGGCAAGAACCAACATTTGTAGAATTAATGTTACCTATGCAAGAGCACGTACACGATTACGTTGTTAATGGCAAAGGTTCAGCAAAGGAAGCTCTTGATAAAATCATTGAAGAATGGGTTGAGGTTTTTGAAGCTGACGGTAAACTGTAATCAACTTATTGAACATAAGGGGTAGTTTAACTACCCCTTTTTTTTAAATGAAAAACAAGATTATTCATAAAGCTAAGGGATTGTCTGACAGAGCAGTAGCTTGGATTTTCATTACTCCAACATTACTACTCCTGCTTGCTATTAATATATATCCTTTAATATACGCCATTAGTATGTCCTTTACTAACTTTTATGCCAACAAGTTGGGAAAAGAAATAAAATGGGTAGGATTAAAGAACTATGCCAAAATTCTAGGAAAAGAAGCAATTTGGGAAAGGATGCAAATTACAGCCAGCTTTATGTTTTGGACATTATTATTACAAGCTATTATAGGTTTAAGCCTAGCTTTATTGTTAAATAAAAAATTTAAAGGGAACGAACTACTTACCACACTCATTGTATTACCAATGATGTTATCTCCTGCAGTAGTAGGTGTTTTTTGGACTTATCTATATAACCCTCAAGTAGGCTTATTTAATTATATAGTAAACTTTTTTTATGACTTCGGATCTTTTGACATGATTGGAAGTAGTACCCTAGCACCCTGGGCAATTGTAATAGTTGATACCTGGATGTGGACGCCTTTCACAATGCTAATTTGCCTTGCTGGGTTAAGATCTATACCAAATTATTTATACGAAGCTGCAGAGGTTGATAGAGCTAATAGACTGCAACAATTTATATATATTACATTACCTTCTGTATTACCTTTTCTTTTATTAGCCCTTTTATTTAGAGGTATTGAGAATTTTAAAATGTTTGACATGGTAGTAGAATTAACATCTGGTGGTCCTGGATCTGCAACAGAACTTGCATCGATACAATTAAAACGAGAAGCTTTTGAAAAGTGGAAGACAGGTTATAGCTCAGCTTACGCAGTAATATTATTCGTTACTATTTTTGGATTTGGAAACGTCTATGTAAAAGTCATGAATAAGATTAAGGATAGATAATGGTTGATACCTCTAGATCACCTACTGAATCAAGTGGCTTTTCAAGGAAATTAGCTGCATTAATTATTATTATTTATGCTGTAGTTACACTGATACCTATTACATGGATAATTCTTACTGGATTTAAAAGCGTTACGAGCTCAATTACATATCCTCCAGAGGTATTTTTTGAACCCTCTTTAGAGGGATATGTCAATCTTTTTACTACAAGAACAAGACAATCACAAGAATATCTAGAAGCTTTACCTCCGCCTGAAACTTGGTATGAAGAATTAGTTAGAAGTAGAGAAATGGTTATAGCTGGACCATCTAAATTTTTTGGGCGTTATGCAAACTCACTTATTATTGGTTTTGGTGCAACTTTTCTTTCTGTTTTTTTAGGGGCTTTAGCTGCTTATGCGTTTTCTAGATTCAAAATTCCCCTCAAAGACGATCTTATGTTTTTTATTTTATCTACCCGAATGTTCCCACCAATCGCTGTAGCTGTTCCCATTTTCATTATGTATAGAAAGATTGGCTTAGGAGATACACATCTAGGTATGATAATATTATATACTGTTGTAAACTTAAGTCTTGCAGTTTGGTTGCTCAAAGGATTTATGGATGAAATACCTAGAGAATATGAAGAAGCAGCCATGATAGACGGATATACAAGAATGGGAGCCTTTTTTAAAATAGTTTTGCCTCAAGCAACAACAGGTATTGCTGCAACAGCTATTTTTTGTATGATTTTCTCCTGGAATGAATATGCATTTGCCGTATTACTAACACAATTTAATGCCCAAACAGCTCCCCCATTTATTCCAACCATAATAGGGGAAGGTGGTCAAGACTGGTCAGCTATAGGGGCTGGAACAACATTATTTTTAATACCAGTAATGATTTTCACGGTAGTTTTAAGAAAACATCTTTTAAGAGGAATTACTTTTGGTGCGGTAAGAAAATAGAGGGTTTGGAAAATATGTTTAAGAAAATTTTTAGAAGGGTTATTTGGGAAAATTTATCAATGGCCATAATTTTAGTAGGTGTTTTTATGCTTTTACAACCTTTCCATATGATACTTTACTCCTACTCTTTTATTGTCATCCTTGTCGGTACTATAGGATTTGTTATCACCAGCCATTTTCCAGATTAAAATGTCAGAAATTAAATTAGAAAATTTAGAAAAATCCTTTGATGACTTTGTAGCTGTAGAGAAATCTGATTTAACAATTCAAGATAATGAATTTTTTGTACTTTTAGGTCCTTCTGGTTGTGGAAAGACGACAACCCTTCGTATGATAGCTGGATTGGAATTGCCAACATCAGGAAAAATTTTATTAGATAATGAAGATGTGACTTTTTTACGAGCATCTCAAAGAGATATAGCCTTTGTATTTCAACTATTTGCTTTGTACCCACATATGAATGTCAAAAAAAATCTAGCGTTCCCTTTAAAAATGCAAGGATTCAAAAAATCTGAAATAAATAAACGAATAGAAGAGGTCTCAGAGTTGTTGAGAATTCAACATTTGCTGAATTCTAAGGTTTCTAGTCTATCTGGAGGAGACAGACAAAGAGTTGCTTTAGGGAGAGCAATAGTAAGGAGGCCAAAAGCATTTTTGATGGATGAACCACTAGGCACACTTGATGCTGAGTTTAGGGAATTAATGTGCTTAGAACTGAGGAAGTTACATAACGATATCAAAGCAACTACTGTTTATGTTACTCATGACCAACTTGAAGCAATGTCAATGGGAGACAGGATTGCTGTGATGAATAAAGGAAAAATTATACAGTTTGGCACCCCTAAAGATATTTATTTGAAACCAAAAACTAAATTTGTTGGCTCTTTTATAGGTTCACCTGCAATGAACTTTATTCCAATACATCACTCAATTGAAAAGAACCAAAATAAAATAGTAATTAATGGAGAAAACTATGATGTTCCACAATCATTTGGTGGAACAAACTCCTCCATCAATTATCTAGGAATAAGACCAGAAAAAATGTTTCTTACTGACAAGAAAGGTATTCCAGGTGTAGTTTTTGGATCAGAATATTTAGGAGCAAGAAAAATTCTTACAATTAAATCAGAATTTGGCGACTTTAAAGTTAGAGTTTCAAATCAAGTAAATGCTCAAATAGGTTCTAATGTTAAAATAAATTTTGAGCCAAAATCAGCAATTGTTTTTGATGGAACTACAGATAAAGCAATTGAAAGTAGATATATTAAGTTGAATTAAATGGCATCAATAAAGCTTGAAAATGTTTATAAGAATTTTGGGAAAACAACCGCCCTTAAGAACCTTAATATAGAAATTTTTAATGGTGAGTTTTTTGTTCTGTTAGGTCCCACAGGTGCCGGAAAAACTACTACTCTAAGAATTATTTCTGGGTTAGAGCAACCTGATAGAGGAAAAATTTTTTTTGATAAAGAAATCATGAATGATGTACAACCAGCCTTTCGTGACACCTCATATGTTTTTCAACAATTTTCTCTTTATCCACATTATTCCGTATATGACAACTTAGCTTTTCCACTTCGCTCACCTTTACGTAAAGAGAAGAAAGAAGTTATAGATAAAAAAGTGACTGAAATTGCAAAACTCCTTAAAATTGATAGTAAACTCAAAAATAAAGCTACTCAATTATCAGGTGGTGAAATGCAAAGAGTTTCACTTGGAAGAGCATTAGTTAGAAATCCAAATATCTACCTAATGGACGAACCACTATCCTCTTTAGATGCAAAGTTGAGAGAGGAATTAAGGATAGAACTCAAAAAAATCCAAAAAGACCTAAATGCTACTATCCTTTATGTTACACATGATCATGTTGAAGCTACAACTATGGCAGATAGAATTGGAGTTTTAAAAGATGGAGTTCTATCACAAGTAGGCACCCCGGAAGAGATCTATGATAATCCTAACTCAATTTATGTAGCAAACAGGCTTGGGTCTCCTAAGATAAACATATTTGATTTAGACAAAACAAAAATTCCATCAAAAAATAAAGCAACTCATGCCGGAATAAGGCCAGAAGATATTTCAATTACAAATAAAGGGAATTATGATGTTTATATTGAAACAGTTGAATTATTAGGAGCAGAAACCGTCATTTCTTTTAAATCTGATAATGTAAACGGAATGCTTTTAACCCAAACATCAGATACTTTTGAAGAAGGTAAAAAAATTAAGATTGCTCTAAATAATAAAAAAATGCTTTATTTTGATAACAATGGGATGAGAATTTAACAATGAATTCCGAGAATATATTTTTAGCACTCAAAAATATAAAAAAAACTATTGATATAAACAAAGACGAAATTGAAAAGTTGGATCAAGCTATCGGTGATGGTGATCATATTTTCAATATACAGAGGGGTTTAAACGAAGCCTTGAAACTTGAAACCGAGCTTTCAAGTTTATCTCCTGAAGAAGTGTTTAAAAAAATAGGTATGAAAATAATGACTACAGTTGGAGGGTCCTCTGGTGCATTATTCGCAACATTATTAATGGGTATGGCTAAAAAATATTCTAAAGAATTAAATGATTTAGAGAATCTTGCGGCTATGTTTTATGAAGGTGTAGAAGCAACTAAGAAAAGGGGAAAGGCAGACTTAGGGGAAAAAACTATGCTTGATGTATTAATTCCAGTTTCTCTATCATTGAATAAACTCAAAAATGAAAAAAATATAAAAATAGTTGCTGAAAAAATTAAAATGGTTGCAAAAGAAGGTATGTTATCTACCAGAGATATAATGGCGACCAAGGGGAGAGCATCCTTTTTAGGAGAAAGAGCAATAGGTCATATAGATCCAGGAGCTAGATCTTCTCAACTCGCTATAAGTGCAATATGTGACGAATATATAAATTAGGGGAAAAAAATGAAAAAATTTGTTAATAATGTCGAGGAAATTCTAACTGAGAGTTTATCAGGGTTTCAAAAAGCCCATCCAGAAATCATTAAAGTACACTTTGCTCCAGACTTTATTTGCAGAGTTAAAAAACCAGCTGGTGATAAAGTATCCCTAATATCTGGTGGAGGATCAGGTCATGAACCTCTCCATGGAGGATTTGTTGGTCATGGAATGCTCGATGCTGCATGTCCTGGTCAAGTCTTTAGTGCCCCTACCCCAGATCAAATGGAGGCTGCTGCTAATGAAGTCCATAATGGAAAAGGTATTTTATTTATAGTTAAAAATTATTCTGGGGATATTATGAATTTTGAAATGGGTGCTGATATGATTGATTTTGATCATGAGACTATACTCGTAAATGATGATGTAGCCGTTGAAGACTCTACTTTTACAACTGGAAGAAGAGGTGTTGCAGGTACTATGATAGTTGAAAAAACAGTAGGTAGTCTCGCTGAAACTGGTGCATCTTTAGAAGAGTGTAAATTATTTGGTGATCATGTGAATAATGTTACAGCGTCAATGGGTGTTGCATTTACGAGTTGTACTGTTCCTGCAGCTGGCAAACCTACCTTTGAAATTGGTGCTGAAGAGATGGAATTTGGGGTAGGAATACACGGAGAACCTGGTAGAAAAAGAGAGAAAATAAAAACGGCCAATGAACTCACTAATGATATAATAAATAGTATTCTTGAAGATCTTAAACCAGACAAAAATGAAGAAGTTTTGATGCACGTTAATGGGTTTGGCGGAACACCTTTAATGGAACTTTATCTATTATTTGATGTTGGTCAAAAGATTTTAGAAAAAAAAGGAATTAATGTTGTTCGTTCTCTAGTAGGTAATTATACAACTTCACTTGATATGGCAGGTGCATCTTTTTCAATTACTAAACTTGATGAAAAAATAACTCAACATTGGGATTCTGCAGTACATACAGCTGCATTAAGATGGAAAATTTAGAATTATTTTTTTAGTCAAAATTATTAAAAAATTTCATTAACAAAACTTAATTGATTTTCTATTGACTAAGTAAAATTTTAGATTAAATGATGGCTTCTAATAAGTATACGGGTCATCAATATGGAAAGTGAACGATTAGGTATTCTGTTAATACTTTTTGGAATGAGCTTGTTTTGTATACAAGATATTTTTATAAAACTTATCATAAACGATACTTCAATACTTCAAATACTAGTTTTTAGAGCATTCTTAGGTTTTATATTTTTAACTGGATATCTTTATATAAATAAAAAGAAGATAACTTATACATCAAATTACCCCATTATTGCTATAATACGTGGTACATTATTTTTTGTAGGTTTTATTTTTTTCTATATTTCCCTTACAAAAATACCTTTGGCTGAAGCAAATGCTTTATTTTTTACTAATCCCATTATAGTTACTTTTCTTTCAGTTTTTTTACTCAAAAACCCAATTGGAATTCATAGAATATTAGCAATTATAATTTGTTGCATTGGAACTTTACTTATAATCAAACCGTCTATTTATAACTTTAATTGGTATATTTTATTACCAATTTTTACTGCTTTTTCTTACGCTATCAGTATGGTTTTATCGAAAATAACTAGTGATAAAGATAATTCTTTTCAACAATCGTTTCACATTTATTTGGGTGGAGTGATTTTTGGATCTTTACTTTCAATTGTTTTAACAAATCAAGCTGCATCTAGTTTGTCTCTACTTAGTATTATATCGACAAAATGGATTTTTACAGATCTAAATATAATTTATAAACTTATAATAATAGCTGTAGTTGGTACTGCTGGTATCTTTTGCTTAGTGTCTGCTTACAGAATCGGATCACCTTCTGCAAATGCACCATTCGAGTATATTTTGTTGATATATGCTTTAATTTCTGGCTATATCATATTTAATGAAATACCGGACATTTATTCATTGATTGGAATGGCACTCATTATAATGAGTGGTATTTATGTTTTTATTAGAGAAAGCTTTAACAAAAGATTAATTGCAACAATCAAGTCACGATAAAAATTAAAATTAAATTAACACTTAAAATATTTGGTAAGTTAAATGTGCTATATGTCTAATAAGTAAATAAAATTCCAGTTTTTTCCAGTTATAAAAATTTTATCATTTACTTTATCCCATGCAATACCGTTGGCAACATCTTCAATTTCTGTTTGCTCACTAATTTTGCTTATATCAAAAATACTTGTTACTATTCCAGACAAAGGGTTGACTGTTATAATATCATTACTTTTCCATATATTAGCCCAAATCTCACCTCTTATGAATTCTAATTCATTGATATAAATCAGTTTATTTCCATTGACAGAAACAGAAATAGTTTTTTCAATCTCAAAGTTCTTTGGATTTAAATAGTAAATTTTTTCAGAACCGTCACTTAATATTAATGATTGTCCATCATTAGTTAAGCCCCAACCTTGCCCATATATATTAAAATCATCCAGTAATTTTAAATTTTTAATATCATATACAAACCCCTTATTAGATTTCCATGTGACTTGAAAAATTTTATTATCATAAATAGTAAGACCTTCACCAAAATATTTGGATTGCATTTTGTTAAAATTTATAACTTTACCAGTATGTTTATTTATCTTTCTTATTTCAGAACTACCCCACCCTCCCGTACTTTCAAAAAAATGATCATTTTGATAGACTAAACCTTGTGTAAATGCACTTGGGTCATGTTTAAATTTTTTTATGATATTAGCTTTACTTAATGCTCTTTTTTCTACTACTAATTCAGCCATAGATTCTGTAACTATTAGGAAAAAAGTAAAAAAATAAAATAAAATGATATTTTTTATTTTTAAAATCATTATGTCTATAAATTAAAACAAATTATAATATGATTAAAGTCTAAACATATTTAAATAAGTTTACGTAAGGAAAAGTAACTGTATACTTTATTATGTTTTTAAATAAAAATATATTGTGTCTGTAAAAATTTTACAAACAGACAAAAAGTATTTTTCATATAAGAAAGGAAAACAAATGCGTAATTTTCTTTTAGGAACCATAATATTATTTTGTTCCTCAGTTTATAGTTTTGCTGAAACTAAAATGTCTTTTGCATTAGATTGGAAATTTGAAGGGCCAAGTGCACCGTATTTTTATGCCATTGATCAAGGTTTCTTCAAAGCAGAAGGTATTGAAGTAGAAATTTCTCCAGGTAAAGGTTCGTTAGATGCAATACCTAAAGTTGCAACTGGAGCTTTCCCAATAGGATTTGCCGATATCAACAGTGTTGTTAAATTTATAGATAAAAATCCAGGAGCTCCTGTTACTGGCATTATGATGGTTTATGATAAACCACCATTTGCTATAGCCGGAAGAAAAAGTCTTGGGACTAGTTCTCCAAAGGATTTAGAAGGAAAAATTTTAGGCGCTCCACCTCCAGATGGAGCATGGGCTCAATTTCCTGCATTTGCATCAGCAAATAATCTTGATGTTAATAAAATTACAGTTGAACCTGTTGGCTTCCCAACTCGTGAACCAATGTTAGCAGAAAGTAAGGTTGACGCAATTACTGGATTTTCATTTTCAATGTTTTTAAACTTAGTAAGATTAGGAGTTCCTGAAGATGATATTACTATAATGTTGATGGCCAATAATGGCTTAGAACTTTATGGAAACTCTATTATTGTAAATACCGATTTTGCAGAAAAAAATTCAGATTTAGTTACTGGTTTCTTAAGAGCTGTCGCAAAAGGTTGGAAAGCTGCGATAGAAAATCCAGAAGATGCAGTTAAAAGTATGATTAAAAGGAACCCTGCAGCAGACTTAGCATTAGAGACAAGACGCTTAAAATTAGCAATAGAAGGAAATGTTCTTACAGCGAATACAGCATCTAGTGGTATGGGAACTATTGATGAAGTAAGAATGAAGAAGGCTATAAGCCAATTAGCTGAAAATTATAAATTTGAAAATTCTCCTAATATGTCTCTTTATTTTACAGATCAATATCTTCCTAGTGATGGAAGTCTAATGATAAAATAAAAATCAAAGTAGGTGGATTAATCCACCTACTTTAATCCTTAATTTGAAAATATGCATATTGAACTTCGAAATGTTTCTCATGAATTTGAGCTAGAAACAGGCTTTCTCCCAGTTTTAGAAAATTTATCATTTTCAGTTCCAAAAGGTAAATTTACAGCAATAGTTGGTCCTTCTGGTTGTGGTAAATCAACTATCACTAGATTGGTTAGTGGACTTTTAAAATCAAAAAAAGGCGAAGTATTTATCTCTAATGAAATAGTTAATTCACCTAAGTCAACTGTAGGAATGGCTTTTCAAAATCCAGTTCTTTTGGAATGGCGGAATATCTTAGATAATGTAATCCTACCACTTGAAATAGTATCCAAAAGTATGAATAAAGTTGAAAAAATAAACCGGGCAAGAGAGCTTCTAAGTTTAGTTGGACTAGCTGAATTTGAAAAAAGCAGGCCATCTGAACTATCTGGAGGAATGAAACAAAGAGCTTCACTTTGTAGATCTTTAGTACATAAACCAGAAGTTTTGATATTAGATGAACCATTTGGTGCACTTGATGCTTTTACTAGAGAAGACTTATGGCAAACGATGTTAACATTGAAAAAACAAGAAAGTTTTACTTGTATACTTATTACCCATGACTTAAGAGAAGCAATTTTTTTAGCAGACGAAGTTTTGGTACTTTCAGGAAGGCCAGCAACTTTACAATTTCAACTAGAGTCAAAGCTTGGTGATAACAGAAAATTAGATGATTTATATACAAATGAAACTACAAAATCACTTTCTATACTTCGCAAACAGATAGAAATTGCACAAAAACACAAATGACCTTATGACTAGCTATAATAAAATAATAATCCCTTTATTAAGTGTTTTCATTTTTTGTATATTCTGGGAATGGCTTGTTTGGATTAACGGTTGGCCAAACTATAAAATGGCATCCCCATCAGATTTGTGGCCTGCCTTTTGGAAATTTCGTTGGCTTTTTCTGAGTTATGGATGGGATACTCTCTGGAGAACCATAGTGGGCTTATCTCTATCAGTTTTTGTTGGTGTTGGGTTTGGAATAATAATGGGATTTTCAAAAACAATGCGTATAGCTTTATACCCTCTTTTGGTCGGTTTTAATGCCATACCTAAAGCTACAGTGGTACCTGTGATTGCACTTATGTTTGTAGGCTTTCATGACATGAATACTATTTTAATAGTCATTTTTATTTCTTTTTTTCCAATAGCAGTTTCAATATCTATTGGTTTATCAACTTTAGAACCTGAATATAAGGATATTTTATTGTCATTAGGTGCAACTAAATTTGAAATTTTTTATAAGATAGCATTACCTAAAACATTACCTGAGTTTTTTGGTGCTCTCAAAGTTTCAGCTACCTTAGCATTTATCGGCACTAATTTGATGGAAATAATTGAACCTCACGGAAAAGGATTAGGGCATCTTTTTGACAGCGGAAAGATAAGTGCTGATTATCCATTAATGTTTGCCGTATTAATTGCCCTTGCAGTGTTAGGCATTTTTTTATACTACATTGTAGTCTTATTTGAAAGCATTTTTGCAGGATGGGCAGAAAGAAATTAATCGTTTTAAATTTGAACCATTCCTTAATATCAATTTTTATTGATTCTCATGTTATGTCTATAAATTCCATATATTAATGCTATTTTCAAAGAAAAAGCTTTTCTTTTCTTCATGCGACCAGTCTTGTGTCATCAAATAAGTGGCAGCTACCCAAGTTTCTAAACCTCCACCAAGATTACACACTGGACTATCACTGCCCCATATAATTCTTTTAATTCCAAAAGAACTAACCACATGTTCAAAATAAGGTTTTATTTCATCTAAAGTCCATGTCCTGTTATCACCATACGCTATAATACCAGAAATCTTACAAAATAAATTATCTCGATGAGCTAATTGAGAAATACTTTTTTTCCAATCATTAAAATCACCATCTTTTATGTTTGGAACACCGCAATGATCTAGAATAAATGTTACTTTTGGACAGAAATCAATTAGTTGCATTATTTCTGAGTGTTGATGAGGAAATGCACATAAATCAAAAGTAAGTTTTGTTTCAGATAGTAAATTTACATTTTTTTTAAATTGGTCACTGCCTGCGGTGTTATCTGGAGCAACATGTAATACTCTACGAAATCCCTTAATTAATTTTTGAGTATCTGCATATTCAATCATATCTTGGAAATTATTTTGTTCTGGTCTACAGGAAGAAATAACACCTTTGATAATAGTATCATTATTTTCAATCAAATTATGTATCATCTTCGTTTCTTCTTTAATTTGATTTTCTTCAACATCTACTTCCATATGTAAACACGCACTTATTCCTAAACGACTAGCTTTAATATGATAGTCTTCATAATGACTAGGTTTATTTAATGAATCTACTTTATCCAACCATGGATATTTCAAAATATCTGGATAAATCAAATGCAAGTGTGTATCAAATAGCATATTTCAACCTTAAAATTAGTAATATTATTTTAGATTTATAATCATACTTATTTAAATTAGTTAGAGAAAATTGATACAAAAAATTTCTAAACAATGCAGGATCTTCCATTTACTGCTAAGTAAGCTGAATAAATAGACGTTGTTCCAGCAATAAAAAGTCTATTTAAAGAACTTCCTCCAAAACAAACATTTGCTACCATCTCAGGAATACGTATTTTGCCTATAAGTTTTCCATCTTTAGAAAAGCAATGCACACCATCTGCAGCTGAAGTCCATAACCTATCTTCAGAATCAAATCGAAACCCATCAAAAAGACCAGCATTACATTCTGCAAATACTTTACTTTCTCCCAATGAACTTCCATCACTATTTACTTTTATTTTTCTTATATGTTTAGGACCATTTTTCATATGAGATAAGCCAGTATCAGAAATAAAAAGTGAAGTTTCATCATGGTTGAAAGCTAAACCATTTGGTTTAATAAAATCTGTTGCTACAATTGAAATTTTTTTTAAATCCCTATCTATCCTGTAAACAAAGCAACCTTCCTGCTCAGAAATAGATTTGATACCTTCATAATCACTAATTATTCCATAAGTTGGATCAGTAAACCATATCGAGCCATCAGATTTAACAACAACATCATTTGGAGAATTTAGTTTTTTATTATTAAAACTGTCAGCAACTATTGTGATTGAACCATTATGTTCTGTTCTTGTAACTCTTCTACTTTTATGCTCGCAAGTGATCAACCTACCTTGATGATCAATTGTATTCCCATTTGAACAATATGATGGTTTTCTAAAAACTGAAACACTTCCGTCAGTTTCATCCCAGCGAAGAATTCTATTATTTGGTATATCAGAAATTAACAAATATTTTCCAGCAGGAAACCAAACTGGACCCTCTAACCATCTTGCACCTGTCCACAACCTCTCTACTCTTCCATGACCTGTCAAACAATTTGCAAATTCTGAGGATAGTATCTCAAAACCTGTGCCTTCTATTTCTCCAAACAAATAAGCCACCTTTAAATTCAATTAATAAGCATAAAATATTGTAAACCAAATATACCAACTAAAGAAGTTATATTTTGAAAAAAAAAAATCTAATGTTAAGGTTTAATAATTTTATTATCTTTAAGGTGAACGTCCTGAATAAATTTGCTGCTAGACTTAATTCATTTAAAATTGGTCATCAGGATTATTGGCCTGGTAAGAATAATATTAACACCCTTGATTTACTAGGTAGAGCTTCAAAAGCAGGGATTAATGCAGCTGACTTAAATTTCCCTGACCACTTTGAAGATATTAATCTACAAGAATTAAAAGAAACGCTAAACCAATTAAATATCCATTTAAATGGTTTAGCTATGCGATACTATTCTGAATCAAAGTTTAAATTAGGCGCCTTTACTAATCCCGAAAAGGAAATAAGAAAAAAAGCAATTGAAGAAACAAAAAAAGGTATTGATATTTTATCAGAGCTTAATGGTGATTTATTAACTTTATGGATGGGCCAAGATGGTTTTGATTATTCCTTTCAAGCCAATTATCGTCAGCTATGGGATTGGACCATTAATGCTTTACATGAAATAACTGAATATAATCCAAAAATAAAAATTGCTTTAGAATATAAACCCAATGAACCACGTTCTTTTTCTTTAATGCCTGATGTATCCACAACCCTTATGGCAATAAAAGAGGTAGGAAATAAAAATATGGGGGTTGTACTCGATTTTGCACACGTAATTTATGCTGACGAAATGCCTGCTTATTCTGCTAATTTGATTGGTAGATATTCAGAAATTTTGGGAGTACATCTTAATGATGGGTATGGAAAATGGGATAATGGGTTAATGGTAGGTTCTGTGCACCCAATACAAATTATAGAATTATTAGTAGAACTTAAGAAACTCAATTATAAAAGGGCCATTTATTTTGATACTTTTCCTGATCATTCTGGCTTAGATCCAATTAAAGAATCTTTAACTAATATTAAAACTTTTAAGAGGTTAAATAAAATTGCTGATAAATTAATTAATAATTCTGATTTAAATGAAGCTATTTCAAATCAAAATGCTACTCAATCTTTTGATATAATTCAAAAATACCTTTTTAAATGAAAAAAATATGTATCATAGGATCTTTACACTGGGACATTGTAGTAAATACAAATAAAATCCCAAAAAAAGATGAAACTGCTAGTGGTTCAAAAGTTCATTACCTTTTTGGTGGAAAAGGAGGTAATCAAGCCTTGTCATCAAATAGATATGGGTCTGATACCTATTTTATTGGAAGAATTGGAAAAGACAATTTTGGGAAAAAAATACTTAAAACGCTAAAAAAAAGCACCATTGATATCAAACAACTACAGGTAGGATCAGAAAAAAGTGGTATGAGTGTCGCTGTTATAGATAAAAAAGGTAATTATAAAGCAACCATAGTCTCAGGTGCAAACTTAAGTATAGATTATAAAAAAATAACTCTAAAAAAAAATACAGGAATTCTACTGCTGCAAAATGAAATTTCAGAAAAAATAAATTTAATTGCAGCAAAAAAAGCTAAAGAAATAAATTGTGAGGTATGGATAAATGCCGCACCAGCCAGAAAAATAAATCCAAAATTGTTAGAACTGATTGATGTAATTATTATTAATAAAGTTGAGGCTGAATTCTATAAAAAATCACTATTTCAAAACAAATTCAATAAAATCACTAAAGTAATAACTTTAGGATCAAAAGGTTTAGAAGTCCAATTTCCCGATGGAGATCACAAAAAAATTCAAGCTTTTAAAGTAAAGGTAAAGTCGACACATGGTGCAGGAGATGCATTCATAGGAGCTATGGCTTCATATAAGTTAAGAGGAAATAATTTTATTTCTTGCTTAAACTATGGCCAAGCCGCGGCAGCTTTACATATTTCAAGTACAATTAAACAGAGAAATAAGATTTTAGAAAAAGATATCTTGGATTTAATTATTAAAAACAAAACATAAAAAAAATCAATCGATGGGGGCTTTTGGGTTCATTAACTCCCTAGACTTCAAATCATTCCAAAGTTCTTTTGGAATATTGTACTGCATACATTCGTAATTACTCTTCATTTCCTCTTTACTTTGACCACCTGGGATTACAGAAAGATGTGCATTGTGTAATAATGGGAATTGAAGAGCAGCTGCTTTAAGAGGAATTTCATATTTACGGCAAACTAATTCAATTTTATTAACTTTTTCTAAAATGTCTTTTGGAGCAATATCATAATTGTAATAGGCTCCTTTAACTGCTCCAGTAGCAAGAATACCAGAGTTGTATGGGCCACCTGTAATAATTCCTATTCCTCTTTTTTGACAAAGAGGAAGAAAGGACTTTAATGCCTCTTGTTCTAAAAGAGTATATCTTCCTGCTAATAAAAATAAGTCAAAATCTCCTCTTTCAGCCAAATACTGACAAACTTCCCACTCATTAATACCACCACCGATTGCAGATATTACATTTTGATCTCTCAGAGATAACATAGCTTCATATCCCTTCTTATCAAAAAATTCTGAAATTCTTTGATCAGATGCAGTTTTACTACCATGCGTAAATATACATAAATCATGAACATAAAGAATATCAATTTTAGATACTCCTAATCTTTCTAAAGAAAACTCAAAAGAACGCATAACTCCATCATAACTATAATCATAGTGTTCTTTTCGAAAAGGAACATTAAACCACTTACCAATTCCAGTTTGATCTTCAGCTTTACAAGGTTTCATTATTCTACCAACCTTAGAAGATAAAATGTAATCATTTTTATTTTTAGATCTTAAGAATCTGTTTAATCTAGTCTCACTTAAACCTAAACCATACAATGGTGCAGTATCATAATACCTTACTCCTAAATCCCATGCACTATTCAAAGTATCATTGGCTTCTTCATCTAAAATACTTTTATATAAATTACCAAGGGGAGCAGATCCAAATCCAAGTTCAGTAAAATTTAATACATTTTTTTTATGTCGATCCCATTTTCTATGTTTAATCATATTAAAACCATAAAATAACAAACATCATTCGATGGTAATCATTTTTCCTTTACCTGACCAGAATTAAATAGTTAAATTATATTTTTAAGGGAGTTCATAGTTGGAAGATAAATTCTATAAACTATTTGGCACTAAAAAACCTATTATAGCAATGGTACATTTAGGAGCTTTGCCAGGGTCTCCACTTTATAATAAAGAAAATGGTATTACCGGCTTAATAAAAGAAGCCAAAAAAGATTTAGAAGCACTTCAAACTGCTAAATTTGATGCAATTATGTTTGGAAATGAAAATGATCGTCCTTATCAACTTAATGTAGATACTGCATCAACTGCTGCTGCTGCATATATTATTGGCGAATTAAAAAGAGATATTAAAATACCTTTTGGTGTAGATATGCTTTGGGATCCAATGGCCACTATTGCCTTAGGTACTGCAACTAAAGCAAATTTTGTACGAGAAATTTTTACTGGTACTTACTCCTCAGATATGGGTATTTGGGCTCCAAATGCAGGGGAAGCCTTGAGATATAAACAGAATTTGGGAAGTGAGGAGATGCTTTTACTTTTTAATATTTCAGCAGAATTTGCATATTCACAAGATAGACGACCTTTAACAGATAGAGCTAGAAGTGTAGTATTTTCTTCATTACCAGATGCAATTTTAGTTAGTGGTCAAATAACTGGTGAAGCAGCATCCATGAATGACTTAATGTCTGTAAAAAAAGCATTACCGCATACTCCAGTTCTAGCTAATACTGGAGTCAAGCATGATACGGTAATTCAAGTATTAAAAAATGCGGATGGTTGCATTGTTGGGTCGTCTTTAAAAGAGGATGGGAATACTTGGAAGCCAGTTGATCCAAAACGTGCTAGAGATTTTATGAATATTGTAAGTAAATTTAGAAAGTAATGAAAAATAAAATCTATAATAATTTAATTGATTTAATGATGTTACCGGGGCTGTCTGGCCATGAAAAAAAAGTTTGTAATTATATATCACAGAGACTTAAAGAATTAGGGTTAAATCCTAAAACAGACGTAATGGGAAACTTATGGGTAAGCTTCCCAGGAGAAGGTCCTAGTGTAATGCTATTTACACATATGGATCAAATAGGATTTGTGGTTCGCAAAATAGAAGAAAATGGTTTTATTAAAATTGAAAGATTAGGAGGAGTCCCAGAAAAATCACTTGCTTCTCAAGCAGTAATATTTCCTTTAGAAAATGGAAATGAAATATTTGGAGTAATAACTAATAAAAGTCATCATGCTACTCAACAAAATGAAAAATATAGTGTTGTTCCTTATAAAGATTTATATATTGATGTTGGCGTAAATTCATTTGAAGAAGTTTTAAACTTAGGCATTAACATTGGATCACCTGTTGTTTACAAGCCATCTGCAGAAGAATTTGGTAAAGAAAGAATAGCTGGTACTAGTATTGATGATAGAGCAGGTTGTGCGATAGCAATAGCAATAGCTGAAAAATTATCATTAAGAAAATTGGGGCCACCTATCCATTTAGTTTTTAGTGTTCAAGAAGAATTTAATTTAAGAGGTGTAATTCCTATTGCACAACAATTATTGCCAGATATTGCTATCCAATTAGATTTAATACTAGCAACTGATACTCCTGATATGGAGGATAGAGGAAATGTATCATTGGGAAAAGGACCAGCTATTAGCTTATATTCATTTCATGGAAGAGGAACTTTGAATGGTATAATTCCACATCCAGCTTTAGTAAAATTATTTGAGGAAACAGCTAATCAAAATAGTATTCCTCTTCAAAAAAGTGTACACATTGGAGCTTTAACAGATCTTTCTTATGTGCAACTAGTAGGAAAAGGTGTAGCTTCTATAGATGTTGGATTTCCTATTAGATATTCTCATTCTTCACTTGAGGTATGTGATTTAAATGACCTAATTCTACTCACAACACTTTTAGAAGAAGTAATTAAAAATATTGATAAAAATTTTAGTTTAGAAAGATAAAGCTTAAAATTATATTAATTTACTTTTTTATTTAACAGCACCTGCAGCCATACCCTTGATAATGAATTTTTCTAAAATAATTCCAATAATTACAAGTGGTAAGATAGCAGCAAATGATAATGCAGCCATTGACCACCAAGCGATTCCTTGAGAACCCGTTTGACTAGCTACCATTACTGGTAAAGTTTTCGCATGAGATGAAGTAAGTAAAGCTGCAAAAAAATATTCATTCCAAGTTAATACTAAAGATATTATAAATGCAGCTATTATACCTGGGAGAGCAATTGGTAAAATAATTGTTCCAAAAGCCTTCCATAATGAAAGGCCATCGACTAGAGCTGCTTCTTCTAATTCGACAGGAATTGATCCAAATTGATCACGCATTATCCATATAACTATTGGAAGAACTGTTAAGGTATAAAGGGCTATTAACCCAATTCTCGTATCTAAAAGAGCCAATTCCTTATATAAAACTAAAAAAGGAAGGGCTAAAACCACAGGAGGTAAAATTAGCTGAGATAAAAAGAAGAATGAAATATCCGAATTTCGCATAAAACCAAAACGATAACTGAATCTACTCAAGCCATAAGCTGTACAACTACCGAGAGCTACAGCAATTGTAGAGGAACTAAATGCTATAATTGTAGAGTTCCAAAATCTTTTTAAAAATTCCTCTCTAACAGTGTTTTCAACAAAAATAGTATTTGGAGATAACCCCAATGATTTGAGACCTAACCACTTAGGAGTAAAATCCCACCAAGGAACAATATTCCCCTTCATCACGTCTGGAGCAGCTTTAAATGTTGTAGTAATAGTCCAATAGATAGGAAAAAGACAAATAAAAGCCCATATTATTAATACACCATAAATTAAAAATCTGTTGAAAAACCAATTTGGTTTAAAGGACAAATCTTGGGCAGTATCATGAAAAATTTGTTTATTCATACTTTAATACCTAGGTCTCATCCATTTATCGGCAATTTTTATAAGAATTGTCATTAAAATAACTATTATTATTAAGTAAAAAATAGCTAAAAAAGTCCCATAACCTACATTTGAACGATCTCGATATTCTCTAAATATAAAGCTTGTAACACTATCGGTTGCTCCACCTGGTCCACCAGAAGTGACATTTATAATAATATCTGCCAATTTGAGCTTGAAAATAATCCTTATCAAAATTGCTGTTATTGAAACAGGTAACATTAGAGGAAAAGTTATCTCCCAAAATTTCTTCCAAGGTGGGGCACCATCTACATCAGCTGCCTCATGCATTTCTTTAGGAATAGCTTGCAAACCTGCTAAAATCATAATCATCATCAAAGGTATAAATGTCCAAGCATCCATCATCATAATGACTGCTCGTGCCATTTCATGGCTTCCAAAAAAGGAAGGATTTTCCCAACCTAATTCTCTAGCAAGTCGGGATATAGGACCAAACCTAGCCTCTAACATTGATTTTCCTATCATCCAACTAACTGCAACTGGAGATAGCATCAATGGCATTAAGAAAGCTACACGAAAAAATTTGCGAGCTCTTATTTGAGTATTTAAAAGAAGAGCTAAACTAAAGGCAATAATATACTCAAACAAAATAGCTAAAGTATAATAGATCATATTTTTTAAAGCATTCCAATAAAATGGGTCTGACCACATTTGATAAACATTAGCTAGTCCATTAAATTGCCTGCCGTCTGGCGAAGAAAGATTCCAACTAGAAAATGCTATGCCTAAAGCGAATATTAGAGGAAAAATAACAACTGAAATTACAAAAAGTACCGCTGGTAAGATGAAAAGTCTTCTTTTGCCTTGCTCACCGTATAAGATGACTTGGCCAAGACATAAACTGAATGCCCAAAATAAATATGCATAAAGAGTAGGTCGCCAATTTTCAAAACCAAAAGATAAAAAATTTGATTGGTCGAGTGATTGTAATAGTACTGTTAAGATAAGAAGCACTGCGGAACCCCAAATTATAAAACGACCAAAATTTCTTCTTGTATCCGATATTTGATCTGGCATTACAATATGGAGATAATTACCTTCAGACGCGCTCAATAAGAATTTCCTTTAAAAAAGTAAGGATCGGTATGTTTCCATACCGATCCAATAAATTGTTATGATCAAAATTAAAGACCCATAGAAGCTTTATAAAGCTTAATCTGACTTTCTCGTCCTATTGAGTCAGTAATTTTTTCCCATGCTGCAGCAATAGCATCTGCAGTTTCCTGAGCTGAACTATACTGACCAGCAAAACCTTTAGCCAACTCATCTTCAGCAACAGAATAATACTGAAAAATTCCTGGTATTCTAGGTTCATTTAAAGAATTAGGATGATTATAAGTATCTAGATTTGATCCAAGATAATCTTCTATAAATGCTCGATCATAACCAGCTGCTTCCCATTCGTCATATACAAAATGTGAATTTCGATATGGCTGAAAACCAGAGGGGTAAGCTGACGTCCATAGAGAGATATCCTTTCCTCCGATATGGGCTGCAGCAGACCAAGCAGCTTTTCTTTTTTTGCTATCACCTTCAACTCTGTTAGTGACATATACACCCCACCCCAGATAAGCATTGTTTGGAGCTTCGTTGTAGGTATTTTCCCATGCACCTTTTTTAGAGTTATAGACTTTATCCGAGCCAGGTATCATACTAAAACCAACTACATCACCAATAACTGAAGAATCATTAGTTCTAGCATTAGATCCAATATCACCCCACCAAGTAAGCATAGAACCTGTCCCCGCCAAAAATTGTTGGAAACCAGTAGTACCTGGATCAGCATTTATTTGATCTGCTGGATAAGCTCCATCAATTTTAATAAGGTCCATAACATCTTGAATTGCTTGAACCCATCCTGGGTTATTGATTCTTGGCTTCATAGTATCAATATCAAAAAGAAAAGCTGGATCATCAGGATGTTTTACATATGGACCAGCTCTATCTGTAAGGAAATACATTCCAAAACCACCCCATCCTTTTAGTGGATCTAAAAAACCATGAGCGGGAAGTCCTGTTAACGGGTCTTTTTTACCAACAACATCCTTAGATATCTGATTTACTTCTTGCCAAGTTTTTGGAGGATTCGCTCGACCAGTTATTGATCCAGATCCAAAATAATCAGTTCTATAGCAAAAGGTATGACAGTCACCATCAATATTGATTCGATATGCCTTTCCATCCCAAGTTCCAACAGGAGGTTGCAGATAACCAACTAAATCATCATAGTCAATTTGGTCTTTAACCCAATCTGGCATTTCATTTAAGAGCCCTTGACCTGCTGTGTCACCTTCAAAAGGTGCACCCATTTCGATTATGTCAAAATCAACTGTTTTTGTAGCAATTGATTGCTGCAATCTTGGATTGTAATCTGCTTGGGCTAAATCTATCCAATTGATTTTAGCACCTGTATATGCTTCCCAGGGTTTTAAAAATCCTCTAAATAAAAAATTGTGAAGATTCTGGTTGTTCAAACCCATAAACGTGAGCTCAACACCTTTAAATTCACCTGGTTTTACTCTATCTTTTACGGGGCCTAAGCACATTTCACCCACTTTTTGCCATTCAGCATCACCTGGGGAACCCATTCCAACACCAGGAATTTTCATAATGGCAGCACGCAGTGCAGAATGACCATCTGCTAGTGCTGGCACAGCACCACCCATGGCTGCTAATGCAGCAGTACTGGCAGCACCTTTTAGCATAGTTCTTCTTGTCAAACCATTACGAACTATGTGATTATAAAGTTCTACTTTCATACAGTATTTCTCCCATATTATGTTAAATTGGAAATTACAAAATAAATCTTATAATCCCAACAATACTCTAATAATAAAATAATTTCAGTGAAGATCTGTTTTGTCAAGCTTATCAATAAATTGAACTTTCTAATATAGACAGCATTGAATTGTTAGGTTATTTTTTTTTGTAGGAGAATTTTATGGCTGAAGTAAAAATACGTGAACTTTTTAAATCTTATGGAAATACCGAAGTAATTCATGGATTGGATGTAGATATTGAGGATGGTGAGTTTGTTGTACTTGTGGGACCTTCAGGTTGTGGAAAGTCTACTCTTTTGAGAATGATTGCTGGTTTAGAAGGTATATCGTCTGGAAAGATAATGATTGGTAAAAGTATTGTAAATAATTTACCACCTTCAGAGAGAGACATTGCAATGGTATTTCAAAATTATGCTCTTTATCCCCATAAGACAGTAAACGATAATATGGCTTTTTCTTTGAAGATGAAGGGTTTAAGTAAAAATGAGATTGCGAATAGAGTAAATCAAGCTGCAGAAATTTTAGGTTTGACCCCCTATCTCCAAAGATACCCTCGCGCTCTTTCTGGTGGTCAAAGACAAAGAGTAGCTATGGGACGTGCTATTGTCCGTGATCCACAAGTTTTTTTATTTGATGAACCACTATCTAATTTAGATGCGAAATTACGTGTGCAAATGCGCGCAGAAATAAGAGAATTACAACAACGTCTTAACTCAACTACAATTTACGTTACGCATGACCAAATTGAAGCAATGACAATGGCAGATAAGATCGTCGTTATGAAAGATGGTTATATTGAACAGATTGGCAGTCCTCTAGAAGTATATGACAAACCTGCAAATACATTTGTAGCTAGTTTTATAGGGTCTCCTGCAATGAATATGATAGAAGGTATTGTGGAAATAAAAAATAACTCTTTCAAATTACAAGTTGCGGAAACAAAAATTGACCTTCCAAATATAAAAGAATTAGACAATGGTCAGAAAATAATCGTAGGTATTAGACCAGAATATCTAATCCCCTCTAAAAATGGTATTCCTGCAAAAATTGCTGTAGTAGAACCGACTGGATCTGAAACTCATTTACTGCTCAGAGCAAATGATCAAGATTTAACATGCGTAATAAGAGAGCGACAAGATTTTAGTCCTGGACAAGATGTAAAACTAACAGCAGAAAAAAAATCAATTCATATTTTTAATTATGAAAATAAATTACGTATTTACTAATTTATAATCAATTTAAGATTGGGAGGATAATAATAAATGTTAAAAGGAATAAATAGTCTATTGAATGCTGAAGTACTATATGCACTTAGAGCTATGGGACACGGCGATGATTTAATAATTGCTGACACAAATTTTCCTTCTGATAGTGTTGCAAGAGAAACTGTATTAGGAGAATTATTAAGAATAGACGCACCTGCAGCTGAAGTTGTAAAAGCTGTTTTATCTGTATACCCTCTAGATACTTTTGTTGAAGATTCTGCGGGAAGAATGGAGGTTGTTGGAGAGCCTAACTCAATTCTTCCTGTAATGAGCGAGGTACAATCTGAAGTCAGTGCAGTTGGAGGTCCAAACCCAATGATTTCAATTGAACGCTATGCATTTTATGAAAGAGCTAAAAAAGCATATGCTGTAATACAGACAGGAGAACGTCGATTTTATGGATGTTTTGCCTTTCGAAAAGGTGTAGTTGGTCCGGAGGAAAATTAAAAAATGGGTCATGTAGTAATTTTGGGGGTGTTTGTTGCAGATACTGCATATCGTGCAGAAAGAATGCCCATTATTGGTGAGACAGTTTTAGGAAACTCATTTTCTCTAGGACCAGGTGGTAAAGGCTCTAACCAAGCAGTTGCTGCTGGAAGATTGGGTGTTAAAGTTTCAATGATAAGCCGTTTAGGCAAGGATGACTTTGGCCAAATGGCCCTCGAAACTTGGAAATCATCAGGAGTAACTCCGTTTATTGAAGAAGACAAAGATAGTTATACAGGAGCTGCCTACATTTTTATAGAAGAAAGTACAGGAGATAATGCTATTATTATTTCTCCTGGTGCAGCTGCAAACATAAGTCCTGAAGATCTAGAGAATAAAAAAGAACTTATTGTCAATGCTGATGTTTTTATAACTCAACTTGAACAACCAATAGAAGCAGCAAAAAAAGGTTTGGAAATCGCAAGATCAGCAGGTGTGAAAACAATATTAAATCCTGCTCCTGCTGTAAAATTACCTAATGAAATTTTATCCTTATGCGATTTTATAACTCCAAATGAAACTGAAACAGAAACACTAACTGGAGTAAATATTTCAACATTAGAAGATGCAGACGCAGCTTGCAAAAAATTTGTAGAAATGGGTGTTAAAAATCCAATAATTACATTGGGTGAAAAAGGTGCCTATTTACATGATCATGGGCTGATAGAGAGCTACAAAGTGGGAAAAGTTTTGGAAACTACAGGAGCCGGAGATGCTTTTAATGGTGGGTTTGCTGCAGCTTTAGCTGAAGGAAGAAGTACATTAGATGCTATAAATTTTGGATGTGCAACTGCAGGTATTTCAGTAACAAGGGCTGGAACTGCTCCTTCCATGCCAACTAGGGACGAAGTAGAAAAAATTCTTACAACTTAGATTAAAAATATTTATTATAAAATCTCATGTAAATTATTTTCCGAAATGATCAATCTTAATCAAGAATGGATTAAACCAAAAAAACCTATACCAATCGTTATATTTGGAGCTGGTTCAATTGCTAACGATGCTCATTTACCAGCCTATGAGAAGTCAGGTTTTAAAGTACTTGGAATTTATGATCCAGATATTGAGAAAGCACAAAATCTGGCAACAAAATTCAATTTAGATATATTT
The DNA here is from genome assembly GCA_902578545.1 of uncultured Alphaproteobacteria bacterium. Taxonomy (GTDB): domain Bacteria; phylum Pseudomonadota; class Alphaproteobacteria; order Rhodobacterales; family Rhodobacteraceae; genus CACIIZ01. The sequence goes on from CACHDI010000002.1 coordinate 32,768, forward strand.
CATAGTTTAGAGGAAGCAATTGATCAGGAAAACGTTATCTTTGATTTAGCCACGCCACCCGAAGTGCATACTGAAATATTAAAATTTTTACCAGAAAAGTCTGGAGTTTTGATTCAGAAACCAATGGGTAGTAATTTGGATGAAGCAACTAAAATATTAGAAATTTGTAATACTAGATCACTAAAAGCTGCTGTGAATTTTCAACTTAGATTTGCTCCAATGATGATAGCTTTAAAAGATGCTATCAACTCTGGTTTGCTAGGAACAATTGTAGATTTTGACGCTTGGCTAGCATTGGATACACCATGGTCATTATGGAAGTTTTTGGAAAATTTACCAAGAGTAGAAATTCTTTTACATTCTATACATTATTTTGATTTTATTAGGTCCATTCTCGGTAATCCGATTGGTGTAAAAGCAAAAACACTCGGCTTTCCTGGAAAAAAAACTTCTAACACTAGGACTGCAGCGATACTAGATTATGGAAAAGATATCAGATGTGCTCTGACTATTAATCATAATCATAGTTTTGGCAGAAAATTTCAAGCTTGTGAATTTAGAATTTGTGGGACTAAGGGTGCGGCTTATGTTCATCTTGGAGTAAATTTAAATTATCCAGAAGGTGAACCTGATAAATTAGAAATAAATTTAGGAGAAAAATGGATAAATATACCTTTAAAAGGATCTTGGTTTATTGAGAGCTTTGGGAATAGGATGGCACAGCTACAACGATTTGTGAGTGGTGAAGAGAGTGAACTTATTGCAGGGGTTAAAGACTCTTGGGACACAATGGCGCTTATAGAGGCAGCATATAAAAATAACGAAAGTCCAGGAACTTTAGTCCCAAAATATATGAATAAATAATTATTTAAGTAATGTAAATTATTCTATTGTACAAACAACTTCACCTACTTGTACTAAATCACCTTCATTTGAATTTATTTGAGAAATTTTACCACTAGTAGGAGCCTCAATTTCTAAAGATGTTTTTGTAGTGGATATTAAAAGCACAACATCACCTTGTTCTACATCATCACCCGTTTCAACTAACCATTCTGTTATTTCTGCCTCTGATATTTCATTACCCAGATTTGGTATTATTATGTCTGTCATTTAAAATTTCCTTTTTAATTATAAACCTTTTTTCGCTAAATCTAAAAAATCCCAATCTTTTCGAAGTCCTCTCTTGTTTATTCTCTTTTCTGGGAAAAAATCTCTAAAAACAAGATCTAAGATATCTTCTGATTGTGGAGAATATGTTTTTTCCATATCGGCTCCTGGCGCAATCCAATTAGGCGAACCAATTATCATAGGCGATGCTCTAAGATTTTTGAAGGCAAATTTTGAGACGTTTGTAGCAATTGTATTTGCAAAACTACCTCTTTCTACAGCTTCAGAAACAATCAGTAATCGACCGGTCAACTTTACTGAATTTAACAACATTTCATAATCAAATGGGACTAAGGATCTTGCATCAATAATTTCTGCATCAATATTGTGGTTTATTAATTCCATACTTGCATCTAATGCCGCATATAGAGAGGCTCCTATTGTTAGGATAGTTATGTCCTTTCCACTCCTTCTTTTTACTGCTTTTCCAAAAGGTACTTTATAATAGTTTTTTGGTACTCCATTTTCAGTAAATATTTCAACTTTATCATATAACCGCTGGCTTTCAAAAAATACCGTTGGATCATTTGAACATAGAGAACTGGCCATTAATCCTTTTGCATCATAGGGTGTTGCTGGGTACACAATTGACAATCCTGGAATATGTGTAAGTAAGGAAGTCCAATCTTGAGAGTGTTGTGCTCCATATTTAGAACCAATTGAAGCTCTTAATACAATAGGTAAATTTAATTCACCAGCAGACATAGCTTGCCATTTAGCTAACTGGTTAAAAATTTCATCTCCTGCCCTTCCAATAAAATCTGAATACATAAGTTCAATTATTGCTCGACCACCTGATATAGCATACCCAATTGCGGTTGAAACTATAGCTGCTTCAGATATTGGGGAATTAAATAATCTATTAATTGGAATAATATCAGAAAATCCTCTGTAGACACCAAATGCACCTCCCCAATCACGACATTCTTCTCCATAGGCAATTAATGATTTATCCCTAGATAAATGATAAATAATTGCTTCAGCTAGACTATCTCTAAGAGTTATTGCCCTCATTCCAGATAATAAAGAGCCCTCTTCAGACTTTCCAAATCTTGACTTTTTTTGTAAGCTTTTTATTTGATTTACTTCACCCTCATTCTTCAGTAAGTCACTCGTAATCTTTGAAACACTGATTACTTTTTTATTAAATGTAAAATCTCCAATAATTGTAGGGTTTTTTTCAATATCAATACTTGGAGTTAACTCTCTATCCACGACTTTACTAGTCAGATACTCTATTTGATTTTGAACTTTTTCACTCATATTATTTAAATCATTTTTATTTATGATACCTGCTTCTATCATTTTTTCTGAATATTGTTGAATAGGATCAAAAAATTTCCAATGCTTGATTTCATCTCTTGACCTATATGCATTAGTATCAGTTGTAGAATGACCAGAGTATCTATAGCATTCAATATCTAGCAATATTGGGCCATTGCCCTCAATTAATAGTTTTCTTTTTCGGATAATTGCATCAGCAACAGATAGTGGGTCAGATCCATTTATTGTTTCAGCATGCATTTGTTCAGAATTTACCCCAGTAGCAATCCTTGATAGACGATCCCAAGACATTGTTTCACCCAAGGTTTGACCACCCATAGCATAAAAATTATTCATAAAACAAAATAACATTGGTGGATTTTTATTATATGGTTCAGGCCATAAGTTTTTATATTGTCCCATAGACGAAAAATTCATTGATTCCCAAACTAAACCACAACCAGTACTTCCATCTCCTAAATTTGCTACACAAATACTTTCTTCTTGGTTTAAATGAGCATGTAAAGCAGCGCCCACAGCAATACCCGAAGAACCTCCAACAATTGCATTATTTGGAAATGTACCAAAAGGTGTGAAGAAAGCATGCATTGACCCACCCATACCTTTATTAAAGCCAAGTTCACGCATAAAAATTTCAGCTAACACTCCACTAAGTAAAAACATTTCTGCATCATCAAATTCTTTATCATTTAAATTTTTATGAACGTATGAAATTAATTTGCCGCCATTATAATCTTGCATTATTGATTTTATTTTGTCTCTACTCAGATTCTTAATAGCTGAAAGACCCTTGGCTATCATTTCACCATGACTTCTATGAGATCCAAAAATTTTATCCTCTGGTTTTAGAGCAAATGCAGCTCCAACAGCTGCAGCCTCTTGACCTATCGAAAGATGTGCAGGCCCATTATAAGTATAATCTATATTTTTATATGAACCTGTTGTTTTGAATGAATTAAGCATATTTTCAAATTCACGAACAATATACATATGCCTCAATACTTCTTTCAAATTTTCCTTACCGTGTATCTTTAATTCATCATCAATTGATTTCTGATATTGATGAATTGGAAGCTCTGTACTTTTTAAAAAGTCTTTAGCAAAAATTTTATTAGGGTCTATATCGATATTTTTAGGCATTGTTTTCAAAATTTTCCTTGTTTATAAAAATCTCAATATCTTCTCTTGAGGGCGGATTACAGCCTATTTTCTTACAATTTAAAGCTGCTGCTATAGAAGCTTTATCCATCATTGAAGACAAATCTGGTTTTTTTAAATTTTTGACTAAATTTATATTGTATATTTTATGATCTACAAACCAGTTCAAGATACTAGCCATATAGGTATCACCTGCACCAACTGTATCCTTTAAGTCAGAAATTTTTTTACTAGAAATTTTAACTTCAAAATTTGACGTTTTTCCAATAGATCCTTCTTCTCCAAGTGTAAGAATAAGTAATTGAGCCTTAGTTTTGGATTGAAGGATTTCAAAAGATTGATCTAATGATTTACTTGGATAAATCCATTGTAAATCTTCATTGCTTAGTTTTAGAATATCCACATCAAAAAACATTCTTTCTAATCTTTTGATATAATTTTTACGATCTTGTATGAGGATTGGACGTACATTTGGATCCAAACTAGTAATTAACCCTTTTTGTTTGCATATCTTAAAAAATTTTTCCCAAACTTCAGCATCTTGGCCTTCTATCAGTCCTAAAGAACCAACATGAAAAATTTTTGCATTAATGGGTAATATATCTAATAAATTTTCTAAATTTACTTTTCTTTCTGCTGTGTCATTTCTATGAAAGCTATAAGAAGGAAAACCATTTTTTATTGATACCACAGCTAAAGAAGTAGGATTTGAAATACTCTTTGATAAAATTTTTACCCCACTTTCTTTCAACTTAGAAGAAAGTAACTTTCCGAGTGTATCTTTTGATAATGGTGTAAGATATGATACTTTTGATCCTAACTTACTTGTAGCTATCGCAACATTATATGGAGAACCCCCAGGATTTGCTAAATAGATTGGTAGGCCTTCAGAATTAGAACTTGAAGAAACTAAATCAATAAGATTTTCTCCACCAATCACAATCACATAATAACTCCATAAAAATAAGTTATCTTAATGTTAAGAAATAAAACTATCAAGCTTACGAGCTCTTTCAAAAATTAAATCAACAAATAAACTCATAATGAGTACAATAACTCCAAAAATTAAAAAAGGTATCGTCACAGCATAACCAATATTAACAATTGGAATAATTAATAAAATAAAACATATTGATGTAAAAATTGCCAAAAGTTTATTCAGAAAAAATATAGGCAATAAAGATAGGATAAAGAGTATTAAACATAAAAATGAAATTGAAGTATTTGAAAGAATGATTTGTTGAAGATCATCTATTTCTTTTGGTCCTAATAACCTCGCCGTTTGACCATTAGCTAATTTTTCCCCAGCAATCTGAAGATTTTTAGATGCATTATGCTCTAAAAGTGAGATTTGTGCTTTTAAAAAGAGACTTGCAGGTGTCATCATGGTTAAAAATGCCATAAATGAACTTACTGCTACCAATAACTTTCGAACATTTTTTGAATTTTTTGACTGGCGGACTAAATCGATACCAACTGCTAAAAGGATTATTAAACCTGTAACAACCATTTGCCAAAAAGTATCTAATTGAGCAAGTGTCAATCCGTTATTTATTAACTTTAATAAAATAACCCCCATAAAAGTGCCCCATAATGAACCTCTGCCTCCAAATAATGAGGTACCACCAATAACAACTGCCGCAATTGCGTCCAACTCCCACATCTGTCCATAGTCAGATTTTGCATACGGAGCTCTTCCAAGAAATAGCAATGCTCCAAATGCAGCTGAAAGTGAACAAAGCATATAAGTCATCATTGTATATAAAGAAGTATTAATGCCCGATTGTCTTGCTCCTAAAGCATTCGATCCAATAGCGTAAATATATCTTCCATATCTTGTATTAGCTATGATTATACTCAATATCAGAAAAAAAAGGATAAAAATAAGCATAGACATTTGAAAAGTTCGAAAAAAATTCAACCAATTACTGTCTACAAAATTTCCAAATGTTGCCCAAAACCCTTCCAAATTACCTTCTTTGAATTCATTTCTTACATTTAAAAAAGGGTTAAATCGTCCAAATGTATCAAAATCAATTGGAAGTTTAGGAGTTGCTTGTGCGCCTGTACTTAGATGACCTGTACCTCTCCATATTGACAATCCTGCAAGAGTTGCAATGAATGCAGGCATACCAAAATAAGCTACTAATACTCCTTGAAATGCGCCAACTAATAATCCTATGGAAAGACCTGTAAGAATTGCCATCCATGGTGGGAAACCCCAAAAACTACAAACATAACCTGTGAGAGCAGCAGTCATACCCATCACTGAACCAACGGATAAATCAATTCCTGATGTTATAATTACAAGCGTCATGCCACCAGCTACTATGCCAATAGCTGCAGAATTATTTAATATTGTCATTAGGTTCGTAGGATGAAAAAAAGGACGTCCCGAAGTCGAAAATTCTATAGCTATAGCAAGAATAAAAATAGCAATGAAAGCTCCAGACCACTCTGCTCTAAAAAATCTAACTAAAGCTTTAATAATTGAATCTGTTAATTTTTCTGACATTATTTTTAAAAAAATTATAAATAATTTTAAAAATTATTTCGCTTAATAAAAATCAACATGGCACAAAGTTTATAAATTTTGTGCCACGTTGTTTTGGGATAAATTAGTTAATACCCACCATTTTTTTATAAACACCAGAAGTAGAAGGTGTTACAAGAAAAAAACCTGTATCTATTCTTGATGAAACGGTTTCACCTCTTGCAGCAGCTGCAGCTGCTTTAATTCCCTGATAACCCATTTGATACAACATCTGAGCAGTATCTGCGTGAACCCAACCTTCATCCATTGCAGCGATCGCGTCACTTGCTCCATCAAATCCAACTAACTTAACGTCACCTGCACTATAACCAAGATTTTCTAAAGCAGCTTTTGCACCCATAGTGCCGCCATCCCAGGCATTGACTACCATTTTTACATCACTATTTGAATTTAGTACAGCTTCAACACCTTCTTGAGCCTGCTGGCTATTCCATTCTGTTGGAACTTCTAAAATTTTAGAACCAGGTCTAGCTGCAGAAAAAGCCTCCATGAAACCATTACGACGCTCCTGTCCTGTTGATTGTGCTTGATTACCAGTAACATATATTACAGTATCACCATCATTTACTAATGTTGCAGCAATTGCTCCCTGAACTTTTGCAACAGCATAATTATCAGTGGCAACAAAAGATGTAACATCAGCACCTGAAACGCCTGTATCAATAGCAATAATTGGAATACCAGATGACATTGCATCTGTCACTGCAGGTGCTACACCAGCACTATCTACTGGAGCAATTCCAATGGCTTTTGCTCCTTGGGCTACTAGGTTTTCGAAAACTTCTAATTGACTAGATAAATCACCTTGGAAGGCTGGACCTACAGAAACTAGTTTTACTCCTTCTTCTGCCGCAGCATCTTCTGCTCCCTGATTGATCATCATCCAACCTGCGTTTGTAGCTGATTTTGTGATGTAACCTATAACATCTTGAGCTTGAATAGCAGCATTAGATGTAATAGCAAAAAATGTAAGTACTACAAATTTTGATAATAAATTTCTCATTATTTCATTCTCCCTTTATTAATTTTACAAAAATTCAGTAAAATATTAGTAATTTGAAATTTTAATTAAGGTACAAAAAATACATAAGTGTCAATAAAGATTTTAATTTTAAATTATTGTATCATAAACTTGAGTTGTTATTTATAATCAATTATTAATACGTAGTTAAAAAGATAATCAATGAATTACAATAAAAATGAAATAATTCTTAAAACGGTTGGATTAACCAAGCATTATGGAGGTGTAAGAGCTCTAGAGGATGCAAATTTTTCTATCTCAAAAAATGAACATATTGCAATAGTTGGCGATAATGGTGCCGGAAAATCCACGTTTGTTAGAAGTATTACTGGTGTAGAAAAACCAACTTCTGGTAAAATTTATTTTAATGGTAAGGAAGTAAATTTTAAATCCCCCACTGATGCTAGGGTGAATGGAATAGAAACAGTTTATCAGAATCTTGCGTTAGCTGATGACCTAGATGTTACTGCAAATATTTTTCTTGGTAGAGAAATTGAATTTTTTAGATTAGGACCATTATCATGGTTAAATAAAAGAGCCATGAAAAAAAAATCATTAGATCTTTTAGCTCAGACTGGAATAAAAATAGGTAATTTAAATCAAATTGTAGCAAGCATGTCTGGAGGACAACGACAATGTGTTGCCATTAGTAGAGCTGCGGGTTGGGGTTCAAAATTAATTGTAATGGACGAACCAACAGCCGCACTTGGCATACAAGAAACAAAAAAAGTTGAGGAAATAATAATAAATCTGAAAGATCGCAATATCCCTGTTATAATCATTTCTCATAATCTACGCCAAGTTTTTAATCTTGTGGATAAAATAGCTGTGTTTAGACAAGGAAGAATAATTGATATAGTAAGAACTAATGAAGTCTCTGGAAATGATGTTGTAGCTTTAATTACAGGATTGGATAAAAAAAATAAGGAAGTGAATGAATATATTTAATTTTAAGGAAACATCACATTATGTTAAAAAAAATAAACCCAATTTTAGGACCAGATGTTTTATTCATACTCAGGGAAATGGGTCATGGTGATCAAATAGCCCTTGTGGATGGAAACTATCCTGCATCAGCACATGCGAACAAATTAATAAGAGCAGACGGAATAGCGCTTATACCTCTTTTGGACGCCATCCTGGATGTACTTCCCATTGACGAAAGTTCTGATGCAATCGTAAGAGCTATCAATGTTACAAAAAAAGACGGAACAGATGCAATACATAAAGAAATTGAAAAAACTTGTAATGATTATAAATTAACTTCACTTCCACTTGACGCAGAAAGTTTTTATCAAAGGGTTAAAAATGCATTTGCTGTAGTTGCAACTACTGAACGTTCTTTATACGCAAATGTAATCCTCACAAAAGGTGTTATACTCCCAAACTAAGTTTATTTAATAAATTGAATTTATTGTAAATTGTGTATTTAGATTTATTATAATATAATCTAATTCTAATACTATTTTGGAAGATAACTTGTCATTTGAAGCGTCACCTATCCCTAAGAATGAAGAAAGTAGACTACTTGCAGTTGAAAAAACTGGGGTCTTAGACATAGTTAATGAAGAAATTTATAACGTTTATTGCCACCTTTCTAGACAAATAACTAAATGTCCAGATAGTTGGGCGAACGTTATTGATAAATATCGCCAATATAATTTTGTACTCGATGGTGAAGATATTAATGATCAAATCAAAGAAGAAAGAAGAACTTCACCAAGACCGTTAACATTTTGTCAATATGCTTTAAATAGTACAAGTCCACTTATAGCCAACGATTTAACAAAGCATAAAATATTTAAAAATCACCCTTCTGTCTTAAAAATTGATGGACCCAGATTCTATGCAGCATTTCCATTAATAAATTCAGAAGGCTATATTCTTGGCTCATTATGTGTTCGAGATTTCAGAGTAAGGAGACTTTCAAAAAATATTATAAATTTAATGATAGGTTTATCCAAAAAACTCTCTCACCAATTAGATATCCAAACTGAACAAAGACAACTATCAATTGAAAGAATTACAAGAGTTATGGAAACATTAGACGAAGAAATAACTAATCTTTCCTTAAGTGAAACTATTTCTATTTTAAAATGTCTTTCTAATGGTTTACTGAGTACAAAGGATCAAAAGAAACTTTTAGATTTAGATCTTATAGATAAAAATTTAAATTTAACTAAAAAATCAAAAGAATTAAAAAACCTTCTCAAATTGGATGCAGCAGTTTTGAAAAGAATAAAAATGCCGGCATTAAAAACAACTGAAATCGATGAATTATTCAAGGGTTTAGATAAATAATGTATGGGAAGGTTGTAAATTTAAAATTTGCAAATATGGAAGAAGCAAAATTAGCCGCATCATTTTTTACTGAAAATATAGCATCCAAAATATCTTCTTTAAAAATAATAGGTTTTAATGTTTTTATTGGAAAACAAGGTGATTTAAATTTATTGGTCAAATTCGAAGATGTTTCTTCTATTAAGTTGTTTGAACAGAAATATCCCCAAATAATTGAATCACTTAGAAAAAGTTTGGTGTTTAAGGAATCCGTATTTGTTGGTGTTTGTGCTTATACTTTTGAACAAGAAGCAGCACTTACTGAAAAATAATTTAAATTCTCTATAAAATTTAAGAACATGGCGGATATAAAATAGGAAACCAGTCTGTTCTTAATTTTTCTCCATTTTTCATTCCATGGTTTGGAAAAGGAGGCGATGTTTTTCCCGACCTCTCAATAAAGCATGCATCGTCTCCAATTAATCTTAATGAAAATGCTCTTCTTCTATTTTTTGTATTATTACCCCTAGATCCATGCAAAGTTTCAAAGTGAAAAGCGACAGCATCTCCTGGCTCCATTTGATATTCTAATATATCCATTTCTTCTAAATCAGGATTGGGAATAGACATAAATTGATCTGTTTCTTCATAAAAATTTTCTTGAGTTAACCACTTAGTAGGTAGTACTTGTTTACCCCATTTATGCGACTTTGCTACCATCCTTAACGACGCGCTTTTAACAGGATCCAAAGGTACCCAGAAACTCAGAGTTTTTTGCCCATTTACAAAATAATAAGGACCATCAGAATGCCATGGAGTATCCTTAGAAGTACCAGGCTCTTTGACTAATACATGATCATGAAAAAGTTGTACTGTCTGAGATTGCATTAATTTAGCTGCAGCAGTTATTATGTCATTATCAAAAATAGTTTTCTCAAATTCAGGAATTCTATTCCAGTTACAATAATCGTCAAAAAAACGTCCTTTTTCATGTTTAAGAAGATTTTCTGCTGCATAAGGACCAGGGTTTTGAATATTAAATTCAATACCTTTTCTTAAGTTATCAATATGTTTCTTAAAGAGCTTGGGTATAAAAGAAACACCCAATTCCTGAAAATCATCAATCATTTTTTTTGAAATAATTTCATTCATATTAATAATATTATTTAAAACAGATAAGTCTTTAAACTATAATAAATCCTACCTAATAATTCTCTTACAACAAGAGAATTATTATCCAAGGCACGACTACTGGGAAGGAATGAAAGAAAAGTGATTTTTTGATTAGTAGCTCTTTGGTCTACAGAAACAGGTATGGCTTTAAGTCCATTATCGAGGAATAATTTCAATGCTCGTGGCATATGAAAAGACGATGTCACTAACGCTATTTTCTCCTCAGTTTTAATTAATTTTTTTATAGCCATAGCTTCTTCCTCGGTATTTTTTACTATTCCTGTAAGTAAAATATTTTCTTTATTAATTCCTCTTTCTATTGCTATTTTTTTTAAATGATCACCTTCTGGAATACCAATTGACCAGGGTAAATAACCCCTTGTAAAAATTATCTTAGAGGATTTTCCCATTTTCATAAGCTGAATTCCAGCCTCATAACGATCAACAGATTCACTAAATTCGTAAATAATTTTTTTATTATCTAGCTCAACTAGTTTTAACATACCACTCAATACCACTATAGAGTCGACTTTTTTAATTTCAGTCAAATCTGAAATTGGATATTTTTTCTCTAAATATTTTAATCCAAGATTAGCTACAATTGGATTAGAAAATATCAAAAGTAAAATTATAGACACCAACTTTGACCACTTATTCCTTGTAAAAAAAGAAAAGACCATAAAATATAATAGTATTGCTATGGGGCTTAAAAGTATTGGAAGAAATTTGTGCAAATATATCAAAATAACTCCAAATATTTATAAAAAAATCAGTATAAAACTTAAACTATAATCTTTATTAATTATTTGAATAGTATTAAAATAAAAAATTAAAATAATTTTGAAGAATATCATGGAAATAAAAGCTGAATTTTTATTACCTACAAAAGAATTAAGAAAAGATATTCCTTTTTTTACGAATACCTTAAAAATGAAAATGGATATGATTTATCCTGCAGATAATCCTACAGTTGCAGTTTTTTCTGGGCATGGTATCCGAATTAGAATAGATAAAGAAGCAATAATTTCTCCAGGAAAAATTAGAATTTTGTGCGAAAACCCGGATGAATTTGCATCAGGTAAAAAGATACTTAAAGCACCAAACAATACCATTATAGAAATTGATGAAATAAACCCACCTGTCGTATTACCAACAACAAAACATAGTTTTGTCGTTAAAAAGTTAGCTGATCAAGCCCCATGGATTATTGGAAGAGCTGGGATGCATTATAGAGATCTAATTCCAGATCGATTAGGTGGCTCTATTATTGCAAGTCACATCAGAATACCAGATGGTGGTCCAGTACCAGATATGGTTCACTACCATTCTGTTGGTTTTCAATTAATTTTTTGCTACAAAGGTTGGGTGGATTTGGTATATGAAGATCAAGGTGAACCTCTTAGACTTCATGCAGGAAATTGCGTAATCCAACCTCCAGAAATAAGGCATCAAGTATTATACGCAAGCGATAATATTGAAGTTATAGAAATTGGTGTACCAGCTGATCATATCACAACTATTGATCATAAAATGGAATTACCAAACAAGACAATTAATAAAAATAGAAGATTTAAAGGTCAAAAATTTGTGCACCATAAGGCTGAAGAGGCTCAATGGGAAAAATTTAGAGTTCCTGGTTTTATTTCAAGAGATACGGGTATATCACAAAATACCCAGAATGTTGCAGGAGTTCATATTATCCGTCCCGAGAACAATAAAAGTCCTGAAACATATCATGACAGTGATATTTTATTTAATTTTGTAATGGAAGGAACTATGGTTTTAAGTGGAGAAGGCAAAGAACCTTTCAAGTTATCTCCTGGTGATGCATTTGTTATTCCTCCTAAAATGAGAACACAATACAAAGATTTTTCTAAAGATTTAGAATTACTAGAAGTTTCATTACCAGGTAAATTTAAAACTTATTATTAATTTCTAGTCATTTTTTTTTATAAATGTTCCATTTTGCAGTTCTGAAAAAGCTTGCATTAATTCCTCTTTAGTATTCATAACAATTGGACCATGCCAAGCTACTGGCTCTTTGATAGGTTTACCTGATACTAAAAGAAACCTTACACCGAGTTCTCCACTTTTTACAGATATTGAATCTCCAGTATCAAATCGAACTAAAGTTCTATTACCTGACATATCTCTTATATTTAATTCTTGACCATTGATTTCTTTTTCTACAAGAACTCCAATAGGATCAGATGCGTATTGAAAATTAGCAGAACCATCAAAAACATATGCAAAAGTATTTTTATATGTATCTACTTCAATAATCTTTTGAGTGTTGGGTGGAATATAAATATCTAAATATTGCGGTTCACATGCTATACCATCTACAGGGCCTTTCATGCCTTTATAATCGCCAACTATTATTTTTATTTTAGAACCATCATTGTCTTCCAAAAATGTTATATCCTTTGATGCAATATCTTGATATCTTGGAGCAATGAATTTTTGGTCAGATGGAAGATTTGCCCAAAGTTGAAAACCATGCATTTGTCCTTTAGAATTTCCTGATGGCATTTCTTGATGCATAATGCCTGATCCAGCAGTCATCCACTGAACATCACCACTTAATAAGTCGCCCTCATTTCCAATACTATCTTTATGTTCAACTTTACCTTCAAGAACATAAGTTATAGTTTCAATCCCTCTATGGGGGTGCCAAGGAAATCCAGCCATATAATCTTTAGGATTATCATTTCTAAAATCATCAAGCATTAGAAAAGGATCACTCTCCTTAGGGTCATTGAAGCCAAATACTCTATGTAAGTTTACTCCAGCTCCTTCCATAGTAGGTATGGCTTGAGTTTCTAATTTAACTGGTCTAAAAGTCATATTACCTCTTCACATATCAAATAGGACAGTTTACTACATTTAAATTCTAAAAATTTTTTTTAAAGATAGGTCTTATAAAAAATCGAAATTTTAAATCCTAATCACCCATCTAGGATTTCGTGAATAACAACTATACCTCTATCGGCATTTACTATTGAGGGATTATCTTCATCCTCTGGAATACCATTAAGTAGTTTTTGACATGCAATAAAGGCCTTTTCGTCTTTGTAAGAATAATATATGCCCAGTCTGTTATTTCCTTGCTTATTCCATATTTGAGTCACAGTAAAAGAAAGTAAACCTGCTTTTTTAAACTGTTGCTTCATTGTATCGACAGTGTTTTCAATTCTTTTTATTTCTGCTTCAAGATGAAATTTAGATTGAAAATCTATCTGATTATAACTCATTAACTTTGGTGTCATTGGTTCCTCATGTGTTTTAAATTATAAAGATTAATTTATTTATAATCTCAATAAATATTAATTCTTGGCAAATTTAATTAATCGACCTGCTAAAAAGATACCTTCATCCTCCTGAAAAAAATGCCCAGCATTTTTTGTTATAAAATGATCCTGACCAGCTGCACCTGGTATATTCTTGATAAAAACTTTTTCTAAACCTCTCATTATTGGGTCCTTATCAGAGAAACATGTTAAAATGGGTTTTCTCAGTTTTATTAATTTTCCCCATGCTTTTTTTTGATCATGGTGAGCTGGATCATCAATAGAATCAGGTACCAATAATGGAAACTGACGTGCTCCAGATTTATATTCTTCATCAGGAAAAGGTGCATCGTAAGCATTTATTTCTTCGCCAGAAAGACCTTTAAATGTACCTCTATGAATTACATTTCCAATTTTAAAGGTTTCTGAATTTTGACTATAGTTTCTCCACTTATAGAATTCAGAACCTAAATCCTCAACTCCAGTAGGAAAAGCAGTATTACCTATCATTACTTTATTAAAAAAATTAGGTGACTCTGCAAGTATTCGTAAACCAATCAATCCTCCCCAATCCTGCCCAAATAGTACTGAATTCTTAATTTTCAATTGATTAAGAAATAAAGTGAGCCATGTTACATGAGATTTATAGGTATAACTATTTCTATCCTTTGGTTTATCACTTTTCCCAAAACCTATTAAATCAGGAGCTACAACTCTAAAACCATTATTTGAAAGAATAGGTATCATATGTCTATAAAGATAAGACCAGGATGGTTCACCATGCAAAAGTATAATAGCAGGATCAGTCTTTTTTCCTTCATCAACGTAATGAATTCGAAGAACACCTATTTCCTTATCACTTATAGTGATGTAATTAGGCTGGAAATTATAATCCTTAAGAGATTTAAACCTAAAATCCTGAGTTCTTAAAAATAATCCCATGATTCATCGATATATTAAATTTAAATTCAAATTAAGCTCTAGGTGGTTGAAAATTTACATTTTTGGCAATTTTCCTCACCTCATCAATATCTAGTGACTCTAATACATCCAATTTGCCAACAGTTCCAGCAGCTTTGGCCTTAAGATTCATTGCTGCAATCTGATCAAAACTTTCTGCTTCCGTTTGCATAGTAAAATCATAAATACCTCTAGTAATATGATAATTAATTAACTTTGCGCCAACACTTGAAGTAAGAGTTTCCATAGCTTTTCTTCTGTCTGAGCTTCCTTCTACTAAACCTTCGGAGCCTTTGTTAGAATAAGTGCCTAGTATGATATATAAAGCCATTATTTTTCCTTTCAAAAATTTTAGATATTTGTAATTTTTCAATTATTATTTTTTAATAAATAATTAATATTATCTTTAAATTTTAAATGTTTCAATTAAAGTAAATCTTGTTTTTGTTATGTTAGGTTGATCTTTATGATAATTAATAAAGGTTTTATTGTAGTAGTGGATATAAGTGGATATACTTCATTTCTGAAAGCACATAACGCTTCAAAAAATTCTAATTTATTTAAAAAATTTCTTGATAAGATTAATGACGGCCATGGCGAACTAATTATAAGTGACTTATTGGAAACAGTCATAAATGAGTTAGATGGAACCCTAACTATCAATAAACTTGAAGGGGATGCAGCATTATTTTATGCCCTTCCAAAAAATACTAATGAATTCTCAATTGAACTCATAAAAAAATTATTAAAAAGTATTGAGGTCTTTAATAATAGAATTAATGAACTGTTGTTTGTTCAATCATGCCCATGTACTCCTTGTAATAACATGATAAATTTAAAATTAAAGTGTTTTGTTCACTATGGAGAATTCCTTATAAAAAAAATTAGAAATTTTGAAGAGATAGCAGGACAAGATGTAATTATTCTTCACAGATTAATGAAAAATTCTATCAACAGTAATGAGTATATTTTACTTTCTGAAAAAGCTGCCAAAGTAAGTAATCTAAGAAATTTAAAAAATTTAGAAAAAAGAAAAGAAGCTGTAGAAGATTTTGGAAAAATGAATATTCAAGTTTTCTATCCCTCAGGAAATACAATTGATTTTTCAAAACCCAATTTAATATTTAAAATTAAGAACTTTTTTAAGATGCAGAGGTACTTTTGGAATAAAAAAAGAGAAAAAAACTTAAAAGAAAAATATTTGGTAGATAATTAAGTTTAAAATAAATTAAAAATATTTAAAAAAACTGATTGATTTAATTTTTTATTAACCATCTGGATCTTGCATTTCTTCATTTGTAATATTGTAAACACTTACAAATCGTGGCATTTCGTTTGGTAATGTCATCATTAAGGAATTAAATCCTGCTTTCTCGAGGTTTTCAAAAATTGCATCTTCACTTTCTGCATACCAATGACAGAAAAAAAAATCATCCTTACCCATCCAGTGCTGAAGTGTTTCTGCTTTTTCACTTTTTAATGCTTCAAAAAACATTTTGTCAGTCATTCCTTTAGTTTGTTTTATGACTAATTTTCTTGATTCAGAATCATTCCAGGTATGCGTACATATATAGTGTTTTTTTGACATAATATTTACCTCCAAAACAAATCTTATCAAACAATAGAATATATTTGATTAATCTCAGGTTATTAACTTTTTTAAAATTTGCAATATGATTTAACTTTTTAACTTTAGATAATACCAACGAAAATTTTTAATTCATCAAAAAGGTTGCTGTTATTAATAATTTATAAGAGCATGCGACAGTTTTTCAGTGTTCAATTAAAGAATTTTAGTATTAAAATCGTTTTATATTATTAAAGTTTTTCAATAATCAAATGGAAATAAAATGGATCAAATTTTAAGACAATCAATTCAAACTAATAATTTCTATTATTTCTTAATTGTCATGGTACTTACTACAATTAGTCAACTATCAACAATGATGGTAATTGTTTTTGGTAATATTTCAGGAAAAGAATTATTAGTAGCTGCATCAGTAATAGGACCCACAATTATCGGCGCCTTTGGCATAATTCGTCTACTAACAAATTTCATGGTTCTCATAAAAGATATGGATGAAAAAATTTCTAAAACAAATTATGGTAAGGAATTACAAAACATCCCTTTTCATATACTTAGATTTGTCTTTTCAGGCATTTTTGTAATAGTTGCAATTATTCAATTAGTTACAATTTATAGTTAAAGTTTGCAGTGGAATATTATATTTACTTACTTATGTTAGGACTTTAATTTTTGCTTTTTATATAGAAATTTTATTTGTATTTTTTTTGCAAACAAAGTCTAATCATATTATTTCGAGTCGTTAATAAGCAGGTATAAAATGAAAAATTATTCTAAATCAAATAATGTAGTAAACGAATATGAGGATGTTTACTTAGAAAACCTTGAATCAAAAGAATATTTTGAATATTTACTTAAATACTACAAGTCTTGGAAAAAATCGTCTCCCTCAGAATTTAACTATTTATTTGGTAAAGATAGAGATATAGAAGAGTTAGCTTACTGCCAGATGGATAAAGAAGATAGATACCAAATATCTAACTAATAGTTTTAATGAGCTATATATGAATAGAAGAAAATTTATATTTAGTACCATTTTAACCTCATTTTTTTTTGGTTTTAAAACTCATTCAAAAGAATTAATTCCAATCCACGTTTACAAGGATCCTAATTGTGGATGCTGTAAAAAATGGATAAATATATTAAATAAAAAAGGTTTTAAAGCCACTTCAGAAGATATGTATTCTTCGGAATTAGTGCAATTTAAAATTAAAAATAAAATTCCTGTTAATATGGTTTCTTGTCATACTGCAAGGGTGCATGAATACATTATTGAAGGTCATGTTCCACCTGAAGATATCATTTCTTTGATTGATAAAAAAATTAATGCCGTTGGTCTTGCAGTACCAGAAATGCCTTACGGATCACCTGGTATGGGACCAGAAGAGAAGAGAGAAGCATATGATGTATTTCTTGTAAAAAAGGACGGTACAACAAAAGTTTTTAATAGCTATGATGCTAAAGGTTAGAAATAATTTATTTATACTTTTTATAAAATTTGAATTTTTAAATTTAAAAAATTGGTGATTATCATTGAAAAAAGACATTTCCTTTTCATATGAAAAAATTCGCTCGTCACATGATTTAAAATGCCCAGATAATTTTAATTTTGGTTTTGATATTATTTCAGATAAATATGGAAAATCAGAAAAAACCGCACTTATAGCAATCCAGAAAAGTACAAAAAAAGTCCAAAAAATTAGCTATAAGGAACTTAACGAAAATTCTTCCAAATTTGCGAATGCTTTAAAAAATTTTGGCATTAAAAAAAAAGACAATATTTTAGTTATATTACCTCGAATACCTGAATGGTACTATTGTATTTTAGGTTGCTCAAAAGTTGGAGCGGTTGCAATTCCATGTACTAAGATGCTCAAAGCTAAAGATATTGAATATAGAGCCAAGAAATCAAATGCAAAGGTTATTATTTCAACATCAGAAAGTTCACCTGAAATAAATAAAATAAAAGATAATTGTAAATCACTAAAATATAAAATTTTAGTTAAAGATAAAAAAGATGATTGGTATAATTATGATGAAATTTGCAAAAAGTCAGATGTAAATTTTGGCAGGGATATGGTTCCACCTACAAAATCCAATGACTTAATGTTGATTTATTTTACATCTGGCAGTACTGCGATGCCAAAAATGGTTGAAAGAGACCAATCTTATGCCTTTTCACATATTATTACACAGAAATATTGGCAAGATTTAAAATCAACCGATATACATTGGACATTGACAGATACTGGATGGGCTAAGGCTGCATGGGGATTATTATATCCACCTTTACTAGTAGGTTGTACTATTATTTTGTATGATAATGACGGTTTTGATTTAGATGAGCATCTAGAAATTATAAAAAAACATAAAGTTACTACTTTTTGCGCTCCACCTACTATTTATAGACTTATGGCTCAATCAAATTTAGCTAATTTTGAAGTCTCTTCTCTTAGACATTGTTTTAGTGCAGGAGAACCTTTAAATCCGGAGGCAATGCGTTCATGGAAAAATGCCACGGGGTGTGACGTTTATGATGGATATGGGCAAACAGAAACAATCAATATAATTGCTAATTTTCCTGGTATGAAAATAAAAAAAGGTTCTATGGGAAGGCCCTGTCCAGGATTTGAAATAGAAATAATTGACAATCAGGCAAATATCTTAGAAATAAATCAAATTGGTAATATAGGAATTAAAATTACAGACCCATATCCTCCAGGACTTTTTAGAGGATATTATCAAGATCAAAAAAAAACATCTGAAGTTTTTAAAAATGGATGGTATTTTACAGGTGATACTGCTACCAAGGATAAAGATGGATATTTTTGGTTTGTAGGTAGGTCTGATGATATCATTACATCTTCTGGATATAGAATTAGTCCTTTTGAAGTAGAAAGTGTACTCCTAGAGCACCCATATATTGTTGAGGCAGCAGTTGTAGCTAAACCAGATAAAGTAAGAGGAGAAATAGTAGCCGCATTCATAGTCTTAGGAAAAAATTATAATGGTAATAGAAAACTAAAATTAGAAATTCAAGAATTTGTAAAAAATAATACGGCTCCTTATAAGTATCCAAGAGAGATTATTTTTACTAAAAATCTTCCTAAAACTATATCTGGAAAAATTAGAAGGATAGACTTAAGAAACAAAATCATAAAAATTTAGATAATTATTTTATTTGGAAAAAATTATGAAAAAATTGAATAAAACAGTTAAAAGTATGGTGGCAGAGGCAAAAACCAAAATTAATGAAATTAATGCGAAAGAAGCAATTAATTTGTTTGAAAATGATGATGTCATTTTTGTAGACATAAGAGATATTAGAGAAAGACAAAAATTAGGGTTCATTCCTGGAAGTTTCCATGCTCCACGAGGAATGCTTGAATTCTGGGTTGATCCTGATAGTCCCTATTTTAAGGATATATTTGATTCAGATAAAAAATATGTCTTTCATTGTGCAGCTGGTTGGAGATCTGCACTAGCAGTTTCAACATTAAAAGATATGGGTTTTGAAGCTACACATATTTCAGATGGTTTTGCAGGTTGGATAAATGAAAAAGGTCCTATTGAATTTAAAAATAAAAAATAAAATATTTAAGGTTGTACAATGGATAGAAAACTTTTTACACCAATATCAATCAGAAATTTAACCTTATCTAATAGGATAGTAGTCGCACCTATGTGTCAATATTCAGCAGTGAATGGTTCCGCAACTGATTGGCATTTGATGCATCTTGGCCAATTATCAATCTCAGGATCTTCTCTTATTTTTGTTGAAGCTACTGCAGTAGAAGAAAAAGGTAGAATTACTCCTGGATGCTTGGGTTTATATTCTGATGAAAATCAAAAAGCATTATCAAAGATAATTGAATTTGTGAAAAGATATGGGAATACAAAAATTGGTATACAACTAGCCCACGCAGGTCGAAAAGCTTCAACTCAAGTACCTTGGAAAGGTGGTACACCTCTTAATCAAGATAATTCAGACAGTTGGCAAACAGTTGCACCGTCGTCAGAAAGTTATAATTCAAATTGGCCATTGCCAATAGAATTAAATGAAGAAGGCTTGGAATATATCAAAAAATGTTTTGTAAAATCAGCTAAGAGAGCTGTAGAGATAGGTTTTGATATTATTGAATTACATATGGCTCATGGATATTTAATTCATCAATTTCTTTCCCCAATAAGTAATAAAAGAAAAGATAAATATGGTTCATGTTTTGAAAATAGAATAAGATATCCCCTAGAGATTTTCAAAGCAATAAGAGAGGAAATATCTACGGATTACCCTTTAGGAGTAAGGTTTTCAGCTACAGACTGGGTTGAAAATTCTTCATGGGATTTGCGAGAAGCAACACAATTTGCGATGAAACTTAAAGCACTTGGTTGCGATTTTTTTGATGTATCAAGCGGTGGAAATTCTCCTAAACAAGAAATTATTTCAGGTCCGTCTTATCAGACTGGTTTCGCATCACATATAAAAAACAAAGTAGGCGTACCAACGATTGCAGTTGGTCAAATCAATGAACCTTTACAAGCTGAAAGTATAATAAGTACGGGACAAGCAGATATGATCGCTATAGGTAGAGGGATGCTATATAACCCTCGTTGGGCCTGGCATGCAGCTGAAGTTTTCAAAAAAGAATGTGCTTATCCACCCCAATATGCTAGAGCCCACCATTCACTTATTGGACTTCCAATACCAGGTAATCCACAATCAAAGTAAAATTAGCTGAAATTATAAAATGATCTTTAATTATTCTGCCGCTTGATAAGTTTCGATAAAGCCACCAGATTGACGTGCCCAATATTTAGCGTAAAGTCCTCCTAAACTTAACAATTCACGATGCGTACCATTCTCTACAATTTTACCTCTATCCATAACTATTATTCTATCCATTTTATTTAGAGTTGATAATCGGTGTGCAATAGCTAGGACCGTTTTACCTTCCATTACAATCTCAAGAGCCTTTTGAATAGAGGCTTCTACTTCACTATCTAAAGCACTGGTAGCTTCATCTAACACAAGGATGGGAGCGTCCTTTAATATAGCTCTAGCCAAAGCAATTCTTTGTTTTTGCCCCCCAGACAATTTTACGCCTTGTTCACCTAAAAAAGCATCATAACCTTTACGACCCTTATGATCCTGGAGATCAAGAATAAAATTATGAGCTTCAGCTTTTTTAGAGGCATTTATTAAATTTTTTAAACTAGCTGATGATTTTCCATATAAAATGTTATCTTTTGCAGATCTGTTAAAAAGGGCTGTTTCTTGGGTAACCATACCAATTTGTTTGCGTAGACTTTCCTGCGTTACATGGCATAAGTTTTGATCATCAATTTTTACAACTCCTCCTTCTGGATCATACAAACGTAATAAAAGAGATACTAAAGTAGACTTTCCTGCACCAGATGCGCCAACAAGCCCAACTTTTTCACCAGCAGAAATAGTCAAAGAAATGTTATTAACTCCACCAATGTCACGGTCATACGCAAAGCTTACATTTTTAAATTTAATTTCACCATTTTTAATTTTAAGGGGAAATGCATTTTTAGCATCAGCTAAACTATACGGTTTAGTTAAAGTTTTTACACCATCTTCAATTTCTCCAAAATTTGAATATATGGTCATAAGTACATAACTCACCCAACCAATCATTTGTGATAATCTTAAAGAAATAGCACCAGCTGCAGCAATATCTCCAGCACTTACTTGACCAGTATTCCAGAACCAAAGACTTCCTCCAACCATTAAAATTGGCAAAACACCTGCTAGTCCATTAAGACAAAACCTGAACCAAGCAGCAACTTCCCCATACTTTATAGAAGAAGTACGAAAATTCTCCATAGCCTTTATGGCCTCTCTATCTTCATGTTTATTGTGGGCAAAAAGTTTGACTGTTTTGATATTGGTAACAGTATCAACAATTTGACCTGTCACCATAGCTCTTGAACTAGCTCTTTCTCCAGATCTCAATCGAATAATAGGCATAAAATATCCAATTAAAAAAATATAAAAAACAAGCCAAATAATAAGTGCTATTGCTAGAGTTATATTTACCGATAACAACATTAGTGCTGCACCAACAAGAGATGCAAGTGCGAATAAAACTGTTTGTAAAATTTCTACTACAACATCAGTTACGGCCCTTGCTGTTTGCATTTCTTTTTGAGCAATCCGACCAGCAAAATCATTCTCAAAAAAAGGAATTGAATGACCAATGCACCAGCGATGAATTCTTGACAATACTAGATTAAAAATATTTGGAGTAACAATTACAGATTGCATATATGAGGAGCATCCAAAGATTATTGGACGGACTAATAAAAAAAACATTAATCCTGCTGAAAACAAGAAAACATTATTTCCAAGTGGGTTATCTACACTTGAATTTAGAGCTGCATCAATCAATAAACCTAACAGTAAAACTGCTGATACTTCAGTAATACCAGTTAAAATAGATAACATACCTGAAAGAGAAAGTATTTTAAAACTTCCGGATAAAGACCATTTTAAAAAACTCAATGTACTATTTGGAGGTGGGCCTTTAGCAGGTTCTAAATGATTTATCCAATTAAACGGTTTCACACATATTGCCTAAATTGATTATAGATACCATATGATATAATGTCAGTATTTTATTATTTAAGAACTCATATAAAAATAGATTAGAAGTAGAATGTGTGGAATTGTTGGTCTCTTTCTGAAAGATAATAATTTGAATAATCAGCTAGGTCATTTACTTTCAAATATGTTAATTACTATGAGTGATCGAGGACCAGATAGTTCAGGTATAGCTATTTATAACAAAAGTAATGATGGTCAAATCAAATTAACCTTAAGATCTGAGGATCCTGATCAAGATTTAAAAAAATTAAAACAAGAGCTTATCCATAAAAAAAAATTAAAGTTAACTGTCATTAAAAATTTCAACCATATTATTTTAAGAATTTATAAAAAAGATTTCAGTTATATAAAAAACTATATAAAGAATTTTTTTCCCTTAGCTTCTCTAATGAGTTCTGGAGAAAATATCGAAATTTATAAAGAAGTAGGATTACCAGAAACTGTAATTAAAAAATTTGGTATAAAAAAGATGAATGGAACTCACGGAATTGGCCATACTAGAATGGCTACTGAAAGTGCAGTAACAACACTGGGAGCGCATCCATTTAATACAGGTTCTGATCAATGTTTAGTGCATAATGGTTCATTATCAAATCATAACGAGCTTAGAAAAAAACTTCAAAGAAACGGAATGGAGATTCAAACTGAAAATGATACAGAAGTTGCAGCAAGTTTTATAAGTTTGCAATTAAAAAATGGAAAATCATTAAAACAATCCTTAGAGTTAGCTTTGTCTGAGTTAGATGGATTTTACACGTTCCTTATTGGCACAAAAGACGGTTTTGGAGTATTAAGAGATCCCATTTCATGTAAGCCAGCCGTTATGGCTGAAAATGATTATTATGTAGCGTTTGGTTCAGAATATAGAGCATTTTCAGAATTACCAGAAATTGATCATGCTGAAATATGGGAGCCAGAACCTGCTAAAGTTTATTTTTGGAATCATAAAAATGAATAAAATTGACCTTAATAAAACAACATTGCGAGAATTAAATTCTAAATTGCATCAATCCAAAGAAAATGAAAAATGGTTAGTTACTAATCCAAAAGGAAACCATGCAATTGCAGTAGGTTTAGATAATTTTATTAATGTTAAAATTGATGGATCTACCGGTTATTATTGTGCAGGAATGAATAAAAAAGCATCCATACAAGTTAATGGTTCAGTCGGACCTGGAGTTGCTGAAAATATGATGTCAGGCAAATTAATTGTTGAAGGAAATGCCAGTCAATATGCTGGAGCAACCGGTCACGGCGGCATCCTGGTTATAAAAGGTAATGCATCTTCTAGATGTGGTATTTCCATGAAAGGTATTAATATAATTGTAAAAGGTAATATTGGCCATATGTCAGCATTTATGGCTCAATCTGGAAAACTTATAGTCTGTGGTGATGTTGGAGATTCACTAGGAGATAGTATTTATGAAGCACAAATATTTGTAAAAGGATCTGTTAGATCTTTAGGTTCTGATTGTATAGAAAAAGAAGTGTCGACCAAACATAAGCATCAACTTGAACAATTACTTGATGAATCAAAAATAAATCTGAAAGCAAGCAAATTTAAAAGATATGGATCAGCAAGAAAGCTTTATAACTTCGATATAGATAATTTATCAAAATATTAATTGAAGGAAACTGATGACAAAAAAAAGTAAACCATCCTTAACACCTAAAACAGAACCTATTTTTTCTCAAACATTTACACCAGAAGTAAATGCAGAAATTAGAAGAGCTGCTGCCACGGGTATTTATGATATTAGAGGGGGTGGATCAAAAAGAAGAATACCTCACTTCGATGATCTTCTTTTTTTAGGGGCCTCTATGTCAAGATATCCACTTGAAGGATATAGAGAGAACTGTGAAACTACAGTGAAATTAGGTACAAGAAATGCAGAAAAACCATTAGAAATTGATATCCCTATAACGATAGCTGGTATGAGTTTTGGTGCTTTATCAGCTACTGCGAAAGAAGCTTTAGGAAGAGGTGCTTCTTTGGCAGGTACTTCTACCACAACAGGTGACGGAGGTATGACCAAAGAAGAACGCCAGCATTCAAATAAATTAGTATACCAATATTTACCTTCTAGGTATGGCATGAATCCAGATGATTTAAGAAAAGCTGATGCAATAGAAATTGTTGTTGGTCAAGGAGCAAAACCTGGCGGTGGTGGAATGTTATTAGGTCAAAAAATCAATGATAGAGTAGCTGAAATGAGAAACTTACCCAATGGCATTGACCAAAGATCTGCATGTAGACATCCTGATTGGACTGGACCAGATGATTTAGAAATTAAAATTATTGAATTAAGAGAAATAACACAGTGGAAAATTCCTATATTTGTTAAAATTGGGGCTACAAGACCTTTTTATGACACTTCATTAGCTATAAAAGCAGGTGCAGATGCAATAGTTATTGATGGAATGCAGGGTGGAACAGCAGCAACACAAGATATTTTTATTGAGCATGTAGGTATTCCTACCCTTGCCTGTATTCGTTCATCAGTTGAAGCATTGCAAGAACAAAATCTCCATCGACAGGTTCAATTAATTGTCTCTGGTGGGATTAGGAATGGAGCAGACGTTGCAAAAGCTTTAGCTTTAGGTGCAGATGCAGTATCGATAGGAACAGCAGCACTTATTGCATTAGGTGATAATGATCCTAAATGGGAAAAAGAATATAAAAATTTAGGAACAACTGCTGGTGCTTTTGATGACTGGCATGAAGGAAATGATCCCGCTGGAATAACCACACAAAACCCAAGACTTGCAAAAAGACTGAACCCTATGGACGGAGGAAAACGTTTATCAAATTACCTTAAAGTTCTTACATTAGAGGCACAAACTCTTGCCAGAGCTTGTGGTAAAAGTCATCTTAGAAATCTAGAACCAGAAGATTTATGTGCATTAACGATTGAGTCAGCAGCAATGGCGCGTGTTCCACTAGCTGGGACAAACTGGATACCAGGACTAGATCCCAATAGGAAATTTTAAAAATTATAAAAAGTATTACTAAAAATATAAAATTATTTTTATTTTTAGTATTTATATACAATTGAAAAAATTGTGCTTATACCATCACTTTTTGAAACTAGTGGACTATTTGCTACCTGACCAACCAATCTTTTATAAATCAAATTGCTATTTATGCTAATTCTATCATTTAAATTATATATAACCATAAAACTTGCTGAAATATTTTTTATCCCACTTTCTAAAATATATTTTGAATACCCTGAAGATAAATTTTCCCTGTCATCAACGCCAAAAAAATTATTCAAATATGTTTTATCAGCGTAAGTAAAAGAAAAAGATGGAATAATAAAGGTTTTCAGTTTTATTAAAGGAAATCCAGTATTAAAAGATGTTTTAAGGTATACTCCTTTATGTCCTCTTTTAAGCAAATCATATGAAATTTCTGAAGCAATCGAATAATATTTATTTTTATATTTGGCTTTTAACTTAGGCTCAAATGTAGAATTAACTTTTTTTAATCCATTTAGATTGATGTCACTTTCAGGATCCCTACCAAAATTAAACCCTAGGCCATAACCCAATAACCAACCTTTATTATCTAGAAAATTTACATTTAATCCCATTACAGGATTAAATGTTATATTTTTATATTTTAAATTGAAAAAAGGCATAATTCTGCTTACTGATTTTGATGATCCTTCATATTTTGGAGCACTTAAAGTAGAAAGACCCACGTTAACATTTAATAATTTATTACTATCAGGAAATTTTTTGTTTTTGAGTAATTCAGAGTATAAGGGAGAGGTAAAAAATATGAAAAAACAAAGTTGAAAAAAAAATGAGTTTCTTAATAAAAACATAATTTAATTAAACAATCATATTATCCTACATTAATAATGGGTTTAGATTATTTCTGATTATAAGTGAACCTATTTTTTATTTTATTATTTTATTTATGAATTTAATCTTTATATAAAATACTAGATGAAAAAATAAGAACATGATAATCTCAACAATAATAAAAATATAATATTTTACATATTCTAATGATTACTCCCACAAGAAAAGCACCAAATTTAGTCTTACCAACCGTTTATCATAGTGAATTTAATTTATTTAATGAAGAACCTGTAAATTTTACTATGGTAATATTTATAAGAGGGTTACATTGTCCACTATGCATCATCTATCTCAAACAGATGATGAAATATGTACAAACTTTAAAAAATATTGGAGTAGACTATGTAACTGTTTCCTCAGATGATAAAACTCGAGCTACACAAATGTTGCAGAAAGTTGGATCAACAGAATTAAGGTTAGCTTATGACCTTGATATTGCAAAGGCAAAGGAATGGGATTTATTTATATCTAAAGGAAGAGGTAAAACATCAGTAGGAGTTGATGAATTAGATTTTTTTCCTGAACCAGGCTTATTTTTAATTAAACCTGATAAAACTATTTTCTCTGCATATATACAATCAATGCCCTTTGCTAGGCCACAATTTGAAGACATAATTAACTCTTTAAACTTTATTATTGATAAAAAATATCCCGCTAGGGGGAATATTAATTAAATTTAATACCTAAATAAATTTATAAAAATTTTAATTATGAATGACCTGTACTTAACAACAATCTTTGCTTCACTATTTACAATTTTTTATATTTTTCTTTCTTTTAGAGTTGGATATTTTAGGGGCAGTCCTGTTATGAGATTGATTTTCAGAATGGATGATAAAATTAATGAAACTAAATTAGTACGTAATGTTAGATCACATGGTAATTTTTCAGAATATGTCCCACTTTTTTTAATACTTCTTCTAATTTTAGAAATTAAAAATGAAACTCCATTTTTATACTTACTAATAACATGTTTAATTTTTTTATATGGTAGATTAGCTCATGCTATTTGCTTTTCTTTTTATGAATTTAACCCATTCCTAAGAATTTCAGGTATGCTTTTTACTTACTTAGGATTAGCCATGCTTAGCTTTTTTTTAATATACCAATTATATTAATTCAAATGAATTAAAAACCTATCTTTATAAGTTAAATATTTTTAAAATCTAGGAGAGAAATTGGAAAATCTTCGTGGGATTCTTTTTATGACATTAGCAATGGCTAGTTTCGCATTAGAAGACTTAATTATAAAGATCTTGTCAAAAAATATGCCAGTTGCCCAAATTCTTTTGTCAGTAGGTATAGTTTCAGTTTGTCTTTTAATTTTAGTTGGTAAAATCCAAAAAATCCCACCTTTTAGATACCAAGATTTGAGAAATCCAATTATACTTATACGTACTTTATCAGATATGTTGGGAGCAATCTTTATAGTATATGCAATATCATTAATTTCTTTGTCAACAGTTTCTTCAATTTTGCAAGCCATTCCCTTATTGGTGACAGCTGGATCTGCAATTATTCTTAAAGAAAAAGTAGGATGGAGACGTTGGTCAGCAGTTATAGTTGGTTTTATTGGTGTTATTTTAATATTAAAACCCGGTATGGATAGTTTTCAAAGTTCCACTATTATTGCGTTTTTAGGAATATTTTTTTTGGGTCTTAGAGACCTCATCACAAGAACTATAAATAAAGATATCCCATCTTTAACAATTTCAGTATATGCCTTTATTGCAACTACTTTGGGTGGAATACTGTTAATTCCAATAAGTAAACCTTTTATAACATTTTCATTAGTTCATTTGCAATTAATAATATTAAGCGCAATCATAGCCTGTTTTTCATATTTTATGCTTGTTTTAGCTACTAGAAAAGGCGATGTATCCGTCATATCTCCTTTTCGTTATACTAGACTTATTTTTGCTTTGATATTGGCTGTTTTTATATTGGAAGAAAATCCTGATTTCTTCACTATATCTGGTGCTATTATTATAGTACTATCAGGATGTTATACTTTTTGGAGAGAATATAGATTGAAAAATGAGATAATATAATACTATGGTATTTTAATTAAATCAAAAAATTGGGCCATCTTTTAAACTAAGCTTCCGCTAATCTTCTTCTTTGTAAACTTTCAAGGGAATAAATTTCCTCTCTATTATACATTTTTTTAAATTTTGGAATATCATCATTTAATTTTACCCAATTTAATTTATTCTCTATAAAAATATGTGCTTGTGGTGGAAATAAATTTGGATCATCTAATGTGGTAGTTTTAAGTATTAAAATATTATTATTTTTTATAAAATTAAATTGACTATAAATTTGATCTAAACATTCGCTGCAACGAAATACTTTATGCAATGATCCGCTACCAGAAGGACCATTACTATTTATTAAAGTACCTGTTTGTATTGAAAAATTTAAAGTTTCAATTGCTGAATGTAATATAAACGCCGAGGAAGTATATTTTTGACAAAGAGTGCAATGACATGCATGTGTGAATATTGGATCATCTAGTATCCGGTATCTAAATTCACCACAACTACATCCTCCATTATAATTTTTTTTCATTTTTTTTTGAATAATTTTTAATTATCATAAGTGAAATCTTAAAAAAAAATCAGTAGTAATTGTGCACATTTTTTCTCTCTTTTTATGATGGTATATATATTTTTAGAGTTAAATAGTTATAATTTATTTGTTAATTGCAAATTAAGTTAATTAAATTAATAAATTTTGTCATTGATTTTTTTTTTTTTGACTGAATAGTTATAATAAATTCGTTATCATTATTTTAAAATATTATGAACTCAATTGATAAATCTTTCGTAAATAAATATAAAAAAAACGGCTTTTGCTATGGTATAGAAATATTCTCAGAAAATGAAACCAATAATATACGTTCAGAAATTGAAGATCTTGAATTGAAATTCAAGAATGGAGTCTCTGGGCAAAAGTTAGATCAATATTTTAGGGTTAATGGCCATATCGTAATTCCTTTATTAGCTAATTTGTCAAAATCACCAAAAATTTTAGACCATGTTGAGTTATTACTAGGATCCAATATTTTAGTTTGGTCTGTCGAACTTTTTATTAAAGAACCTGGATCTTCTAAAATTGTATCTTGGCACCAAGATCTTACCTATTGGGGAATGGGTGAAACTGACGGTGAAGTAACAGCTTGGATTGCTTTAAGTAATGTAACCATTGAAGCGGGTTGTATGCGTTTTATCCCAGGAAGTCACAATAAAAACATTCTTAAACATGAAGATACATTTCATAAGGATAATTTGTTATCAAGAGGTCAAGAAATTAAAGGAATTAGTGAAAAGGATGCAGTATTTGCACCATTAAGACCAGGTGAAATGTCATTACACCATGGTAAATGTCTTCATGCGTCTGGTATTAATAATTCAAATGAAAGGCGTATTGGTGTGGCAATAAGATATGTTAAACCTGATGTTAAAGGTACAGACAATGATCACGATTTTGCAATGCTAGTAAGAGGTTTGGATGATAAAAGTGGTTGGTATAATTTTGCAGGACCTAGAGGGTTATTTAACAAAAAAGACCTTGTTATTTATAATTATATTCTAAACTACCAATCAAAAGTATTAATGGCAGGTGCTAATACAAATGAAGGCATGTACAAAACTATCAAGTAATTTTATTCAAAAGATATAATCCTAAATATAATTAAAATAAAAATTACAAAAATAAAATTAAGAAAACTACATGAATATAAAAGGGGGTCTATTTATTGCAATTGGAATGTTAGTTTTAGCAATTGGTGACAATTATATCCGTTTTATAACTGATAAAATTGGCCTTTGGCAATTTCATTTTATGCGAAGTTTAATCGCAATACCTTTGCTAATTTTATTTTCATTCAATCAAAATTATAAAATAATTTTTCCAAAAAAATTTAAACTTGTATTCTATAGAACAGCTTTAATGGTCATTTCTATGTTAATATATTTCGGATGCTTAGCCTTTTTTCCAATAGCTCAGGTGGCAGCTGGTCTTTTTACTTCACCCATTTTTGTAATAATTTTTTCTAGATTCATATATAGAGAAGAGCTTAACTTTATCAAAATAGCTTCTGTTTTCATTGGCAGTTTAGGAGTATTGATAGTCTTAAACATAAATATATGGGATTTTACATTTGGAACTATATTTCCAATACTAGCTGGGGCTTTTTATGCTTTATCCTCTATTACAACGAGAAAATGGTGTAAAGAAGAAGATTCTAGGTCTTTGATGTTTATGTTTTTTTTAGGAATAGGTCTTACATCTTTAATAATTATCATTTTTTTAGAGTTAAACTCATTTTTTTCATTATTACCAATCTCAAAATCATTTATCACTATGAATTTAACTTTATTAGATAGTCAATCTTTATTAATAATTATAATCCATGCATTTCTTTCTGTTGTTGGAGGTATTTTTATAACCTATGGGTACCAAAAAGGAGAGACAAGTTTTGTTTCCATTTTTGAATATTCATTCTTATTTTTTGCAACATCTTGGGGTGTTATTTTTTTATCAGATTATATTTCAAAATATATTATATTTGGTATGTTACTTATTCTCTTATCTGGAATGTTAGTATCATTTAAAGAGAAAAATTTAATAAAACCAAAATAAAAAAACTAATTTAAACATTTTTATATCTTTATTTTGTTATGTCGCAAATAAAGTGCTCTAATAAGAATAGAAATTAATATAATTATACCTCCAATTAATGTATTGGGGCTTATTATTTCGTTCAAAAATAACCAAACCCAAAATGGACTTAATGCAATTTCTATAAAGAAGAATAAAGTTGCTTCAGCTGCTATTAAGTGTCTAGTGGCAAATACAAAACAACAATTTACAAAACCTGATAGAACTCCACCTAATAAAAAACAAAGGAAAAAATCATGGGTTGATATTTGTAAAGAACCAACATTTTGAAATGAAGTTAATCCCATGGCCATTATGCCAGATATTAACAAACAAGGCAGCATATCAATATTTTTATTAGATCTAATAATTATAGTATAAATTGAAAAAGAAATAGCTGTTATAAGAGCAAGCATATTTCCCCATAGCTCTCCAATTTTTAAAGATCCATAAAACATCATTAAAACTCCAAAAAATGCTGCTATCATTGTATAAACTGTAATTTGAGCAAGTTTTTCTTTTAGAATTAATAGAGAAAATAAGGCAGTAATAAATGGGATAAGACTTATAGTAAAAACAGTATTGGCAACTGACGTAGTAGTCATAGATAAAATAAAACATACGTTTGAAATTCCTAGAACAAACCCACCAATTAAACCACTAATTCCAATTTGGATAATTTTTTTAAAAATTCTTTTTTTATGTATAAAAAAGAGATATATAAATATGGTAATTGAGAATGATAAAGCACGATAAAATATAATGGTCCAATCATCTGCGGTTTCTATATTCCTAAGAACTAGTCCGTTAAAACTTATCGCCACAGATCCAATAGTCATCAATAATATTGATAATAACTTTTTTTCTACGGTAAATAAATTGTTATCAAAAAGCATGAAAATATATGCAAAATTTTTTTAAATATTAATAGTGTAGAGTTTTAATCTAAAATTGATATGAGTAACTTAATTTTTTATTAATTAAATTTCTAAATATGGCCGAACGTCGAAATCTTCCTAAGATAGTCAGCATTGTAAAATACCATAACGACGGCCGTCTCACTGCACCTGCAGCAGCTAGAAATGCCAAACCTATTATTCAATTAGTGCGAAAGACTGTAACCAAACCAGGTAACGCACTTGAGATAGCCAGCGGAACAGGACAGCATATTGTAAAACTTGCCTCTGCCTTACCGTTTTTAAATTGGCAACCTTCAGATGTGGATATTACTCGTTTAAATAGTATTAAATCCTGGAGTAATGACCAAAATTTAAAGAACCTAAGGCCACCATGCATATTAGATGCAACTGAGGAAGGTTGGTCTAAAAAGCATAGAGATCAAGACCTTATTCTTTTAGTAAACTTGCTACATTTGATTAGTATAAAAGAGACAAAAATTTTAATTAAAGAAATATCAAAAGCACTAGCTCCAAAAGGACTTTCAATTATTTATGGACCTTTTATGCGAAACGGTAAGCTAATTAGTAAGGGTGATATGGAATTTCATTACAGCTTAATTAATGCTGATCTCAATTTAGGATACAAAAATGATATAGATATATTGAATTTATTTAATGAGGCAGGATTAGTCCATCTAAATACAGAGCAAATGCCTGCAAATAACTTGGCCTTTATATCCAAAAAACCCTAAACAGTTCTCTTATAAAATAACATTTTTACTTAATCTAAACTATATTTAAGAAATTATTTTATATCATTCCAATCCAAAAAATTAAATAATAGTACTTACTAAAAATATTCTAGTTTTAAGGATAACCCAAATCTTTTGAATAATATTTGGAATAATGACAAAAATAATAATTAAAAAGTTATAAAATATTAAAAAAAAACCATTTAACAAAAGAATATACTTTTTTCATGGAAAAATCATTGAGTGAAATTTATGTTCGAAAAAAATGCTACTTTTAAACATCAAAGAAAAATATATACTCTTGATAAAAACAAAAAATCTTTACATTTAAAATACCTAAAATAAATCCACTAAATCGATTGGTTAAAAAATGATTAATAAAGAAGTCAAGTTAATAAAACCTGGAAAACAATATTTGGGAGGCCAAGGAGTTAAATATAATGCTGGGGTATCTCGAAAAACTGCTGGCTCTGAAAAAGTTTGCATGAATATTTTACCAATGCCACCAGGAGTTCACTCTATACCTCATATACATAAAGAAATAGAGACTATCGCTTATTTGTTAGAAGGAGAATGTACTCTATTCTATGGAGAGAAGTTGGAAAATCACATTTTAGTTAAGAAAGGTGAACAAATATTTATTCCTGAAAATATTCCCCACACTCCTTTTAACCAAAGTAAAAATGACTGTATATGGGTTGTTGTGCATTCATCAGGCGATGATCAAGATGAACTTATTTCCATGCCAGAGTTAGCTAAAGAACTTGAAAAACATAAAGGAAAATCTGAAGTTGAAACAATAGAAATTAAGTCTAAAACCTCAAACATATTATCAAAACAAAACCTACATAGAAAAGTTGAATAATATTTCTAAAATGTATAAAATTATTTGTTATTGTGTCTGTTTGGTTATTACAAAAAGAGCTCCTTTTATTTTTCTTTAATTAAAGTCAAAACCTTTAATCAAATAGCTATTTGGCCCAACTTAAGGATGCATCTGGATGGAAAAGTTGAATGTCAGGACTGTCATTTAATGCTAGAAAGTATGGCTTTTTATTATGAAATTTGATAGCCACTGAACTACTTATTGATTAAATAAATTAATTATACTCCGCTAAGAGTGTTCCTTTTTCACTACCTAAAAATCTAACTCCTGGATATGAGTTAGCAACAGATTCTATTGCTTCAATTGCCAAGGCCGCGGTTTCTTCATTTGGCCACAAAGTCATAGTGCGAGCTCGATTTTCACCAGTTTTTATAAAGCGTAAGTTAGTTGCGCCTAATTCTTTAAAATCTTTAAACGCTAGTGCCACCATTTCATTAAAACTCTCAGGGGTTGCTGGTGCTTCTGTTTCCCACTCTGTAACAGTTGCATACATTTTTATCTCCTAATATTTAATTTTTTGTTACTTATTTTCTTTTTTCATTAATTTTATCATTTATATTTGTTGGCTTGATCACATTAGTCATTTACTACCAATTAATTTTTCAAATGATTTCATATTGAAATTATTGATAACAAAACCACTATAATTAAGCTTGTTCCCATTACAAACTTTAGTTTGTTTCTCACTTTTTCACTTAGTGGCATCTCATATAACAAAACGCCAGCATATAACCAAATTAAATGAATTGGTATCCAGATTAAATTAGTTATTATTAATTTAATTAGTATTTCCAAACCAAAGTTTGCAGGAAAAAAAGCAAAACCTGAATAAAAAGTTAAATTTACTATATAAGCTTTTGGATTAACAAGCTGTAACATTACACCATGCGTAATTCCTGGAATATCTTGAGACTTCAAGATATTCAATTTTGTATCACTCAAAATTATTTTTAAAGCTAAATAAATAAAAAAAATAGAAGACAAAAATAAACAAATTGTCCTAACAATTGGAAAAGAAAAAACAACAGTTGCAAGACCAGAAATTACAATTATTGCAACAATATTTGTTCCAATAAAAAGGCCAAAAACATATCTAATCCCTGACCGAATTCCAAATGCAGATCCTATCCCAGCTGTTGATAAAACCCCAGGACCAGGAGTTATTAATAAAAAAAATACAGCTAAAGAAAATATAATCAAAGTTATAGTATTAAAATATAGAAATTTCAGAAATATTAAGTTAGTTAAAAATTAAATGCCATATATTAACTAAAATTTAAAAATCATTCAAAAAAAATAATTATTTTATTATTTACGATTTATGTAGATATCTTTTAAAGCTAGGAATTGTATTTATTTAGATTTCACAACTTATTGATTTTGAAATTATATTTACTTTTAAAAACGCCAAATCGATATTTCCAAAATTAGTTTACACGAGATAAAATAATATATATTCATTAAGTATAAATTATTTTCTACTAAAAGAGTAAATGAATGGATGATAAAGATTTTGGTAGCCGTGATAACCGTGGTGATTGGGCACCTCATAAATTATTGGAGCCAGCCCCTATTTGGCTGTTTCCTCCTAAACCAAAAAAAATTTTAGCCTGGATACCAGCATTTTTTTTTCCCTATAATATTTTATTCATGATTTCGTCTCTGATTTATTGGTTTCTAGTAATTCCACCAATTGAAATAATGGCTGTTTTAGCATGGGACTGGATCATCAAAATTCTGATTATCAATATGGTTTTAGCATTTATTTGGTATCAGGGATGGGAGATTCCACTTTATGTAAAAAGAAAACAATCAAACAGATTTAAATATAACTACCAATTTCCTCAAGATTTAAAGAAAAAGTTTTTTTGGTTTAGAAATCAGACTTTAGATAATATGGCCAGATCAATGCTTTTTGGTGTTCCAATTTGGTCTTTACTACAAGTTTTAATGCTATGGACCTTTTCTAATGGATATATACCTTGGATAAGTTTTTTTGAAAATTCATTTTGGTTCATTTTTATGGTATTAATGGTTCCTATAATTCATGATTTTCATTTTTATTGTATTCATAGATTAATCCATATACCTTTCCTATATAAATGGGTGCACTCGGTACATCATAAATCAGTAAATCCTAGTCCTTGGTCATCCCTTTCTATGCACCCAATTGAACATTTTTTGTACTTTAGTACAGTTTTTTGGCATTTTATAATTCCTTCTAATCCAATAATTGCCCTTTATCAGTTACATTTTGCTGGTTTTGGAGCTGTACCTGGACATGTTGGTTTCGATAAAGTTGAAATCTCAGAAAATAAAACATTTGATACTCATGCCTACATGCATTACTTACATCATAAATATTTTAATGTTAATTATGGCGGTGACGGACTAGTACCATTTGATAGAGTATTTGGAACATATCATGATGGTTCTAAAGATTATGACTCAAAATTAAAGCCTTAAATTTTAATATTTAACAAAGCAATATATTTATCATTTAAATTTTGATTACTTATGATTTTTATTAAAGTATTAGAGGTTGTTTTCCCAGTTTTTTTCCTTTCTTGCCTTGGTTTTTACTGGGTAAAAAGTGGTTTTGATTATCCAATGCAATTTGTAACTAGAATATGTATGAATATAGCTGTTCCATGCTTAGTCTTTGTTTCACTTATGAACACAAAAATAGATTTAAAAATCTTACTAAATTTCGCAATAGCTACATTACTTTGCTATTTATTAATAATTTTAACCTTTTTTATTATTATTAAACTCCTGAAAATAAACTCTCAAACCTATTTGTCACCTTTATCATTTGGTAACACTGGTAATATTGGTTTGCCTTTAGCTTACTTCGCGTTTGGAGAAATTGGCTTAGGTTATGCAGTTTTAGTTCTTTCAATTACCTCAATTTTATCTTTTTCTATAGGTATATGGTTTGTTTCTGGAGAAACTTCTTTTTTAAAAACTTTAAAAAATGAACCATTACTAGCTGCTACATTTTTGGGATTAATTTTTCTAGCTACAAAATCTCAAACACCAATTTTTTTCACATCTACACTTGAATTAATAGGTCAGTTAGCAATTCCACTTATGCTAATTACCCTAGGTGTGGCAGTAGCAAACCTTAATTCAACCCATTTATATAAAGCTCTAAAATTAAGTATATTAAAGTTAATTATCTGTTTATCTTTATCTATATTGATTGGGAATATTTTAGCTCTTGATCAAATCCCCTTTTATATTCTGGTATTACAAATGTCTGCTCCTGTAGCAATAACATCTTATCTTTTAGCAAAAAAGTATGATGCAGACGATAAAGCAGTAGCTGGAATTGTAATAACTTCAACTATCATCTCAACAATATATTTTCCAATAATTTTATATTTTCAACTAAGTTAGCTTTAAAATTTATTAATATCTATTATTAAATATTTTAATCATATAAGACTTGTAAATAAAATAATTAATAATTCTATGCATAAAATTAAAAAGATTATTGAAGAGATAATTAAATATCTTGAAGAAAATATCAAAACAAATGAGGAAAAGTGTATTTGTAATTCTATTAAAAAAAGTATTCTAAACAAAAAAACGGTAAATGATATTATTCCAAACATTCCTCCAAAGAATAAATCCTTAATAAATGGTTTATCGTCAATATCTTCAAATAAAATGATACCTTTAAAAAATGCCATTTTTGACGGCTACACCAAATTATATTGGAAAATAGATAATGGAGAATACTATAACAAAAATTCAAATATTGGGAAAATTTACCTAAATGGAAATATGAATGCAGAACTTATTGGGCCCAATGATGGATATTTTAAATCTGAAGAATTAAAGTTAGGGATTTTTTTATTAGAGCAAAAAATATTTTACAAAGATCACATTCATGCAGCTCCTGAATTATATTTAAATTTAACTGATGGTACAAAA
This sequence comes from uncultured Alphaproteobacteria bacterium, assembly GCA_902578545.1. Lineage (GTDB taxonomy): Bacteria > Pseudomonadota > Alphaproteobacteria > Rhodobacterales > Rhodobacteraceae > CACIIZ01. Next base: position 70,891 of record CACHDI010000002.1, read on the forward strand.
TGGAGATTTGGAAAAAAGAAATGGTTAGATATGCAATCAGGGTCAATAATTTATAATGAACCTTACAACCCTCATGGTATGAAAGTTGGAGGAATACCATTTATATCTATATGGTGTTGGCCTTTTAATGTAGATCAAAAATGTGAAGTAGTTTAAAAAAATAACCGATTATTTATAGATAGTAAATTTCCAAATAAAACAGGTTGTTTTAAAAACATTTTAGCATTAAAATTTTGAAAGCAAGGTTTGGATAATTAAATGTCTAAAAGTCTAGCAGAGAAACTAACTGAAAGAGAACTAATAACTGTCAATGAAAATGATAAGTTACTAGATGCTATTAATAAGTTAGTAAAATATAACATTGGAGCTATTCCAGTTATAAATAATAATAAGAAACTAGTCGGTATTATATCAGAAAGAGATATAGTAAAAGCATTATCAAATTATAAAAATAAAGATTATTCAATTTTATTAGTTAACCAACTAATGACAAAAACAGTTATTAGCTGTGAAAAAGAAGTTCTTTCTGACAAACTAATGGAATTAATGACAATAAACAAAATCCGCCATATTCCAATTGTAGAGAATAATGCTCCTATAGGAATTGTATCTATAGGTGATGTAGTAAATAGATTGATCGAAAAAGTTCAATATGAAAACAAAATGTTAAAAGATTTCGTAAGTGGGTGATTGGCTTTAATTAAATCCATTTATAAATGTATAAGATCTACATTATTCTTTAATATTATCTATAAAATATTAAAATTTTAAATATATCATAGTCCACTTAATACAAATTTTATTAACTAATAACTATTTAGTTCCAAACATGCGATCACCCGCATCACCTAATCCTGGCATTATATAACCTATATCATTTAACTGTCTGTCCAAAGATGCAGTAATTATTGGCACATCCGGATGTGCTTCATTTAAAGTTTTAACTCCTTCTGGAGCTGCAAGTAAGCATAAAAATCTAATTGTTTTTGCACCAGCTTTTTTCAATAGGTCAATTGCTGCACAAGCAGAGTTACCCGTAGCCAGCATAGGATCTAAGGTTATTACTACTCTTTCACTAAGCTCATTTGGGACTTTAAAATAATATTGCACAGGCTCTAATGTTTTTTCGTCTCTATATAATCCAACATAACCTACTCTAGCAGATGGTATAAGATCTAAAACACCATCAAGAAGACCATTACCTGCTCTAAGTATAGAAACTAATGCTAATTTTTTTCCATCTAGTGTGGGTGCTTCAAAATTTTCTATAGGAGTTTCAATATTGACAGTTGTCATATCTAAATTTCTAGTTATTTCATAAGCAAGTAATAAACTGATCTCCCTCAACAGTTGTCTAAAATGATTAGTTGGAGTATCCTTTTTTCTCATTTTAGTTAATTTATGCTGAACAAGTGGGTGGTCTACTATCTTTAAGTTTTGCATTTTTTCTCCAATTTATTGTTATCATTAAAAATATTTGTTCCTTTTAATTTCCCACTTAGATTAAGGAAAGCAGCCATAGTGGCTCCCACATCAGAAAAAACTATATTTCCATTATTTCCTTTTTGGGCATAATTTCCAACCATTAATACAGGTACTTTTTCTCTAGTATGATCCGTACCTTTAAAAGTAGGATCATTCCCATGGTCAGCAGTAATTATTAAAAAATCATTAGGATTTATAATTTCTAATAATTTAACTAATTTTAAATCAAAACGTTCAAGAGCCGCAGCAAATCCTGCTACATCTCTTCTATGTCCATAAAGTGAATCAAATTCAACAAAATTTGCAAAAATCAAGTCTCCATTTTTAGCTTTTTTTATTACATCAATCATTTTATAAAATAAAGCATCGTCACTTAACCCAGATACACTTGTTGAAATCCCTCTGTTAGAAAAAATATCAGCAATTTTTCCAATGGCATGGCATGATCTATTATTTTCCACAACTAAATCACAAAGTGTTTTATTTGGGGGAGGAAATGTATAATCTTTTCTATTTTTTGTTCTGAAAAAAGTACCTGAGTTATCTCCTAAAAAAGGTCTGGCAATTACTCTTCCAACTTTTAAAGGGTGAAAAACTTTTGCAGAGAATTCACATAATTCATAGAGTTTTTTTAATCCAAAAATATTTTCATGACACGCAATCTGAACTACACTATCTTTTGATGTATAAAATATTGGCTTTAAGCTAAGGATATGTTCCTCACCATATTTTTTAATTATTTCAGTTCCAGACGAATGACAATTACCTAAAATACCTGTAAGTGAAAATTTATTAATGATAGGTTTAATTTGATCTTCAGAAAATGATTTAAATTTATTTTCAAAATATTTCCAATTCCACTTTAAGGGTAATCCAGCTAATTCCCAGTGACCAGTTGGAGTATCCTTTCCTTTACTTATTTCAGATGCACATGCAAAAGAAGCATTTTTTGAACAAAAGAAATTTTGATTTTCTGAATAATAATCTTGAGCTACTGCATGAGAAGCGTAAATACCTAAACTAGCTAAATTTGGTATATTTAATTGACCGAAACGACTAAAATTAGCTCTACCCTTAATACATTCTTTTTTTATATTACCCAGAGTATCAGCACCCATATCAGCGAAATCGTTTGCATCTGTTGCTCCACCAATACCAACAGCATCTAACACAATTAAAATGCCTTTACCTGTCATTCAAAATTCTCAAGAATGATATCACTATTTATATTCTCTTTAGTATGTCCAATTTCAAATGAGTAATTAATTTCTTTTTCAGCAATCTCTAAAGTCTGATGATTAGATGCATATAAAGTACAAATTGGCTGACTTTTTTCTACATAGTCGCCTTTTTCTATCTTTAATTTTATTCCAACAGAATAATCAATCTTATCTTCTACCTTTAAACGTCCACCACCTAAAAGGATTAAGGTATTCCCTAATTTTTTAGTATTAATTTTATTTACATATCCAGATTTTTTTAAATAAACATCTTTTTTAATTTTTGATGAATTTAAGTATTTATGTGGCTTATCAAAAAAATCATGTGCACCACCCAATTCACTTATCATTTCCGAGAATTTTTCTGCTGCCTTACCAGAAGAAAGTACAGAAGAAATTAATATTTCTGCGTCATTTTTATTTTGACAGATTTTTGATGAACACAATAAACTGACACCAAGTGCTTTAGATACTTCCAACAATCTATAGTCGTCAGAAACTCCTTTCAAAACTTCAACTGCAGATAATACTTCTAGTGAATTACCTATGCTTTGAGATAAGGGTTGATTCATATCGGTAACTAAAGCTGTTGTCTTACAATCACTTTTATTAGAAACGGTAACAAGTGACTGAGCAAGATTACTTGCTTCATTTAAATCTTGCATAAATGCTCCATTTCCACATTTTACATCTATAACTAATCCGTCTAGACCCGCTGCCAATTTTTTTGAAAGAATAGAAGCTGTTATTAAATCTATTGATTCAACAGTACCTGTTACGTCTCTAATTGCATAAAGTCTTTTATCTGCGGGAGCTAACTCATTAGTTTGACCAATTATTGCACATCCTACTTTACTAACTACTTTTCTAAATAATTTTTCATTTGGCGAAGTATTATATCCAGGAATTGAATCAAACTTATCTAATGTTCCACCGGTATGCCCTAAACCTCTACCTGAAATCATAGGGACAAAAGCACCACAAGCGGCCAATATGGGAGCTAAAATTAATGAAACAGTATCACCAACTCCCCCTGTCGAATGCTTGTCTATAATAGGTCCTGGTAAATGCCAAGATAGTGTCTTACCACTATTTTTCATAGCTAAGGTTAATTCTACTCTTTCTTCAAAAGTCATTCCTTGTAAGCAAACTGCCATGGCCAAAGCTGCAACTTGTCCCTCTGTTATGGAATTATTAGTCAAACTAGTTACAAACCAATTGATTTCTTCTTTAGAAAGTTCTTTTCCTAGTCTTTTTTTTGATATTAATTCTTTGATCAACATAGTTAGTTACTATAAATCATCGAATTCAGAAAAACTAAATGGTAGTAATTCATTCAGAGAAAATAGTTTATAATCCCATTTTATATTACATAAAAAGATCTTGGTTTGATCTGAAGAAAATTCTCTAATTTTTTGCCTGCATCCACCACAAGGGCTTACAATATTTTCAGACTTTGAAACTATATAGATTTCTTTAATTGTTTTGCACCCACCTGCAATCATTGCACTAATTGCTCCCGCTTCAGCACAAGTTCCTTCAGGATATGCTGCATTTTCAACATTACATCCCCCAAAAAGTTTATCATTTTCTGATAAAATAGCTGCACCTACTGAAAAATTTGAATAGGGCGCATACGCATTTAACATCATTTCATATGATAATTCTATTAACCTTTTATTTTCTTTAGTTTTTACAAGTCTCAAAATTTTATATCTCTAAATTTATTCAAATTAACTTTACCACATAAAATATAAAGGGTATTATATGCATAATTTTTTTTATATTACCAACCAAAATGAAAGGCATCAATAATTGTCTTATGCTCATGAAATAGACTTAGATATAAATCTTATTTTGAGCCAAAAAGTTAATTTAAGTGCAGTTGAACGCCGCTGTGAGACTATTATTAAAAGGCGGTCAGTAAAGAAAAAAAAACAAGTTGAATGGTTGTTAAAAACAATTGAATTTATGGACTTAACAACCTTGGCAGGTGATGACACCCCAGGAAGAGTTAGTAGGCTTTGTCATAAAGCATTAAATCCTGTAAGAAAAGATATTCTTGAAGATTTAGATGTTTCTAAAAATGTTGTAACTGCTGCAGTTTGTGTATATCCAAATTTAGTAAAAGAAGCAAAATCATCTATTGGAAAAAATAATATCCAAATTGCTTCTGTTGCAACTGGGTTCCCTGCTGGACTGATACCTGAAAATATTAAAAACTCTGAAATCAAAGCTGCAATTAGAGACGGTGCTACAGAAATAGATGTTGTTATTAATAGAAATAAAGTCCTTACTGGTAACTGGAAATCTTTATACAACGATATTAAAAACTATAAAAAATCATGTGGTCAAAACCATTTAAAAGTAATTATCGGTGCAGGTGATCTTGGAACATTAAGAAATGTGGTTAAAGCAAGTTGGGTATCTATGATGGCTGGAGCTGATTTTATAAAGACTTCTACAGGAAAAGAACCTACAAATGCCACACTTCCAGTATCTTTAGTAATGATAAGAGCTATAAGAGACTTTTATGACCTTACGAAAAAAAAGATTGGATTTAAAGCGGCTGGTGGAATTTCAAAATCAAAACAAGCAATTAATTATTTAATATTAATGAAAGAAGAGTTAGATGATGATTGGCTAACTAAAAATCTATTTAGAATTGGCGCCTCTTCTCTACTTGCAGATGTTGAAAGACAATTAGAGCACCTAAGTACAGGATCGTACTCTGCAGAAAATCGTCATCCAATTGTTTAGGATTTACTTATGAATAAAGAAATTGATATAATGGATTATGGCCCAGCATTGGAGTCCTCAGAAATAGCATTTAAGTGGCTATCTAGGCATAAAAACCAATTTGGTCATTTTATAAATGGTAAAATGACATCTCCAAAAGAAACTTTTAAAACAATTAATCCCTCCAATTTAGAAGTATTAGCAAAAATATCTAAAGGAAATTTTACAGATGTAGATAATGCAGTAAAATCTGCCAAACAAGCCTTTAAAAGCTGGAAAAAAACCAAACCATTTGAGAGATCAAAATATTTATATGCATTAGCAAGATTGATCCAAAAAAATAGTAGGATTTTGGCTGTATTGGAAACTTTGGATAATGGAAAACCTATAAGAGAAACTAGAGATTTAGATATACCATTAGTAGTAAGACATTTCTATTATCATGCAGGTTGGGCAAAAATTTTGGAAGATAAATTTCCAAAAAAAAATCCCATTGGAGTTATAGGTCAAATAATTCCTTGGAATTTTCCACTTTTAATGTTGTCATGGAAAATTGCCCCTGCTCTGGCTACAGGAAATACGGTTGTTCTAAAACCTGCTGAAACTACGCCATTAACGGCGATGTTTTTTGCTGAACTTTGCATAGAGGCAAAAATACCACCTGGGGTTGTAAATATTGTAAATGGGGACGGAGAAACAGGTTCACTTATTGTAAATAATGATAAAATCTCAAAAATTGCTTTCACTGGTTCAACTGATGTTGGAAGATTTATTAGAAAAGAGACAGCAGGAAAAAATAAAAAATTAACTTTAGAACTTGGTGGAAAGTCAGCATTTATAGTTTTTGATGATGCTGACTTAGATAGTGCTGTTGAAGGTGTTGTTGACTCTATTTGGTTTAATCAGGGTGAAGTTTGTTGTGCAGGTTCAAGATTACTTGTCCAAGAAGGAATAAAAGATAGATTTATAACTAAATTGAAAAGAAGAATGTCTAAGTTAAGGCTGGGCGATCCTCTTGATAAATCTACAGATATTGGAGCGATCAATTCACTTCAACAACTAAAAAGAATTAAGTCTCTTGTAATCAGTGGAACTAAGGAAGGTGCAAATATTTATCAACCTAAAATTGAGGTTCCAAAAAGTGGCTATTATTATCCACCTACCCTTTTAGAAAATACAAACCAATCCATGAATGTATGTCAAACCGAAATTTTTGGACCAGTGTTAAGTGTTATACCTTTTAGAACGCCCAATGAGGCTGTATCAATTGCCAATAATTCAAAATATGGATTATCTTCAAGTGTTTGGACTGAAAATATCAATCTGGGATTAGATATAGCACCAAAGATAAAAGTAGGCGTAGTATGGATTAATTCCACTAATATGTTTGATGCTTCAGCTGGATTTGGAGGATATAGAGAAAGTGGTTTTGGTAGAGAAGGTGGTGAAGAAGGACTACTAGATTATTTAACTTACTCTGACAAAATACTAAATAATATAACTGATAAGAAAAAAATAAAAAAAATTAAAATTAATAAAAACAGTACAATCAATATTGATAGAACCAGAAAACTTTATATTGGAGGTGCCCAAAAAAGAAGTGATAGTGGTTATGATAAGCAAATATATTTTTCTAATACACTTGTTGGACAAGTACCCTTAGGTAATCGAAAAGATATCAGAGATGCAGTTGAAGCAGCTGCTAATGAAAAAAAATGGAAGGGTATGTCTGCTCATGGAAGGGCTCAAGTGCTATATTATGCAGCTGAAAATTTAGAATTACGTAAACAAGAATTTGCACAAACCATTTTAGAAATGACTGGAGAAAATGGTAACCATGAAGTTGAAAAGGCCCTGGAAACAATATTTTATTTTGCTTCATGGACAGATAAATTTGAAGGCGCTATCCACAATGTTCCCATAAGAGGTGTATCTCTTGCTATGAAAGAGCCTTTAGGTGTAATAGCTATAATTTGTCCCGATAATGATCCATTGTTGTCATTTATACATCTAGTTTTTAGTGCCTTATCTATGGGTAATACCGTTGTAGTTGTTCCATCGGAGAAAAATCCACTTTGTGCTACTGATATGTATCAAATATTTGAAACTTCAGATTTTCCATCCGGTTCTGTAAATATTGTTACAGGAAATAAAGATGAATTGTCAGAAACTCTTGCTATGCATATGCAAGTTGATGGAATTTGGTATTTTGGATCTCAAGAAGGTTCAAAAAAAATAGAGGAAAACTCTATTTCAAATTTAAAACAAACTTGGGTTAATAATGGAGTGAATTATTCTTGGAGTAATTTACCTAAGGAAATTAAGATAAAACCTTTATATAAATCTACTCAAATTAAAAATATTTGGATACCTTATGGTGAATAATAATTTATTTTTTTTGAGGATAATCTATTTCAAGTAATGCCTTTTCAATTTCATCTAAAATAGACGGATCATCAATAGTAGCTGGTACTTTAAATTTTTCACCATTTGCTATTTTTAGCATTGTGCCTCTTAGTACCTTTCCTGATCTTGTTTTAGGTAGCCTTTCTATAATTACTGCCTTTTTAAAACTTGCCACTGGGCCAATTTTCTCTCTAACTAATAATACAGATTCATTAATTATTTCTAAAGGTTTTCTATTAACTCCAGCATTTAAACAGATAAATCCTAAAGGTAACTGCCCTTTTAGGTCATCATTGACACCAATTACTGCACATTCTGCTATATCAGGATGACCAGATAATACTTCTTCCATTGCTCCTGTTGACAATCTATGGCCTGCTGTATTGATAACATCATCCGTTCTTGCCATTATCGATACAAAACCATCTTCATCAATAAGCCCTGAGTCTCCAGTATCATAATATCCCGGAAATTTTAATAAATAGGATTTTTTAAATCTATCATCAGACCCCCAAAGAGTAGGTAATGTTCCAGGAGGAAGAGGTAATTTCACAACTATTGACCCAAGTACATTAGAAGCTGCAACTGTTCCATCTTCATTTAATACTTTGATATCATAACCAGGCATAGCCAATCCTGCTGTTCCAATTTTAACAGGAGGAGAATTCAATCCTTGGGGACATCCAACCATTGGAAAACCAGTTTCTGTTTGCCACCAGTGATCAATAACTGGAACTCCAAGTTTATTTGAGGCCCATTTGATTGTATCAGTATCTGCCCTTTCACCAGCTAAAAATAACGTTTTTAGTGAACTAGTATCATATTTACTTATAAATTCTCCATTGGGATCACTTCGCTTTATAGCTCTAAATGCTGTAGGAGCGGTAAATAATATTTTTACATAATGCTCTTCTATAATTCGCCAGAAAGTTCCAGGGTCTGGTGTTCCTATAGGCTTTCCCTCAAACAATAATGTAGTGTTTCCAGCAAAAAGGGGGGCATAAACTATATAAGAATGTCCCACTACCCATCCAACATCAGAGGCTGCCCAAAATACATCATCAGGATCAGCTCCAAAAAAATTTTTCATAGTCCACATTAAACTAACCAAATGACCAGCTGTTGGCCTAACTACACCTTTGGGCTGACCTGTTGTACCAGAGGTATACAAAATATACAGTGGATCACTACCTAATACTGGTACGCATGGAATTTCTGTTGAGGCCTTTTGGAAATCGTCCCAATCATAGTCTCTACCGACAACCAAAGGAGCTTGCAACTCATCTCTTTGAAAAATCACACAAAATTTTGGGGAATGTTTTGCTTGATCAATAGCTTTATCGAGTAAAGGTTTATAAGGAATTATACCAGTAGGTTCGACCCCACATGAACCTGCTATTATGGCCTTAGGTTTTGCATCATCTATTCTTACAGCTAATTCATTTGAAGCAAAACCTCCAAATACTACTGAATGAATAGCTCCTATTCTTGCGCAAGCAAGCATTGATACAATGGCTTCAGGTATCATTGGCATGTAAATAATTACTCTATCACCTTTAGATATACCTGCTGTACTTAAAGCATGAGCGAATTTAGTAACTTTTTTTAGTAATTGTTTATAAGAGATTTTTTCCTTTATTCCTCTAATGGCACTGTCATAAATAATAGCTATTTTTTCTCCCTTACCATCAATTACATGGCGGTCAATTGCATTATAACAAGTATTAACTTCACCATCAGGAAACCATCTATAGAAAGGTTTTTTTGTATCATCTAGAGCAAAAGTTGGAAATTTTACCCAATTAATATTTTTAGCTGCATGCATCCAGAATTGTTCTGGATCACTCCTCCATTCGTTATATAAATCTTTATATTTCATTAAAATAACTAACCATATGTTTGAACTGGTGAACCTGCTAATGCAGATATATTCAACAAACCTCTTGCAGTAATTGATGGAGTAACAATGTGTGCTTTATTTCCAAGACCCATAAGAATTGGACCAACTTCTAGACCGTTAGCACACATTTTTAATATATTCCTTACACCACTAGCAGCATCAGTATTAGCAAAAACTAGGGCATTTGCAGCACCATCAAATCTACAATTAGGCATTATCCTAGATCTAAGCTCAGGATCAAGTGCAGCATCAGAATGCATTTCTCCTTCATATAAAAAATCACATTTTTTAGAATCCAAAATTTTTAAAGCATCCCTCATATTTCTTCCGGACTCACTATCTAAATTACCAAACTGAGAGTGAGAACATAGTGCTATTTTTGGCTCTATTCCAAAACGCCTTGCATGTCTTGCTGTAGCAAATACAATTTCAGATATTTGAACTGGTGAGGGAATAGCGTTAACCTGCGTATCTGATATTAAAAGAGGCCCATTTTCTAATATCATTAATGAGAGAGCCCCTATCGCATTCAATTCATTATTTTGTAATACTTCTTTTATATATTTTAAATGCCATAAATATTGCCCAAATGTTCCACAAATCATACTATCAGCTTCGCTTCTAAAAACCATTATTGCAGCAATTGCAGTACTATTTGTTCTCATAATTGCCTTAGCAAGTGCAGGTGTAACACCTCTTCTCTCCATAATTTTATGATATGTCTCCCAGTATTCTCTAAATCGGGGATCACTCTCAGGATTAACTAATTCAAAGTCTTTATTTATCTTCAGCGGAAGACCGTATTTTTCAATTCTACTCATCACTACATCCGGTCTACCAATTAATATTGGACTATCGCCAGTTTCCTCAATCATAGAAAATGAAGCTCTTAAAACACGCTCATCCTCTCCCTCTGCAAATACAATCTTTCTACTTGCTGATCTTGCAGCCTCGAACACAGGACGCATTAAAAAAGAGGATTTATAAGCAGAATTCTCTAGTTTTTTTGTATATTCTGAAATTGTGTTTATTGTTTTTGTGGCTACTCCAGTTTCAATTGCTGCCTCTGCTACTGCAGAAGCAACTATAGGTAGCAGCCTCGGATCAAAAGGTTTTGGGATTACATAGTTTGATCCAAATACCATATCTTCACCTTGGTAAGCTGCAGCTGCTTCTGCTGAAGAATGTTCTCTTGCTAGTTTTGCAATTGCTTCAACACACGCAATCTTCATTTTTTCATTAATTTCCGTAGCTCCAACATCAAGCGCTCCTCTAAAAATAAAAGGAAAACATAAGACATTATTTACTTGATTAGGATAATCAGATCTACCTGTAGCTACAATTGCATTAGGAAAAACATCATAAACTATTTCGGGCATAATTTCTGGAATTGGGTTAGCAAGAGCGAAAACAATAGGATTTTCATTCATTTTTTTTAACATACTTTTGGAAAGTGTATTAGGACCGGATAATCCTAAAAAGAAATCAGCACCATCCATCACGTTTTCTAATAACAAGCTATCTGATTTTTGAGCAAAAAAAGCCTTATGAACATTTTTTTCATTACGGTTTTTTGTTACTAGGCCTGATCTATCACATAACCATATATTTTTCTTTTTACAACCTAAACTCAGTAACATTTCTAAGCATGCAATACCTGCAGCACCGCCACCAGTACATACAACTTTTATTTCTGAAATTTTCTTTTTTACCAATCTAAGAGAATTCACAAGTGCTGCACCAACAACAATTGCAGTGCCATGTTGATCATCATGAAAAACAGGAATCCTCATTTTATTTTTGCAAATCTTTTCAACAATAAAACAATCTGGAGCTTTAATATCCTCTAAATTTATTGCACCAAAAGTAGGTTCTAAAGTGGTAATAATTTTTGCTAATTTTTCAGGATTTTCCTCGTCTATTTCTAAGTCAAAACAATCAATGCCGGCGAATTTCTTGAATAAGACTGCCTTTCCTTCCATAACTGGTTTGGCGGCTAAAGCCCCAATATTACCTAAACCTAATACTGCAGTTCCATTAGAAATAACAGCAACTAAATTTGACTTAGAAGTGTAACTACCTGATTTTTTGTTATTTTTTTTAATCTCTAAACAAGCCTCAGCAACACCTGGTGAATAGGCTTTAGCTAAATCACTTTGATTTGCTAAAGGTTTTGTAGCCCTAATTTCTAGTTTTCCTGGTTTTGGAAATTCATGAAAATCCAAAGCTGCTTTTTTTGCTGTCTCATTCTTGGTTTTATTCATTTCCTACTTTCTAAAAAAATTAAAAAAGTTATTTCTTTAATAAGATATCGATTAAATCATTTGCTGCATCTAATATGTTAGTTCCTGGTCCAAATATAGCTTTTACACCAATCTTCTTAAGAAAATCATAATCTTCTCTAGGAATCACACCACCACAAACTACTACTATTTCTTCTCCATTTAATTTTTTAAGACTATCAATTAAGATAGGTACAAGGGTTTTGTGTGCAGCTGCTTGTGAGGAAATTCCAATAATATGAACATCATTATCTATAGCATCTTGAGCAGCTTCTTCGGGTGTTTGAAATAAAGGGCCTACATCCACATCAAAACCAATATCCGCAAATGCAGTAGCTATTACTTTAGCACCTCTATCATGACCATCTTGACCAAGTTTGATCACTAAAATTCTAGGTCGTCTACCTTCTTTTTGTTCAAAAAATTCGACTTTTTTGTTTATTTTCAAAAATCCCTCGTCATTTTCATAAGCATTTTTATATACCCCTGATAATGTTTTACTATTAGCTTTATATCTACCAAAAACATTTTCAATACTTGCAGATATTTCTCCGAGTGTAGCTCGGTGTTTTGCAGCCTCAACTGCAGATTCTAGTATATTTCCTGACCCAGTTCTACAAATATCCTCAAGATCTTTTAACTTTTTCTGACATATTTTATTATCTCTCGTAGCTTTAATGTGGTTTAGTCTATCGATTTGAGTATTTCTCACAGAGATATTATCAACATTTAATATTTCGACTTTTTCTTTCTGGTGGGGTTTATATTTATTTACACCTACGATTACTTCTAAACCTTGATCTATAGCCGCTTGTTTTTTTGCTGCTGACTCTTCAATTCTAGATTTAGGAATACCTGCAGATACAGCTTCTGTCATGCCACCAAGGTTTTCAATTTCTTGTATAAGTTCCCAAGCTTTCTCTGTTAATTGATGAGTTAAATTTTCAACATAGTAACTTCCTGCTAGCGGATCAATTACTTTAGTAATACCTAATTCTTCTTGCATGATAAGCTGTGTATTTCTTGCAATTCTAGAAGAAAATTCTGTAGGCAAACCCATAGCCTCGTCAAAGGCATTAGTGTGTAAACTCTGTGTACCACCAAGTGTAGCGGCTAAAGCTTCATATGAAGTTCTTACAATATTATTATAAGGATCCTCTTCTTGTAAACTTACGCCAGATGTTTGACAATGAACTCTTAATAAAGAAGAATTAGACTTTTTAGGATTGAATTCTTTCATTATTCTAGACCACAAAATTCTAGCGGCTCTTAATTTTGCAACTTCCATAAAAAAGTTCATTCCTATAGCAAAGAAAAATGATAGCCTGCCAGCAAAAGCATCAATATCTAAACCCTTAGAAAGAGCAGCTTTCACATACTCTTTTCCGTCTGCTAAAGTAAATGCTAATTCTTGAACTAGGTTTGCACCAGCCTCATGCATATGATAGCCAGAAATTGAAATTGAGTTAAATTTTGGCATTTCTTTACTGGTATATTGAATTATGTCTGCAACTATTCTCATTGAAGAATCTGGAGGATAAATATATGTATTCCTCACCATAAATTCTTTAAGAATGTCATTTTGAATTGTTCCTGTTAAATTTGATCTATTCACACCCTGTTCTTCAGCAGCAACAATAAAATTTGCCATTATTGGAATAACTGCTCCATTCATTGTCATAGAAACTGACATCTTATCTAACGGTATGTTTGAGAATAAAATTTTCATATCCTCTACACTATCAATTGCAACTCCTGCTTTTCCTACATCACCAAGTACCCTTGGATGGTCACTGTCGTATCCCCTATGAGTAGGGAGGTCAAAAGCAACAGAAATACCTTTTTGACCAGACTTTAAATTTTTTCTGTAAAAAGCATTACTTTCCTCAGCTGTAGAAAATCCAGCATATTGCCTTAATGTCCAAGGTCTTCCAGCATACATTGTTGCTCTTGGACCCCTACTGTAGTTATCTAAGCCAGGTAATTCATTTAAATGATTCAAATTTTTTAAATCATTCTCAGTATAAAGAGGCTTTATATTAATATCTTCTGGCGTCTCCCAGTTTAAAGAATCAATAGATTTATCTTTTAATTCTTTTTCAGCAAGAAATTTCCATTTTTCTAAACGATCTTTGTTCACACAAACTCCAATATCGTATCACCATCAGACATAATATCACCTAACTTAAAGTTTATGGACTTAATAATACCACTTCTTTCAGAATAAATAACATTTTCCATTTTCATTGCCTCTATTGCACAGAGCCTTTGTCCTACCTCAATTTTATCACCTATTCCAATATCTAAAGATACAAGTAACCCCGGCATTGGTGATACAATTTCTTTTGAATTGTTTATATTACTTTTTCTGGGAACTATTGTAAAATAGGAAGACAAATGGGAAGGATAAATTTTTATATTTCCTTCAAAACCATTCCACCTTACATAAAAACCATCAGTAACCTTTCTACACCAAAATTTTAATTTTTCTGAATTGATCTTTAATTCAATTGGTTCAGAAAATGAAAAGTGAAGAATTTTGATTTTAAAAACTTTATTTTTGTTTCCCTTAATTTCGTGAATTTCGTCATTAAAATTCCAATCTAAATGAAATTGATTTAAACTTGTATCAACAAAATATTTATTTTCAATAACTTCACTTTGTGCAAATTCATAATAATTATCAGTTGTTAGGTATTCATAATTTTTGTAAAGAGCTAATACTGCGGCAGATAATTTCTGTAGTTCAGCATTATTTAAAGAATAGTTTTGGTAAGCATTAGGATATTCTTTTTCTAAAAATTTTGTAGAAAAGTTACCTTTTCTAAAACTTTTATTCATTAAAATAACCGATAAAAAACTCAAATTATTTTTAATCCCTTCAATTTCAAAACTATTGATAGCTGTATTTAATAAATCTATTGTAAGGTCCCGATTTTTACTCCAGGCACAAAGTTTTGAAATCATTGGATCATAATGTAAAGAAATAATGCTTCCTTCAAAAACACCAGTATCATTTCGGATGATCTCTGACTTTTTTGATGTTTGTTTGGGTGGATTATATTTTACCAACCTTCCAGCGGACGGCATAAAATCTCTAGCTGGATCTTCTGCATAAATTCTAGCCTCCATAGCACATCCTTCGAATGAAATTTCATTCTGTTTCATTTTTAATTTTTCTTTTGACGATATTCTTATCATAAGCTCAACTAGGTCAATTCCAGATACTAGTTCGGTAACTGGGTGTTCTACTTGAAGACGAGTGTTCATCTCTAGAAAATAAAAATCTTTATTCTTGTCCACGATAAATTCAACAGTCCCAGCAGAGAAATACTCTACCGATTTTGCCAGTAAAATAGCTTGATCAGCCATCAAATTTCTGATTTTAGAATTTATAAAAGGACTTGGACTTTCTTCTATTATTTTTTGATTTCGTCGCTGAATAGAACAATCTCTTTCACCTAAATGTAGGTAATTACCAAATTGGTCTCCAATTATTTGGATCTCAATATGATGAGGATCTTCTATAAACTTTTCGATAAATACTCTTGAATCACCAAAGCTCGCTTTAGCTTCATTTTTTGCAGATGTGAATTTATCATTAAGTTCCTTCTCTTCATAAACAATTCTCATACCTTTTCCACCCCCACCTGCTGAGGCTTTTATCATTAAAGGGAATCCAATTTTTTTTGAGGCTTTAACTGCGTCTTCAAAGCTTTTAATCTCATCTTGAACTCCTGGTATCGTAGAAATACCTGAATTTTTTGCGTGCTTTTTTGATATAATTTTGTCACCCATAATTTTAATTGCTGTATATGGAGGACCTATAAATTTAATTCCATTATCTTCAACTAACTTAGCAAAATTAGCATTTTCAGATAGAAATCCATATCCTGGATGTATTGCTTCAATTTTGTTTTTTAATGCAATACTTATAATTTGGTCAGTATCTAAGTATTCCTTTTTTTCACCATCTTTTGATTCCAAAAAAAAAGCATTATCAGCCATTTGCACAGCTAAGGAATTTTCATCTTCAGATGAATAGATAACAGAACTTTTAATTCCTAATTTTTTGGACGTCTTAATTATTCTACAGGCTATTTCACCTCTATTAGCTATCAATATACTTTTTATCATTAATTTATTACTTTAAATAATTATTAATCAATTAAATCTGGATATTTGGACTTAACAATATCAAAATCTATTTTCAACAAAGAATTATAGTCAGTTGGACTGAATTTTTCATCAGCTGGTAAAACTTCACTTCCAAATAACCAACTTAACCTAGCAGTATCTAAATTCCCTCTTACAAAAGGCTGATGCCCAAAATGATCAATCAAACACTTCAAAAAAGTCTTATCTGCTTTAACATGAATAGGAAGTGCATCAAATTTTCTTTTTCTTTCAATTATAGGAGGAACTTTATTTTTAAAATGTCTCACTGTAAATTGAAAATCTGTTCCTGGCATTCTGGAGGGGAAACCCTTATGTTTTATCATTTGAACCTTTAAAGTGGAATATTATCATGTTTTTTCCAAGGGTTATTTACTTTTTTTCCTTTTAAACTTTTAAATGCCCTTACAAGCCTTTTCCTTGAACTCCTAGGCATAATAACATCATCTATATAACCTTTTTCAGCTGCAATAAATGGATTTGCAAATCTTTCTTCATATTGTTCTGTTTTCTTTTTTATTTTTTCCTGATTTAGCGATTGGGACCTGTAAATAATTTCTACTGCTCCCTTTGCTCCCATAACAGCAATTTCTGCTGATGGCCATGCATAATTTATATCACCTCTTAAATGTTTTGAAGACATTACATCATATGCACCACCATAGGCTTTCCTAGTAATAATTGTGACTTTAGGTACAGTTGCTTCACCATATGCGAATAATAATTTTGCACCATGTTTGATTATCCCACCATACTCTTGTTGAGTACCAGGAAGAAATCCAGGAACGTCAACTAGAGTAAGAATGGGGATATTAAAAGCATCACAAAATCTTACAAAACGTGCAGCTTTTCTTGAACTATCAACATCAAGACATCCAGCAAGTATCTTTGGTTGATTAGCAACAACTCCAATAGTGTCACCATCTAATCTTATAAAACCAATTAATATGTTTTTTGCAAAATCTTTTTGCAATTCAAAAAATTCATTTTCGTCTGAAATCTTATTAATAAGCTCTAGCATATCATATGCTATGTTTGGATTATTTGGTATTAAAGTATCTAAGCTATATTCTAATCTATTAGGGTCATCTGTAACTTTTTTTGAAGGAGCTTTGCTACGATTACTAGAGGGTAAATAAGAAAGTAATTTTCTAACTTCCCTTAGAGCTAAAATATCATTATCAAAAGCTAAATCAGCAACAGATGACTTTGAAGTATGTGTTTTTGCACCGCCTAAATCTTCTGAAGTTACTGTTTCATTTGTCACAGTTTTCACAACTTCTGGGCCAGTTACAAACATATAAGAACTATTTCTGACCATAAATATAAAATCAGTTATGGCAGGAGAATACACTGCTCCTCCAGCACAGGGGCCCATTATAACACTTATTTGTGGTATCACGCCTGATGATAATATATTGCGTTTAAATACTTCTGCATATCCACCTAATGATGAAACTCCTTCTTGGATTCTTGCACCTCCACTATCGTTTAATCCAATGAAAGGTGCTCCGTTTTGTAGAGCCATATCCATAACCTTGCATATTTTTTGGGCGTTAGTTTCTGATAATGATCCACCAAATACTGTAAAGTCTTGACTAAACAAATAAATTATTTGCCCTTGTATTGTGGCTCTACCTGTTATAACTCCATCACCAGGATAAGATTGTTTGTCTAAATCAAAATCACTACATCTGTGAGTGACAAACATATCAAACTCTTCAAAAGAATCTGGATCGACCAAAACTTCTATTCTTTCTCTAGCCGTTAATTTGCCCTTATTATGTTGAGATAACGTTCGATCTTTTCCGCCACCTTTTTTAGCTTCAGATCTTCTATTTTCCAGTTCGAGTAAAATTTTATTCATATAAAAACCTAATAACTATAATTATAAAATAGTTGAAAAAAATAAAATAAATCAAAGATTATAATAAGTCGAATTCAATTATATTTCCAATGTTATTAAGTATTAAGTGTAGTATTTATATAAACATTTTGAACATCATCATCATTTTCCAGCGAATCTATAAGTTTAATTAAGGAATTTTGCTGGTCACTAGAAATCGATAAATAATTTTTTGGTTTCCAAATAAGTTTTGCTAATTCACATTCACCAAGTTTCTGTTCTAAATCATCAGTCATAACTGATAAAGATTTATCATTACAGAAGAATGAATATGTGTCATTTTCTGTTTCTACATCTAGTGCATTTACTTCAATGGCAAGCTCCATCATTTTTTCCTCATCACCAACAGAAATTTGAAAAACAACAACACCTAGACGATCAAACATAAAAGAAACTGAACCAGTTTCACCAAGGTTACCACCGTATTTTACAAACAATGACCTCACATTGGATGCAGTTCTGTTTCGATTGTCAGTGAGAGCTTCAACAATAATTGCGACTCCTCCTAAAGCATAACCTTCATATCTGATATCTTCATAACTTGTATTATCGGATGCTTGAGATTTTTTTATTGCTCTTTCTATAACATCCTTCGGTACAGAATTTGAACGGGCTTCTTTAACTGCTAATCTTAGTCTGGGATTTTTGTCAACATCTGGGTCACCCATTTTGGCTGCTACAGTAATTTCTTTTGAAATTTTAGAGAATAACTTTGATCTGACAGCATCTTGTCTTCCTTTTCTATGCTGAATATTAGCCCACTTTGAATGACCAGCCATCTTTCACCTCAATGTTTAACATTGGGTTTAATAATATTTTTTTTCAAAAAAATCAAATCAAATGGATTATATATAGAAATAAGTAATAATACTTGAAGTGATTAAACCAAAAATCAAATTTAAAGGTAATCCAACTTTTAAAAAGTCAGTAAATTTATATCCACCAGCACCATAAACCATCGTATTTGTTTGATAGCCAATAGGAGTAGCAAAACTAGCCGATGCTGAAATCATAATTACAATTACGAAAGCTCTAGGATCATAACCTAAACTATTAGCTAAAGTTATTGCAAAGGGAGTTATAACTACAGCTACAGCATTATTAGAAATTGTTTCTGTCAAAACGGACGTTATAAAGTACAGAAACCAAATAATCAAAAGTAATGGCAAAAACTCAAGATAAGGATCGATAAATGCAGTTAAATCACTTATCAAACCGTTTAATTCTAAAGATCTACCTATTGCTAGCATTGAAAAAATAAGTACTAAAATTTTTCCATCAATAAATTCATATGCTTCTTCAACATCTATACACCTTGTACACAATACAAATACCACAGCAGTAATGGCTAATAAAAATATAGGAGCAAGCCCTAAAGAAGAGACCAAAATTAAACCTATGAAGGCACTTAAAACAAGAGGTGCATGCTTTCTCCTATATGCTCTGACATTAGATTCACCAAGAATTACCAAATCAATTTCCATAGCCATTTTTTGAATATCTTCGATAGCTCCTTCAATTAAAATAGTATCACCAACTTTTACAATAACGTTGTCTAATTGCTTACTTAAATTTCTATTCCTTCTATGAATAGCTAACGCATAAACACCAAACCGTCTTCTCAATCTCAGACTTCCTAATGTACGTCCAACTATTCGACAACCTGGTGGAACAAGTGTTTCTACTGTAATTGTTTGTTTAGAAGTTAGTGTATCAACCATTCTTAGGTCATTACTCTCTTTTAAACTTATAAGTTCATCCATTTGTGTTCTCAAAACAACTCTGTCACCTGCTTTAAATGAAATATCATCAGTTAAATTATTTCCTAAAGAATTATCATTCCTTAAAATATTTACTACTCTCATACCATCTCTGTTAAAAATATTTGATTCAGTTGAAATTTTATCAATTAATGGAGATCCTCTTGGAATTACAACTTCTGTCAAAAAACTCATGCTATCTCTTGCTGATAATAAGTCACTCATTGAACTCCTTTCAGGAAGTAAAAATGAAGAAAAGACAAATAAATAAATTATACCAAAAGTAGCCAATATTGCAGCGATTGGAGTAATTTCAAACATACCAAATGGCTTTAAACCATATGATTGAGCTACTCCATCAATTAATAGATTGGTTGAAGTACCAATCAAGGTTAGCATCCCACCCATGATAGCTAAATAAGATAAAGGAATTAAGAGCTTTGAAGCTGATACCTTCATTTCGGTTGCTAATTTTAAAACTATAGGGATTAAAACTAAAACTACTGGAGTATTGTTTATAAATGCAGAAGAAATTATAGTAATTAATATTAATAACAGAATAACAAAAAAGGGTTTTTTTTTTGTATTAGATGAAATGAAATCTCCTACTTTATCTAATACACCTGTTCTCACTAAAGCTCCCGATAAAACAAACATACATATTATCGTCCATGGAGCAGGATTTGAAAGGATAAATAAAAATTCATTACTTGGAAGAATCCCAAAAATTACCATTAGAACTGCAACACTTAAAGCAGTTACCTCTATTGGTACAATTTCAGTTACAAATAAAACGACCATAGTTAAAAGTAGAATTAAAGAAATAATTACATTAAAATTTTCAAAAAAGAACATTTTTGAATTATTCCATACCAATTTGATTTAAATGTCCCTTGTACCTAAACGGGGAGACTTTGTTTGCAAGACCATTATCATTAATATCAACTATAATTCCTGATAAAGTTGCTTCTCCATCTGCAGGTCGAAATCTTTCCTTGCTCATACCAGTAATAAACCTTCTAATAGGTTCAGTTTTTTCCATACCAATAACACTTAAATAATCACCACACATACCAAGATCTGTTTGATAGGCAGTTCCGTTTGGTAGAATTCTGGTATCCGCAGTAGGTATGTGGGTATGAGTACCTGCTATAACTGAAACTCTCCCATCTAAATGTAGTGCTAATGCATTTTTTTCTGAAGTAGCTTCAGCATGAAAATCTATTATAATAGCATCAACATTTGAATTTAAAGTATACTTTTTTAAATATGTTTCTATTGCCTCAAAAGGGTCTGAAAATGGTTTTTTCATAAATACTTGGCCTAGAACTTGAAGTATCAAAATTTTTTTTACACCTAAATTAAAAATCCTAAAACCTGAACCTGGAGCGGATTTAGCATAATTAATTGGTCTAATAATCCTATTTTCTCTTTCTGCAAAATTTATCATTTCATTTTGATCAAAGGCATGATCACCTAATGAAATACAATTTACACCAGCATCAAAAAGTAATTTTGCATGCGTTGCGGAAAGACCAACTCCAGAGGTTGCATTTTCAGCGTTAACTAACACAAACTCTATTGATAACTTTTTTTTGATATTTGATAAATTTTCCGCAAGTGAAGTTCTAGCAGTTTTACCGACAATATCCCCTAGAAATAATAATCGCATATTCTTTTATAAAGCTTTGCTTATATTTATACAACTAGTTAAGATAATTTATTATTATCAAAAAAAAATGAAGCCACTTTCAGTAAGAATAGCGTCAAGTTTTTCATCTGTTTTTTCTAAAGGTAATAATCCATTATATTTTTGAGAACTGTAGGCTAAACCAACTGCAATTATTTTTTTTTTAAAATTTTTTCTTAGATTATAGAGTGTTCTGTCATAAAAGCCTCCGCCATAACCTAGCCTTGAACCATTATCATCATATGCTAACAAAGGAACTAAAATTAAATCTGGAATAATTTCAATTCCAGTAGAAGGTATTTTTGCTCCAAAATTAGAATTTATTAGTTTAGTATCTTTTTTCCATTCTCTGAAAATGAGTGGTGCATTTAATTTACAAATAACAGGTAAACAATGCTTTAAAGATTTTTTTTTTAATAAATGAATTATTGGAAAAGGATCAACTTCTGTATTTATAGGATAATAAAATGCAACATTTTTTATATTTTTTTGATTAGCAAACCAATTTATAAAATGAGAAGATATCATTTCTGAAAAGATTACTCCATTTTTAAGAAATGTTTTTTTTCTTTTAACTTTACAAGTTTCTCTTAATTTTTTTTTTGTTTCTTCTAAAGTAATCAAAAATAAAAAATCCTTTTTTAATTATATAATAAGTGTGAGATCCAACACAAACGTTAGTTATAACCCTCGAGAGCCTGTTTTACCAGGTGGGTGCCGGTATATTATGGACCACGATCCTAAACAGAGCCAGCTCCCTTTCGAGAATGTAAGGCCACTAGGATATTTCTTAACTGAGAGGTCAGAACCCACTTCTATGGAATATCAAAAAAAAAAAATCAATGAAAGACAAAACTTTATTTGAAAATATAAATAAATAATAAGCATATTTATTTTTAGATCTCTTGTAATTACTAATTTTTTTTTGTATTTTTTTTTTGTGCCGAGGTAGCTCAGTGGTAGAGCAGGAGTTTGTGGAGCTCTTGGTCGTAGGTTCAATCCCTACCCTCGGTACCACACAAAAAACAAAAATTTTATGTTATGGATATTACAACTTCAAATTTCAATAATAAACCAACATCTTTTTTGCAAGAACTTGACCTTAGACACCACTTGCATCCTTTTACCGACCATAAAGAGTTGAAAATCAAAAAACCTAAAGTAGTAGTTCGTGCCAATGGAGTATTTATTTTTGATAATGATGGAAAAAAATATTTGGATGCTATGTCTGGTTTATGGTGTGTAAATATTGGATATGGAAGAAAAGAATTAGCTTTAGCAGCTCAAAAACAGATGGAAGAATTACCTTACTATAATACTTTTTTTCAATCTACTCATCCTCCAGCAATAGAGCTTTCCTCCAAAATTGCATCATTAGCTCCAAAAGATCTTAATACAATTTTTTATAGCAGTTCAGGATCTGAAGCCAACGAAACGAATATAAGACTAGTAAGACATTATTGGGCTAGTTTAAATAAACCATCAAAAAAAGTAATAATATCCAGAAAGAATGCTTATCATGGATCTTCAATAGGAGCAGGAAGTCTTGGGGGTATGTCTTCTATGCATGCGCAAGGTGGATTGCCAATACCTGATATTATTCATATTAATCAACCATATTGGTATGGTGAAGGAGAGAATCTGTCTCCTGAAGAGTTTGGAAAGAAAAGAGCCTTAGAATTAGAAGATAAAATAAATGAATTAGGCTCAGAAAATATTGGTGCATTTATTGGAGAACCAATCCAAGGAGCTGGAGGGGTTATAATACCACCAGATACATACTGGCCCGAAATTCAACGCATATGTAAAGATCATAATATTTTGCTAATAGCAGACGAAGTAATATGTGGTTTTGGTAGACTTGGTTTCTGGTTTGGATCTGAGAGTTTTAATATTCAGCCTGATATAATTACAATTGCGAAAGGACTTTCATCTGGATACCAACCAATTGGAGGATCAATAATTTCTGATAAAATTGCACAAACTTTAGAAAAAAAAGGAGGTGAATTTAATCATGGTTATACTTATTCTGCTCACCCAGTTGCAGCGGCGGTAGCACTAGAAAATATAAGAATATTGGACGAAGAAAAAATTGTTGAAAAAGTCCATAAAACTACTTCTAAATATCTTGAAGAAAAATGGTTATCCTTAAATGACCACCCTCTTGTTGGGGAAGCCAGAATTAAGGGAATGATGGGAGCAATTGAACTAACACCAGACAAATCACACAGGTCTGCTTTTCCACTTAATGAAGGCCAAGCTGGAATAATTACAAGAGAAATTTGTATAAAAAATGGCCTAATTATGAGGGCGGTTGGTGACAAAATGATAATTTCACCGCCTTTAATAATAAAAAAATGTGAAATCAATGAACTAATGGATTTGGTATATAAATCACTCGATGAGTCCAAGAGTCATTTAGAAAAACTAGGTATTTCTTTTAGATAGTAAATTAAAATAATTTTCTATCTCAACCGTATCATTAGAATTTATATTCAAGCTTCGAGAAAAATTATTTAATAATTGATTAAAATATTCACTAAAACTTCTTGGAAGAATAAAAAGGCCTGAATTTCCTCTTTTAATAAAATATAAATTGTTTGAATTGATAGGAATAATCTCACATTTTTGATCGTCAATTTGATTGGGATCAAAACCAAAATATTCAAAAATTTTTGAATGCTTATTTATATGAATTGTAACTATCTTGAAACCTGACGTAAAATTTCTAATGATACCAATTTTTTTTAAATCTTGATAAAAAGTATTAGTTGACTTGATCATACTATTAATAAAAATCAAAGAATTTGTATTTGTATGTATGATAGTTCCTGCTGAACTTTCAGTGTAAAATCCTTTTTTTGGATATTTTAACTGATGTTTTAAAAATATCTTAATAATTTTATGATCTAGACTGATATTTTGATAATTAAGCATCCAAATTTCATCTTTACTATTTTTTTTATCAAAAATTAAATTTTCTACTCTTGGTATTATCATGATTGAACACCAAGAAAAAGTTCATCATATTTTTTAACCTCACATATTGTTTGATAATTTTTAGATTTATTTTCAATTATTGCAGATTCAAAATTAATTGGTTTAGAAAAAAGAATTAAACCTATAACTTTCTCATTTTTTATTGAATAAAAGCAAAAAGTTACCTTTCCTAATGGAAACTGTTTTTTTCCACTTTTATAACTATAAACATTAGAACCTATTACTATATTTTTAGTAAGTCCTATTGGTATCAGATAAAGTATTTTTGAATAAATTATTTCTAAAGGAAAAATTTGAATATCATTTGCTTCAAATCTATGATTATTTTCTTTTTTAGAATTATTAGAAAAAGTTTTCATTTTTAATTCTTCTTTTTTTAAGTGATTCCAAGATATTAGGCCACTTTCTAATTTTATTTTTTCAAAAGACTCCCTTCCAATTAATCCACCACCCAAACTCTTTAAATTTGGATAAATATCTTCTACGAATTTTAGTGCAGAACTGGAATTAATTATAATATTGGCAAATAATTCAGACCCAATTTTTTGAAAAAGAATAAAAATTTCCTGACCACAATAATCAAATTTATAAATTTTATTTTTAAGCTTTTTACTTAAAGAATAATTTGTAATTTGAAACTTACTAATTAAGAGCTTATGGCTTAATGACCCAACTAAAGAATATACTTGAAAGTTTTCACTTTCTTTAAATAAACTACATTTTATATCAAAATTCAAAGAATTCAATTTTGATAATAAGTAATCAAAAAACTGTTTTTCAATTCGTGAGTTTAAAAGTATTAAAACATATTCCTTATTAATAACGACAACTAATAATTTATCAAAAAATAAAAATTCACCTTTTTTTAAATAAACGGTAAAAAAGCATTCCTCTTTTAAATTTATATCACTCATGCTTTTAATACTTTTAAGAAATTTGAAAGTATCTTGTCCAACAATAGCAATTTTTCCAAGATCCGACTCATCACTAAAACCAACTTTTTTAGTCATCGATAATTCTTGATTAATAGAAATTAACGCATCTTTATTATTTTTATCTTTATAAAAAAATTTTGGCAAAACCCAACCATTATAGTGGCTTTCTATATTCCCAATTTTATCATAAAACTCTTTACATCTTGTTGTTCTAAATGGTGTATTGACTTGGTAAGAAAAATTATTGTCTATTGTTTGTTGAGTATCTTTAAATGATAAAGTCACTTTGCTAGATCCACAATTAAACAAAGTATTTGTTTTAATTTCATCTTGAATCAATTTATCTTTAGAAAAGACATTTATGGCATTTAATTTCAAGTCATTAAGTTTAATGCCATGTTCAGTTTTAAAATTAAATTTAGACAAAAAACTTCTGAACAAGATGCTTTGAATTAAATTATAAAAATTAAAGCTTTTATTATTAAAAAAATAATTGTTTTGACACAATTCACTATTTATTTTTTTACTTTCAAAAACTAAGGGTTCATAATAATTACCTTTTGCTTTATATTTTTTTAAAATATTTAAAGATGTTTTTGATGCATTTTGAATTAAAGAATTTAAACAATAAATATTATTGAAATCAGTTAAAAAATAAAGATTAGAGCTATACTCTTTTGGGATAAATGTTAAATTTTTTGAACACCATTTTAAGCTATCAATAATTTCCGAAACTGCACCTAAATTTAAGTCGAAACCACCTGAAACTATAATTAAAGAAGTTTTTATAATGTGCCTGTTATTATTTTCATCTAGAATTTTTATTGAATTTACATTTATATTCCCCTGAGTTTTGATGATTTGTGCACCTCTAAACACTGGGCATTTAATTGAAATATTACATTCTTTTCTAGTATCAATAATAGCTTTGATTTCAATGCCTTTATCTAAAAGTTTAAATGCTGTTTCCCATCCAAAATCATTATTGGTGTATATTACAACATTATTTTTTACTTCAAGACCAAAACGATAAACTAATTTGTTAACTGTACTAGCTAACAAAATGTTTGATTGGTTAAGATTTATCTTAGGAAGCGTTCTTTCTTTTAAGCCCGTTGCAGTTATCACTTGCTCAGCTACAATCTTTAATAGTATTATATACTTTTTAAGAAATTTGTCTTTATTAGTCTTATAAATTTTTCTTAATGCAAAAAAATTGTTTTGAGAATCTGTATAAATCAACGTAGTGTTTTTTAAAATTGTACAATTTTTACTTTTATATAAATCAGAAGTTAATTTTTTTATCCAATTCTTTACTTTTTGATCAGAGGAATTGGAGAACCCTCCAAAAATAAAATCTCTTTCTAGCAAAATTATTTTGAGGCCTGCATTTGCTAAAATTGAAGCAGCAAAGAGTCCTGAAATACCACCACCTATAATCAAAATTTGAGAGGATAAATACTCAACATTTTCTATAATAGTTGAATTTATTTGTTTATTTTTTTTCTCTACAATAAAGTAATCAATAATTTGTTTTACTGATCTAGAATTAAAAAAAGAAAAATTTTTTAAAATTTTAGCATTAAAATCAAGAAAAAAATTTTTAGGCCCAATTTCAAGGCCAGGATAAGCCTCTTGATCAAATATTTCATCGAAACCTAAATCTACTTGGTAACCACTATCAACTGAAATAAATTCCCTTATTTTTTTTTGAAAAACAACTTCTCTATTGGATGAAATTATAGATCCCTTACTTAGTTGATAATTACTATGATATAAAGCAGAGGCTACACTATCACCAGGACTAGCCGTGAGTATTTGGTTATCAAATTTAATAGGAAAAGTTATTTCCCTATTTATAAATTTATTTTTTTCTTTTCTTGTCATTATTTTAATTCCAAGAGTATTTTTGGATCACACTTTTTTTTAAATCAAGGATAAATGTAAATAATTTAAATTTTAATAAGTAAATCTTGATGATTTCTGAATTTTTTTATAAAAGATTGAAAATAAGGATTTAGGCATGGTTAAAATAAATGGTAACGAAATTAGACCAGGAAATGTTCTTGAACATAATGATGGTTTGTGGATAGCGGTAAAAATTTCTCATGTCAAACCTGGAAAAGGTGGTGCATTTGCACAAGTTGAATTAAAAAACATACGGAATGGATCAAAATTAAATGAACGTTTCAGATCAGCCGATAAAGTTGAAAAAGTAAGATTAGAACAAAAAGAGCAGCAATTTCTGTATGAAAGCGATAATTCACTTTATTTTATGGATCAAATGACTTTTGAGCAAATTGATTTGCCTACTGATATTATAGCAGACAGAAGACCTTTCTTGGTTGAAGGTATGATAGTACAAATTGAATACTTCGAAGATGAACCTTTAAGTGTTACATTGCCTGAAAAAGTTATTTGTAAAATAAAAGAAACAGAACCTACTGTTAAAGGACAAACGGCGTCAAATAGTTTTAAACCTGCAACTTTAGAAAATGGTTATAGAATTTCTGTACCCCCATTTATTCAACAAGATGAAGAAATTGTAGTTTCAACACAAACCCTTGAATATGTTGAAAGAGCATAATCAATATATAAAGGATTATTATGCCTAATCAAAGTGCTACAATAAATGTTATGATTCAAGCTGCAAGAAAAGCAGCTAAGAGTTTATTAAAAGATTTTACAGAAGTTGAAAACCTACAAGCATCAACAAAATCTCCGGGAGATTTTGTATCTAAAGCTGATTTAAGGGCAGAAAGAATAATAAAATATGAATTAGAAAAAGCCCGACCTTATTATGGTTGGGTAGGAGAAGAAAGTGAAGAAATAGTTGGTAAAGACCCTACTAGAAGATGGATAGTTGATCCACTAGACGGAACTAGCAACTTTCTTCATGGAATTCCTCACTGGGCGATTTCAATTGCATTAGAACACAAAAATGAAATTACTTCTGGAGTTATATATGACCCAATTAAAGACGAATGCTTTTATGCTGAAAAAGGTAATGGAGCATGGCTTAATGATAAAAGATTAAGAGTTTCTGGAAGAACTAAAATGATAGAGATGCTATTTTCAACTGGTATCCCATTTGCAAACAAACCAGGCTTATCAACAACTCTTACAGAAATTGAAAAAATCATGCCAAAATGTTCTGGACTCCGTAGAGATGGTTCTGCAGCATTAGACTTAGCTTATGTTGCTTCTGGTAGATTTGATGGCTATTGGGAGAGAGGATTAAATAGTTGGGATATTGCAGCTGGCATAGTTATTGTTAAGGAGTCTGGGGGTATAATTTGTTCACTAGAAAAAGATATGAATCCCCTCTTGAATGGCTCAATACTCGCAGCAAGTGATAAGATTTATGAAGAATTTTCAAGTTTAATTTTAACATAATATACTAATTTACATAAAGTATCTTTATCTCGTTTTCTTCACAGTAAAGCTTACCTCTAGCATAAATAAACTTTATTACTGCAAGACCTTTTTTGTTTAAAAAAGAAGAAATTCGCCCAACTTTTTTTCCATCTTCATTTGTTATAATATTGTTTAACTTTAATTCATCAGTTGTACTCTGAAACTTAATTATACCATTTTTTAAAGTTGTTTTGTGCCTCATCCTTGCTGTCACTTCTTGTCCAATAAAACAACCTTTAGTAAAACTAACACCATTAATTTTATCAAAATTAGTTTCGAGAATATATGTTTCACCAGATTTGAGTTCATAACCAGATTTGGGTATACATAAGTCAATTCTTTTAAGCTCATATTTTTTGAAGAAAGTATCTTCATCATTATTTTTATTTTTATCTAAAGTTTGAAAAGAAAATTTACGCCAACCAAGCATGTGACTTCTTGGATCATAAAAACTATCATGTATCTTATCACCAAAACCAAGAATTACAGAAGATTCAATATCACTAAATAATACATTTGATCTTAATTTATATAAATTTAATCTACTCAAAAAATCTTTATAACTATCTGTATCAATATCAATAATAAAGTTTTCTTCGTCTAACCCATTAATAAAAAAATCAAAAAGATATTTACCTTGAGGCGAAAGTAATCCTGAATAAATAAGCGACGAAAATGATTTGTTAATATCATTTGTTATAATTCCCTGCAAAAATTTTTTTGCATCTAAACCACTAACTTTTAACAATTTTCTTGAATGATCTATAAATTGTCCACTCTCAAGTTTCACTCAGATTTCCCTTCAATTTTTTGCAAATTATATAAATCATTATATAGACTTTTATTTTGTATTAAATTGTTGTGAGTACCTTCTTCTATAATTTTTCCCTCTTTTATTACAATAATTTTGTCAGCATTTTTTATGCTTGAAATTCTGTGAGAAATATAAAGTGTTGTTTTATTTTGTATGACTTGTTTAAATGCTTTGTGCAACAGATCTTCTGATTTATGGTCCAGAGCAGTTGTAGGTTCATCAAGTAGAAAAATAGGACAGTCTCTCAATAGTGCTCTCGCAATATTAACTCTCTGCCGTTGTCCACCAGATAAATTAGATCCTCTTGGTCCAACTTTTGTAAAAAGCTTTTCAGGAAATTTATCAGAAAATTCACTCACATGTGCTAATTTGCATGCATTTAAAATCTCAGATTTTTTTGCATTTAATTTACCTATTTTAACATTTTCATATATAGTTTCGTCAAAAAGTTGATTTTCTTGCATTATTACAGAAATATTAGATCTCAGCACTTGTGGATCAATAAGAGAAATATCAATATTATCGATAAAGATTTTACCTTTTGTTGGGGTTAAAATTCCAGTTATAAGTTTTAATATTGAGCTTTTACCTGCACCAGAT
The DNA here is from genome assembly GCA_902578545.1 of uncultured Alphaproteobacteria bacterium. Lineage (GTDB taxonomy): Bacteria > Pseudomonadota > Alphaproteobacteria > Rhodobacterales > Rhodobacteraceae > CACIIZ01. The sequence goes on from CACHDI010000002.1 coordinate 101,221, forward strand.
TTTCCAATTAAAGCAACCAGTTTACCTGATGGTATAAGAAATGTAACATTATTTAATATTAATTTTTTTCCTTTAATTAATGTCACATTTTCAAAATAAATATCTCCATTAAAATTAATATCTTTATTGATAAATTTTACATTTTTATTTTTATAAAACTCACTTTTCACACAAAATAAATTATGTACTTTCTCAGCACTTGCAAGCATTACTTGAATATTTCCAGCCACATTACTTAATCTTCTTAGTGGCTCAAAAATTAGGGCCATTGCTGTAAAAAAAGCCATAAAATCTCCTATCGATTTTTCTCCAGAAACTATTTGTGATCCTCCAAAAATCATAACACCTAGAAATCCAATACCAGCGATAAAATCTATTAATGCAGGAGTCGAAGCAACTCCACCTTCAATTTTTAATTTAATTTTCCTTACTTTCTCTAAAAGGATTTTAAAAGAACTTAACCTGTAAGTTTGAAGTGAATATAATTTTAATATTGATATACCATGAAATATTTCATCTAAAGATATACTTAAATCTGCTTCAATATTTCTATTTTCAACTGAGATTTTTCGTATCCACTTTTGTAAAAAGTAAATGGGAATAATTAATATTGGTGCTCCAATAAAAGCAATTAGTGTCCATTTCCAATCGATATAAAGCGTTACTATTACCAGAGATATAAGAGCAATGCCGTCTTTTACCAAAGTCATAAATATTGTACCAGCTGAACTTGTAATCAATCTAGTGTCAACTCTCATTCTCTCTATTAATATACCAGGAGAAGTTTTATCATAAAAAGTAATATCTAAGTTAATAAGCTTCTCTAGAAGGTTTTGTTGAAGTAATTTCTCAACTTTTTGTCCTACCCAAGTCACAATTAACCTCTGAAGAAGACCAGAAAATGATCTTAGAAAAAATATAAAAAAAATAATTAATCCAACTGATATTAAAGCAGATTGATTACTTGGAACAAAAACCTCATCAAACATTGCCTTTATTGAATAAGACAATAAACCTAACATGCTGCCTTCAAGGCCCATAAAAATTATTCCTAAAATTAAAAGTAGCCAATATTTTTTAAAATAATTAGTCCAATACCATTTAATTAATAGGTACGGGTCATCAGCCTTTTTATTTGAGGTTTCTATTAATTTACTATTTTTCATAAAATTTGAAACTTACGTAATTATCCTCTGTATATTTTTGTTAGTTTGTTGGGATCATACTTAGTCTCAATCCAAGATCTAAAATTTAAACCAGTTTTCTTACTTTCTTTTTCGTATGTGTCTAACATAAAATCTAATATACCTGATCTAGAAAATTTTAGATGCAAAAATCTTATTGAAAGATGTTTTCTCGCAATTTGGAATGGAGTATCTAAAACCATTAAGTGATACATTACTGATGCTAGCCCTGCTCTGTCCGCTCCAGATTTACAATGTAATAAAATTGGATAATTAATTTTTTCAAAAAGATTACCTAATCCAATCAACTCATCTGAACTTGCAAGTCTTGTGGCATATAAAGGGTAGTTAATTAATTTTATTCCTAAATCATTACATTTTTGTAATTCTAATAAATAAGAGCCTTGATTGCTAGCTCCTCTTAAATTGATAATTGTTTTTATTCCCTTTTTGGCCCAGGTTCTTATTCTATTAGGGGAAGGCTGATTAGATCTATAAACTCCAGGAGCAACTTTTGATTGATTATGATATAGAGCTCTTAGAATTTCATGATCCATCCAAAAAGCATGGCGCTTTGCAGAATCATACTGTTTTTTTGAGCCATCAAACCTCTCAAGAGATTTTCGCCACTCTAAATCAAAATTATTAAATTTATTTTTTAATATGGAATACAATCAAAACTCATTTTAAATATAAATATAAATGTGTAATAAATATCTATATAATGGAAAATAAGCAACCTCTCTTAATAAATTCAATCTTTTTAAAAACTTTTGAATTAATTTAAAAATGAAAAAAAAATCTCTTATTAATTTATCTTATGGAAAAGAGCACCTAGCAATACCAGGGCCATCAAATATCCCACAAAGAGTGTTACAAGCTATGAATCAACCTTCTCCAAATATTTATGGAGAAAAAATAGTTGAAATAACTCATAAGGTTATGAAAGGTATAAAAAATTTTGCAAATACTTCTGGAAGTGTTCTTATTTACATCTCAAATGGTCATGGAGTATGGGAAGCAACATTAGTCAATTTATTTAACGAGGGGGATAAAATATTATTATGCTGTAATGGTCATTTTGGACATCAATGGGGAAAAATAGCTAGAAGATTAAAATTAAATATAGAATTTCTAGATGTCGGATTTAGTAAGGCAATTGATCCTAATAAAATTGAATCAATTTTAAAAAAAGACAAAATGCATGAAATTAAAGGCGTACTCACTACATATACAGACACATCTAGTTCTAGTAAAAATAACATAAAAACATTTAAGCAAGCAATTAACTCGGCTAAGCATAATGCACTCTTAATTGTTGATGCTATTGCATCTTTTGGGTGTGAAAGAATTGAGATGGATCCTTGGGGAATTGACGTTTTAATTACTGCTTCTCAAAAGGGTTTAATGACACCACCAGGACTTGGATACTGCATAATCAATAAAAAGGTCAAAAAAAATACATTAAGTAAAATTTATAAAAAATCTATATCGCCTTATTGGGGTTGGTACTCTCGACTAAAACCTAAAAAATTTTATGAAATCTTTGCAGGGACTCCTCCAACAAGTCTTCTAATTGGACAATTAGAAGCAATTAATATGCTAGAGGAAGAGGGAAGAGATAATGTCTTTTTAAGACATAAAATATTATCAGGAATGGTTTGGTCTTGCATAGAGCATTTAGGTTCAAAAGGAAATTCTCTTAAACTAAATATCCAAAATGAGTCACAAAGATCTAATGCAGTTACAACTGTATTCTCAAAAGGTTTTGATTTTACAAAGACAAGAGAATGGATATCTAAACAAGGAGGTGTAGAATTAGGAGTTGGTTTAGGATTTACATCTTCAGAATTATTAGGTGGTAAATCTGTCTTTAGAATTGGTCATATGGGACATTTAAATCCTCACATGATTTTAGGTGTTTTATCAATATTGGAAGCAGGATTATCTTTTAATAAAATTCCTCATCAATCAGGTGGGGTAACTGTTGCCAATAATTACATGCTCAAAATGATAAAAAAATAAATAAATCGACTTCATTATAATGAAAGCTTTAGGGATGATGCGAAACGATCCAAATCTAAATCACTACCCACTGTTAACCTAATACACCTGTTGAGTGGTGCAACTGACGGCATTCTTAAAAAAATTCCAAGATTAATTAAATTTTCCATAACTTTTTTAGCATATTCATTACTTTTACCGCAGTCTATGGCAACAAAATTGGTAAAAGACTTTATGCATGATAGGTTATTCATTTCCGCAATTTCATATATATAAGTTTTTGCTAATTCAACGTTTTTTATAATACTGTTTAGATATTTTTGATCTTCAAGAGCTGCTATAGCTCCAAATTGTGCAACTCTATTTACACCAAAATGATTTCTAATTTTATCGAAATTTTTAATTAGTTTTTTATGTCCAAAAGCATAACCTATTCTTGCCCCTGCCAATCCATAAGCCTTAGAAAAGGTCCTAAATCTAATTACTTTTTTATTGTTTATGTCAATATTTGGAATATATTGTTTTGGGGAAAAGTCAGAGTAAGCTTCGTCCAGACAAAGCAAACAATCCTCAGGCAAATTTTTAATAAAGTTATCAATTTTTGCAGCCTCGTGAACTGTACCCATAGGATTATCAGGATTGGCTAAATAAACTAATTTTGCACCATATTTTTTTACAGCCTGATTCAGAGCTTCTAAGTTTTCGTGATCATTATCATATGGTACAAAAACTAATTTCCCACCTGATGCATTAACATGATAATTAAAAGTGGGATATGCTCCTAATGAAGTAATAACTGTGGTTTTCTTATTCACTATAAGTCTTACTAAATATCCAAGTAAAGCATCTATACCTTCTCCAATTACTATATTTTCTGTATTAACTTTTAACGTTTTTGAAAGAGCTACTTTAAGATCAAAATTTTCCGGATCTCCATATTGCCAAATATCTTTTTCAAGACAGGATTTCATAGCATGAATGACATTTGCAGAAGGACCAAATATACTTTCATTAGCACCTAATCGACACGTAAACTTCTTTCCTAATTTTCTTTCTTGAGTTTCTGGACCTACAAATGGGACATCAGATGATAATTTTTTTATAATATTTGTGTAAGTGGGCATTACATACTTTCTTAATTTAATCTATCGATTGCTTTTAATTTTGTATCAATTTCATCAACTAAAATTAAGCTTCTTTTCTTTATTTTATCTACAACATCTTGTGGTGCTTTTTCTAAGAACATTTTATTTTTTAATTTTTCATTCAACATCAATTGTTCAGATTTTAATTTTTCAAAGGTTTTTTTTAGCCTTGCCTTTTCTTTATTTAAATCTACCAAATTATCTAGTGGTATAAAACACTCAATTCCAGGAATGGAAATATTTATTGATCCTTTTTGAATTGAAGATGAGTAATCAATATTTTTAATTCTAGCAAGTCTTTCAATAAAGATTTTGTTATGATCAAAAAATTCCTTTGATTTTATATTCAAATTTATAATTACAAGATCAATTTTTAAACTAGCTGGTATATTTATTTCAGATCTTGCTGATCTTATTTCTTGTATCAAATCTATTAACCAATTAATTTCTTTTTGAGGTCTGTTATCAATATTAGAAAGTTTATCTAAATCTGGCCAAGTTTGGTGGATAATTAATTTTTTACGATCTTTTTTTTGAAGCCAAATTTCCTCAGTTATAAATGGCATGAATGGGTGTAACATGATCAAACATTGCTCGAATACCCAAGCATAGGTTTGTTGAGTTTCTAACTTGACTTCTTCATCCAATCCAGAAAAAAGTGGTTTTGAAAATTCAATATACCAATCACAAAATTTAGACCAAATATGACTGTATAAATAGTATGAAGCATCATTAAAACGAAATGAATTTAACGCATTATTAACCTCTTTATTTAGATTAATTGTTTCAAAAATAATCCATTTATTTATACTATGCTTAACACTACCTGGAAAAAAATTTGCTGAACTCTCACAATTATTAAGTTTTGCAAACCTTGCTGCATTCCAAATTTTTGTACCAAAATTTCTATATCCCATCACACGATCAATTGATAATTTTAGATCTCGACCCATTGCTGCCATTGAAGATAAAGTAAATCTTACTGCATCAGCACCATATTTATTGATAAGGTCAAGTGGATCTAATACATTTCCAAGAGATTTGGACATTTTTTTTCCTTTCTCATCTCTTACCAATGCATGTACATAAACTTTTTCAAACGGAACATTATCAACTAAAACTAATTGCATCATCATCATTCTAGCTACCCAAAAAAATAAAATATCAAATCCTGTAACAAGTACACTTGTTGGAAAATATTTTTGTAATTCTAATGAATTATTTGGCCAACCTAATGTAGCTATTGGCCAAATGCCTGACGAAAACCATGTATCTAGAACATCGGTATCTCTAGTTAATTTTTTCTTTCCTGATATTTCAATTGCTTTTTTTTCAGTGGGTGCACAATAATAATTACCCTCCTCATCATACCATATAGGAATCTGATGACCCCACCATAATTGTCGACTAATGCACCATGGTTCTATATTTTCTAACCAATTGAGGTAGGTTTTTATATCTCTCTCTGGATAAATTTTAGTCCTACCGTCTTTTACAGCATCAATAGCTGGTTGGACAATTTTTTTTGTATCTACAAACCATTGTTTTGTTAAAAAAGGTTCAACAACAACTTTTGATCTGTCTCCAAATGGTTGTATAATTTTTTTGTTCTCACTTTTTAATAAAAAACCACTTTTTTCTAAATCTTGTAAAAGAATTTCTCTAACTTTATACCTGTCTAAATCCCAAAATTTCTTTGGAATGAAGTCCTCATTTAAAAAACAAGCTGACTCATTCATTAGTTTAAAAAAATCTAGATTGTGTCTTTTTGCTACATTATAGTCATTAAAATCATGAGCTCCTGTAATTTTCACAGCACCTGATCCAAAGTTTGGGTCAGGATATTCATCAGCAATTATTGGAATGACACGGTTTGCTATGGGAATAATTACTTGTTTTCCTATAATATTTATATATCTTTTATCATCGGGATGAACAGCAATTGCTCCATCCCCTAGCATAGTCTCAGGTCTAGTTGTAGCAATTGAAATATAATCTCTTTTTTCTTTATGAATTACTTTACCATCTTCATCAAATTCCAAGTATTCATAATTTATCCCATCTTTTAAAGGATACTTGATATGCCAGAAATAACCGTCGACCTCAATATTTTCAACCTCTAAATCAGAAATAGCAGTTTTAAAGTGAGGATCCCAATTAACTAACCTTTCTCCTTTATAAATGTATCCCATTTCATACATCTTGACGAAAGCATTTATAACTGAATTTTGAAAATCATTATCCATAGTGAAACGATTTCTATTCCAATCACAAGAAGCCCCTAACCTCTTTAATTGCTCAATTATCATTCCTCCACTTTGGTTTTTCCATTCCCAAATTTTTTCTAAAAATTTTTTTCGACCAAGATCCTCTCTTGAGATATTTTCCTTTTTTTCCAACTCTCTTTCTACTACCATTTGAGTAGCAATTCCGGCATGATCTTGACCTGGTTGCCATAGAGTGTCAAAGCCACGCATTCTATGCCAACGTATCAATATATCTTGAATAGTATTATTAAATGCATGACCCATATGTAAATTACCTGTTACATTGGGAGGGGGTATAACTATTGAGAATGTTGAATTTGCCAACTCAGTAGTATGAACACCGGCGTTAAATGCATTGGTTTCTTCCCAATGTTTAATAAGGCGTGCTTCAACTTCTGAATGCTTAAAAGTCTTTTCCATAATCAATCTTTATCTAATAATCTATTTCAAGTTTTTTTTCTCTATTTCTTCAATTACAATTTCTCTAATAATTTTTTTAAGCTCTTTTAATTCAATTTGAACTTTTCCAAAATCCCTTTCTGATACATCTGAGATTAATTGTTCACCACTTAAATACAAAATGTCATTTGACCTCAAAATATCTTCATTGTATTTCTGCATCTCAATTGATACGTAGTTTCCAATTCTTTTAATTGAATTTTCATTGTCAGTTTTATTAGTTATCAATCTATTTGAAGACAGAGGCTTTTTTTTTGGATGTGTTTGTTTTTTTGGATAATTTTGTTTATCTACTTTTTTTCTTTTATTAGTCAATTAAAAAATCCTATAAAAAATATTTGAGATAATTTGTTTTAAAATGTAACTCAAATTTAATAATGATAAAAATTATTTTGTTTTTGGAGGCATAATTTTGAGTTTTTTTAAATTTAATTCTCCAGTAGTTGCTAACAGAGCAAATTTTGCATAAGCATGTTCTCTTTCAGCAGAAGCAAGCTGTGTTCTAGCGTCAAGAAGGCTTTGCTCTGCATTGATTACGTCTAATGTAGTACGAGTACCTAATTTTTCTTCCACAACTACTCCATCATAGGCTAAAGTCAAAGCCTCAACCTGTCTTTTTCTTGCCTCAATACTGGATTCTGATACTAACACATTAGACCAAGCTAAGGTAATATCATGTTCAACAAGCCTCTTTATAATTAACGAGTTTTCTTTTTGCGCTTTGAAATTAATCTCTGCTTGTTCTATTTCATTTTTTATTTTTCCAGAATTAAATATTGGAACAGAACCTTCTAGTCTAAATGTTAATGAATTATTATTACCCGATAAACTGCTATATCCATTCGAAAAAATAGATTTAAAATTGATGACAGGAGACTTCTGACTTTTTGCAATTTTAATTCTGATACTGGCAATTTGTTCTTCAATATTCGAAACTAAAATTTTGGGGTGATTTTTTAATGCATTTTTTTTTGCAATTTCTACATTATCTGGTAATACAAAGTTGGTTTCTATATCTTTTAATTTGAAAGGTTTTATACCAACTAAACTCAAAAACATTTCACTACTAATTTTCAGTGCACCTTTTTTTGCAGTTAGATTTGCTTTTGCTGCTGCTAAAGCAGATTCAGACTGAGAAACATCAGTTCTAGTTACTTCACCTAATTGAAAACGATCACTAGTTTCTACAAATTGTCGTTCTAAAACAGCAACATTATTCGTACTTAACTCAACTAATTTTTGATCACGAAGCACATTCAAATAAGCGTTAATTGTTTGTAATAAAATATTTTGTTCTAATTCTGCCAGCCCAATTTTAGCAATTTCATAAAAAGCCTTTTCTAAAAGAACTTTGTTCTTTGAAAAGTTACCATCAAATAAATTATAACTCCCTGTAATAGAACTTGAATAATTATCACTTTGTGATGATTGGTTAATATCCCAAGCCTTAGAACCATTGATAGCTGCAGAAAAATTAACTCCTAATGAAGACTCAGATATTGAAATTGATTTTTCGGATGATGCTAATTTTGTTCTTGAAAAAATCAATTGTTTATTAGAGGAATACGTTAACCTTAAAATTTCATCTAATGTATCAGCACTTAAGCTAGAAAATACCAAGAAGTATGAAAGGATTAATAAAAAAACTGCATTAATTTTAAATTTTTTATACATCGATTTAATTCTTTGATATTTATCCATGGAATGTTACTTTATACTTTTCATCACTATTTTCAGAAAATAAACTCTTCATTTTTTGAGAAATTTTTTAGCAGAGGTACATAAGCGTCAAACCCATGATTCCAGTGAATCTGATTTTCTTTTTTTATCCCAATCCTGCATTCTCCTTTAAAACCATTTATGAATATAGCCACTAATCTTCCACCATTTTTTAATTGGTTTTTTATTTTTAATGGTATGGTTTGAACTCCACCTTGAATTATCAATGCGTCAACTTTTTCTTGATAATTTATACCTTCTGATAATTCACCTTCATAAACTATTGTATTATCAGCTGAGGCTTCAAGTAGTAGTTTTTGAGCACTTTTAAAAAAGAATTCCTCTTCCAAAGAAATAACTAATTCAGCCATTTCAGAAATGATCGCAGATGAGTATCCAAAACCACATCCTATATCTAAAATCAGATCATTAGAATTCACTTTTAAAAGTTCTAACATTTTAGCAAAAATTCTGGGCTCCAATAAATATCTATCTTCACCTAAATGTATATTAGTTTCACAATATGCAATTGAAGAAGCACCATCAGGAACAAACTTTTCTCTGGCTACTCTAGAAAAAGCTTTCAAAATTGAATAGTTCGTAACATCAGCAGTTCTTATCTGGCAATCGACCATTTCACGTCTTGCTTGATCAAAATCATACATACAAACCTCAAAAACAAATTAATATTTATATATTGCATAAGAATTAAATAGTATCAATATCAGCTATTTGAAAAAATTATATATTTAAAAAAATGCTAAAAGATATTAAAAGTGAGTACTTGAATTTGTTTTTTCAAATGGTATTAATAAATCCTACTATGGCGTGTTGGCAGAGTGGTGATGCAGCGGATTGCAAATCCGTTAACACGTGTTCGATTCACGTACACGCCTCCAATTAATCCATATACTCCTTATATAATTGAAAATTTGGCATATACTTTCTAGGTTTAATTCAAAGGATACTTACAGAGGTACTTATCTAGTGTTAAATTTGAAATTTGGCAAACCTTTAAATAAAGTAAAAAGGTGGTACTTACTATTTTGATTACACGATTCCATTTTCATTAATAAGTTGATGCATATTATCTCAAATCTCCAGTTCTTATAGAATTGCCTTCATCTAAAAACAGTTACATTTTAAAGCATTGAACCAAATAAAGTTTATCAACTTTCCTGTATTAAGATTTTTCTCGTCATATAGAGCTGTATAGGATTAGATATGGTATAATAATTGCGAGAGATAGGACTGGAATATAACAATTTAGCCCTCTATGCTCGAAAAAATAAATCACAAAAGTGCACCTGAAGAAGTCGTTAATGCTCTTCTAACCCTTTATCATCAGGGTAAGTTTGATGATGTTTTATCTCGGTCTTCTCAGCTAATAAAAGAATATCCCCATACTTTCGTTCTTCACAATATTATAGGGGCAATCTCTTTCGAAAAGGGTCATAAAGAGATTGCGATTGAACATTTTCGAAAAGTCATCAAACTGCACCCCCATCATCCTCATGCTTATAACAATCTAGGGGCTGTACTGATTAATTTGGGGAAATATCAAGAAGCCAAGTCTAATCTTAAAAAGGCTATCGAACTTCAGCCAGACTATGCTGAAGCTTATAATAACCTCGGTAATGTCTATAAAGAGATGGAAGAATATAATGAGGCGATCCAGGTTTATGAAAAAGCAATTGAACTTAATCCTCAATACTACGAGGCCTATAATAATTTAGGGGCAGTATTAGGAAAGAATGAACAATATGATGAGGCAATAGAGGCCTATAACAAAACTATCTCACTAAAGCCCGACTTTGCTGAAGCCTATAATAACATGGGTATTGCTCTTAAAGAGCAAGGCAAGCTAGAAGAAGCGATAGAGGCTTTCAATAAAGCTCTTTCACTTAAGCCTGATTATGCTGAAGCCTATTACAACATAGGAGTTGCCTTCCAAGATCAAGGCAAGTTGGATGAGGCTATCAATTCTTACAAAAAAGCTCTCTCAATCAAGTCTGAGGATGCAGAGATCTACTACAACATGGGGATTGCTCTTAAAGAGCAAGGCAGGATTGAAGAAGCGATAAAGGCTTACATAAAAGCAATCTCTCTCAAACCTGATGATGCTGAGATTTATAACAATATGGGCATAGTTTTAGAAGAACTTGATAAGCTAGAGGAAGCCATAGAAGTTTACAATAAAGCTCTCTTACTCAAGCCGGACTTTGCTGAAGCTTATTACAACATGGGCATTGCTTTAAAAAAGAAAGGCATGATAGAGGAGGCAACAGAGGCCTTCAAAAAAGCTGTTTTAATAGAGCCTAATAATAAAAGTGCGAGTCATATGATAGCTTCCCTAACTGGTAAAAAAACTGAAACAGCACCTCTAGAATATGTTGAAAACTTATTTGATGGCTATGCTAAAAAATTTGAAGCTTCCCTTGTTAATAAATTAGAATATAAAACTCCAAAATTACTTAGAAATATTTTGATAAAATCAAGTGATAATCAGGAATTGGGATCAGTTTTAGATTTAGGTTGTGGGACTGGCTTATTTGGAACTGAGATAAAAAACCATTGTTCAAAACTTGAGGGTATTGATCTTTCAAAAAAAATGATATCAATTGCAAAGCAAAAAAATGTTTATGATAAATTAACTCAAATTGATATAGTGGAATATCTATCAACAATGCCTCTTAATTTTGATTATTATATAGCTTGCGATGTATTTGTTTATGTTGGCAAGCTCACTGAAATATTTCGACTAATTAAGTCTCGAAATAAAAAACTTGGGCATTTAGTTTTTTCAACAGAACATACAGAAAACGATGGTTATCATATTCGTAAATCTGCACGATATTCACATTCAAAAAGTTACATTGAAAATCTTAGTAATAAATTTGATTACAGTATATCTCATTTTTCTACTAATAACCTTAGAAAAGAAAATGGCGTCTTTTTAAAAGGCGGTATATATGTCTTAAGCTTTAGACCATATTGATTATATATAACATTGGTAAACTTCTTAAAACAGAATTGCGATCTTTTTGGTAACCTAGTTTCAAAGTAAATTTTTTTTGAAAATATGAACAATGTAAATAGATTTGTTGATTATAATTTTTCAGAAAAATCAAACATAAAGAATAAATACCTTATAATATACTTACAAATAGTACTTATATACAAATAAGGGGAAACTACGTACTTAAAGAATTATCCTATCCTACATAACAAAATATGTGTTTTAATCAACAATGAATTTAAATATATGTGAAAGTGTCATCGTGTCACGTACACGCCTCCAATCTCCCTCTATCATATATATTGTTCTTAAATAATCTTTAAACATACTAAAGATTACCTATAAAGTTATAAGTGTGGATCATTTTATATGAAAAAGCTGATTTCGGAGTATCTGTTTGAAATATTAAAAAATAAATTCGGGAATATAGTATATTGAAATCACAATTCAAAATAAGAATTTATATATATGCTTAGGTAATAGTTATTTTACCTAACACAAAAGGAATATAAATAATGTAAAACTTAAGGGTAAGATTTTAAAAAAATAAATATATGAAATCTAACAACAAAAAATGTATAAATATAAAATTATTAAGTATCTAGTCTTATTTTTTTGAAGATGTTTTTAACTTTAACTGAGGCTTAGTCATCAAAACTATTCCATTGTTATTATTTTTTAAATCACACAAGTTATACACTTCATTAAATATTTTATCTTTTTGTTTGTCATCAGCAACAATTGTTACAATCGCTGCTTCACCAAAAGTACCAAATTGTTTATCTTCAAAAAGATCATTGGACCTACCAGCTGCGTTTAATATTTGTAGAACGCCCGGCGAACTTTTCATTTCTTCAAGAACTTTTTGACCATAATTTTTTTCAACAAGTGCTATTATTTCAACAGTCATAATTATCTCTTTATTTTATATTATTAAGAACAGCATCTGGTATATAGGTTGCTACTTTATCGAGCCCTGACAAATACATTATACCTTTTCCTGGACTATCTAAATCACCAGCTAAATACATGGCTTCAAATACTATTTCAGATTGTTCTTCTGAAACTATAACTCTTATAATTTCTTTTTGTTCGTCGATAGTAACTCCCAGTAATCCTAATTTTTCTCTTATACCAGTTCCACGTGCATAATTAATAGTGGCACCTTGTGCGCCACTATTTTTGGCTGCTTCTAATACTTTTTCAGCTGATCCCATTTCAACAATGCACGTAATTAGACAAGCATTGGTAAGATAAGTTATGTTACGTTCACTCATTTTAAAGCTCCTTTTGGGCAACAAGATTTGGATCAATTGAAGTTACATCGTCTTCTTTTTGTGAAAATTTATTTTTTAATTGTATAATTATTCCCATTGTAAGTACCGCTATAATTGGGCAAATACTTGCCAATGATAAAATTCCAAAACCTTCAATTGCTGACACTGCATTACCAAGACCTAAACCCATTGCAAGAACAAGAGGAACAGTTACAGGTCCAGTAGTTACACCAGCACTATCCCATCCTACATTGACAAATTCTTCTGAAGAGAAAAAAGTCAATATTAAACCTACAGCATATAATGGCAAAAGAATGGTAGCGAGATCTATAGAAAAAATTAATTTAGCAATTCCTAAAGATATACCTGTAGCTACACCAATAGAGACGCTGTACATAAGCATTGATTTTTTAAAAGCTCCATTTGTTAAATTTTGAACTGTTATACCAAGTGCATTTAATGCTGGTTCTGCAAGAGTAGCTCCAAAACCAAGTAAGAAGGCAAATATTATTACAATAATAAAGCCAATAATCTCAGAATAAATTGGGGAGACATCGCTTATAGGAATACTCATAAAAGCTGCAGGTAAAATGCTACCAGTTTGTGTTCCAATTGCACCTAATCCGTAAGTTAATCCTACATTAAATATACACATACCAATTATAGATAAAACTAAACCATAAATTGTTATAAGCCTGTTTGGCAGACTACTTCTTAAAATTATAAAAAGGACAAACATTAAAAAAATAACTAATGGAAGTATTGCTCTAACACCTAATATAATTTCTACAAAGGGAGTTTGGTCTAATATTGATTTATCATTTGCAACTGCAGTAGGCATATTTTTAGCAGTTTCTATAATTTGCTCTGGAGTGACTGTAAAGGATACAAATAATGCTAAAATTAAAACAGCCATAATTGGAAATAAAGAGGCCATTGTAACTACACCAAAGCCTGATAAAGAAGAATCTCCTTTTCCTGCAGCATTAGCAATCCCAATGCCTAAAGATAAAACTAGGGGAACAGTTACAGGACCAGTTGTTACAGCTCCACAATCCCAGGCCAAACCTAGAATTGATCTTAAATTTGGATCAAACCATGCAAAAATCGTTAAAACAATTACAGGCGCTATAGTTAAGTATATTAATGGTTTTAATGACCAACCTTTAACAAATCTAATGGTTCCAATAATCGCAGCTATTCCAACACCTGCTCCTACCATTAAAACTAAAGGTAGTGTCCAATTATTCAAAATTTCATAAAGATATGGGGCTTTATTGAAATCAACAGATGAACCAAAAGCTTGTAAAGCTCCAATTGCTGGTTCAGCAAATGTAACACCTACTCCCAATATTCCGATAATTATTAAAACTACAATCATACTGGCCTTTTTAGGCAAATTATCTCCTATAATTGTTCCAAATGGCATAAGTCCAGTACTCAGACCCTCCATAAATACTGCAAGTCCTAGAATTACAGCTATTAAACCTCCAAGAAGTGCTAAGAAGTCCTGAACGGGATATTGCAATACAAAAAATTGAAATAATATCAAATATAATGCTAAAGGAATTACAGCTTTCATTTGTTCCAATATGCGAGAGGAACAATATGGTTTTATAAGATTAAAAGCTTGTTGTCCTGAAACTTTTATCTTTTGGTTACTAGAACCTTTTTTTGTTAACAAATTATAATTTATACTTCTATGCTTAAAATGAATTCTGTTTATATATTCTGAATATTTCATAATGACTTTTTATTTGTAATTTTCATTTATTATATTTGATTTAAAAAAAAATTACAACTTCACAAATTATAGCTTTATGTATCCACATAATTTGGTAATATTCTACAAATTATATATAACAATTATTTTTAAATATGTTAGTCAACCAATACTCATGTAAATCTATAAAATTCTTAATTAGTTTTATGAAACTTTTTTTTGAATCTATGAATATCATTTACATAACTTATTTAAACTTTAGTAGTAGCTGATTTTTCAATTATAAATTTTACAGAGCCTAGACATATAAATATAAAGTGTTGAGAACACTTAAGATATAATTATTTTTTTGAAAATAAATAATTTAATTTTTGTTTATAAATCATTATTGAGATTTATACTTATCTCGAACTTTCATAATTTCTAGGAAAATCTGACTTGAAATTTGATTAGCAACAGTATCACTTACTAAATTTATTTGTCGTAAAGATCCTCCAAAAGTTTTTGACCATAAAGTTTTTCCACCGGGTGCTTTTAAAATTACTTCAATGGTAAAATTAGGACCATTTACAGATACCGTCCCAACAAGTTGGTAGTCGTTATCACTTGGGTTTTTTTGAACAGTAGAGTGTATCCAATCTTTTTTATCCAGGTATTTTTCTAAATCTTTTGTAACCTCCTGGCAAAAATTTTCTAAAACTTGAGACGTAGGTGTAAAAGGCTTTATAGATATAAGTGGTTCTTCATTCTCACGATTCATACCTTTTGAACCTATATTTAGTCTACCAGTACTATAAACTTCAACTGGAGTACTTATATTTTTCAGAGTTTGTTTTCCACAATTATTAAAAGTCTGGGCTTGATTTGCGTCTAAACACAAATATGTAGAAGCTGAGATAGCTATATCCCCATTTTCTGCAATAGATTCTAATCGGGCTGCTATATTAACAGTATCACCATAAACATCTGGAGGTGGCCCTTCATCATGTTCAACATCTCCAAGATGTATTCCAATTCTAAGGCTCATTTTCCCTTCCTTTTTGGATATATTCTGCCAAGCTATTGCACAATTTACAGCATTTGAGGCACTTTTAAACTCAATCAACCAACCATCACCTAAAGACTTAATCATGTTACCACCATACTTAGTCATAGTAGGTGAAATTGTTTCCTTTTGAAATTCTCTAATTAGATTCAATGTACCAATTTCATCATGAGCCATCATTTTAGAATAACCAACTACATCTGCTAGAAATATTACACCTAGACTTCGCATCTTTTAAACTCCAATTATTGTTTTAATTTCATAATATGTTTTAACATAAAGGGTAATAGAAAATACAATTTAAACAAATGTAGGAGTATTAATAAAGAACGTCAATGTGAAATACTAAAACACTTAAGACAAGTATTAAGCTAATTTTCTCTAATTTATAATCTTTTAAAAACTTAACTTTTATATAAATTTTAATTAAATACAAAAATCCACTTTTGTATAGAAATTACATTGAAATATTTTTCTAGTAATGCATAAATCATTTATTATAAATTATTTGATATAAAATATTTAGGGTAAATGGTCTGCAACCATTAAATTTTTATTTTGCAATATAAATCTTCCACATACTGAGATAATTAAGTTCAAGATTTTGAGTAAATTTTTTATGGTTCATTAGTGGTGAATTAAGCATTTCTTTCCTTAATTTAAGCCTAATTTTATTAAGTATTTTTTGATTTGAAGCCAATAAAACTACTTTATCAGAATACTCTTTTTCTGATTTTGCAATCCAATCTTTGTGCCCTAAAGTATTTAAAAAACTTGCACCAATTTTTCCCACACTGGCCCTATTACAATATGTAACGAATGGATTGCCCATATATAAATGTTCTAAAAGAGTTGTTCCTGAATTATGAGGAAAACAGTCTAATGCTATATCAATTTCTCTCATAGTATCATAGGGAAAATTATTATAATAAAAATTTAAGCGATTTTCTTGTATACCAAGAAGTCTGAATTTTTTTTTAAATTCTTCAATAACATTTATGTATTTAAAACTTTTACTATTTATAACAAGCTTAGAATTGGTAACCCTACGCATGATTTGAGCCCAAATTTTTATTAATCTATCATTAATTCTAATTGCTCTGGTGAGTGATCCAAAAGTAATAAAATTATTTTTAATGGCAGGAAGTTCATTAACTTCTCCCATATTTGATTTTGCTTGATAACAACAAAAACTAAATTTTTTTAATCGCCATGGTTTCTCTGTAAATAAATGATCAGTTCCTTTGGGAACCACGGAATTATCAGTTAAAAAATAGTCTATAGCACTGAGCCCACTTGTATAACCATACCCTAACCATGATATAGAAATTGGTGCTGGCTTTTGAGCAAATATTCCTAAGCGGTTTCCTTTTGTATGACCAGCAAGATCAACTAAAATATCAATTTGCATAATTCTTATAATATTAGCCAATTCGTTATCTGTCATTTTTTCAGTACGAATCCAGTGATCAACATATAATTTATATTGCTGACTAATTAAATCTTCTTCTTCAAGATCTGCGAATGCAAATATTTCAAATTTATCTTTATTATGATTAGCAAGTATAGGTAGCAAACAATTTTGTATTGAATGGTTGTTTAGATCAGGAGAAACATAACCTATTTTTAATTTTTTTTTGGTGACATGTGTATTAGAAAAATGCTTCCATTTTGATTTTTGTGGTAATCCAAAATTTTGATCAAATTGTTTGTATAACTTAAAAATTTCAACAGAATTCATATCTGGGGAGTAATTTGCGTTATAAAGTATGTAGCTGGGATCTTTTTTAAATAAATTTGGATCGAGTTTTCTAGCAAAACTTAAGTAATTTGAAGATAGATTGTAATTTCCAAATTCATCATATATAAGAGCTAGATTTCTGTAAGCCTCTGAAAAATCTGGTTTGTATTTTATTGCCTTTCTAATATAAATTAAAGAATTCTTATAATCACCTTTATTTATAAAATGCGTGGCAAGACTATTGTGAGCTTCAGCAAAATGTGGATTAATACTTATTGCTTTATCAAATGCATTTTTTGCATAAATTTTCTGATTATTTTTTTCAAACGTAATTCCTAAATTATTATATGCTTCAAAAAAATTCTGATTTAACTCAATTGCTTTTTGGTAATTTAATATAGCTTGTTTATATTTTTTAATTTGATAAAAAGAATTACCTAAATTATTGTACGCTTCAGCATAATTTGGATTAATTTTGATTGCTGTATTGAGAGCATTTTGAGCTCCATTAAAATCTTCTAAATCAATTAGGGTTGCTCCAAGGTTATTATAGGCATGATGATCGTTAGGAAGAAGCTCTATTACTTTTTGGAAATGTTTCTTAGCTTTTATTTTATTCTCTCTTTTAAATGAGATAGCACCAAAAATATTATGTAAATCAGGGGTGTCAGGATATAACTTAATTAGTTGGGAATATTTAGGTGATAAAATATCATCAAACCTTCCCTCTTGGTAAAGAGACTTAAAGGCATCAACAATATTTTGAGGAGCAACTTTGTTTTTTATTCTATCGAGCATTATTTTAATAAAACAGTTTTAAAATAATGTAAGTCGCAATATTCATACCATTTTATAAATTGTTTGATAACATTTTGTTTAATATATTAAAAAAAATATTTTTTTTAAATTATAATTTTTTTAAAATTTCATGGAGCGCTAATTTATAATTTGTTATTATTTTTTTCTTATTTATATGTTTACCATTTTTGACTAATAATCTCCCTGCAGAAAAAACAGAATCTATTACAACATCTTTTTCAGAAAAAATTAAATAATCAAGTTTTTCGTTATCATTGAGATCAAAATAATCAAAAGAGGTTAAATCTAAAGCTAGAATATCAGCCCAATATCCTTTTTGAATTTTACCAGTTTTTCTACCAGAAGCCAACATACCCCCCTCTAAAACTGACTCAATTAAACTCCTTCCTATTGTATATTCGTTAGCTGTTTTTAATACAATTCTACTTTTGTATTTTAGTCTTTGTGAATACTCAAGAGTTCTTAATTCTTCGAAAAGTGAAATTTTAACATTTGAGTCAGTGCCAATACCAAACTTACCTCCCTCTTTTAACCAATTTCTGCCATTAAAAATTCCGTCACCAAGATTTGCCTCTGTAATTGGACATAAACCAATAACTGCCCCAGATTTAGCTAATAATTTAGCTTCATAATCATGCATTTGGGTGCAGTGAATAAGGCACCATTTCTCATTTAAGTCTAAATTTTCAACCATCCATTCAATCGGCCTTTTTGACCACGCACTATATATTTCTGATACTTCTTTCATTTGTTCTGCTACATGAATATGAGTAGGGTAATTTAAAAAGTTTTTACTAAGCTCTTTAAGTGATATTTTTTTTACCGCTCTTAAACTGTGAGCGGCAACACCTATGTGAAAATCTCCTTTTTTGTTTTCAAGTGAAATTACTTCCTCAATTAATTTATTAAATTCACAAAGTTTTAAACCAAACCTATCTTGACCAGATATTAAATTTCCCCCTTTAACACCTGATTGTTCATATAATACTGGCAATAATGTAAGGCCTATTCCTGATTTGTTTGAAGCATTAATTACTCTTTGTGACATTTCAGAAATATTATGAAATCGAATCCCAGACAAATCATTATGTAGGTAATGGAATTCAACTACACCAGCATAACCTGCCTCTAACATTTCCATTTGAGCTAATGCACATATAGCTTCAAAATGATCAGGAGAAATTTTATTTAAAAAATTATACATAAAATTTCTCCAGGACCAGAAATCGTTTGTTTTACTGTCTGAACGTTCACTCAAACCACTCATAGCCCTTTGAAAACAATGGCTATGTAAATTCATCGGAGAAGGAATTAAAGTATCAAAGACTTGATTTGAAGGTTGGACATTTTTTTTTATATCCTTAATTTTTCCATTTTGATCAATATCGATAAGAGTATTACTTGACCACCCTCCTGGCAAAAGTACTCTTTTCCCCCATATTTTCTTTTTCATTATTTTCTATCAATTAAATTTTCACAAATTTCAATTTTTTGTGGTTGATGTAACTTTATGCTGATTTTCACAAATTTCTTCGTGCAATTTCAAATTGAATTCACTAAATAAAGTTTCAGGAGCAAAGTAATGGGTAAAATTACCTTTCTTATCTATACCACGAACAGGCATAGCATATGATCTTTTAGTATTTTGAACAACATCAGGGTTTATATACCTTATAGCTACCCCTATTCTTCTGTCATTTGAAATGTTTGGACCAGATCCATGTATCATTAAGCCGTGGTGTATTGACATTTGACCAGGTAACAATTCTGCTGATATTTTTTTATTATTAGGGATTCGAACTTGTACCTCTTGTCCTCTAGATAACAAGCTTTTTTTTGAATAAGTTTCATTGTGAGGAAGTATTTTATTTTTATGCGAACCTTTGACAAACTCCATACAACCTGAGTTTTTATTTGAATCACTAAGAGCTAACCACGCAGTAACTTGTCCAGACGTTTCACCCATACCCCAATATGTAAGATCTTGATGCATTCCAACTATATTATCTGTTTTTTTTTCTTTAATAAAAAATTCAGCAGCCCATACTAATATATTACTACCTATTATACACTCTACTATATCTAAAATCCTATTATCTTTAGCAATATCTGCGACAAGCGGAATAACAGCATTTGCTGGTCCTCTCTTATAATCGTTTAAAGGCTTAGGTAATTTTATTTTTGAATATTTTTGCTCAATTTTTTCTAAGTCTGTTCTTAAATTAAGGGCCTCTTTATAATTAAAAATATTTATGGGAAATAAAAATCCATCATCTTTATATTTTTTAATCATATTCTTAGAAAGTTTTCCATTAGAAAGCTCAATAGTTTCTGATTGCATTTTTTTAATACCTAATTTGATTAATTAACTCATAGTTCTTTGAAATAGTAAAAGGTAAAGAACATATTACACCCTCTGTAATTTTACTATTTAATGCCTTTACTTTTACAGTGCTAAACTTATCCAAATTTTCTGTAATAACAAGTGCAATACCAGTATTTACTTTTAATGAGGGGTTATATATGCCAGATGTAATTTCACCAATTTTCAGATTATTAAAATAAATAGGCCAAGGAATGGTACAAGCAGACTGTGCTTCCCCACCAAATGCTATTCCGCAAAGTTTTAATTTAGGGCCTATATTCTTTTCACTTTTTAATTTAGCCTTTCCAATAAAATCTATATCACTTGACAAAGCACAATATTTTTCAAATCCACATTCTAGTGGTGAGTTCTCTGAGGTCATGTCATTACCAAAAGACAGTAATCCTGCTTCAATTCTGTCAATTAAATTCGGTGCACCTGGACGCAAATTATATTTCTTACCAAATGAGCAGATTGTATCCCATAATTTCTCACCAAGTTTAGAATTATTAAGATAAATCTCAAATCCAAGCTGACTAGAATAACCTGACTTAGCAATCAATTGTTTAGTATTGTTGAAGTCAAAATAATTAAAATTGAAAAATTTTAATTTTTTTATATCATTACCAAAAATTTCTACCATAAGATCCTCGGAATACGGACCTTGAATAGCCAAGGGAGAAACATCTGGTTCTTCAACTTTTACATCCAAACCCATACCAGTAGATAACCCTTTTACCCATAACAAAATGTCAGAATCTGCAATAGAAAGCCAAAAGTGATCATCCTCTAGTTTAAGTAAAATTGGATCATTAATTATTTTACCTTCACCATTAATCAATGGAATATAAAGGCATTGCCCAATTTTAGTTTTACTAATGTCTCTGGGCGTTATTTTTTGAATTAGAAACTCAGCATCTTGGCCTTTAATTTCAACTTGTCGTTGACACCCTACATCCCAAATTTGAACATATTCTTTTAAGTGATAATAATCTTCAATAACAGAGTGTTGAAAGGCCTTGGGAAGAAGCGTATGGTTAACTACTGTAAATCCAGTAATCCCAGATTTTTCTACACAGGCAGTGTATGGTGTTCTCCTAATTCGTCGTGACATTTGTAAACTAGCACTCACCATTTTCTTCCTTACCTTGAAATCCAACAAGACATTCCATAAGGAGAAATAATAAGTGGGATATGATAAGTTATATCAGGTTCATTAAATGAAACTCTCATAGAAAAGTATGATATATTTATATTTTTCTTCATATCTTCAAGTTTTGTGTTTTTGTAAAAATCATTGGGTAAAAAAACTTGTACCTCATATTCAGAAACTATTTTTGTGTTCAAATCAAAAGAAACTTTTAAGCGTCCACCAATATCCGTTTTTTTGTGAAAAATTAATTCATTTTTATCAGTTTTTATACATCTAAATAATTTGACATCAATATCAGAAAAATGTGTCCCATTTACTGAATTTAATATGTGTGTGCTGAAAGTTGCCATAAATTACTCTATAGATGATTTATCTCTTTTGTCTGCGGTAGCAGCTACAATAGGACTAATTTGACCTCTTGTCTTTACGTTAATACATGCAGTTTTTCCACTACTTATAGCTCTATTTAGTGCTGATTTAATTTGAGTTTTATCAGTTACTAATTCTCCATAACCACCTAGACCAATAAACATTTCATGAAATGGAATATCTCGGAAATCTGTGGCAAAATGAGATCCACTATTAAACATTCTTTCTTGCTGTTGTGATATACAGTCAAGACCACCATTATTATCAATTACAACAATTATTGGCAGTTTTTCTTGAAAAGCAACTTCAATGGAGAGTCCTCCAGAAAGAAATGCTCCATCACCACTTATCAATACAACAGTATCTTTAGGATTTGTTCTTTTTAGAGAAACTGCTAATGATACACCAACACCCAGTAAACTGAATGATCCTGGATGCATAATGTGGGATAAATTTTTACCATTTTGAGCTACCAAATTTGAAGCAATTTCGGACCAAAAATGGGTATTACCACCATCAAATACCAAATGATTTCCATCTTTCATTGTTTCCATGACTTCTATTGCTAACTGAAGTGGGTGAATTACACCTTTTTTCCAAGAAGGTGTTGAAGTGTTTGTTTTTAAATCAGTTATTGTTTTGTTCACCCACTCAAATCTGAGTTTGAGATTTTTATCGAGCCAATCACTTTCAAAATTATTTTGGTAAATTTTGTTATTAGCTAGAGTTTCCTTGAAAAAAGCTGCAGGGTCGGAAAGTAATAAAAAATCTGCAGATCTATTTAGTTGTATTTCTTCATCTGATCCATTGATACAAATAAGTGTCAAGCTTTGTGGAAAAAGTGGCGGATTACCAAAATTCATCTGGTTGTCTAACCTAGCACCAATCATTATTACACAATCACAATTGTTGAAAGCCCATTTTGATGGTTGGTATTGATGAATATCAGCTAACCCCATCATTTCTTTTGTTTCCTCACCTAAGACTTTTTGATGATATGGAACGTTAAAGATTGGGATTTTTAATTCTTTTGCAAACTTAGCTAAATCAGTTTCTGATTTAGACCACCATATACCATGTCCTGCAATAATTATAGGTCTTCTTGATTTTGAAATAATATCAATACAGTTGTTCAAAATCACAGGCTCTGGCCATGCCTTAGGCTTATAATTTGTATGTTTTAAAAAAGGTCTTTCTTCATCACCAATATTTTCTGGAAATGAAGAAAACATAATGTCCACTGGTATACTCAAATGAACTGGACCAGGGTATCCAGAAACTGCTATCCTGTAAGCTCTGTCTACAAATTCCTTAATCCTAGAACCATCGGTAACACAAAAACTATATTTAGTAATAGGTTCTGCCATTGATACATCGTCAATTTCTTTAAAACCTCCTGATCCTTTTCTTTTTAATGTAGAAGAACCTGTAATAAAAATTACAGGAGATCGTTCACCCCAAGCCTCCATCATTGCTGGAATTGCATTAGCGAAGCCTTCTGGTCCAACTAGACAAACAGAAGGTTCACGAGTAATCCTTGTATGTCCATCAGCTAAATGGCCTGCTATTTGTTCATGTGGGCAATTAATAACTGGCATCTGATGATCTTTAAATCCTTCCAGTGCCGGATTGCAAAAACCACCAGCAAGTGTAAAAACATTTTTAATATTTTTGTCATGTAAGGCTTTAGCTAATAAGTATCCACCACGAACCATATTTAAATATCCTTATAAAAATTAATATCCTTTTCAAAAAGAACACTTTTGTTTAAATTTTCAATGGAAGTCTGGCCTACTTGAGCAAGAGCAGAATCTATTTGCTTCCCTAGTAATTTGATTAAATGTATTATGTACTGTTTTTGTCCTAAAGCACTTGCAAAAAGAAAGGGCCTTCCCAAAAAAACAAAATCAGCTCCTAATGAATAAGCTTTGATGATATCCTCACCCGTCCTTACGCCACTGTCAAATAATATCGGGTATTTTTTTCCTATTTTTCTTCTTATCATCTTTAGTAAGTCAAGAGTTGAGGGCACACTTTCTAATTGTCGACCTCCATGATTAGAAATATAAATTCCGGTGCAACCGCAGTTTATAGAATGATAAGCGTCTTCTAATGAAGTAATACCTTTTACATAAAGGTTTCCAGACCAATTATTCCTTAATTTTTTCAAAAAATCTAAATCAGGTATTAGTCTAGTTCCAGAATTTCTTTCAAAAAAATTTTTACCTTTATTTGATAAACCTTCATTATTTGCAAATTTTGGTTTTCCATAAAAAAGATAAGGTAAAGACCAAGATGGGTGAAAAGCACAATCAAGAATTTGTTTTATACCAAATGTAAAAGGAGCAGTAAAACCATCCCTTAATTCTCTTGGACGATAACCAGGTGCTGGAACATCCACAGAAATAACTAAATTTTTTATACCTACTTTTTCTACTCTTTCTACTAATTTCATAGTACTTTCTACACTACTACCCATGTAAAGTTGGAACCAAACATTATTTGAAGCTATTTTATAAATATCCTCAATAGAAGTAGAAGATGCTGTTGAAACACAAAATGGAATATTAAGTTTCTTAGCTGCTTGAGCTAACATTGTGTCTGCATTTGGATTTGATACATTGCATAAGCCCATTGGAGCTATTCCAAATGGATAATCAAATGTCTGATCATTTATTCTTTTTGAAAAACTTCTATTTTTCACATTTAATAGTGTTTTAGGTTGAAGCAACAATTTTTTGAATGATTGAATATTTCTTTTTAAAGCAAGTCCATCTCCAGCTCCACCATCAATATAACCAAAGACCATTTTTGGTAATTTTTTTTTTGCAAATAAACGAAAATCATCTAAGGTTTGAAGATTATTAAGGTTCAAAATAAGGCCCAGTACTTTTATAAATAAGGTTCTTATTTAGGATATATTATCTATCAAATTACTCAATAAATTTTATTTTTAAAATAAAAGAAAATTTAATTCAACAAATCACTTGCAGAGAAATAAGTATGCTTTTTTTTGATGAATGCCTTTTTTGCTAAATTTGTATGAAGCCAAACTCCTGACCTTGCAGGTGTCTTAGAACCTGAGGACCAAACACCAGCTATCAATCCTGCTAAAATATCTCCAGAACCTGCAGTGCCTA
Source organism: uncultured Alphaproteobacteria bacterium (assembly GCA_902578545.1). Classification (GTDB taxonomy): domain Bacteria; phylum Pseudomonadota; class Alphaproteobacteria; order Rhodobacterales; family Rhodobacteraceae; genus CACIIZ01. The sequence goes on from CACHDI010000002.1 coordinate 126,650, forward strand.
ATTCAGGCATTTTAAAATTATTAATCCATAATTGATTAGATTCGTGTATTAAAGTACCAGGACCCTTTAAAATCCAATCACCGCCATAAATGCTTTTTATAGTTCTAATAGTTTCAAACCTATCCAATTTTCTTTGTCCAACTAAATCTTTTGCCTCTCCTGCGTGTGGAGTTCCAATTAAATGATAAGGACGTTCTCTGAAATTAGATGTAGCTAACCAACGTAATCCTCCAGCATCAAGAACTAAGGGAATTTTAAAATTCCATATATTTATTATGAGTTCTTCAAATCCAATAGGAAGACCTGGACCCACAATACATACTTTAGACATCCTTAAAAACTTTTTTATCTCTTTCAATTCAGGATTTACAGTAATTAATTCAGGAGGGAAATTTAGCTTATTTGTGTTGGTTACCCAGAAAACTTTACCAGCGCCTGCTCTCAAAGCAGAGATACCTGACAAGATACCTGCCCCCTCCATTCCCTTCATACCACCCAATATTAGAACATTACCCCTTGTACCTTTATGAGACGAAGGTTTTAAAATTTGGAAATTACAATCTGATTTATTCAATAAAATTGCCTCAGGTATTACTTTTTTTTGACTAACCCCAATATTTTCAAAAATTAGATCACCTGTATGGTCTACAGCGTCACCCGTTAATAGTCCTTTCTTCATTGCTAAAAAAGTTATAGTTGTTGTGGCTATTACTGAAGGATTATACGCAACACCTGTAGTACCATCCACACCACTTGGCACATCAAGAGCAATTATTATTTTTCCCTTTTTTTTCTTACTTAATAAATGTTTAATTATTGTCTTATATGGCTCTCTAGGGGATTGATTAATTCCAGCACCTAGTAATGCATCAACATAAATATCTGAATTTTCTAATGACTTGGACCATTTCTTAATTTTAATACCTAATTTATGACATAATTCTAAAGCAGTCTTTGCTTCAATTTTTGTTGGGTCTTCAACTTTATATATTTTTACTTCCCTACCTACCATTGCTAACAATGCACCTAAGCCATATCCGTCACCACCATTATTACCCTTGCCGCAAAGAATTATTACCTCCCCTTTAGTATTAATATTTAAATGATTAAATGCAGCATAAGCAGCTTTCATCATTAATAAAAAACCAGAAATATTCTTTTTAAATAAATTCTTTTCTATTTCATAAATAGATTTAGTAGAGAATAATTTTTTGAATTTATCCCCCATCTTTTTACCTTTTATTAATTATAATTATTGTGTAGCGTCTTTTAGGAAAAAAATTAAGTCAAGTCTGTCTTTATCTTTTTTTATTTTTTGAATAGGCATTTTTGTCCCAGGAGTTACAATCTCAGGACCTTCTTTAAAAAGCCTACTTATAGTTTCTTCACTCCAAATAATTTCAGAGTCAATTAAAGCTTTCGAATAAGGGTAACCCAGCAAAGATCCCGCTCTCCTTCCAAAAACTCCATATAAAGGAGGACCGGCTCTTCTACCAATATCCTCACTATTTAGGGTATGGCAAATACTACATTTTCTAGCAAATTGTAATGCACCATTACTTAAGGCATCTTTTTGATGAAAACGACGATTATCATTTTTTGGTAAAAAATAATTTGAATGGAAAGAATTTAACTTCCACTCAGCAATAGTATCATCTAAACCACCAACTAAAACGGTCTCTTTAACACCATTATAAACTACATCCCATACAGGTCCATCAACTGATAGAAAATCTTTTTCAACTTTCATTGTTTTTAGGTTTAAAATTAAAACTCTTCCTTTCATTGTTCCAAACACAGCTAAGTCATATTCAGGATAATAATTTAGCGCTGAAACTGGTGAACCTTCTTCCCAAAGTTCAAACAATACTTCACCTGTTTGCAAAGTTTGTACTTTCATGAGACCATCAATAGTACCATAGATCATAAGATCCTTATCTTCATGCATTTTCAAAACATTTACACCCCATCCATTATCAATAAGGGTTCGAATTTCAAATCCATCTATGATATCCCATAATCTAATAGTTCCATCATATCCTGCAGAAAACAACTTTTTCCCATCTGCGGTAAAATTTACGGCATTCACAGGACCTTCATGACCAATAATTGATTTTTTTAATTGTCCTGTCTCTATATCCCAAATTTTTATAGTATGATCCCAGCCTGCGCTCGCAATTTCTTTCTCATCTCTAGAGAAGTCAATATCCACAATTTTAGCTGTATGGCTTGATAGAACTATTGGAGAAAAGTTATTAGTCTTTAAGTTTTCTATATCCCAAATTAAAATCTGAGCATCGTCTCCACCAGTAGCTAATAGTTTTCCAGATTGTGAAAACTTGGCTACATTTACTGCAGCATCGTGTCCAATTAGTTGTTTGATCTCCTTAATTTCATTAAATTCCCATAGTAAAACAGAGTAATCAAAACTAGCTGAGGCCATCAAATTTTTTTGTATTGAAGTATCAAGCCCCATAACTGGACCTCCATGGCCTTCATATCTTATTGGCATTGAAAAACCAGTAGTTGTAATTGAAAGAGATATAAAACCAGTAATTATCAACAAAGTTTGAAATATTGTTCTTTTACAAGTTTTAATTACTTCGTAAAAAAAAACTTTCATTAAATAAGTTAATCCAACCTAACTGAACTAGAGGATGTCATTTCAATTGTTGAATATCCTGATGATTTTAGAAACTCAGCTGCCCCATAAGAAATAGCAAACATAACAATTATAGCAATTATAAATGGTTTCATTTTATTTAACCTCTATTTTATTCTGCTGGGGTTATTATTTTATCGTCTTTTGATGGTTTTTGATTAGATACCTCTTCTTCCCAAAGATCATGATGCTGTTTAGCCCAATTTACATCTACTTGACCAGAACCCATTGCATCATATGCTCCTACCATACCTACAGATCCTATATAAATGTGAGCAATTATTACAGCCATCATGATAAAGGCAACGATACTATGCCATATTTGAGAAAGTTGCATTTCTTCATGAGGTAACAAGTTTGTTGGTAAAGGATCCATACCTAATAATCCAGTAATTCCTATGCTATTTAATTTTGCAAATGTTGCTGCAAACATTGGAAACTCAAATGGGAAAAGTAAAGATAGCCCAGAAGCAGAAACTGATGTACCAAGTATTATAACCACCCAAAATATTAATTTTTGACCAGCATTAAATTTACGAGCTGATGGATGAGAATGTGCAGAAAAAATACCACCACCCTTTAATATCCATTTTATATCAAGTTTAGTAGGTATATTATGCACAACCCAAAATACAAAGATAATAACTAAACTCAACATAAAGGCCCATGAAACATTATTGTGAATCCATTTAGATCCAATTGCAATTATAGAAAAAGTTTCATGTCCAATTATCGGTATAAGAAACGTTCTACCGAAAAGAGTTAAAATTCCAGTTAAACCTAATAAAATAAAAGAAGAAGCTAATAACCAATGAGCAAATCTTTCAACTGGTTTAAAACGTTCTATTGTTATTCCAGATAGACCCTCTTCTACAGGAATTCTACCTCTTACTAAATAGAAAAATGATAATAATGCAATCATACCAATTAAAGCTAATCCACCGTATTGTAAGAGTGGGCCTTCTCTCATAGTAAGCCAACTCATGCCAGAATCCTGAACTAATATCTCTGATGCTGCTGTTTTACTTGATACATTAATATTGGCCTCATTGTATCTTAATTGTCTAAAAATTTCGGCGTCTGAGGTAAGACCTAGAGTTCCTAAAGGAATTGTAGTACTTGAATTTTCCCCCATTGGTCCGAGTGCATTTTTTCTGAAATCATAATCAACAATTTCTCCATTCTGGCGCTTCAAAATATCTTCGAGGGTTTGAGCTCCCCCTGTTGATTCTCTTGAATTGTTGTTCGCTTGGTTATTTTCTGATAATCCAAAACTATATAGTGATAGAAAAATTGCTAATATTGACAAAATTTTAGACATTAGTGACCTATTATAATTTATTTTTTACTTAACCAAATCAAAATAAAATGGAGGAAATAAAATTTCCTCCATAATATAAAATTATAAGACTTTAAGTACCTTTTTGATCATATGCTGTTCCCCAGCCCCAAGCTCCAGAACCAAATCCTCTCGCTACTACACGTTCTCTGTATACCGCTGAGACGTCATCTGCATCACCAGCAAGTAAGGCTTTCGTAGCGCACATTTCTGCACAAACAGGAAGCTTACCTTCAGAAACCCTGTTACGACCATATTTCTGAAATTCCATTTCTGAAAAATCATCTTCTGGGCCACCAGCACAAAATGTACACTTATCCATTTTGCCACGAGAACCAAAGTTTCCAGCTTGAGGAAATTGAGGAGCTCCAAATGGACAGGCATAGAAACAATATCCACATCCAATACATAGATCTTTGGAGTGAAGGACAATACCATCCTCTGTCTGATAAAAACAATCAACAGGGCAAACAGCCATACAGGGTGCATCGGAACAATGCATGCATGCGACAGAAATAGATCTTTCACCAGGAGAACCATCATTGATAGTGACAACGCGTCTTCTGTTGATACCCCAAGGCACCTCATTTTCATTTTTACAAGCTGTTACACAAGCATTACATTCTATACAACGTTCTGCATCACATAAAAACCTTGCTCTTGCATTTCCACCTAAAGACATTGTTTAATCCTCCTTTTAAGCTGGCATAATTTTACATAAGGTTGCTTTGGTTTCCTGCATTTGAGTAACCGAATCATAACCATATGTTTGTGCAGTATTACTTGATTCACCAAGAACTATTGGATCAGCTCCTTTTGGATATTTTGACCTCAGATCTTTTCCTTGAAAGTGTCCTCCAAAATGGAAAGGCATAAATACCACACCGGTACCTACTCTATTGGTAACCATAGCCTTTACCAATACTTTAGCACCCTCAGCACCCTCTACCCAAACGTTAGTTCCATCTCTTATTCCAAGATCGTTTGCATCTCTTGGATTAATTTCTACGAACATATCTTGTTGAAGCTCTGCTAACCATGGATTTGATCTGGTTTCATCACCACCACCTTCATATTCAACAAGTCTTCCTGATGTCAATATTAACGGATAATCTTTAGAAAAGTCTTTCTTCTGAATAGATTCATACATTGTAGGTAATCTCCAGAAAACTTTGTCAGCGTAAGTTGGATAATCAGCAACTAAATCTCTTCTGGAAGTATAAAGCGCTTCTCTATGGAGAGGTATTGGGTCAGGGAAAGTCCAAACAACAGCTCTGGCTTTCGCATTTCCAAAAGGTGCACATTCATGTTTTATTGCTACTCTCTGAATACCACCTGATAAATCTGTTTTCCAATTAGTTTTTGGACCAGCAACAGCATTTATAGCTTTAAGCTCATTCGCTGTTAAATCTTTGTCCCAACCAAGATCCATCAACATCTGCATTGTAAACTCTGGATAACCATCTTTTATTTCAGATCCAGCAGAGTAGACCCCTTCAGCTAGTAGATTGTCCCCATCACGCTCAACCCCAAATCTAGCTCTAAAAGTCAAGCCACCTTTAGATACAGGTTTGCTCATATCATATAAGTTGGGTGTTCCAGGATGCTTCATTTCTGGATTTCCCCAACTAGGCCAAGGCATTCCATAATAATCACCATCAGCAGGTCCCCCAACCGCTTGAAGAGTTGTACGATCAAAAGTGTGTTGATTTGCCATATGTAGCTTTAATCTTTCTGGAGACTGTCCAGTATAACCAATAGTCCACATGCCTCTATTGATTTCTCCTGTAATATCCTCAATTACTGGCTCATCACCATTCATAGCAATATTCCTAAAAATACGATCAGCAAAACCAAATTTCTTGGCCAATAAGGCCATAATCACATGATCCGGCTTACTCTCAAACATAGGTTCCATAACCTTTTCTCGCCATTGAATTGAACGATTTGAGGCTGTAATTGAGCCGTAAGTCTCAAATTGAGTCGTTGATGGTAGTAAATAAGCACCATCTTTTCGATCATGTAGTACTGCTGAAACTGTAGGGAACGGATCCACAACTACTAATAGATCTAACTTCTCCATAGCATCTTTCATTTCAACCATTCTTGTTTGTGAATTTGGAGCATGCCCCCAAAACACCATAGCCCTAGTGTTATCAGGTTGTACCAAGTTCTCTTTTGATTCTAAAACGCCGTCAATCCATCGACTAACAGGAATACCCTTTTCGTTCATCATCAGACGATCTTTACCATCTTTCTTCTTCATTTTTCCAAATCGACCTTTTAGCCAATCTAGATCTTCTTCCCATACTCTTGCCCAATGAGCCCATGACCCAGGCTTTAAGCCATAATATCCTGGCAATGTATTAGCTAAAACTCCTAAGTCTGTTGCACCTTGAACATTATCATGTCCTCTAAAAATATTGGTTCCTCCACCAGTTACACCCATATTTCCTAGAGCTAACTGAAAAACACAATAAGCTCTGGTGTTATTATTTCCATTAGTATGCTGAGTTCCACCCATACACCAAATAAAAGTACCAGGTCTATTATTTGCCATAGTCCTGGCAACCCTTTCCAATTGAGAACCAGGTACCCCTGTTACTCTTTCAGTTTCTTTTGGGTTCCATTTTGCAACTTCTGTTTTAATCTGGTCCATTCCCCAGACCCTAGTTCTTATAAACTCTTTATCTTCCCATCCATTTTCAAAAATATGCCACAAAATTCCCCAAATTAAGGCCACATCTGAACCAGGCCTAAATCTTACATACTCGTCAGCATGAGCTGCAGTTCTAGTAAACCTCGGATCACAAACGATTAATGGTGCGTTATTCTGCTCTTTTGCTTTAAGAATGTGCATCAATGATACTGGGTGAGCTTCAGCAGGATTTCCACCTATTAAAAATATAGCATTAGATTTATGAATATCATTATAAGAATTAGTCATTGCTCCGTAGCCCCAAGTGTTAGCAACACCCGCAACAGTAGTGGAGTGACAAATTCTTGCCTGATGATCTACGTTGTTGGTCCCCCAATAAGCAGCAAATTTTCTATAAAGATAAGATTGCTCATTGTTTGTCTTAGCTGAACCAAGCCAATAAACACTGTCAGGTCCACTTTCCTCACGTATTTGAAGCATTTTATCGCCAATTTCATCTATGGCTGTATCCCAAGAAACTTTTGTCCACTCTCCATTAACAAGCTTCATCGGATATTTAAGTCTTCTCTCTCCGTGAGCATTTTCTCTAACTGCTGCACCCTTGGCACAATGAGCGCCAAGATTAAAAGGACTATCCCATCCTGGCTCTTGACCTACCCATACTCCATTTCTCACTTCAGCCAAAACTGTACATCCAACGGAACAATGTGTACAAACACTCTTCATCACTGACATGTTGGAATCAACTGCTGACGCATCCGCTGGAGTTACAGTACCACCAGCAAATGAAAAAGCTGCTAATCCACCTACTGCTATTCCAGACCCTTTGAGAAATCCTCGCCTATTAACTTTTTTTGATTGCACATGTCCAAATAAAGAAGATTTCTGAGAGCCTCTCGCAATCTCTTTTGTCTTTCTCTTTAACATTATTCCACTCCAAATTTATTATTTATGTAATATTTTTTGATTTCAATTTAGTAATTAATTAGAACTTGGCTAATTCTAAATATTTCTTATAATAAGCACCTTTTTGAAGGCCTGTTTTTCTTTTAGTTTCCTCTGCTATCCCCTTATTTCCCACCAATGACACAGCTGCAGCTGCTGGCGCTCCAACTGCTGACATTTTTAAGAAATCTCTTCTGCTAGTGGATTTATTATTTTTACTCATTTTCTTCTCCTCAATAATTCCTAAAAATTTAAAATTTAAAAGCCTCAGTTTCAATTTCCATAAAAGCTTTCCCTAAAGAACCCACTGGGGCGTAAAAAACAGAATATTCTGCTGCAGTTAAGTCATCAAAAAAGTGTTTGGCCCAAGGTCCTAAGTGAGTAGCAAAAAAGTCATTTTGCTGCTTAAAAGAAAGAGCCGTGTAAAAGCGGTTAGTAATAATACCACTCATCATTTCACAAAGAGAAGCAATATGATCTTCAGGATCAGAATTATTGACCGATCTTGAAATCCCTATCTTTTTCATATCATCTCGAAGATTTGCTAATGGCTTTTCATTTAAGAAACCAGTCATATAAAAACTGGCATATGGGAGTAATTCACCCCTCCCCACACCAATGAATAAATTATGATACTCTCTTTCAATAGTTTTAATATCTAACTTATCAGAAAGCACACTCAAAGAATTGATTGATTCACCAATTCTATTTTCTCCTCCAACTAATGATCTAACTTTATTCAAAGTATCTTTGGAAGGAGGTCTACTAAGCAAATTTGATAAAAGAGCGTAAAGAGAAGACCGATGCTGATCTTCGATATCAACAATGTCCCCCCTGGTAGCTTCCGTAGCTGGCATTTTAGCGTGCTGCGTAATCATTAAACTTATAGAACATTAACTTTACGTAAACTGCAAGTAAATTTTGCAAAAAAAATCAAAAAAGTTTAATTTTTGGAAATAAACATAAAAAATAAAATAAAATAAAATTTCCTATTTCCCAAAATAAAAATAAATATATTAAAAACAATAGGTTACCAAAAATATGTACTTTTCAATCCAAAGTAAATTACTATGGATTTATGGTTTGAAATAATATTTAAATAATAAAAAAAGATCGTTTAAGATTTAAAAATCATCTTTTTTGGTTTGATTCTAATAGTTCTGTTATCAGCTACAAAACTGGAATTATTACTTTTAATCATTTCATGGCTATCTAAATGTTCTTTTTCAGATGAAAAATCTTTTTTTCTGCTATTATCATCTTTCTTTTCAGAGACATCTTCATTAAGAGATGTATTTTCATTATAGGCTTCATTATCAATTGCTTCATCATTGCTTATTGGTTTTTTATTGTATGAGACTTTTGTATTTTGTTCATTAACTCTTATTGAAGATGTTTTAAAGGCATTGGACTGTTCAGAAATGTCTAAATCTTCATTATCAGTTTGAGGTTTAAACTGTCCTTTAAAACCTTTACCCACGACATAATTAGTCGCAAACTCTTCTAAAGCTGATGTAGCAATTGTAAAATCTTCATCATACTCATTCATTCCATCTAAATTAGCTAATATTGGATTTGTTAACCAAAGTTTTCTTAGGGCTTTCTTTTTTAAATGTTCGGGTACATTTTTTTTCAAAAAATTTTTAAAGTTATCTCCAGCCTTCATTTTTTCAGGATCTGGAAGTTTTAGCTGCTTTAAAATTTCATCGTCAGGTAATCCAGCAAACTTATCATTTTTTTCATCTGACTTATCAATTTCTTCTAATTTCTTTTTTTTAATATCAGAATTATTCTGATTTAGACTCTTTTCATTACCAGAGATCTTCCGTTTAGACCAACGATGAAAAAAACTATCTTTATTTTTATCTCTATTGACCAAATTGACTAATTATCCTTTCTAGATTTCAAAATAAGTGGAGATGAAAATACATCAGCAATTTTTTGTACTCGAGCATCACCCTTACCTAATTCCGAATTATCAAATTTTAACTTGTCTCTTTTTCTTTTAATAAATGGTTTTTCATTAAAATGTGCATCTGAAAATATTTCAATTAAAGCCTGCAGAGTTTGCGGCATTGGAACTGGTTCAACTAAATATTCATCAGAATCCAAATAATCTTGAGCTTCATAGGCGGACGCTGTGACTTTATGGAGTTTATATTCTTTATCCTCATTTTCTAATTCATCTCTTTCCATTATAACAAAAGCTGAGGCAGGTTCCATTGCTAGCGATACCTTATAAGACTCTACTTCTGCTCTATGCAATTCTAAAATTTGTGATCCAACGTGAAAATCAAATATTCCAGACTCTTCTCTAATCAATTTCCAATCTTTATCAACGGATCCGGGCAATAAACATATTGGTTTCCATGACCACTTCAACCAAGGACTTTTATTTGGAGATCTCCTTACAATAACTCCAACATTTATTTCTTTTTGTTTTTCCATTATCAAATAAATTTTAAATAATAATTTATATTTATTGATATTTTAATTTTAAAAATGTAAACCATAAAACTGTCTTAGGTATAATTTTTTAATTTCAAAAAAACAAGAGTTTCCAGCATGAAAAGCCAGAATAGAACTCTACTATTATGTCGTTGTGGCGACAGCATGAAGATTGATACCAAATCAGCAAAAGAAGCAATAGATGCAAGTTCTGTTATAGAAACTGACTTTCTTTGCACAAAAAATTTGTCCGTAGCAGAGAAAGAACTATCATCTGATAATCAAGTTATTATTGCTTGCGAACAACAAGCATCATTATTTAACGAACTTTGTAATGAGATCGAATTTGAAAAAAAAATTATACCCGATCTTATAAATATAGATATAAGAGACCGCGCAGGTTGGACAAATGATAAAAATGCATTTGCAAAACAAGCAGCACTACTTTCTGAATTAAATTTAGAGAGTCCTTCAACACCTGTTAAGGAAATTGTATCTGAAGGTGTCTGTCTTATACTTGGGAAAGATGAAGCAGCACTAGATGTAGCTCTTAAACTAAGTGATGAACTTGCAGTAACTATTTTATTTGAAGAAGAATTAGAAGATATAATACCTAGAAGTGAATATAATATCTGCAAAGGTGTTTTGAAAAGAGTTTCAGGTTATTTAGGCAACTATAGTATTACTGTTAATGACTATACGGAGTTGAATCCATATGGCAGGGGAACTAGTACATTTGGTCCTCACAAAAAAGAAGTAACTTCCAAATGTGACATTATTGTTGATTTAAGAGGTGCTAATTCATTATTTCCAAATGAAAAAAAGAAAGATGGCTATTTAAGAAAAGACCCAAATGACAAAGTCGGTTTAGAAAGAATTTTTCAAGAAGCTATAAGTTTCAAAGGTGAATTTGAAAAACCAGTTTACATTGATTTTGACGAAACTAAATGTGCTCATAGCAGAGCTTCAAGAAAAGGATGCTCAAGATGCCTTGATCTTTGTCCTGCCAATGCCATCACATCAATAGGTGACTACGTTTCTGTTGATCCTTATATCTGTGCTGGTTGTGGAAATTGTTCTTCCGTATGCCCCTCAGGAGCTGCAAATTATAATGACCCTCCATTATATTTTATTATTGATAGAATAAAAAATCTAAGTTCAATCTTCAGAAAATATGAAAATAAAATTCTACCCCGTCTCTTATTTGTAGATGATATATTTGGAAAAGAATTAATTTCGCTTATTGCGAGGTATGGCAAAGGTCTACCTTCAGACGTCATCCCTTTAAGTATATCAAATATTGAATTGTTAAGCCATGCAGAGATGCTGGTTTCTTTAAGTTGTGGATTTAGAGAAGTTTTAATTTTAAAAAATAATGGTGAGCTATCAAGTTCTTTAAATCTTCAAATTGAAATTTGCAAAAATATCCTAGAATCTTCTGGTAAAAAAAATGAAGATAGACTGAGACTGATAGAAACTACTGATCCTGACATTTTTGAGGAAAAATTATATGAATCTATAAATAAAGATTTAATTACTGATCCTATCTTATTAGTTGGCAACAAAAGAGAAATTACAAGAACTGCTGCCAAAGCCATCGTAGGTAAAAATGAAGTTATTAAGTTACCAGATACTTCTCCTTATGGAGAAATTCTAATTGATACAAATAAATGTACACTTTGCTTGGCTTGTATTTCATTATGTCCTACTAATGCTCTAGAAGATAATGCAGACAAACCTGAGCTAAATTTTACTGAAAATGCCTGTATTCAATGTGGGATTTGTGAAAATACCTGTCCAGAAAAAGCAATAAAATTAAATCCACAAATAAATTTAAATAATGACGCATTAAGTCAAAAAACCCTTCATAGTGAGGAACCTTTTGAATGTATTGTCTGTAAAAGGCCTTTTGGTGTAAAATCAACAATCAATAGAATAATTTCAAAATTAGAGAATAATCATTGGATGTATCAAAACAGTAAAAAGCTAGATTTAGTTAAAATGTGTGATGATTGCAGAGTAAATGCTCAATACCATGATGAAAATTCTCCCTTTAAGTATGGAAAAAAACCAAAGCTTAGGACTACTGATGATTATCAATAAACATTTTACCAAAAGTTTATTGGTTTCCCTAAATCTTTAGGTTTTATTTTTGAAACATAAGATAAAATATCATCAATATCATCTAATGATAGTTCTATAGGAGCTATTACCACTGGAGATAATTTTGAACCCGCATCATATACTTCTTGAATGGATATAACATTTAAATGTGGACTTACTGTCCAAAATGCTCTGAACCTTTCTTCCCAATCTTCAAAGGATCTCATTGCATGAAAAGAAGGTGATGAGTCTATTCCAGCAAATGCATTATCATCAACTACGTGACATCTTTTACAATGCTTTTGGGAAACTAAAAGTCCATTCTTTATATCTCCTTCAAAAACAAATTCTTTTTCATTCTGTTTTTCAAATTTTAAAGCCTTAAACATAGAAGCTCCATTAAATTGAAATCCCTCAATAGCTGAAATCCCAGATGGGCTTCTTAACCAATCAATGAACTTCTCAATTTTATTCAATTTTATTTCATCACTAGTAGTTTTTTCAATTTTATAAACAATACCATTCAAATCTGAAAAAATACTAATACCTTCATTTTTCAAATCAATTGAAAGATCAGTATTTTCAGATGTTTTCTTCGATTTTATTGATATTTGAGTTTTAAATTTAAACCTTGGCAAGATGTGTTTATCAAATTCGATCATTAATAATTCCTCAGGAAAATGTAAATAAACTTCTTCAGATAAAGCATTTTTTACTTGAAAAAATATGATCAAAAATGAAAAAAAAATTAAAAGTATTTTATCCAAAATCTTGACAAACATTTTCTTCTACCCCTTATGTTAACTTGACTAATAATTTTAAATTAAAAAAAAGATAGGAATTATTATGAATCTAGATCATGAAAAGTTTAATATTTCAATGAGAAAATTTTTGAAAAAAGTTGGCGTAACTTCCCAGCAAAAAATTGAAGAAGCTGTTAGAATTGGTATTGAAAACAATTTAATGATAACAAATCAAATTGAAGTTAAAGTTAAACTAGAAATTAAAGAATTAGATCTTAATCATGAAATTAGTGGGGAAATTCTTATTGAGGATAATTCATGAATGAAAATTTAATTGAGGCAGTTAATCAAAATCTTAAAGAAATTATTAATCCTCTCTCAAAAATTGATATCATATCTGATAAAACTGTTAAATCAGTTGAGCTTAAAAATGATAAAATCATTATCATATTAGAAATAGATCCAAATGAATTAAAAATCATGGAAACGATAAAGTTAAAAATCGAAGAAATGGTTACTAATAGTGTAAAAGGGAATCCAGTACAGGTAATAATGACTTCTCATGTCTCAGAGGAAAATAATGCATCTTCTAAACCAAGCATCCCACCCAATCTTAAATCACCCAGTATACAAAAACCTAAAATAAATGCGAAAACTAACCCAGAGGGTGTGAAAACAATAATAGCAATTGCATCTGGCAAAGGTGGTGTTGGAAAATCAACTGTAGCATCAAATTTGGCTGTTGCTTTAGCATCTAAAGGAAAAAAAGTAGCTTTGTTGGATGCAGATGTCTATGGTCCTAGTCAACCAAGAATGCTTGGATTATCAGGTAGACCATCAAGTCCAGACGGAAAAATTATACTACCACTAAGAAATCATGGGGTCACAACTATGTCATTAGGATTAATGGTTCCTGAAAATGAGTCTATTGTTTGGCGAGGTCCAATGCTTATGGGTGCATTACAACAAATGTTAAATCAGGTACAATGGGGGGAACAGGATTATTTATTTGTAGACTTACCCCCTGGCACAGGAGATGTACAATTAACACTTTGTCAAAAAACTAATGTTGCTGGTGCAATTGTAGTATCTACTCCACAAGATATAGCTCTCTTAGATGCACGAAAAGGCATAGATATGTTTAAAAGATTAAACATACCAATAATAGGTCTTATTGAAAATATGTCCTCGTTTATTTGTTCTGGCTGCGGAATGACACACTACCCCTTTAGTACTGGATCACTAAAAGAAGAAGCTAATAAAATAAAAACTAAACTATTAGGAGAATTACCACTAGATTTAGATACTAGAGTAGCCTCTGATAGTGGGGTTCCAATTGTAGTTAGTAATCCTAAAAATTCTACTTCAATAGCTTTTTTTGATGTGGCAGATAAAGTTTTAAGTTTAGACTTAAGATGAAAATTGAGGATAATAAAAAACCTAATTTTCCACCTCTTTTCAGAGGTAAATCATTACCTTTAAAAACAACTACTTTTTCTAAAGCAATTGAAGAAGCAAAAAAAAATATTGACCCTGGCTTGATTATATACAATGAGGACTTTGGCGAGTTAAATGCCTCGTTAATTTTAGCACCAGATATTAAGCTCAAAGAGGCTTTAGGAATGGTATTAGTTAACCAAATGGGCGTGGCTGATAGTTTAGGCTCTTTAGGTCCTCCAGAATTAGCAATACACTTTAATTGGCCAAACCGCATAAAAGTCAATGGTGCTAATTGTGGATATACTTTTTATAAAGCAGCTACAAAATTAGAAGAAGAAATACCTGAATGGTTAGTGATAGGAATAAATATTCCATTTTTGTGGAGTAAATCCACAGAATCTGGAAGATTGCCTGAAGAAACAGTATTGTTTGAGGAAGGATGTTCCGAAATAACCCCTATTTCACTATTAGAAAGTTGGTCAAGACATACACTAGTATGGTTAAATCGTTTTCTTGATGAAGGTTTGCTACCAGTTCATAATGCATGGTGTGAAAAATGTGAAAATATAGGAAAAAAAATTTCTTATCCAAAAAATGGTGACTTTATTGGTCTTGATGAAAACGGTAATATGCTTTTAAAGAAATCAAATGATATAACTATTGAGAAACTTATTGATTATATGGACAAATAAATGAAATTTGCACGAACAATAACCTTAGATGAATCAGACTCTAGAATTTTTGAAACCTGCGCTACCCCTGGAGAATGGGCAATCTCTGGTACATTTGAATTTTCTAATTTGAAAGAAGAGCAAATAGAAGGAAAACAGAAACAAGCATTTACAAACGGGTGGATGGGCTTAACCAGTTTTGGAAGATCAACTTTTGTTGGTGTTACATCAATACTTGATGAAGAATATAATAATCTTATAACTATTCTTGCCAATAAATTTGTAAAAGATTATGGAGCTCCTAATATACATACAGCTATTCCTGTGGCGAAAGAAGAAATTGAGTTTATGAATTCAATTTGTGAAGAACACCCTTATAATACTTTACTAATGGTAAGTAGAGAAATTACTGCAAAAGGGATACGTGAGAAATTTAGACACATTCAAGCTAATGATGCTGAGTTAGAAGCTTTTGCAGTTCATGGTTCAACAGAATAAGAAAAAAATCATATGGACATAGCAGAGGAAATAGACGCAACTGGATTATTATGTCCTTTACCAGTTCTTAAACTCAGAAAGAGGATAAAAGATATTAATAAAGGTCAAGTTATAAAAATATTTTCTGATGATCCAGCAGCAGAGCTTGATATTCCACATTATTGTAATGAGGCCAAACATAAAATAATTAAGAAAAACAATGGAAAAGATAATAGAGGATTCACTTTTTATATAATGAAGTGTTAGTAGTTCCAATTGATTATTGGAACGCTAAGTTTGGTTAGGTATAAATGGAAGTATTTTTAGAAGCTTTTATTACAGCATTTACTTTAATTATAAATTTTGATGTTTCATTATTTGAAATAGTCGGATTATCTTTTAAAATAAGTGTTACATCACTTCTTATTGCTTCAATTATTGGTTTCCCTATTGGTGTTTTTTTAGCTATTACCCGTTTTACTGGAAGATCCTTAATAATTACTGTTTTTAATTCTTTAATGGGTATGCCACCGGTTGTAGTTGGATTAATTGTATATTTATTAGTTTCAAGATCTGGACCTTTGGGTTGGCTAGAAATTCTATACACTCCATATGCAATGATCCTTGCTCAATTATTTTTAATTCTCCCAATTATAATATCGTTATCTACTCAAATTTTTGTTGAATTGCACAAAGAATATAAAGACTTTTTTGTAATATTTTCAGTTCCACCTAGAAAATCCGTAATAACTTATATTTCTGATAGCAAAGACTCTTTGATCACTATATTTTTAGCAGGTTTTGGTAGAGCAGTATCAGAAGTAGGGGCTGTAATTATTGTTGGAGGTAATATCGATCATGTCACTAGAGTCATGACGACTACAATTGCACTGGAAACATCTAAAGGGGATCTGCCTTTAGCACTAGCCTTGGGCATAATTTTGCTTTTCATATCATTAATTATAAATCTAATAGCAAATAGATTAAAGATTAAAATTAACAAAGAAACTTATGAATAAATGAAAGACTTCATAAAAATAAAAAACTTAATTTTGTTTTCTAGCAAGGGAGAAAGAAATTTAATAGATATTCCAAATCTCCAATTTGATAGTAAGTCAATTTCTGTAATTATAGGCCCAAATGGGGCAGGAAAATCTCTTTTATTGAATTTAATTCAAGGTTTAATTCTTCCCAGCGCAGGAACTATAAAAGTCAAATCCTCAATAAAAGACAAAAGTTACAAAAAAGTTTCTATAATGATGCAAAAGCCAAGTTTTTTGAGAAGAACAACTGAACAGAATATTCAATTTGTTCTAGAATTAAATAAAGATAAAAGAAAAGTTTCTTATTTGGATGTTCTAGAAAGGTTTGACCTTATTGCTCAAAGAAAAATCTTAGCTAATAAACTATCAGGAGGGGAAAAACAAAGACTTGCTCTTGCACTTGCAATTATTACAAACTCAAAGATATTATTACTTGATGAACCAACTGCAAATGCGGACCCTCGAACTACCTTAAAAATTGAAAAAATAATTAAAGAAGAGGCAATTGCCGGAAAAAAGATACTATTAGTTACACATAATATCCCACAAGCAAAAAGATTAGGACAGGATATTGCTTTTATTCACAGAGGAAAAGTACTTGAGCATTGTGATAAAGCTGTTTTTGTAAATCATCCTAAAGTTAAAGAAATTAATCAATTCCTAGAAGGGGAAGTCCTTATTTAATTTAAATATATTATAAAAGTCATGATAAAAAATAATTATAAAACAGTAATGTTGATTTTAATGTTGATTTTTCCATCAAATATATTTGGAAAAGATATTTTGCTACAATCTACAACATCAACAAAAAATTCTGGGTTTTATACCTATATCTTACCAATATTTAAAGAACAAACCGGAATAAATGTAAAGGTAGTAGCAGTGGGAACAGGCCAGGCTATAAAAAATGCTGAAAACTGTGATGCCGATCTTTTAATTGTGCATGCTAAAAGTGATGAAGAGGCTTTTGTAGCAAATGGTAATGGAATAAAGAGACATAATTTAATGTATAACGATTTTGTAATAATTGGGCCAAGAGTCGATCCAGCAAATATTTCAAAAAGTAAATCTACTGAGGAGGCACTAAATTCTATTTTTGAATTGGGATATAATTTTATTTCTAGAGGTGATAATAGCGGAACCCATAAAAAAGAAAAAAAATTATGGAATAATGCTAAAATAGATATTAGTGATTATTCTGGAAAGTGGTATAAAGAAACAGGTTCAGGAATGGGAACCACATTAAATATTGCTTCAGAATTAAATGCATATACACTCTCAGATAGAGCTACTTGGATAACTTTTAAAAATAAAAAAAATTTAGAAGTATTATTCCATAATGACAAAAAATTATTCAATCAATACGGTGCAATACTAGTTAATCCACAAAAATGTCCTAATACAAATATCGAAGATTCAAAAGTCTTTTTAGATTGGCTTCTATCAAAAGAAGGACAGAACACAATAAAAAAATATAAGGTTAATGGAGTACAACTTTTCTACCCTAATGCTAATTAATTTTTAAGAATTAATCATCTTTGTTTTTATTTTCATACCAATATTGAATAGTAAATCTTTCAATTTCTTCCATGTAAGAAATATTATTTGGAGGCATAGCCCTACTTATAGCTGAATGCAAATATACTTTCTTAGCATGTTTTATAATATCTTCTTTACTTTCTATTACAAATCCATTCGGTGCGTTTAAGTAACCATCCCAAAGTGGTTCTCTAGCATGACACATAGAACATCTAGCAGAGATAATATCGTGAACTTCATTAGTAAGTTCCACTATTTCTAAACTATAAACTCTTTCTAAGTCATAAATATTTTCCACTAGAGTTTCATTATTTTTTTTGTAAGTAGAAAGAACAATTATAAGAGCAAAAATGAAAAAAGTAATTATCCATGTCCAATATAACTTTTTTTTAGTTGCATGATACGTATTAAAGTAATGTCTTATTGAAACTCCTAACAAAAAGACCAAAGGAGCTATTACCCAATTTAACTCAGATCCAAAAGCCAAGGGATAGTGATTAGAAAGCATAAAGAAAATTACAGGTAGAGTAAGATAATTATTATGCGTTGACCTTTGTTTTGCAATGATTCCATATTTTGGATCAGGTATTCTTCCAGCCTTTAAATCTGACACCACTATTTTTTGATTAGGTATTATTATAA
This sequence comes from uncultured Alphaproteobacteria bacterium, assembly GCA_902578545.1. Classification (GTDB taxonomy): domain Bacteria; phylum Pseudomonadota; class Alphaproteobacteria; order Rhodobacterales; family Rhodobacteraceae; genus CACIIZ01. Next base: position 145,361 of record CACHDI010000002.1, read on the forward strand.
AAAAAACATTTGCAGTCATTAATGTTGCTGTAATAGCTCCTAAATGTAAAAATGCAGCTCTTCCACTAAAAATAGATGTATAAAACCATGATAAAAATATCAAAAAGAAAAAAAGGATCAGCATTAGGAAATTACTATTACTACCAAGTGGAGATTTACATGCACTATTATATATGACCCAACCTAGTAGTATGGAGACCAAAGAGATTAATATTGCTTCATAACTATTAATGTCAGCAATTTCTCTATCAATCAAATAAATATCAGCACCACCATAGTAAACAATGGCTAATAAAAAAAATCCTGACAACCACGTTGAATAACTTTCCCATTTAAACCAAATCAAATCTTTAGGTAGATTTGGAGGAGCAATAGAATATTTTTGAATATTATAAAATCCACCACCATGCACTTGCCATTCTTCACCAATAACTCCGTCAGGCAAACTTTTATTTTTCTTTAATCCTAGATCTAGAGCTATAAAATAAAATGATGAACCTATCCAAGCTATAGCAGTTATAATATGAAACCAGCGAACCGCAAATTCTAACCATTCTGTTAATATAATTGCTATCATTGACTATCACCTAACTCAAAAATGCCATTAACTTCCTAAGTATGTTGAATAACCAAATGGTGATAACAATAATGGAATGTGATAATTTCTATTTGAAAAAATTGAAAATCTTATAGGAATGATATCATATAATAATCCTTGTATATTTGAAAAGTTTTTGGTGTTAGATTTCAGATATTCACCAGCATAAAAATTTAATTCAAAGTTGCCTAAAAAAAATTCTTCATTGGTAAGCAAGTTGTGATCTGTTCGACCATCTGAATTCGTAATTAACTCTTTTATAAAATTCTTGTCATCATTCTTTATTGAATAAAGAACTATTCTTATTCCTTTCGCTGGAAATCCACTAGATGTATCAAGAACATGTGTAGTTAATCTACCTGTCAATTTTTTTCCCTTTTCAATAAATTTATTGCTAATACAATATAATTGATATTTTACTTAATAAAGCTTTTATTTAATTTGTGAGAAAAAAATGAAGTATCCAAGAGATTTGTTAGGGTATGGACAAAATTTACCAAAAGTAACTTGGCCTAATAGTGCAAAAATTGCAATTCAGTTCGTTATTAATTACGAAGAAGGAGGGGAAAATTGTTTGCTACATGGTGATCCAAGTTCTGAGGCTTTTTTGTCTGAAATAGTAGGAGCAGAACCATGGATTGGTAAAAGACACTTTAATATGGAAAGTATATATGAATATGGAGCAAGGAGAGGATTTTGGAGGTTACATGATTTTTTTACAAAAGCAAGGATCCCAATAACTGTTTATGGTGTTGCTACTGCTTTGGTAAGATCCCCAGTACAAGTATCCGCAATGCTTAAAGCAAATTGGGAAATAGCTTCACATGGATACAAATGGATCGAATATAAAAACTTTTCAAAGAAAAAAGAACGTAATTACATTCAAAAAGCTGTCAAATTTCATAAGGCTGCTACTGGATCAAAACCACGTGGATGGTATTTAGGAAGATGCACCGAAAACACTGTATCACTAGTTTCGGAATTAGGTTGTTTTGATTATATATCTGATGCTTATGATGACGATCTACCTTATTGGAACAGTGCTAAAAAAAATCCTCAACTTATAATTCCGTATACCCTTGATGCAAATGATATGAGATTTGCCACAACTCAAGGCTTTAATTCATGGAACCAATTTTATGATTATCTTAAAGGTACATTTGATATTTTATATAATGAGGGAAAACAAGGTAATCCAAAGATGATGAGTATTGGATTACATTGTCGCTTAGCTGGAAGACCAGGAAGAACGAAAGCAATTCAAGAATTTGTTAATTATGTAAAAAAATTCAAAGACGTTTGGTTTGCTAAAAGGATTGAGATAGCAAATCACTGGAAAAAATATCATCCCTATAAACCTACTAAAATATCACCTTATGAAATGTCAAAAAAAGAATTTCTTAGGGTATTTGGCAATGTTTTTGAACATAGTGCATGGGTTGCGGAAAAGACTTATAGAAGAGGTCTAAATCCATCGATGAAAAATGCTGATGCATTACATGGATTCATGTGTTTAGAATTTCGTCTTGCATCGGATAGTGAAAAATTAAAAGTTTTAAATTTGCACCCAGATTTAGCCCTAGGGAAAATACAGAAAATTAATAGATTAACCAATAGTAGTAAAAATGAACAAAAAAAAGCTGGCTTAACATCCCTCACAGAAAAAGAACAAAATGATTTTAACGAATTAAATTTTAATTATAAAAAGAAATTTAAATTCCCTTTTATTATTTCTGTAAAGGGAAAAAATAGGTCTCAAATTCTTAGACAGTTTAAAATGAGATTGAACAATTCAAAGCAATTAGAATTTGAAAATGCTTGTAATGAAGTTGAAAAAATAGCTGGTTTTAGAATTCAAGAGATATTTAATCCATGAAAGAATTAAAATTAAACCAATTAAATAAAGATCAATTTCAACCTTTTGGGGATATTATTGATAAAAATCAAGAGATACCATTTGAGATAAACAATGGTAATTGTTTAAGATACAATAACCTAGCTAAATTGTCTTTTACTGATGGACAGGCAGGTATTAGTCTATTTGAATCCAAAACAATAACCTTTCCCTACAGTTTTAATTTTATGGAAAAACATCCCTTGGGCAGTCAAGCGTTTATTCCAGTTTTTGGTTGTAGATTTATAGTTATAGTTGCTAAGGAAATTAATGGTAAACCTTCTGAACCATTAGCTTTCATAACAAATCACGGCCAAGGAATAAATTATCATAAAAATATTTGGCATGGTGTTTTGGCACCTGTAGAGGAAAAAGCTACATTTGCTATTATTGATTGGATAGGCAAAGGAAATAATTTAGAGACATATACATTTGATGATGAGTTTCAAATAAATTTATAATTAGAGACGAATGTGACGGTTTACATTTTTGTACAATAAATATCTAAATGCTTCATCTCCTGTTGCTATACAAGCTTGAGGACAAAAAGCTCTTAAAGACATAAAATCACCAGCTTCAACATCAACCCAATTCCCATTCAAATAATACCTTCCCTTTCCCTGTATTATATAAATGGCATGCTCCATTACATGAGTTTCTGGAAAAGGGATTGATGAGCCTGGCTCAAATGAAACAATATTTAAATGCATGTCATGTCTTAAATCAGAAGGATCAACAAACCTTTTAGTTTTCCAATCTTTATCATTAGGCATTTCTAAATCTAATACTGACTTTTCGTTAATTACAAAAAATTCTGGAACAGATAAACTTACTTCTTTTTCAAAAACTTTTCTTACCCAATGAAATTTAGCATTAGATTGTTCTAAATTTACAATCTCCCATTTTTTTCCAGGTGGAATAAAAACGTAACTTCCTTCCTTCAATTGATAATCCGCTCCATTAACCTTTAACAAAAGATTACCTTCAACTACGAAAATTATTGACTCAATTCTTTCATCACGATCTGGGTTTTTACTTCCACCACCTTTGGAAACGTCCATTACATAATAACTAAAAGTTTCGGTGTGCCCAGATAATGGCCTAGCCAAGATCCACCCTCTGGTTAACTCCCAATCAGGGAAATAACTAGTTACAATATCCCTCATACACCCTTTTGGAATAAAGATATAAGATTCTGTAAATATTGCCCTTTTATCTAGAGAACTTTTAGGTTGGGGCATTCCGCCAAGATCTGAAAAGTAGGTAATTTTACTCATACTATTGTTTTCCATTAAATAGAGGAATTATACTAAACAATTTGATTTAAACAATAATTTATCTAGGTACAATTTTATCTGCGATCTAATATTTTTTTTAGTGACAATGGCCTATCTTTTATAGTTTCTCTTACTGCTATTAAAACACCTGAAACTAATATAATTAATATCCCAATAATGGATAATAGATTGAGAAACTCGTCTAAAATAATAATTCCCCAAAAAATTGAAAAAACTAATGCTGAGTACTCAAAAGGTGCAACAAGACCTGCAAAGCTCAATCTATAAGCTTGACTTATAAGATAACCTCCGAAGGCATTAAAAACTCCAATAAAAAAAATAATCAGAAAGTCATTCTTATCTGGCCAAACCCATCCTTTGAAAAAGAATTGAAAGGAGGGATGATTTACAGTATCAAAACTACCATCATGAAATAAAAAAGAAAATAATCCCATATAAATTATAAATGATATTTGAATATAAAAAGCCATTGTTGCAGCTTTTTCATTTACCCCTAAATATCTTGTTAATATTTGAAGAGACGAGTAGGCAAGAGCAGCTGTCAATGGAAATATAATTTCCCACCTAAAGGATGCACCAAAAGGCTTTATTACAAGGATGACACCTATTAAACCAAAAATAAGTGCTGACCATCTTAATAAACCTACTTGCTCCTTTAAAAAAATTATAGAAAAAAAAGTTATCAAAATAGGTGAAATAAAAAAAATAGCCGTTGCTTCAGCAAGTGGTAATACTGCAATTCCAGCAAAAAAAGCGATATTTGCAACAACTACACATGAACCTCTAAAAAAATGAATGCCAGGGTTTTTGGTTTTTAAAATTTTAATACCTCCCTCTAAAGGTATTAAAACAGACAAACAAATAACAATAGCAACCATTGAGCGAAAAAACGTGAGTTCATAAAGTGGGTAATTACTGCTGAATGCTTTCATCATGACATCGTTCAAGGAAAAACAAAAACAAGCAGATATTGCACAAAAAATACTTATAAGTGATTTATTGAGAACCAAACTTTCACCAAGAAAAATTTAAAAACTTAAATTGTAGAAATTTAAAAAAGAAGAATACAAATTATTAAAAAAAGATGCTCTACTTTTTCTATTTAAGCAACAATTTTGTTATTCTTACCATTGCTTCCTCAATATTTTCTAAACTATTTGCATAAGAAAATCGTATGAAACCTTCACCCATTTTTCCAAAGCTATTTCCTGCAATAGTTGCAACACCAGAAAGTTCTAAAAAATTGTCTTGAGCTTTTTGGGAAGATAAGCCCGTATTTTAATATTTGGGAAAACATAGAAAGCTCCACTTGGTTCCTTGCATGATATACCAGGTATTTTATTCAATGCATTAACTATAAAATTTCTTCTTTTATCAAATTCCAACAGCATTTCATCAACTACATTTTGTGAACCTTTCAAAGCAGCAAGTCCAGCAAACTGGCTAGCAGTATTCACACAAGAATGATTATTCACACATAATCGGTTGGCATATTCTAATAATCTATTTGGCTAAACTGAATATCCAAGTCTCCAACCAGTCATTGCATAAGTTTTTGACCATCCATTTAAGACTATCAATCTTGATCGAGTACTTGGAAACTCAAGAAAGCTTGTATGCTTTTGCTTCCCATATAATAATCTACTATAAATTTCGTCAGAAAGAATAGTAACGTTTGGATAAGCCTCTAAACCTATGACTAATTTCTCTATTTCTTTCCTTGGAATAACCCCACCTGTTGGGTTTCAGGGACTATTAATTATTATCAAACTAGTTTGATCATTTATTCTTTCGAGTACTTCATCTGCCTTGAAAGAAAAATTTAATTCTTCTTTAAGCTTTATTGGAACTGGCTTAGCCCCAGTATAATTTATCAAAGATTCATAAATAGGGAATCCTGGATTTGGGTACATAATTTCTTTATTGTGTGCTGCAAACATTAAAATACAGAAAAACATTGTTGGTTTTCCGCCAGGCATTATAATTATATTTTCTGGTGATATATTTACATTGTGCCTAATCAGAAAATCTTCAGAAACTGCCTCTCAGAGGGGTAAAATTCCATTAGCAGGTGTATAGCCATGATGGCCGTCTCTCAAATCTTTTACTCCTGCCTCTACAATATGGTCAGCAGTTTTAAAATCAGGTTGTCCAATACCAAGGTTAATAATATCTTTACCTTTGGTAACCAATGATTGTGCTCTTGCTAGAAATTCAAAAGCTGATTCTGTACCCAATCTTAATAAATTCTCAGAATATTCCATAGCTTAGTCATAAAAAATTTATAAGCACATTTAATGCTATTTTATATTCAAAATTGAAAAAGGCTATTTAAATAGAATAAATCTACCAAAAAATAGTAAATAATAAAATTAAATTTTTTGATTTTTGGAGATAATAAGAAATGGACGAGCCTAATTGAAAGGCTCATCCAAATTAAATATTACTGTGGTATATCACCTTCAATACCTTCAACATAAAAATTCATGCCTAACAAGGTTCCGATATCAGCTGTTTCTCCTGAAGCTAACCAAGGGGACCCATCTTGCTTATTTACTGGTCCAGTAAATGGATGAATATCACCAGAAGCAATTCCATCAGCTAAATCTTGGGCTTCTTTGCGAACATTTGCAGGTATTTTATCAGACATATTGCCAATAATAACCATACCAGCTCCTATTCCATCAAAAGTCTGTTCTCCACCTTTCCATGTCCCATCCATAGCCTGCTGGACACGCTTTACATAGTAAGGAGCCCAACCATTTATAATTGCTGTTAAATGAGCATTTGGTCCAAATTCACTCATATCAGATGCTTGACCAAAAGCATAAACCCCTGCTTCTTCCGCTACAGTCATTATCGCTGAACTGTCTACATGTTGCATAATAACATCAGCACCTTGCTGGATTAATGTCTTAGCAGCATCAGCCTCTTTTGCAGGATCATACCAAGTGAAAATCCAAATGACTTTAAACTCAACATTAGGATTTGCTGCTTTTGCAGCGAGATATGCTGAATTAATTCCTCGAACTACTTCTGGTATAGGATATGATGCAACATAACCTATTTTGTTTGATTTAGTCATTTTTCCAGCCACATGTCCAATAACTGTTCTACCTTCATAAAACCTAGCGCTGTAAGTAGAAACATTATCGGCAGTTTTATAACCAGTAGCATGCTCAAATTTTACATTAGGAAATTTTTTTGCAACATTTATAACAGGGTCCATATATCCAAATGATGTTGCAAATATCATATCGGCACCTGATAAAGCCATTTGAGTCATGACTCTTTCAGCATCTGCACTTTCAGGCACATTTTCCTGAAAAACAGTCTCAACTTTACCACCAAAAGCTTCATCTACTGCTTGTCTCCCAACATCATGCTGATAATTCCAACCATGATCACCTGGAGGTCCAATATAAATAAAGCCAACTTTCATATCTGATGCAAAAACACCTGATACCATAAAAGTTGACAAAACAAGTGAGAAAATTTTTAAAATCTTCATTTTAACTCCTTCCAATAAAAATAATAACTAAAGCCCAAAAAATGTTTTTCCAAGAGACCTTGGTGCCTCTAAAGAATTTTTATTTCTTCGAGCCGACATAAATACCAATACGCCTATTGTTACCAAATAAGGTGACATAGACAAGAGAGCAACATTTATTTCTAAACCGAGTGCCTGTAAATTCAACTGTAATAAAGTAATACCGCCAAAAATATATGCACCAATAAGTAGTCTAAATGGTTGCCAGCTTGCAAAAACAACTAAAGCCAATGCTATCCACCCTGCTCCTGCTGTCATGCCTTCAGTCCACTGAGGAACTCTAACTAGAGAAAGGTACCCACCTCCTAATCCGGCGAACGCTCCACCAATCAGAATGGTAAAAAAGCGAATCAGTATTACTTTATAACCTAATGCATGAGCACTATCATGATTTTCACCAATTGCTTTAATAATTAACCCAAAGTGTGAATTTCTAAATAAAAAATAAACAAAGATAACGGCAAAAATTGAAAAATAAACTATAAAATCATGTTGAAAAAGAATAATGCCAATTATTGGAATGTCAGCTAAAATTGGAATATGCATGTCAGGAAAAGCAACCGGCTTAATTCCAGTATAAGATTGGCCTAACAGAGCCGATAAACCTAAACCAAAAAGAGTTAAAGCCAAACCTGAAGCCACCTGATTAGCTCTGAATATTTGGGTTACTACTGCAAAAATTGATGCTAAAAGCATCCCTCCAACACAAGAACATAAAAAACCAAGCCAAGGATTTTTAGTCTCTATTGTTACAATAAAACCTGATATAGCCCCAAAAATCATCATACCTTCAACACCCAAATTTAAAACACCAGATTTCTCTGTGATTAACTCTCCAAGAGCCGCTAATAATATTGGGGTAGCTGCTACGATTAAACTTGCAATTAAAAGAGAAAAGTTAATATCACTAAAATCCATTTTTTTTCACTTTTTAAAAGGTTTTAATTTTTTAGTTTTCAAATTTGATAGATTTAGAGATATTTTATAAGATACCAATAGATCAGTTGAAAGAAGAAAGAAAAGTAACATACCTTGAAATACTTGAATAGCAGCAGCTGGAATATTTAACATAAATTGTGCTAGTTCACCTCCAACATATGTCAAGGACATTAAAAGGCCTGCAAAAAGAATTCCTATTGGATGTAATCTTCCTAAAAAAGCCACAATAATCGCTGTAAAACCATAACCTACATTAAAATCTATATTTATAAGACCAGCAGGACCAGTTAACTCAAACATACCTGCTACACCAGCTAATCCACCTGATAAACCAAGACAAAAAATGATTATATAATTTGAATTAACACCTGAAAATTTTGAAGCTTTAGGTGCCTGTCCTAATAATTTAATTTGAAATCCTAACCTGTGGTATATTAAGAAATAAGTAAGAACAATTACAGCAATAATTGAAAAAATTACGCCCATATGTATTCCAGAATTTGCAATTAACTCTGGATTAGCAGCTGAAGGATATTTGCTCAAATCCCTAGATCCAGGAAAGCCAAGACCCTCTGGGTTTCGCAAAAATCCTACAGATGCAAGAGCTAAAATTTGTTCCGCAACATAAACTAGCATTAATGATACAAGGATCTCATTAGTATTAAATCTTATTTTTAAAATGGCAGGTATCATTGCCCACAATACACCTCCAATTATTCCTCCTAAAATCATCAATGGAAAAATAACCATTGAATCTAAGGGGTATAAAGCCAACCCTATACTACCACTTATTAAAGCTCCCATAATATATTGTCCTTCTGCACCAATATTCCAAATATTAGCTCTAAAACCAAAAGATAAACCAAGTGCTATTAATATTAATGGCGCAGCTTTTATAACTAATTGAGGTCTTGAGTATTCTGAAAATGTTGGGCTCATTATTGGATCCCAAAATATTAATTTAATAGCCTCGAATGGATTTTTACCCATACTGAGAAACAAAAATCCCCCAAAAATCATAGTTAAAAAAACTGCAATAACTGGGGCACTTACCTCTAGAAAATTTGAATGGTTTTTTCTTGGTTCAATTTTTAACATTATCAATTATACTTACTCTTTAGAATTTGATATTAGCATTCCTAGCTTACTTGGATTAAGTTCACTAGTATTTTCTGGAGAGGATAATTGTCCACCAACTAATGCACAAAAAACATCGGAAATCTCTAGTAATTCATCTAAATCCTGACTAATTACAATAACCGCTGCACCATCTTTAGCTAAGTCTAGGATTTGTTGTCTGATCGAGGAAGCAGCAGCAGCATCCACACCCCAGGTTGGTTGATTTACAATAAAAATTTTTGGGTTTTGTATTAATTCTCGTCCAATCACAAATTTTTGCAAATTACCACCTGACAATGATCTAGCGAGAGCATCTGATCCACTTGTACGAACATCTAATTTTTTTATTATTTCATCAGAGAGTTTCTTTGAGCTCTCATAATCAATAAACCCTTTTTTTGATAAATTCATCCTATGTTCTGCTGTAATTAAACAATTCTCCGTAAGAGTCATTACTGGAACCGCTGCATGACCTAATCTTTCTTCGGGAGCAGTTAATAGACCTTTGTTTCTTCTTTCAACTACATTAAATTTTGTAATATCTATACCATCAAACAGCAAACTTCCATTTGTTGGCTTTAGTTCTCCACTTAATAATGATAAAAATTCCTCTTGACCATTTCCGGCTACACCACCAATTCCAAGTATTTCCCCGTGGTGTATTTTTAAGTTTAAATTCCTAATAGGAATCCCAAATGGATCCAACGGTTTAAATGATAAATTATTAATTTTTAAACATTCCTTACCTTTTTTAAATTTACTTTTTTTTGGACTTGAGAAAGATGTTCCAACCATTTCTTCTGCTATCTTGGAAGTACTAATATTTTGGGGATCACATTTTTTAACAACTTGTCCTCTACGCATAATTGTTGCTTTCGTACACAAAGTCCTAATTTCTTCCAATTTATGTGAAATATACAAAATAGACATTCCTGCATTAGATAGTTTTTTTAGAACAGAAAATAAGTCAGAAACCTCTCCAGGTGTTAAAACAGAAGTTGGTTCATCCATTATCATAATTTTTGGGTTTAAAAGTAAACATCTAATAATTTCAATACGTTGTCTTTCTCCTGCAGATAAATTGCCAACAATCTTATCGAGTGAAATGGAAAGGCCATACTCTTTTGAGACATCAAGAATTCTTTTTTTTAATTCATTTTTCTTTAGGTTTTTATCTAATCCTAATGCAATATTTTCAAAAACAGTTAGGGCATCAAATAATGAAAAATGTTGGAAAACCATACCAACACCTTTTGATCTGGCATCTTGGGGACCTTTAGGACGGTATTCAACACCATTCAGATACATTTTGCCATGGTCTGGTTTTACTAAACCATAAACTATCTTTACAAGCGTTGACTTGCCTGCTCCGTTCTCTCCAAGCAAAGCTTGGATTTTCCCATACTCTAAATCTAAAGAAACATAATCATTGGCCTTAACAGTAGGATACTCTTTTGAAATACCCTCTATTTTTAAAATTATGTTTTTGTTTGGCATTTTTAATAGATGATTTTATTTCTTCCTGCTGTCAATTCAAGGGAATATGATTGCTAGCTTTTGTTTGTTGATATAATTCAGATAGTTCATCATAACATTTTTTTATGTTTTTAGTTCTTTGTTTCAAAAGTTTTAAGTTTACAAATTTGCCATTATTCAAGATTTCATCAATAGAGTAGGAAGTCCAATATTGATTAGATTTTTTATAATTTCCATCTTGAATATTAAATACTTGATTTAAAATATTTAGATCGTGAGGAATGGCAAAAAGGTCCCTGCTTTCTTCATAGCTAAACAAATAGATAAAATTATCAAATCCTGCCCAGGTAATTGCGGACAGACACATTGAACAAGGTTCATGTGTAGACAAAAAAATTAAATCTTTGGTTGGTGGAGGATTTTTTTGTTCATAAAATTTTTTTAAAACATACATCTCACCATGCCATATTGGATTATCAAGCTCATGATTAGTATCAGCTATGATAAGAGAATAATCATGCTTATTAAGTATTGCTCCACCAAATATTTTGTTACCTTTTAAAACACCAGCCCTTGTTTTAGGAATGATATCGTTTTCTATTGTTGATAAAATTTTCTCAATATCAAAGTTCAATTTTCTAACTTAACAATAAATAAATAAAAAAATTAGCTTGCATAATCACTGCCTTCTTTATCTAAAATTAACTTTATTTCATTAAAATGATTACTGTCGTCACCAGAGAAATTATCTATCTGACATGCTACTTTCTCTGCTATAGCGTCGGAGATTACCCTAAGTGGTTTACCAGTTTGTAAAGCTAAAATATAGGTTTTACAGGCCCTTTCAAAATAATACATACGGTCAAATGCGTCAGCAACTGAATTACCAATAACTAAAATACCATGGTTACCCATTACGAGCACCCTAACTTTTGGGTCACTCATCAAATTAGCACAACGCTTTCCTTCACTTTCAAAAGCTAACCCTCCATAACCTTCGTCAATAACGTAGCGGTTAAAAAACATTGCAGAATTTTGATCAACTGGAAGTAATTTACTGTCTGCTAAAGAGGCTAAAACAGTCGCATAAGTTGAGTGTATATGTAATGCACATATTGCATGCTTACAGTATTTATGAATTGAAGAATGCAACCCCCAAGCGGTAGCATCAGGTGCATTAGGTTGATTTAGAACAGATCTATTATCCCAGTTTAATTCTAGTAAATCTGATGCTTTTATATTAGAAAAATGTTTTTGATTTGGGTTGATAAGGAAAGTTTTCTCCTTTTCATTAACTATCAATGAAAAATGGTTAGCTACTGCTTCATGCATATTTAATCTTGCAGTCCATTGAAATGCCGCAGCTAAATCAACTCTTTTTTGCCAATGATCATCTTTTTTTTGAGAAAGAGCTGTAAGTGCCATTATAATTCCTTATTAAAAAATTTCAAAATAGAATTTAATCTATAAATATTACCAAATTTATATTCAAATAAAAGCTTAAAAAAAGAACTGAAGATAAACTACCTATCTTTTATTTCCCAATTAGTATTAATCCATGGTTCTAAATGAGACTTAGGCAAAACACCTTTCCCTATAATATGATCTGAAGCCTTTTCAGCTACCATTATAGTAGGACCATTTAAATTTCCATTTGTTATATTGGGAAAAATTGAACTGTCTACAACTCTTAAATTTTGCAATCCTATAACATTACATTCTTCATCTACAACTGCTAATGGATCACTTTTTGAACCCATTTTACAGGTCCCACATGGATGATATGCACTTTCTACATGTTGTTTAATAAAATTATCAATTTCATCATTAGTATTACAATGATCACCTGGTTGTATTTCTTTTCCTTTAAATTCTTCAAATGCTTTTTGATTGAAAATTTCTCTCGTAATTCTAACGCAATGTCTAAAATCAATCCAATCTTGTTCATGAGACATATAATTAAATTTGATTGAAGGCGGTATATTAGGATCTTTAGATTTAAGACTTATCTGACCTCTAGATGAGGATCGCATTGGACCAACGTGAGCCTGCCAACTATGAGAGTCTGCAGAAGTTTTACCATCATATCTCACTGCTAAAGGTAAAAAATGAAATTGAATATTAGGATACTCTACACCAGCTCTTGATCTAATAAATGCGGCACTTTCAAAATGATTAGAGGCCCCATGACCCTTTTTAGTAATCAGCCATTGTAAACCAATTTTAGCTTTTGATATCAAATTCCAATATTTATAAAGAGTTATGGGTTGTATACATTTTTGTTGAATATAAACTTCCAAATGATCTTGTAGATTTTGGCCAACACCCTGTCGATCAACTATAGGATTGATACCTAATCCTTTTAATTCGTTTGAGGGACCTACTCCTGACAGAAGTAATAATCGAGGAGAATTTATAGAAGAGGCAGATACTATAATTTCTTTCTTAGCGAAATATTTTTTTATTTTACCTTTTATATTTACTTCAACTCCTACTGCTTTTAAGCCATCAAAAACTATCTTTTCTACATAACACCTCAGAATCCTTAAATTATTTCTTTTTAATGCTGGTCTAAGATAGGCATTAGCTGCTGACCATCTTCTTCCTTTATAAATCGTTTGTTCCATTACTCCGAAACCCTCTTGCTTAAAACCATTGTAATCTGACGTAATTTCAAAACCAGCTTGATTACCAGCTTTTACAAAAGCTTTAAATAATGGGTTTTTTTGATCTCCTCTGGATATGTGAAGAGGCCCAGAAAAACCTCGGAATTTTTCAGAATTGGTATCTCTGTCACCATGCCAAGTTTCCATTTTCTTGAAATAGGGTAAAACGTCAGCGTAGGACCATCCTCTAGCTCCAGATTGTGCCCAATTATCGAAGTCTCTTGCATGACCTCTAACAAATACCATTCCATTGATTGAAGAAGAGCCCCCAATAACATTACCTCTAGGTGTAGCCAGTCTCCTATTATTTAATTTAGGCTCTGGATCAGACATAAATCCCCAGTCATATTTTTTCATATTCATAGGATAAGATAGTGCTGCAGGCATTTGAATTAAGGGACTTTTATCAGACCCTCCATTTTCAAGCAGTAAAATTTTACTATTTTTGTCCTCAGAAAGCCTATTACTTAAAACACAACCAGCAGAACCAGCCCCAATTATAATAAAATCAGCATCCAAAAAACACTCCAATAAACAGTTTAAAAATAATATTTACCAATGTATTAATAAAATTATAATGCAACTCAATAAAACAGAATATAAACCAAAACACAATTATTATGATGTTGTTATTGCAGGTGGTGCAATGATTGGGACAGGAATAGCATGGTTCCTAATTTCAAATAAAGATTTCAAAGGTAAAATTTTAATTGTAGAAAAAGATCCAAGACTAGAATTTTCTAGTACTTCACGCACAAATAACAGTATACGACAACAATTTTCAAACAAGCTTAACATTGAAATTTCAAAATTTTCATCAAATTATATTTCAAATTTTCAATCATTTATGGAAAACGATGAGAGAATACCAGAAGTAAGTTTTAATAAAATTGGCTATTTGTACTTAGCTAATGATTCTCAAAAGATGAAAGTTTTGAAGAAAAATCAAAAACTACAAAACTCTCTTAATATTCCTACCCAAATTTATGATCAGAATTCTTTATTAGAAAAATTTCCTTATCTCAATAACACTGAATTGGTTGGAGGAAGTTATAATAATTTCAATGAAGGATACTTTGATTCAAGCATAATACTAAATTGGTGGAGAAAAAAGTCATTTGAAAAAGGGGTTGAATTTATTAAAAATGAAGTAGTTCATATAGGTTTAAAAGCAAAGAAAATTAATACTATTTATCTTAAAGATGGGTCAAAAATAAATGTAGGAAATTTTGTAAATGCAACAGGTACAAGAGCTTCAATTTTTGATAAAGTACATTCTCTCAAAATACCAGTTGAGCCAAGAAAAAGGTATTCTTTTATTTTTAAATCTGAAAAAAAATTAAAATTTACTTTGCCACTAATAATAGACCCAACAGGTATTCACTTTCGTTCAGATGGTCATCAATTTTTATGTGGCTTTGCACCAGAGATTGATGAGCCTGTAAAATATGATGACTTTAAAGTTGATTATAAATTGTGGGAAGAAAAAATATGGCCAATATTGGCAAATAGAATCCCTCTTTTTGAAAGAATAAAATTAGTAAATGCGTGGGCTGGACATTACGCTTTTAATACCTTTGACCAAAATGGTATAATAGGACCTCATCCAGAGTTTAGTAACTTTTATTTTGCAAATGGATTCTCAGGACATGGTTTGCAACAAAGTCCTGCAGTTGGCAGGGCATTGAGTGAACAAATAATCTATAACAAATATAAAAGCTTAGATTTAAAACAACTTAGCCCAAAAAGATTAGTTGAAAAAAAACCATTTTTAGAGAAAGCAATAATATAGATGAAAAAGTATAACAAAATAGTACTTACTGGTGCCTCAGGAAGGCTAGGATCTTATTTAAGAGAACCTCTTTCCAAAATAACAAAAAAATTAGTTTCAATAGATAAAGAAGATATTGGGAAAACACTTCATAATGAAGTTTTTAAAAAACTGAACATCAAAAATTTTAAAGAAGTTAATAAAATTTTAAAAAAAACAGATTTGATAATTCATTTTGGGGCTTATTCAAACGAGGGGCCATTTCAAGAAATATTAGAATCAAACATATTAGGAACTTATAACATATGGAAATCCGCTAAAAAAAACAAAATTAAAAGAATAATTTTTGCAAGTTCAATACATTCTGTAGGGATGTATAGAGCAAATGAAACCATAAATCATAAAGTAATGCATAAGCCCGACACTTTTTATGGCTTATCAAAATGTTTTGGTGAAAATCTAGCACAAATGTACTGGGATAAATGTGGGATCGAATGCCTTACTATTAGAATTTTATCTTGTGCAAAGGTTACTTCAAAAAGATCCCTGAGTACTTGGCTTTCATATGATGACCTTATTCGGATAGTTATTCAATCTACAAAAATAAAAAAGTTAGGTTTTGAAATTATTTATGGTGTTTCAAATAATAAACGCTTGAACGTTGATAATACAAATGCAACTAAAAAACTAAAAATTAATATTAAAGACAATGCTGAAAAGTTTTTGAATAAATTAGTGCAAAAATTAGACATAAAAAAAGACAAACCAGGAGATAAATATCTTGGTGGACCTTTTTCTATTGCAAAGCTTGAAAGTGACGCAATGTCGTCTATGAAAATAATAAATGATAAGAAAAAAATAAATTAATTTTTAAATCCCATAGTTTGAATAAGGAATAAAATTTACAGTATCACCTTTATTTATTTCCAATGACTCTTCAGGCAACTCTACAAGTCCTGTGGACCAACTCAATCCAGAAATTCTACCCGAACCCTCTGATTTATAAACATCAACCATTCCTTCACTATTAATTTTAGCTCGTAAATATTCTTTTCTTCCAGATCGCTTTTTTTTAGTAAAATTTGAGAATACCTGAAATCTAAGTGGTTCCTTCCATCCTGCTCCCCCCATTAATAACATTGAAGGATAAAAAAATATTAGCGAACAAACGAAAGCAGCTACTGGATTGCCTGGCAAACAAAAAATAGGCATATTGTTCCACAGACCTAAACTCAAAGGTCTTCCTGGCTTTACAGCAATCCGCCATTCATAAAGTTTTCCTTCATCTTTTATCATGCGAGACAAAAAATCTGCTTTACCAGCAGATGCACCACCTGATGTAAGAAGTACATCACAAATTTTTGAAGCATGATTTAATTTTGATTTTATGTTATCATAATGATCCTTCTCAACTCCTAAATCTATTACGTCACAACCCCATTTAGATACTAATGAGGCTAATAAGGGTCGGTTGCAGTCAAAAAGCATGCCTTCTGATAATTTTTTTATATCAATTTTAGGATCTAATATTTCATCACCAGTTGATAAAATACCAACTTTAAGTGGTTTATAAACGTCTACAAATTTAACTCCAGCAGCAACAAGTAGTGCTAAATCTTGAACTTTTAATCTGTGACCTTGATGAAAAAGTAATTCTCCTTTTTTTACGTCCTCTCCTTCTAATCTTATATTACTTCCTTTTTTTAATTTACCTTTGAAATAAATTTTATCTTTATTTATTAAAGTTACATCTTCACTCAATACAACAGTATTTATACCTTTGGGTAATCTTGCTCCTGTCATAATCCTTATAGCGTAATTATTAGGAATAGTATCAATAGAATTTGTTCCCGCATAAGCTACTTTTGGTAAAAGATTAAAAGTATTGTCCTCTGAGAGATTTTTGCCGTTTAATCCATATCCGTCTACAGCCGAATTGGAAAAGTTTGGATTCGAAATTTGAGCATAACAAGGTTTAGAAATTATAAAACTAACTGACTTTTCAACAGGCTGAAGATTTTCCTTTGGTATAATTGATAGACCATTTTTTAATTTTTCAAGTGCAGTATCAACAGGAGACCATTTAACCCCTTTTGGTAAAGCAAAGCAATCATCCTTTATTTTTTTTGTTTGACTCATTTTAAACTAGTCTTTTTTAATATAAAGTCAGCTATTTTTGAAATTTCATCAAGGTTAAAAATAGGTAACGATAAATCTGGAATTTTGTAATCTGATACTATTGCTAGGATACCATTATCACTTTGATAAATTGGAATCTTTTTATTTTCTGCTCTAATCACTTCAATTTTATTGTGTCCCTCTTCTTTAAAGCCCTCAACTAAAATCAAATCAGTTGGTGATATACTATTTACTAAAAAGTCAAAATCTTTTTCAGGTTCGTCAATTAATTCATGAATTAGAGCCCATCTTTTTCTCGATGCTAGGATAACCTCTTTCGCTCCTGCTTTTCTATGTCTAAAACTATCTGTACCTTCATGATCAATATCAAAGGAATGATGAGCATGTTTTATGGTTGATACTTGATAACCTTGTTCAGTTATATACTTAACCAAACTTTCAACTAAGGTAGTTTTTCCTGAGTTCTTCCAGCCAACAATACCAAAAACGTTTTTATATTTCATAAAAGACCTTTTTTTAGTCTGCATTTTGCTTCTTCTAAATCATCTGGAGTATTTATATTAAAAAATGGGTCACTTAATTTATCACTAGTGTCAAAATAATAATAATCTAATTTAAATTTCTTAGCCCAAAACATTATTTTTCGAGTATCATTAGCTAATGCATCTCTTAAATCATCCTTGAGAGCTACTTCCCATATACCAAAAGTGGGATGAATGAATACATCATCTCCACTTAAAATTCTTGATGCTGCAATTCCAATATTGAGATTTTTTCTTTTAACCATGGCATGTAATCTCTTAATTAAGTCATCCGGAAGAAATGGCGTATCAGCAGCAACAGTAGCTATATACCTATTACCATTCTTGAAAGCCCATTCCATTCCCGCCAAAATACCTGATAGTGGCCCTAAATAGCCTTTGATACTATCTGGAATAATTGGGAGTTTATAATCTGGAAATCTAGAACTATCACCGTTAATATTTATAGCTAAAGAACCCACTTGTGGTAAAATTTTATCTATAACTCTTTCAATAATACTTGTTTCACCTAACATGAGTAACCCCTTGTCGCCACCTCCCATTCTTCTAGAAAGTCCACCAGCTAATATTATTCCAGGAATATCAATCATAATTTTTCCAAATTTGGAGTTAGTTTTTAGTGTTTATTTCAGTATCATAATCAAGACGTGTATCTCCACTTAAACAAATAAATCTATTTCCTCTTAATCTTCCAATTAAAGTCATATTCGTTAATTTTGCTAACTCTACGCCCCAAGCTGTAAATCCAGATCTGGAAACTAATACAGGAATACCCATATTTGCACATTTAACTACCATTTCAGATGTTAATCTTCCAGTTGTATATAGAATTTTATCATTAGGGTTGGTTTTGGTACTGAATAACCAACCAGCAACCTTATCCACCGCATTATGTCTTCCAACGTCTTCCATATATACTAGGGGTTTATTTTTACAGCAAAGAACTGTGCCATGAATTGCTCCAACTTCTAGATAAAGACTATTCATTTGATTTATTTCTTTTGCTAAATCATATAACCAGGAAATTTTTATCTTACTTTCAGGAAGTACAATCTCCTCAATACTTTCCATCATATCTCCAAAGACTGTACCAACTGCACATCCGCTTGTTCTAATTTTTTTCTTTATTTTTTGTTCATAGTTACTTTCTTTTTCTGTTCTGACAACAACTACTCTGGTTTCTTCATCATAGTCAATTCCAGATATTTTTTCATTTTCTTTAATTAATTTTTGATTTTTTAAAAAGCCTAACGCTAAATATTTGGGATGATCTCCAATAGTCATTGCAGTAACTATTTCTTGAGAATTAAGATAAATTGAAAGTGGCCTCTCTTCTATTACATCAAGTTTATTTATCTGACCATGATGATCTTTTCCTGTTACACTTGAAACTAAATTTTTATCATCAAGGTTAGGACCTATAATCATATTTTGTGAATTGTTTTTTTCGTTCAATATTTTTATCTCTTTATTTTGGTTTTATTAAAGATATTATGGACTTGATTTAGTCACAACAATTAAAATTAATTATCATCACTTTCCTTTTTTGATGGATTCAAAAATTTTCCAAATATTAATGAAGTTCTAGGTAAATACATGTATGGCGTTTTTTCAGCAACCGAGGGTCTTGCCATCATTCTAATACCACCAATTATAGAAAGTAAAATATGCACTACAGAGAGAAAAATAAACAATGATGCCGGACCAAAATAATCAATTAAAGCGGAGCTAAATAGTGGACTTATAATTGAACCCAAACCAAAAATAAAAATTAAAGATGCAGCTATGTCTACATATTTATCTTGTTCAGCAAAATCATTCGCATGAGCAGCAGCTACTGAAAAAATTGGAAATGTGGCAAAACCAAATAAAAAAGAGCAAAAATATATGTATAGTACGTACTGAGATGCAATTACCGATAAGATGATAGAAATAGTAGCTGCAAATAATGACAAAATAATAAGTACCCATCGCCTGTCAAACAAATCAGCTAATCTACCAATAGGGATTTGTGCAATTAATCCTCCAAATAAAAATACCGTCATAAGAATAGCAATTTCTTCTTTGATTAACCCAATTGCATTTCCATAAACAGGTGCTACCATTCTAATTGAAGATCCAGTCAACCCAGCTACTACTACTGCTGAAAAAGCTAATGGAGAAAGTCTAAATGACGATATAACTCTTAATCTAGGTGATTTGGGAATTTCAGGAACTACCCTAGTTGTTAAAGTAAGTGGAAATAAACAAAGGCAGAAAAAAACTGCGATTAAATTATAGCTGACAAAAGATGATGGATCCAAAAAACCAATCATGAATTGAGCTATCATTTGAGAGCCTAAATCTGCTAACCTGTAAACACCAAAGACTGATCCTCTAGATTGTCTATCTACTTTAGAGTTTAACCATGCTTCAATTACAGTGAAACAACCTGCAATTGTAATTCCATTTCCAATTCTTAAACAACTCCAAAAATAAGGATCAACGATGATAGGATGTAGCAAAGATCCTATTACTCCAATTGATGCTAAAACAGTAAAAGTCCTGATATGGCCTATTTGTCCCATTAAAATCGGTGTAATCCAACATCCAAACAAAAAACCTAAAAAGTGTGCAGATCCTAGTAAACCTATTTCAGTCCCCGAAAAGGATGCGTTTATTCCTGCCAAAGCATCTAAAGGAGCAATTGCACCATTACCAAGCTGAAGAAAGATAGTGGAAACTATCAGGGCAGAGAAAGATAACAAAAGTCCCAATTAATTCTTCCTATAAAAAATTAGTGATGATAATTAATTGCTGAATGGAACTTTTATTGCTTAGTGTCAATAAAAATCTCCACCAAGTTTAAAAATATTTAAATAGGTCTAATAATAAAAAAATAAGAGCACCAAATTATGGTGCTCTTACTCAAACTAATAGCTTAAAATTAATTTAAAGCTGCGTTAGTAATATCATGTGTCCAAGCACCTGATGGTTCTTTTGTTATGACTGGATCAGATGCTCCAGACATTAAAACTTTAACAGTTCTTTCATAATCTGAGGGATCTAGAGACCCATTTGAACCAGCAGTTAGTTTAGCAATCTCACCCATCATTCTTATTTGGTGTTTTTCAGTTTGCACACCAGCATCATCATTATCTAAAATTATTGATGCGGCCTCTTTTGGATTAGCTTCTGCATATTTCCAACCTTTCATTGACGCTCTAACAAAACGAACCATTTTGTCTTTAAAGCTATCATCACCAAGGTTCTTTTCTAGAACATATAATCCGTCTTCCAAAGTTGAAGCACCTTCTGCTTGATATTTAAAAACTGTAAGTTGCTCAGGTGTATAACCTGCATCTCTAACGACCCAATATTCATTATATGACATGGTAGAGACACAAGCTGCTTGACCTTCTGTTAGAGGTTCAACACCCCAACCCTGCTTAAGAACTGTTACTCCATTAGCGCTTCCATCTGTTGCTAATCCAAGTCTGCTCATCCAGCTTAAAAATGGATATTCATTTCCATAAAACCAAACTCCAAGAGTCTTTCCTTTTAGATCATCAGTACTATTTACACCCATATCTTTTCTACAAGTAAGCATCATTCCAGAACTTTTAAAAGGCTGTGCAATATTTACCAATGGCAAACCCTTTTCTCTTGCTGCTAGAGCAGATGGCATCCAGTCAACCATTACATCCGCTCCTCCACCTGCAAGTACTTGAGCTGGTGCAATATCAGGGCCGCCAGGTTTAATTGTGACATCTAAACCTTCAGCATCATAAAAGCCCTTATCCTTTGCAACATAGTACCCGGCAAATTGAGCTTGAGTTACCCATTTTAATTGGATAGTCACCTTATCACCGGCAAATGCAGTACTAACTATTGTAGTAAACATTATCGCAATTAATGATATTAATTTATTCATATTGATCTCCTCTCTTTTCTAACTTTGATTTTAATCAAATTTCAAATCTTGGCAATTTTTATTTTTGTTGACTTGGGTGCCAAAAAGTAAATTGTTTTTCCATTAATGCTATAAATCCATAAAACAAACAACCAGCTAAAGCAGCTACAAAAATTTCTGCCCACACCATATCTAATGCAAATCTTCCCACTTCAGAAGATATACGAAATCCCATTCCTTTTATTGGAGAACCAAAAAATTCCGCCACAATTGCTCCTATTAGCGCTAAGGTTGAACAAATCTTCAATCCATTGAAAACAAACGGTAAAGCAGATGGTAACCTTAATTTAAAAAGAGTTTGCAAATAAGAAGCACTATACGTTTTCATTAAATCCTGTCGGCTTTTATCGATAATACTAAGTCCCTGAACAGTATTAACAAGCATAGGAAAAAAAACCATTACTACAACTACAGCACATTTTGATTCCCAATCAAATCCAAACCACATAACAAAAATAGGCGCCATACCTACAATTGGTAAAGCTGAGACAAAGTTTCCCAAAGGAAGTAGGCCCCTCTTTAAAAAATGAAATTTATCAATAAGAATAGCTATTATGAAAGCTGAACCACATCCCAGTATGTAACCAGATAAGGCTCCTTTTATAAGGGTTTGTGTGAAATCTATCCAAAGTGTAGGAATTTCTTCTATAAATTTTGAACCTATTGCAGTAGGAGCAGGTAAAAGAACTGGATTGATATTTAAACCTAAAACTATAAGTTCCCACATTATTAAGAAAATAATTCCAAAAAAAGTTGGAACAAAAAATCTTATCAAATTTGAATTATATTTTTTTGACAGTATTGAGTTTAACCACCATCCTATAATCCAAATACCAAAAAATAACCAAAGATATAAATTCATGTTAGTATTGCCATCTTTTTAAGAGTATAATTTTGTATAAAATTAATAGTAATTACTAAAAAGGCAGCTAGGAATGCTGCAGTAAATAAAGCGCTCCATATCATTATAGTTTGTCCATAATAAGTGCCAGCAAGCATTCGAGCACCTAGACCAGCAATTGCCCCAGAGGGAAGTTCTCCTACTATAGCTCCTACTAAAGAAGCAGCAATACCTACTTTTAAAGAAGCAAATAAGTAAGGAACTGAGGAAGGAAAACGAAGTTTCCAAAGTAGCTGGTTTGAACTAGCAGACCATGTTCTCATTTGATCAATTTGCATTTGGTCAGGGGATCTTAAACCTTTAACCATTCCGACTACAACTGGGAAAAAAGATAAATACATTGATATTATAGCTTTGGGTAATAAACCAGTTACACCAACAGAGTTCATTACAACTATTATCATAGGAGCTATTGCTAATATTGGAACAGTTTGGCTTGCTATAACCCACGGCATTACACTTAAGTCCATTGCCCTGTTATGAACTATACCTAACGCTAGTAAAATTCCTAACACTGTACCAAGAAAAAAACCTGCCAATGTAGCCTCTAAAGTAATCCATCCATGATATACAAGCGAACGTTTTGATGTAATTTTTTTAAAAAAAACAGTATTTACAATTTCTTTTACAATCTGATGTGGTGTAGGCAATTTAGGTTTTTCAAGGTTCCAAGATTGAATTATTTTTTCTGTTGAATTCAAATTTTTAAATTTTCTTTCAACTTTTTCAGTATTCATTGGAATGGCAATCAAATACCAAAAGATACCAATTACTGTTAAAATAAAAACTATTGGAAAAAAATTACTTCTAAAAAAAAGGCTATAAATAAAATTAAAGAACTTCATCTTGGTGTCCAGACTTTAAGCCTTCTCTAACTCTTTGAGCAATTTTAATAAATTCTTGACTATCTCTTATATTTAATTCTCTTTTATTAGGTAAAGTACTTTTTATAACATCTGTAATTCTTCCTGGCCTAGGTGACATAACAACAATTTTTGTCGAGAGAAAAACAGCTTCTGGAATGGAATGAGTAACAAAACATATTGTTTTTTTTGTTTGCATCCAAAGGTCAAGCAATTCACTATTAAGTCGATCTCTCACAATTTCATCAAGAGCCCCAAATGGTTCATCCATAAGTAAAATATTGGCATCAAATGCAAGAGCTCTTGCAATGGACGCACGTTGTTGCATCCCACCAGAAAGTTGCCAAGGGAATTTTTTTTCAAATCCTTTCAACTCTACTAACTCAATTACTTTTTGAATTCTTTCCTTTTTTTCTGTTTGAGAATAGCCCATTATTTCAAGTGGAAGTTTTATATTTCCTTCAACAGTTCGCCATGGATAAAGCCCTGCTGCTTGAAAAACATATCCATATTCTCTGTCTATTCTGGCATCATCTGGGGACTTGCCATTTACGGTCAAATGACCTTTTGTAGGAATTTCAAGTGCAGCTATAGCTCTCAGTAAAGTGGTTTTGCCACACCCAGAAGGTCCTATAAATGAAACGAAATCGCCTTCTTCAACCTCTAATGAAACATCCTTCAAAGCATGTACAGGACCATCATTAGTTTCAAATATAAGATCTACATCTTTTACAGAAATCATATAAGAACTAACCTAAAAACTATATACCTGAAGGTATATTCAAAGGATCTCTTTCAACTTTTCTTGGGGAGTTTAGTTCTTTCCACTTTTTTAATGCCTCATGCACAGGAGGAAATCCTGGGCGAGGTATAAATTTACCTCTTCCAGGATTAGGCATTGAGTTCTTCCCCCATGCCCAAATCACTTCTCCCCTAGACATTGTGTATCTTGGTTGAGCATTTACCTTAAAACCTTCAAAAACATTATAATCAAGAACAGATTTATGACTTGCCACTGATATTGTTTTCGATATTTTTGGATCCCAAACAACAATATCTGCATCAGCACCTTCAACTAGGCTTCCTTTTCTAGGATAAACGTTGAGAATTTTTGCAATATTGGTTGAAGTAGCAGCAACAAACTCATTCCTAGTCAATCTTCCTGTTTCAACTCCTTTAGTCCATAAAACAGACATTCTTTCTTCCAAACCACCAGTACCATTTGGTATAAGAGTAAAATTATCAACACCCATTTTTTTCTGCTCAGTAGTGAATGCGGCATGATCGGTTGCGACCACCTGAAGGGAACCAGCTTGTAAACCAGCCCAAAGACCATCTTGATGTATCTTATCTCTAAAAGGTGGTGACATTACTCTTCTTGCAGCGTATTCCCAATCTTTGTTAAGATATTCACTGTCATCAAGTGTGAGAAACTGAATTAATGGTTCTCCATAAACTCTCATGCCTTTTTGTCTGGCTCTTCTTATTGCCTCATGACTTTGTTCGCAAGAAACGTGCACTACATAAAGTGGTACACCAGCAGCATCTGCTATCATAATAGCTCTATTAGTGGCTTCTCCTTCCACTTCTGGAGGACGTGAAAAAGAATGTCCTTCAGGACCAGTAATACCTAAATCAAGATATTTTTTTTGTAATTCAGCTACAATATCTCCATTTTCAGCATGAACCATTGGCAAGGCTCCAATAGCAGCACATCTCTGAAATGAAGCATACATTTCATCATCTTCGACCATAAGAGCGCCTTTATAAGCCATAAAATGTTTAAATGAATTCACACCCATCTCTAAAACTTTTGGCATTTCATTAAATATTTGTTCATTCCAACCTGTTATAGCCATATGAAAACCAATATCAGAGCAGATTTGAGGTTTAGATTTTCTATGCCATTCATTAACTGCATTTACTAAACTACCGTCTTCACCCGGAAGGCAAAAATCAACTAACATAGTTGTGCCCCCCACTGCGGCTGCCCAAGTACCAGACTCAAAAGTCTCAGCAGCTGTTGTTCCCATGAATGGCATTTCCAAATGAGTATGTGGATCTATACCTCCTGGAATTACATATGCACCCTCTGCATCTACCACTTCATCACCAGCTAAATTGTTACCAATTTGCTTTATGATTTCTCCCTCAATTAATATGTCTGATTTCCACTCACGATCAGCTGTTAAAATGGTTCCACCTTTGATGACTTTAGACATATTTATCCTCCAAATAAAAAATTAATCTGCTATTTCAGCAGTCTCCAAAACAGCATGAAATAAAACATTGCTGCCAGCAACCGCCCATTCCTGTGAAATTTCTTCAGCCTCATTATGGCTTAACCCATCAACACAGGGACACATTACCATAGCTGTTGGTGCAACTTTATTAATCCAACAAGCGTCATGCCCTGCACCAGAAATAATATCTCTATGTGAGTATCCTAATCTTTCAGCAGCATTTCTGATTTTAGATACGCATTCTTCATCAAAAGTTACTGGATCAAAATGCCCTACTTTCTCAATTTCTAATTTCAAATCAAGATCCTTACATATTGATTTTGCTCCTTCATGTAACCTTTTCTCCATATCATCTTGTGTATCAAACGATGGAGATCTGAAATCAATAGTAAATACTACCTTTCCTGGTATTATATTTCTACTGTTAGGATATACATCGCACTGGCCAACTGCTCCTACAGCATCAGGTTGGTGCCTCATTGCAATTTCATGAACTAAATTAGTTATTTTTGCCATCCCTAATCCAGCATTTTTTCTCATAGGCATCGGTGTTGATCCTGTATGACTTTCCCTTCCAGTCAAAGTTACCTGCAGCCAATTTAAGCCTTGTCCTCTGGAAACCACTCCTATATCTTTGCCTTCTGCTTCTAATATTGGACCTTGTTCAATGTGTAACTCAAAAAATGCCTTCATTTTTCTGTTACCAACCTCTTCGTCACCAATCCAGCCTATTCTTTTAAGTTCATCACCAAACTTTTTTCCATCCGCATCTTCTTTTGCATAAGCCCAATCTAGTGTATGGACCCCGGCAAATACCCCAGACGCCATCATGGGTGGAGCAAACCTAGTTCCTTCTTCATTTGTAAAATTTACTAGAACAATAGGATGTTTAGTTTTTATCCCCATGTCATCAAGGGATCTTATTAACTCTAAACCACCGAGAACGCCTAATACTCCATCATATTTTCCACCTGTAGGTTGGGTATCTAAATGGCTTCCTACATAAACAGGAAGTGCATCAGGATCAGTTCCTTCTCTACGAGCAAACATGGTACCCATTTTGTCAATTCCCATTAATAAATTTGCTTCATCACACCATTTTTGGAAAAGAGCCCGACCTCTAGCATCTTCGTCAGTAAGTGTTTGTCTATTGTTTCCACCTGCTATACCAGGACCTATTTTTGCCATATCCATTATAGTTTCCCAAAGCCGGTCACCATTTATTTTAAAATTTGATGCTAAATTTGCCAAAATCTACTCCTACTTAAATAATTAAATCACTCTGCAGCCTTTATAGACGAAGGGTTATTAGGATGAGTAGTCCAGTTTGCGTATACATCAGAAACTGTTTGTCCAGTTCTTTTGTCAATTTCTCCTGGCTCAAGATTCCTCATTGTAATGCAATTTTCTACAGGACAAACATTAATACACATATTACAGGCTACGCATTCTTCATCAATAACCTCAAATCCTCTTTCACCATTAATTGTTTTTGAAATTGCTTGATGAGAAGTGTCTTCACAAACAGCATAACACCTACCACACTTAATACATAGATCCTGATCAATTTGAGCTTTTGTAACATGGTTAAGGTTTAAATACTGCCAGTCAGTAACGTTAGAAATAGCTTTTCCTACAATTTCGCTCACTGAATTGATTTCTTTCTTTTTCATCCAATTAGATAAACCAGATGTTAACTCTGAAATAATACCAAAGCCATAGGTCATAGCAGCAGTACAGACTTGTACATTTCCAGCTCCCAGAGTAAGGAATTCTGCAGCATCCTTCCAAGTTGTTACACCACCAATTCCAGATATATCTTTGTTTTGTGTTTCTGGATCCCTCGCAATTTGAGATACCAAGTTTAAAGCTATTGGTTTTACTGCTGGTCCACAATATCCTCCGTGTGTCCCTTTTCCATCTATACTTGGTTCTGGGCTGAATGTATCCAAATTTACCGAAACTATAGATGCAACAGTATTAATCAAGCTTACTGCATCAGCTCCTCCCTTAAAAGCAGCTCTAGCTGGATATCTTATGTCAGTAATATTAGGGGTAAGTTTTACAATTACAGGCATACGAGTATTTGATTTAACCCATCTGGTAACCATTTCGATATATTCTGGAACTTGACCAACTGCTGATCCCATACCCCTCTCACTCATTCCATGTGGACAACCAAAATTTAATTCTAAGCCGTCAGCCTCAGTTTCTTCAACTTTAGGTAATATTGACTTCCAACAATCTTCCTCACAAGGAACCATTAAAGATACAATAACTGCACGATCAGGATAATCCTTTTTTACAATTTTAATTTCATCAAGATTTGTTTGCAGGGGTCGATCTGTAATTAATTCAATATTGTTCATTCCAAGAAGTCTTCGATCTGGGCCCCAAACAGCACCATAACGTGGGCCATTAACATTTACTATATTTGGATCAAGTCCTAATGTTTTCCAAACAACTCCACCCCAACCAGCTTCAAATGCTCTCCTTACATTATATTCTTTATCAGTAGGTGGAGCAGAAGCAAGCCAAAATGGATTAGGTGATTTAATTCCTAGAAATTCAGATTGAAGGTTCATAGCTAATTCCTTATTTTTAAAAAATTGATTTGTGTATGGCTTGAGCCGCATTCCTACCTTGAGCAACTGCAGAAACTGTTAGATCTTCTCCTTTATCAACACAATCTCCACCTGCCCAAACATTTTCAACTGAAGTTTTACAGTTTTCGTCAATCATTATTTTTCCCTTATGAGACTTAAAAACATCAAGCAAATTGTTAAATTTTTGACCAATAGCGCAGAATATTTGATCAGCCTCTATAGAGAATGTTTGTTCAAGTTCTTTTAATTTTCCCGTATATTTATCAACCTCTGTATAGGATAAATTTAACTTATGAATACCATTTTGTTTATAAATAGAGGTTGGAACAGCATTTGTAATAATTTTAACACCTTTTGAGGTAGCATTATTCTGTTCTTTTTTTGAAGCGCTCATGTTATCTAAATTTCTTCTATAAATTATCGTTACTTTTTCGGCTCCAAGCAACTGGGATTGAACTGCCGCATCAATAGCAGTCATGCCACCACCAATTACAACTACATTTCTTCCAATTGGGAGTGATGAAAAATCTTTAACTTGTCTTAAATCAGCTATAAAATCAACTGCGTCCTCAACCAGTGGATCAGCACTGCTATCAATTGAAATTTTGTTAGTATCTTGAAGACCACAACCAATAAAAATCGCATCATAAGATTTTCTCAATTCATCAATACTAAAATCTTTACCCAAAGTTTTATTATAATTGATTTGGATACCACCAATTTTTAATAACCATTCAATTTCTTTTGATGCAAAATCATCTACACTTTTATATGTAGCAATACCATATTCATTTAAACCACCTGGTTTATTTTTGGACTCATATATTTCTACATTGTATCCTAACATTGCTAATCTATGTGAGCAGGCCAAGCCCGCTGGCCCAGAGCCAATAACTGCTATTTTCTTTCCATTACTTTCATTCCTAGTGTAAGGATGAATATTTTTCTCCATAATAGAATCTGTAGCATACCTCTGTAATCTCCCAATTTTTACTGGTTTACCTTCTGCGGCTTCTCTTACACAGGCTTCTTCACAAAGTGTTTCTGTAGGACAAACTCTAGCACACATACCACCTAAAATATTTTGATCAAAAATTGTCTTGGCAGCCTCATCTTCCATTTCAGTTGAGATTTGACGAATAAAAAGTGGGATATTTATTTCTGTAGGGCAGGCAGAAATACAAGGAGCATCATAGCAGAAATAACACCTATCAGCCTCGACCTTAGCTTCATAATTAGTAAAACCTGGATAAGCATCTGAAAAGTTATTTAAATAATCTTCTTTTGATAGCCTTGAGGATACTATGCCTGGGGACAATTTTGTATTAGACAATTTTTAAAGCTCCTTAATTTTTTATAATATTAACAGTTTTTTTCTTTAATTATAAGAGCTAAAGTATAATAAAAGTGATTATTGGGTAAAAAAATGGATTTAACAGAGTTTTATGGATTTCAATTATCTGAAAAAATGCAAAAATTAGAAATTACATCAGAGAAAATCTTAGAATCTTATATTAATAAAATAAAAAAAATTAATCCTAAATTGAATGCAATTGTATCTTTAAAAGATACTTCTTTACTGTTTGAGAATTGTAAAAAAATAGATGCATCCAGAAAAAAAGGAAAAAAATTAAAACCTCTTAGTGGATTACCCATTGCAATTAAAGATTTAGAAGAAACAAAAGATATAATAACTACTTATGGTTCTCTAATATATTCTCACTACAAACCCAAAAATGATAGCCCAATGGTTTCTAATTTGAGAAAAAGTGGCTTATTAATTATTGGTAAAACTAACACCCCAGAATTTGGTGTAGGTGGACAAACATTCAATGAAGTTTTTGGAACTACTGCCAATCCATTTAACTTTAAAAAAACTGCAGGTGGATCAAGTGGGGGTGCTGCAGCTGCAGTACAATCTAAACTCATACCTTTTGCAGATGGATCAGACATGATGGGATCTTTGAGGACACCTTCATCATTCTGTGAAACATTCAGTATCAGACCAACTCCAGGACTTGTTCCCTCCAATTCAACTTTATCATATAAAATGCCAAGAATTTCAACTAATGGTGTGATTGCAAGACACCCTATGGATTTAGCCTTAATGCTAGATGGATGCATCGGAAAAAAAGCCTGTTTTGAAAAATTAATTCGAAATAAGTTTTCACTTAGAAAAGTTACTGCTTGCATCCCCGAAAACTATCTGGAAAATATTTTAGTTGATAACAAAGTAACAAAACAATTTTATCAAAATATTGAGACATTTAAAAAGTTAGGTGTCAAAATTAAAAAAATAAATTTTGATTTTGAACCCAATCTTTTTTGGGATTCATGGATTGATCTGAGAAGTAAAATAATTTCTTTGAATCTCAAAAAAGAATTTGATGAAAATTCTCATTTACTTAAAGATACGATTATTTGGGAAATTGAAAGAGGAAAAAAAATAACAGATGAAAGTATAAAAGTTGCCAAAAAAAAACGTTCATATCTTACAAAAAAGATTAATGAAATATTAAGTACATTTAATTTTTTGATACTACCCTCAGCACAAGTATTTCCATTTGATAAAAATAATGCATTTCCTAAAACTATAAACAAAGTAAAAACTACTACATATCACCAATGGCTTGAAATTACGATATTACCTAGTCTAATAGGATTACCAGTCATCTCAATTCCACATAATACTGGTAGCTGTAAGAAAGCATTAGCTACTCAATTTATAGGTGCCAAAAATGAAGATGATAGACTTCTTCAGTTCGCACTTAATCTTTTTAATACTACCCAAAGCAAAATATAAAAAAATAGATTAGTAATCTACTTTGCCCTTTGTTTCTATATATTCCTTATCTAAATTTGAGAGCTCTTCTCCTTTGAAAGCAGCTTCGAATGCTTGTAATCGTTTAAATACTGAAATCAAATCTATAATGGTTGACCAAGAACGTACTAGGTATTGAAATGAGCTGGTTACCTCACTGAAGGCTCTGATAATTTGGTTCATGATACCTAAAGTAATTGTTCCGGCTGCTATCGTCGGTATTAATAATATATAAGCAAATAGGTTATTTAGTTGGAAATAAAAGTTCCTGAATAAGTTAAAGTATGTGTAGTGAATGTAAATACGAAAGTAATTTCTTCTAACGTTAGCAAATAGTTCTTTAAGGGTTTCAGGTTCAGCGCGTTTTTCATCATCTTCACCAAGAACTAATTCTTTTCTAAATGCAGCTTCAACTCTCTGATTTCTAAATTCGAGACCAGGTAATTTTATACCTGCTACTATCATTAAAATAGTTCCAAAAATAGACCAAAAAATAGCTGCATAAAATAATGGATAAGCTATTTCACCAACCACTGGTATTTCTTTAACATTTTTTGATAATTCTAGTAAAACTGGAAGAAATGCAATTAATGTCATTACGGAGTCTACTATGGAAACTCCTAAAGATTTCATTATGGATGCAAACCTCATAGTATCTTCTTGAATACGCTGTGAAGCACCTTCGATATGTCTTACTTGTTTCCATTTTTCTGTATAATAGTCATTCATAGCAGTTCTCCACCTGAAAACATAATGGCTCACAAAAAAGCTCGTGAATACTGCAATCAATACATATGTGAGAGCTAAAATTAAAAAACTAAACATATAACCGTAAAGATCAGAAGCTGTAGTCGTAGATTCATCAGAGAGGGCATTCTGGATGGCATCATAAAAAGGTCTATACCAATTGTTCACTGCAACAGCCACTTGTACTTGGTAGTAAGTTATAAATAAGATAAATGCAGAACCCAATATAGACCATACTTGCCATTTGTGTGGAGAATACATACTCCAGAATAAGTAAAATATCGCTGTTATTACTATAAAATAAATGTAAAACCATAAAAAATCAGGGGTAGTAAAGTGACCCAAGCCAATTACTGGAGGAGCATCAGGCGCTGGAAAGTTAAACCCAAAAACTGTACCAAATTCTTTTCCACCAAAATACCAGAAAAATACAACTAAAATTACCCATACTAAAAGACTAGAAAAAAATTCTTTTGGTTTTGGAAAAAAACATTCAAGCATAATATCCCCCTAATTATCCCCATAAAAGTTGAAGATACTTAGAATAAAAAAATATAAATATCAACAAAAAAAAAGGGACATAAAGTCCCTTTCTAATAATATTTTTATCGATTTTAATGGGGATGTTTATGAAATGGTTTCTTTTTACACATATAAATTTTACCAACTAAACCAGAAGCAGAAGCAGTTTCTGCCCAACCAACAATAGATATGGCATTCCCACCCATTACTCTAGCTCTATTTCTTAGACCAATAATAGCCTCGGAATAGTTAATATTAGAAGAATAAGCTAGCTTTAGAATTTGAGCACAAGATGGCTCCATCCTAAGTGTTCTATCAGCATGTAAACTTACTCTACTTACACCTCTCAACGGAACCACTCCTTCTCGAGCCGCACCTTGAGCATTAGATACTACTGGGGAACCTAGATCCATTGCAATTGGTGCACTTTGGCAAGCCCCTAATACTCCTAATAATAATATAAGCAAAACTCTCATTAAAGCACCTCACGTTGTTTACTTCATCAAGATCAGGTACGACTTGCATTGTGAATAGTTTAAAAAAATAGAAAAATATCTTTAATTCCCAATCCTTAAAATTAATATGAAACATAAATGTCACACATGGGTTAATAAAAATAAGTGTCTATGATAGTTTTTATAAAATATTATGATCAAAATAAAAAAAACTGATGGAAAAAATTTTTATAAATATAGTTAAGCCTTGGAAGACTATTGGCATAATAATTTTTATTGGGCTTTTTATTGGTTCGTGTGTAGCAATTGCCACCAAAATATTTGTTAACTCGATACTTTATCTCACTGAAATACGGGAAACTACTACCCTTTTTTCAATCTCTATAGCAGGTTATCAAATCAATTACGCACCAATTATAACAATTCTGGTAGCTGCATTTATAATCAACAATATTAAAAAATTTACAAAAATAACAAGATTTCACGGGCCAGCTGATAGCATTTATGGCGCACATAGAACAGATAATGAAATAGACATCAAAACTGGATATTTCTCTACTTTTGCCGCTTTAATTAGCGCTGGAGGAGGTGCATCTGTTGGTCAATATGGGCCACTTGTACATTTTGGAGCAACTTTAGGAACAAGTATTAGGTTTTTAACAAAAAACATATTAAGTACAGATGTTTTCATAGGTTGTGGAACTGCAGCTGCAATATCTGCAGGGTTTAATGCCCCAATAGCTGGTTTGATTTTTGCTCATGAAGCTTTGCTGAGGCATTTTTCAATAAAAGCAGTAACCCCAATAGCCATTTCTAGTTTTACCGCAGCAGCAGTTGCCGATAAATTTTTTGGAGGTGAACAACTTTTTATTACAGAAATTATAGAGATGGATCTTATTAATTTCATTCCAATTGCTATTTCAGGTGGTTTATTTTTTGGATTTATAGCTCTTATTTACATGCATGCATTAAATAAAGGACCCCAATTTTCCGCTAAAATTAAAATTAAACCAAATCAACTAATTTATTTAGGTGCATTATTTTGTGGGATTATTGGGATCGCTTATCCTGAAGTTTTGGGAATAGGTACAAATACAATTAATAACATGCTTAATGTCCAAATTGATACTCAAACTGTATTAATTTTTCTTTTTCTTAAAATTATGCTCACTGCTATTTGTTTATCTACGGGTTTTTTTGGGGGTATCTTTTCTCCAGCAATTTTTGTAGGTGCAGCTTCTGGGATAGTATTTGCAAGTTTTATCAGTTTATTTGGAATAATTTCAGACATTAAAGCATTGGCTTTGTGTGGTATGGCATCAGTTGGTGCTTCTGTTATAGGAACGCCAATTGCAGGAGTAATTTTAGTAATAGAATTGTCAAATAGTTATGACTTAGGAGTAATATCTATATTATCGATAGCTAGTGCTACTTTAATTACTTATTTATTTTTTGGACAATCGTTATTCGATAGGCAGCTATTGAATCGTGGTATCGATATTGCACTCGGTCGAAGTCATTTAAAATTAATGGATGAGGCAATAGGCCCATTAGCTTCTGAAAATTTTTTGGCTTTCCTTCCAAATACTCCTCCAAAACATGCCGTTAAGCTAATGATAGCGAAAGAATTTACTGAAGCATATTTAGTTGATGAAAAAGGTATTTATAAAGGAAAAATAAGGCTTGTAGAACTAATAGCAAATACAGCTCAAAAAAATTGTTATGTTTTAAGAGAGAATAATGAAGTATTATTAACAAGTATAGACTCAGTATTACAAGGAATTGAAGCTTGTAAAGATTTTGTCGGGGAATCTATTCCAGTAATCAACAAAGAAACCAATACCTTAATAGGAATTATTACTGAGTCTGACTTATTTAAAGCTTACCTAGACTTAAATAGACAAATCCGAGACTTAGAAGCAGGTTCAAGAAATTAAATACCCAATGAAGAATAACTCTGAACTACTCTTTTAACTGCAACCATCATCGCAGCAGTTCTAAGGTTGGGTACTCCTTTTGTTTCGTTCCATACTTTACTAATTGTATTATAAGACCCTCTCATTGTATCTTCCAAACCAGATCGCACTAAATCAACTTCTGACGCCCCTTGAATAAGGTTAGTTCTAAAATCACTATTAAATGATTTTCCTGTAAGATCTTCAATTCCATCAACTAATTGTGAAATTTGATTTTCTTGAGCTCTTTTTTGAAGACGACCAAGCCTTATTCTACTTAAATTTTTAATCCACTCAAAATAGCTTACTGTTACTCCTCCAGCATTTGCATATAAGTCTGGAATAATAATTATTCCTTTTGCATCAAGTATAGGATCTGCTTCAGCTGAAACAGGTCCGTTAGCTGCTTCTATTATTAAGGGTGCTTTTATACGTTCAGCATTTTTCTCTGTAATTACAAGTTCCATAGCTGCTGGTATCAAAATATCAGCATCAGCTTCAAGCATCTCATTCCCAGATTCTTGGAAGCCAGGAAACCCTTTTATTGTACCTTTTGCAACTATATGTTGCTTGAGCAGTTCTATATTAATTCCATTTTCGTCTACTATAGAACCATCTCTTTCTAGTACATGCGTGATAAGTGCTTTATCTTCTAAGGATAAAAACAATGCTGCATGAAAACCTACATTACCAAGACCTTGAACAATAATTCTTTTTCCTTTTAACCCTGAACTTAAACCTGTTTTTTTTAAATCTATTTGATTATCAAAAAATGCCCTAAGAGCATATTGAACTCCTCGACCTGTAGCTTCAGTTCTACCTGAAATACCACCTTTGCTTACTGGTTTTCCAGTCACGCAGGCCCATGCATTGAGATCTGTAGGGTTAAGACGTCGATACTCATCAGCCATCCATGCCATTTCTCTTTCTCCAGTACCTACATCAGGTGCAGGAACATTTTGAGAAGGGTGTATCAAATCCCTTTTAGCTAACTCTTGAGCAAATCTTCTAGTTATTCTCTCCATTTCTTCAGGTTTCCAATCTCTAGGATTAATTATTAAACCTCCTTTGGAACCCCCAAAAGGAACTTCAACAAGAGCACACTTATATGTCATTAATGCTGCCAAAGCTTCTACTTCCTCTTGATTTACAGCTAAATCGTATCTGATACCACCTTTCACAGGTTCAAAATGATCAGAATGTACAGATCGGTAACCTACGAAAGTATGCATAGTACCTCTTAATCTAACTCCAAACCTTACTGTATAAGTGGCATTTGCAAACATTATTTGATTTGCTAGATCTGAACTTAAAAATTCTAAGCCATCTGTATCCTGCAAACACTTAACTGCTTTTCTAAAATTTACCTCAATTGAATTTAAAAAGGCACTACTCGCCATTTGACTATCCCCCCAGTTAATAAAACTAAATACTACTATGATTCATTTAGTTTACCAAACGTAACACACAAAAAACAAAGTACAAGAACTAGTAGAAACTTAAATTATAATTTAATTTTTGAAAGGATCACAGGCGTAACTTCTCTGACAAGCACCTCCAGCACTTGGATCTACTGACATAGTAACATCTTCTAACCCAGTTCCAGCTCTTTCATAGATACACATCCTTTGCTTTGTACCTATATTGATGTAAGAGCGTTTTAGCCTACATGTCGTAGTCCCCTTACTTGGCTTAGTGCCCCTTCTACGGCATTTTGCCTTTTCTCTACCTAGAATTGTTTGGGGCCATTTTAACCTTTTATTAGACCATTCTATACATGGACCTTCTGCAGTTCCCTCATACATTCGCCCTTCTGCAAAAGCAGGCTCTCTAATAATATCCAGAAAAAATATTACTAAAATAATGACTATTATTTTTTTTAAAAAAAACAACATGATAGATTTTAAATTCTTTTATCTTATTTAGTATAAAATTTAATTTAATTAAATAAAAGAAGTAAAATTAATGAAATTTCATACTTACTTTGGTTTTTCCATCAGGATATGCTCTTCTACATTCAATAATAGCATCAGCTAATAGGTTTGATGCAATTTTTTCATCTCCATTTGCAAAACCTTTGGTTATTTCACTTGATAAATGTGTAAGAAACAATAAAGCAGAGGCTAGTCTTCTTTCTACATAAACATCGTCCAAATCAGCTGTATACTTTAATAATGATAAAGCCACGGCCGATTGAAAATCTTTGAGATCTTTCTTTTCAGAACTTAAATCTAAACCTAGTTCTTTTTTAATTTCTGTATCTTCTTTATTTGAAGATGTTAGCCTTGCTTTTTTATTATCCATAATAGTTACTCTTTATTTTTTTCAAATATATTAACGTCTTTTAAAAAAAAAATTTTAAAAGATAATTTTACAAATTTTAAATGATGGCGTTATTTATGACTTGAAATTAACTTTTTATAATAAGATTATATTTTGATGAGTGCTGAAAATACAGAAAAAGATAACAAAGTAGAGAATAATACTCCTCCACCTAAAAAGAAAATGTCAATTAAATTAGATTATTTTCAAATTGCACTTTATGGAGGTCCAGCTATTATATTTTTTCTTATTTTTTATTTAATTAAGAACTTTTTATTCGTTCCACCAACTGAACAAGAAATAAGAGAACTTACAAAAATTAAAGAACAAGATCCTTTTGCTCACTTAGCAATAGACCCACCACTAAAAATGGCGCAGGTGATAGCAAAAAAAAAAGCAGAGGATAAAGCACTTGCAGAAGCTGAAACAGAAGTCTTAGCAGATGGGACAATTGCTTTTCTTTCTCCAAGGTACAAATATTATGAATTTAGTGGTCCTCTAGCAACTAATCTAATCAATAGTAGAAAAATTCTTACCATTAATATATCTGTTGCAGTTTTTGAAACACCTATGAAAGCTGAAGATTTTTATGAAACATTTGAACATTTTGTGCCTGTTTTGAGGTCTATAGTCATAAAAGGTATAGGGGATTTCACATTAGAAATGGCAGAAGATGAACCTACAGTTTTTCAGTTTCGTGAGTATTTACTTGAGGCATTTAATAAAAAACTTCGAGATTTGGGAGCACAACCCATATTAAAAAAAGTTGTATTTAGTAGTTTTGTAATTACTTAGGCTAAACAAGTTTTGATTATGGTCGTTATGTCTTTTATGGAAGAAATAAAAAACATAAATTCTTATAGTCAAAATAATCAAAGTAATTTTTACAATGCTACTGATGAAAAAGTAAATAATGAGGATCAAGATAATAATTCCTTTGATCTAGCTCAATTACTTAAAACAGGCTACCAAAAAAGAAAATTTTCTAATACCAGTACAGTGAATTGGTTGCAAACCTGGAGAATTTCCAACTTATAAATTTAAATTTTTTGCATCTATTATTCTGAATTTCCAGGAAAGTACGCTTTGCCTTGTATTGCTTTAGCTCCCAATTTCTCTTTAAATATTGGATTATCATTTAATATATTAGTAAGTGCTTCATTAACCCATTTTTCGGCTTCTTCTTGACTGTCTGCATCTAACTCTGCGATACCATCAACAATCCAATGTACTTTGATTTTCATGAATTGTTCTCCTTATTTGAATTTAGTTATTTTTATTTACAAAATCTTTAAAAAATTTCTCAGCATTATCTTGTTCTTCAATAATTTCCTCTGGAGATAGTTCTTCTTCAACATTGTCTCTCATTTCTTCGGCATTTTCGAGTCCAAGGGCAGCACCAACAGTAAACCATTTATAAGCAGACGAATATTCTTTTTCTTCAACTACTTCTAAAAAGAATTTACCTAGATGCATAATTGAGGTTTGAGACCCACTTTCGATACTTTTAATAAGATAGTTTTTTACTTCTTCACGTACAGTTTCAACTGTTTTCTCTGGTACTAGATCAACTAATTCTGAAACTAAATCGTCAGCTTTTTCAATATTGCCAAGTTTTGATAAAAAAGCCCAATATAAGGATTCTGAGTATTTTTTGGTTATACCTTTTCCTTCTTTCAACAAATAAGCTAGATTATACTGTGCGTCATGTTCAGAATTGTTAGCTAGTTTTTCAAAAATAGGGAATGCTTCGTTATATTTTTTAGATTTAAAAAAATCATATGCTTTTTTAAAAAGTATATCACTATCACTTAATTTATGATCATCACTAACAGATTGATTTGAGAAAAAATAAATTATTACGAAAATTTTTATAAAATAATTTATAAAAATTTTCATCTACCTGCCATCATCACTAGCTGTAGGTAAAATACCCTAACCTTAAATTTTGAGCCTGGACGCTTCTCATATACAACAATTCTTGGCCTGTCAGAATTAGGTTTTTGAAATTCAACAACCATAGTATCAGGAAGATGTACTCCATTTTGTTCTAATGTTGCGTGCGGATCTGAAGAAAAATCTTTATGAAAATCTGGATCTATCCAAATTCTTGCAAGTGCCTTTCCAATAATATCAGGTAGTAATTTTTTTACCTCCTCACGTGATTGTAAAGAAATATTACCGTTAACTAAGTCTAATGGTGCTAAATCTCTGTTTTTCTCTATAACAGCTGGAGGAGAAAGTTTTTTTATTGGAATTAAAGCTCTTTGAGAATTTGCAGACATAAATACCTCTATTTTTGTAACAATTTACAAATAAAATGCCCAATTGTCCAACGACTTATTTCAAAAATTTATTAATTTATTAATAGAATTTGTTAATTATTGGCATAATAATTGAATTGATTTAGCTGAAAGGTTTTAAAATGATTTCAGTTATTAGATCAGGTTTGGCGGGAATTACTCAAGAAATTTCAGTTATTTCTAATAACATAGCCAATGCAAGCTCAATAGGTTTCAAAAAAAGCACCGCTTCTTTTGAAGATGTTTTTTCTGAGCAAAATGAAAAAAGGTCAGCTTCATTAACAGGTTTTGGTATAACTTTAAAACAACCACAAAGAATTCATTCACAGGGAAGTTTGAAAGAAACGGGTCAAGCCCTTGATATGGGTATTGTAGGAAATGGAATGTTTCTTTTAGACTCTAGGGAAGATACTGGAGTAGTTACCTATTCTAGAGCAGGATCTTTTAGTGTGAATAATCAAGGTTTCATAGTAAATATGGATAATATTCCTATACTTGATAAAAACCAAAATACAATAAAATTACCTTTTAATGTTTCAGTAGACGGTAAAACACCTCAAAAATTGACTAATGTAAAGGTCGAACCAGATGGTAAAATAAAAGCTTCCTATGGAACTTCTGAATTTTTAACAATTGGTCAAGTTGGATTAGCTAAGTTCTCAAATGAAGCAGGATTACGGTCTATTGGTGAAAGTAATTTTTTGCAAACAACTGAGTCTGGTATACCAACGATAGGCAACCCCAAAGATTTGGGATTTGGTTCAATACAAAATGGAAGCTTAGAAAATTCAAATACTGAAATATCAGATGAACTAGTTAAATTAATAAGAGCTCAACAGGCATTTAATGGTAATGCCAAAATGTTAGAAACAGAGAGAAAAGCTACCGAGTTATTAATGCGATAAATTCTTTTTTTATTTTAAAGGGATTATCCAGGATAAATCTAATATCTTCAACTTTGCAGCAGTTTCTATCAACAAATCTCCAGCAAGATTTATTGATAAAGGAAGATCTAAGAGCATTATGACTGTAACGGGTCTATTTGCATCTTTCATCATTAATCTACATAATTCATCAAATTTAGTATCACTTAAATTGATATCTGCTTTCATCACCGGACGATCAATTGATATATCCAAAATACCGCTATAATGTATTTGTTTTGAAACTGTTGGTTTTATCTTTACGACACAATTTCCTCTAGAAATATTCATTAAACTGCATGAAAGTGATAATTCTTGGTCTAGGCTGTAACCCATTAAATTTAATTCAGCAGTTTGAACTGCCATATGTACTGATTTAGTTTGATAAAAGTCCTTTTTAATAACAAACTCCTTCTAAATTGAAGCCTCTTTAATTTTATTTCTCAACTTAGAAATAGCCGATTTTTTAATTTGTGAAACACGCCCCGTAGTTATATCCATAACTTCAGCTATTTCATAGACATTCAACTCTTCAACATAATATAATTGTATTACAAGAGCTTCTTTTTTTGGCAAGCATGATAATGCATCTTTTAAAGTATTTTTTAATTGTGAATTAGACAAAGCTTCTTCAGGACTACTTTCTTTAGATGCAAACCATATTGAATATTCATCATAAACAGAATCTAGTGATTGATGAACATTTGCATTAAAAGCAATTTCCCATTCTTCATATTCCTCTAAGCTCATCCCTAATTTTTTTGCAATCTCTCTATTTGTTGGATCTCTTTGCAATTCTGAACGCAAAATTTCTTCTGCTTTTTTTGACTTCTGCTGCATTTGAATTGTAGTTCTACAAAGGTTAGAGCTTTTTCTTAAATAATCAACAATAGCACCTCTAATTCTTATAACTGCATAACTAGAAAACATAGCTCCTTCTTTCTTACTATATTTTTGAGCTGCATTTACTAAACCAAAATATCCAACCTGTAATAAATCATCAATTTCAACAGCGTTTCTTACTCTACCATGCATATGCCATGCTATTTTTCTGACTAGTTCCATATGTTCCTTTACCAAGCTTTCAACATTTGGATTTGCTTCTGAGTAAGTTTGTTTCATAGAATTCATTTTTAAATTCCCTTTTTATTTAAAAAAAGTTACTCCCTTAGGATCATTTTTTGGAGTACTTTGAATAGATTTAGCTACCGCCATAAATGCTCTTGTTTCTATTGTATCCTGTTTTGATAACATAATAGGCTTTCTTTCCACTACTGAGCGTCTTAATCTTTGAGAAAATGGAATGTGCCCACAGTAAGATAACTTAACATTTAAAAATCTATTAACTATACCTTGAAATTTGGTAAAATGCTGTAAAGCTTGAGCATCATTTTCAACCATATTTACAATTATCGAGAAATTTTCAACTCCAGCCTCTAAGTTTGCAGCCTTTATAAATGTGTAAGCATCCATGAAGCTAGTTGGTTCTCCAACTAATATTAAAACTAATTTATCTACTGCAGATGAAAATGTTATTGAACTGTCGGAAGCTCCAGCAGGTACGTCAACTACCAGAATATCAGTATTTTCCTGAATAACATCGAGAGTTCTTATTAATTCATATCTGGCCTTAACCTCTAGATTTAATAGTTCAGTTAATCCACTACCACCAGATAAAAATTTTAATCCAAGAGGACCAGGAGCTAGAACATCTTTTACCTCTGATTTTGAAACTAAGATGTCTTGTGCAGTTTTTTTTGGGTTAACTCCAAGAAGAATGTGAGAGTTAGCCAGACCAAAATCAGCATCAAAGAGAACTACTCTTGAACCTAGTCTTGATAAAGTAAGGGATAAGTTAACTGCGATGCTGGTTTTACCAACACCGCCCTTACCACTTGCTACTGCTATTGAGATTGTCATTTTAATTCTCACTCACACAATTTAATAATATTGTCTTTCAAATATTGCGCCAAAATCTCTTTATTAGTAAAATTAATTGATTTTAAAATTGATCTTGTATTTGTTAAATAACCAATAGAACAATTATTTTCTGCTACCACTGATAATTCTTCAGGTGAAATATCATTTTCGTCTAATTTAGTAAAAGCAAGAATTGGATTGATACTACCATAAATATCCAATAACTTTTTTAAATTATATTTATTTGAACCAGACGGAACAACTAAAATTGTAAGTATCTTA
The DNA here is from genome assembly GCA_902578545.1 of uncultured Alphaproteobacteria bacterium. Taxonomy (GTDB): domain Bacteria; phylum Pseudomonadota; class Alphaproteobacteria; order Rhodobacterales; family Rhodobacteraceae; genus CACIIZ01. The sequence continues at coordinate 188,168 of CACHDI010000002.1, forward strand.
TTTGATCCAACCTTTTCTTTTAAGTTTTTTAAAAGATCTAAGACATGATCACTATTTGTAGAAACATCAATAATTAATTTTTTTTCTATGCTCTCAATTTTTTGCTGAGCGTTTTCTGGTAAGATGTGAACATTTGGAATATTTATAAGTCTAGAGTAAGATTTAAGATTATCATTTAGAAATTCATTTTGTTTACCCAACTTACATAATGCAACACTATCACTCTTTATTTCTTGAACAAATGAGGCAGCTAGCTTAGCTGAAAATGACGTTTTCCCACTTCCACTTGCCCCTACAATGAAAACATATTTGCTTTTGATTAAATTATCAATTGAGTCATCTAAAGTAAGAGAATTTGCTAAGTCTCCAATAAAATTTTGGACACCTTCTTCAGAGTTTTCATTTTCTAATTTATCATTGAATTTTATAAGTGTATTGTTTGAAAAACCAATTTCCTGTAGCTTTACTTTAGTGGTATTTCTCAGATTAGGGCTTAATCCTGCCATATCAGTCAAGATCATTCCATTTAATTGTTTTTTTAAAGCTTTAAACTCAGAATTCAACTTATTAATTTTATCATCGTCTAAGTATCCTAAATCTAATCTTTCATTACTTCCTCTTTTATTTGTAGATAATTCTTTTTTTAAAGTTGACAGAGGTGATGATACATTTAACTCTTTCGAAATCATTTCATCAAATTTTTGATTAACTTTCTTTTGAGGTTTGATTTCTTTTTTTGGTTTATTTGTGGCCTTTACTAAAATTTCGTTACCTATTTTTTTTGTTCCAATAATAAAGGAATCCTTACCAAGTTTTTCAACAATTTCATCCATAGCTGTTGCAGTATCTTGTGCTCTTATCGTTAGTACGGTCATGTTTCCCTCCTTAATTATTATCTTCTCAGCTATCCAGAAATGGAAGCCACCACATTAATTTTTCTATTGTCTGGTAATTCAGTAAAAGCTAAGACAATCATATCTTCAACATGTTGCCTAACAATTGCTGAAAACTGTCTTCTAATTGCTGGAGAAACAACCAAGGCAGCACTTTTACCTTCATTACTTAATTTTTGATTTGTTTCAGAAATTTTTGTTAATAGATTCTGTGCAAGTTCATTATCTAATACAAGTCCTTCTTCTCCACTTTGTCTAGACATCTTGATTAGCATTTGTTCCAAGTCTGCTTCTAAAGTGATTACCGGAAGTGGCTGATTTAGAGGTGAAATTTGCTGTATCAGTAAGCCTGCAAGAGTCGGACGAAGTGCTTCAGCAGTTTCAACAATTGATAAATTACGATTTGAAATACTAGCTAAACTTTCCAAGATACTTCTTAAATCACTAACTGGAACTCTTTCTGAAAGAAGCTCTCTAAGTATACCAGTTAAATTATGTAAAGGGACTAACTTTGGTACAACAGATTCTACTAGGTTAGGAGCTGTTTTTGAAAGGTTATTTAACAGTACTTGTACATCATCTTGGCCTATAAGTTGACCTGCAAATTTATTTAATATTTGACTAAGATGTGTTGCTAAAACTGATTCAGGTGTAATAACAATATATCCCTTAGATTCAGCCTCTGATTTTTGATTTGATTTTATCCATATTGCATCCATTCCAAAAGATGGATCTTTGACTTCATGTCCTGAAATCTTTACTGATACATCTTCTCCAGCTATACATAATAAACTATCAGGGTAAATAACATCTTCACCTACTATTGTTTGACCAATCCTTATCCTATACTGGTTTGCAGATAGAGATAAATCATCTTTAATTCTAACTGGAGGTACTACAAAACCCAATAATTTGGAAACCTCTCTTCTAATTCCAGTTATTCTACTAATTAAAGGTCCACCAGAATTATCGTCTACCATTTCTACTAAGCCATATCCTAACTGAATAGATACTGGCGAATAATCTGTCACTTCCTCTAAGTCAATTTCTCCCCCACCAGAATTCTCATCATCAAGAGTATCATTTGAGTTTTCTTCATCTTCACTAATTTCATTATTTTTTAAATTCATTGCTAAATAGCCAATTATACCAGAAATTGCACCCGCAACTAAAAATAAAGTATTTGGCATTCCTGGGACAATTCCAATCAGGAAAAGTACCCCAGATACAGGTAGCCAAGCCCTTGAAAGATTGATTTGCTTCCCAATATGTTCGGCCATATCCTGGGTAGAAGAAACTCTTGTTACAATAATTGCAGTAGCTATTGCTAACAATAGAGACGGAATTTGTGCAACCAACCCATCTCCAATAGATAGTAAAATGTATGTTTCAGCAGCTTCCTCAAAGGCTAAGTCATGTTGTGTAATACCTATTATTAGGCCACCAATAATGTTAATAGCTAAAATCAAAATACCTGCTACAGCATCACCTTTAACAAATTTTGATGCACCATCCATTGCACCATAAAAGTCTGCTTCTTTTGCTATTTCTTCTCTTTTTTCAGTTGCTTCTTTTGCATCTAGTATTCCAGCATTAAGGTCAGCATCAATAGCCATCTGCTTTCCAGGCATAGCATCTAAGGTAAATCTTGCTGATACTTCTGAAACTCTTCCAGCACCTCTAGTGATAACAACTAAATTTATAATAACTAAAATTACAAATACAAAAATACCAACAGCATAATTACTAGCTATAATAAATTTTCCAAATGCTTCTATGATTTTACCAGCAGCATCACTACCAGTATGTCCATCTGCTAACACAACTCTTGTTGAAGCAACATTCAAAGCCAGACGTAATACGGTAGCAATTAATAAAAGACTTGGAAAACTTGAAAAATCTAGGGGCCTGTAGGTATGCATTGCAACCATAAGAACTAATAGGGAAACTAAAATATTTGTTACAAAAAATAAATCTAATAAAAATGCTGGTAAAGGCAAAACCATCATTGCCACAACAGCTAGTATACCAAGCGGTAATACTCCAATCTTTATTAAGCTAGTAAAACTTTTTAAGCTCGAGTTTTTTGCTGTCAATTCCATGACGTCAAAATACCGACTTTATTTTTAGCAAAGAAATCATTTGACTATTTAACCTACTGTAATCATTAATTAAATTTTACAAAAATCAATCAATTATAATTCATTGTAAATAATAAAGGCAAAAAATATGCCATTATCATTTATTAATTAATTTTAAGGAAAAATAGATATGCAAATTAGCAAATTTTGATAATTGGCATAAAGCGTGCATCTAGAATTCAAATGTTTAATGATCCAGGTGAACGGAGTCAAAAATGAATTTAAAAACTATAATTTTGGGTTTCATAATAATAACGTCTACTGCATGTCAGAGTAATCTCCTCAAAAATGCCTTAAATGGAACAAGTGAAAAAGTTGCAGAAGATGCGGTTGTAACTACTATGAGTATGACACAAAGTGGCGGAGAAGAAGCAGCTCATGTTGCAGCAATAAATGAAGTGTTAGATGCCAGTGTAGAAGAAATACCAACAATAAGTTCCGTTGGCTATGCTGTTGTTTCATCTCAACCAGGACGATCAGAAAATCAGCGTAGACTTATGGCTATTCGTTCTGCCAGAATGGCAGCAATGAGAGATTTAGCAGAACAAATTCATGGATTAAATGTAGAGGGTAATACTACCGTAATTGATTTAATGGTACAAAACGATACATTTAGAGGTGTAGTGTCTGGAACAATTAGGGGTGCTAGAACCGTTAGAATAAATCCTACCGGTGCTGATACATATGAAGTAGTTTTAGAGATTGATAGAGAGACATTAAGTTATTTACTTAAAAAAGCAAGATCGGTTGCATAATTTATGAATATTTTAAGTAAAAATTTTAAATATTATTTTCAATTAATCTTAATTGTATTTACTTTAGTCATTTGGGTAACAATTGCATTAAGTGATACAGTTATACCAAATAAAAATAGTACTGAAAAAGATACTATTAGTTTCATTCTATCTACAGGAAGAGCATCACTCAATTCACCAGAAGATACAGATTTAGCTAGAAGAAGGGCTTTAGAAGACGCTTTATATTTAGCTTCGATCGAAGGTGGAGCAAAAATCAATGGATACTCCGCAATAGATTCAGGGACTAAACTAACAGAAAATTTTGTGGTACGCCCAACTACAAAAATTTTAGATTATGCTATTACTAAAGAAGTAATAAAGGAAACACATTATGAAGTCACAATTAAAGCAGCTATTGGAAGTTTAGATAATAAAAATTGTTCAAATAATAATATTTTTAATTTGATTGCTTATAAACCAATTTTTAATTTATCTAATGAATCTCCTGCATGGTTATCACCTGTTCTTAACGAATTATTTGTAGAAATTATTAACGATATAAATAACAGACAAAATATTGAGCTATTTAATTCAACTGACATAGAATTAAATTCTTCATTACTGAAAAATATTAATGATGATTATGATTATACTTCTCTAACTCTTGGAAGAACAAGAACTGAAGTTGGCTCTTTTGCTTACGTGCCAACTATAAAAATGTATGTTGATAACAAAAGTAGTGCACTTAATAATGAGACTTTCTTAATTATGGAAATAACATCCAATTTATATGAAGGATTTACATATAAGAGATCCTCTTCAAAGTCTCATAAAATATCCCTGAAATTAAGTAATAGGTCTCCATGGAGGACAGTTAATGTATTGTCTAAACCATCAAGAAAGTTAATAGTAGAGGCACTAAAGAAGTCTATTAAAAAACATGTAGATTCACTTTTATCTGATTTAGACTGTCAACCATTAACAGCAAATTTAAAATTTGAAAATCAGATAAAAAAATTAAAAGTAAATATTGGAAAAAAACATGGTCTATCATTTAACTCTATAGCTTTTACAAGAGGAACTAATACTCCTTGGGTTATATTTAAAGTAGACGATTTAGACAACAATAATGCAATTTTAAGTCCTATTGATCAAAGAAGAGACATTAAAGAACTTGATGGTAAATTAGTAGAATTTATGGAGGTATTATGATTAGATTATTAAATTTAATACTTTTTAGTACTACCTTGATGTTTAGTACTACATCATTTTCTCAACCAATTGTTATTTTGGAATATAGAGGGTCAAATAATCAAAATTTATCTGAAGACATATCTAACAACATATTTATGATGGATCCAGATCATACTGAAAAACATACTGTACCAAAGGGACAGTCATTAAGTGAAATTATAGACAATTATTATTCCGGAAGTGGTTTAGATAAGAGATTTTTAAAATTAGCTATAGTTGCAGCAAACCCAAGAGCTTTTGCGCAGCAAAACCCAAATTTTATGTTTGCTGGAGCAACTCTGCATTTGCCAAGCTTAAACCAAATTCAAGCAATGGTATTGGGTATTCCAATTAATGGAAAATTAAAAGACTACGAAAAACAAGCTGATAATAGAGGAATCTTCTTTTTTGGTGGGTAAAATGTATTTAGTTAGAGAAAAGATTTTTATATCATTAATATTATTATTATCGGCCACGATTTCTTGTGCATCTTCAGATAAACTTTTAAATCATGATCATGAATTAATCTCTGCAGGAACATTAACAAAATTATTAAAAAAATTCTTAATAAATAAAGGAATTGAGTCCTCCCCTTCAATAAATAAAAATAAAAAATACAAAAACTGTGGAGAACCTTTAAAGTTTTTTCCTGTTTTTCAATCTTGGAATACTGTTGAGGTAGTTTGTAATGGTCCTAAAAATAATTGGAATTTATTGATAAGAACACGAGCAAATGCATCTCTGCAAGATAATACAAGTAAAGAAATCCAAAAAAATAATATGATTATTTTTTCTAAAAAAAGCTTAAAAAAAGGCCAAATTATAGCAAAAGATGATTTAGTTTTTAAAAATGTTAAAAAAAATATTGGTGCTGATATTTTCAATAATATTGAGGATTTAGTAGGTCGCAAACTTAAGCAAAATGTTAGCTTAGGTTTTCCAATTAGATCTCGACATTTACAGCTTGATTGGGTTATTAGTAAGGGTGATAAAATTGATATAATTCAATCAATTGGTACCATCTTTATTTCTGCATCTGGTGTTGCACTCGAGAATGGTCAAAAAGGTGAAAAAATAAGAGTAATGAATTTATCAAGTGAAAAAAATTTAGTAGCTTGGGTATTAAATGAAAAAAAAGTAACAACACAAACTAACATAAATAGAAATTAGGTCGTTATAAAGTACCAAGGAGGGTAATATTATGGTAGAGTCAATAAAAAGCTTAACTAAGAATATTGATGTATCAAAGAATAGTTCGTCGAATATAGATAAAGTCGACAAGTTGAATGCTTCCAGCGTTTCACAAAAGCCTGCTGTTGATACAGTGGATATTAGTGGCTCATTGCCAGCTTCAACATTAGCCGATTTTACGAAGAAACCACCAATTGACATGGAAAGTGTTTCAAGAATAAAAGAAGCGATCGCAAAAGGAGAATATCCAATAGATTTAGATGCTGTTGCTGATATGCTATTAGATGCATTTAAGGAAATGAAAAGCTAGTATTGGTTCATAATTGTCGATTTTGAACTAATGTTTGAAAAGAGAAAAGATTTTTTTAAAGTGATTGAAAGCCATCTTTCAAGCACACGTTTTTTATTGTCGAAACCAGAAAAACTTAAATCAGAACTTAAAAATTTTGAAATATTTCTTAAAGAACATTGGCCAAGCATTTTTACTTCTCTAAATGAATATCCACTCACTGAAGATGAAATAAAAATTCTTTATGATCTACTCAAAACTATTGAAAGTTTGAATAAAAAGGTTGATTCTAGGCTAGATTTTTTTGATGATTTTCAAAAATATATGAAGGAATCAATTGAAAAATAAAGATATCTATTTATCATGTTTTCTTTTTGATATAATTTAACAATATGGAAAATTTTTTTAATCAAAACATATCTTTAAGCGTTTTGGAGTTTGCTTTTATTATAATGATTATATGTTTATTATTGATTTTAATCTCTTTCTTTAACAACCAAAAAAAAATTAAGCTTAAGCTTGACGGTATTCAGAAAACCATAACAAAGATTACTTATCAAATTAATGAAATTAGTACTGAATATGGTATTATAGACAAAAATTTAAATTCTTCTAAAGAAGACCTAACAAATATAAACCAGACTATTCGTTCAATACAAAAAGATATTGGAAAAAAAAATGACGAAAATTTATCTGAACAAATTATAAATAAAGCCGTTGACCTTGCAAAGCTTGGGGTAAATGTAACGGAAATATCAAATAGAACTGGACTTAGTGAAGAACAAATAGAAACACTTATAAAGTTCCATACTCAGAAGTAAAATTGCTAAGATAAACATTCCAGGTATAAATTTATTTAGAAATTAAAATCATTAGTTTACATTTTATTTTTTATTTGAATTTAAAGCTAAAATTTAAAATTTTTGATATTTCATCAACTCTATCCTTAAGAGTTATATTATACTGTATTGTTGATTATTTTTTTCTTGATAAATTTTACTTAATTAATTTTTAATTCCTTTAACA
>CACHDI010000003.1 GCA_902578545.1 uncultured Alphaproteobacteria bacterium
ATGGTAAACGTTTACTTACACTTTTTAGATAATTTTGAAAATTTGAGCTCGGGTGAATATAATGCTGGTTTCGAGAATATATCAATCTTGGATATTGCCAAACTGGTGCAGTCGCAAATAAATTGTAAAATTGATATTTTACCCTCTAATGATCCAAGATCATATCGACAAAACTCTGATAAACTTTTGAACACTGGTTTTTCGAGAAAATATTCTGTTCTCGACGCAATTTTGGAAATAAAAAAAGCTTATAACAGGGGTGAACTTGGCGATAATGAAAAATTTCATACTATAAAAACAATGAAAAAATTGCTTCAGGTAAAATGATGAAAACTGAAAAAACTTTTCAGTATGTTTTATTATAGCGAAAGGGGTACTTCTTCTCGAGCCAACTGGAAACATTAACAAAAAAATTTTCTGAATTTACAAAACCAAAAATGTTAGATTTACTTATAATTCTGATTTTTCTTTACTAGCTTGGTTAAATAGATAAATCCTTGTTGAACCTAAAATAATAACAACAACCTAATACCAGCAATAAAAATTTTATAACGTCTCTAAAAAGGTAAATAAATTTCAATGTCTTCAGTTTTTATTTCGGGAAATTTCAATTCAGTTCATGCCGGGCATATTCGTTTGATGTCTTTTGCAAAGCGTTTGGCACCAAAATTAATTGTAGGTATTTACTGTGATGATTTTCAAAAACCTGATATTCGTAGACCATTATCAGAGCGTTTGATGGCACTTAAAACGTTAAATTTGATAGATCAAATTGTGGAAGTAGATAACAACATTTTAAGCGTTCTTAAAAAGGTAAAGCCAAATTTTATAGTAAAAGGATCTGAATTTAAAAGAAAGTTAAATCCTGAAGAAGAGTACATTAAAAATAGTGATACGTGCCAACTGGTTTTTAGTCCTGGTGATACCGAGGCACTTTGGGAAATTGAAAAAAATCAAAACCAAAATGTTTTCCATGATAATAATTTTTTAGAAAAGCATAATATAGATTTAAGAAAATTATCAAAAACAGTTAGGGGTTTTAAAAGACTAAGGGTAGCGGTAATTGGAGAGACAATAATCGATGATTATATTGATTGTACAGCTCTGGGAATGTCTCAAGAGGATCCTACAATCGTAGTCAAGCCCATTGAAAAAAAGAGATATTTAGGAGGCGCAGCTATCGTTGCTGCTCACGCTAAGTCACTGGGTGCAAGCGTTGAGTTTATAACACAATTAGGTAGGGATGATGAGGCAAAATATATCAAAGCAGAATTAGATAAACTTGGAATTAATTTTAAAAATGTATCAGAAGAATTTAGACCCACAATTTTAAAAACTAGGTATAGAGCAAATAGTAAAACTCTACTACGAGTGACAAGGGTTGAGGAAACACCATTAGAAATATCTCTTCAAAAAAAAATAATTTCTCATTTCAAAAAAATTCTTAATAGAATTGATGTACTAATTTTTAGTGATTTCAACTATGGCTTTATAAGCGATGATATAATTAAACAAACTATCCTAATGGCGAAAAATCATGGAGTGAAAATTGCTGCAGATAGTCAGTCTTCTTCCCAAATTGGAGATATATCTAGATTTGAAGGTGTAGATTTGATTACTCCAACTGAGAGAGAGGCTAGGCTGGCCGTGAAGAATAAAGGAGATGGCTTAACAGTCTTGTGTGAAAGATTAAAAAATAAAGGTAATTTAAAACATGTGGTATTAACTATGGCTGAGCATGGTCTGCTTGTTCACTCGGATCAAAACGATGAAAACTGGCGTACAGATCAAATAGTGGCATTAAATAAATATCCAATTGATGTGGCAGGGGCCGGTGACTCATTTTTAACAACAGCAGCCATGGCTTTAGCAACGCACGCAAACATTTGGGAGGCCGCTTACCTTGGTAATGTTGCGGCATCAGTACAGGTGTCTAAGACAGGTAACGTGCCTATAATTCAAAGTGAGTTGGAAGAGCATCTTTCACATGGAATTAAAAAGCAACCATGAGGACAAAATGAGGCAAATTCCAATTTCAGATCGAACTATTGCTGTAATCGGGTTGGGATACGTTGGGTTGCCGCTGACACTAGCATTTGGTAAACTATACAAAACAATTGGTTATGATGTTGATGAAACTCGAATTACTGACCTATTGCGTGGTATTGACAGCAATGGAGAAGTTGATCTTTACGAAATTCAGGCTGCAAAAAACATTACATACACTACCGATATAAAAATTCTTAAAGATGCTGATTTTTATATTGTAACTGTGCCTACACCGGTCGACCAATACAATCGCCCTGATCTAGCTCCACTTCAAAACGCCTCTAAGACTATTGGTAAGGTTTTAGCGTCCGGTAATATAGTTGTTTATGAATCAACAGTATATCCAGGTGCAACCGAGGAAGAATGTATTCCATATTTGGAAAGCGAGTCAAATTTAACAGCAAATATTGATTTTTATTATGGATACAGCCCTGAGCGGATAAACCCAGGTGATAAAAATAACAGGCTTGAAAATATAATTAAATTAACTTCAGGGTCATGCCATCTTGCAGCATTAGAGATTGACGCCTTGTACAAAAGCATAATCAGCGCTGGAACGCATCTATGTTCTTCAGTTAAGGTGGCTGAGGCGGCAAAGGTGATTGAAAATGCCCAAAGAGATGTGAACATCGCATTTATCAATGAGTTATCTATTCTGTTCGATAAACTCAATATTGATATTCACGATGTTTTGGATGCCGCTTGCACAAAATGGAATTTTTTAAATTTTAGACCAGGTCTTGTTGGAGGTCACTGTATTGGTGTTGACCCTTACTATTTGTCACATAAATCTGAAGCTCTTGGTTATTTTGCTGAGATGATCGGCGTTGCTCGTAGAGTAAATGACTCTATGTCTGAGTTTGTTGTGTCGAAACTTGTACGGAAGCTTATTAATAATCGTTCGGACTTTAAATCAGTGAATATATTGATAATGGGCTTGACATTCAAAGAGAATTGCCCGGATATCCGGAATAGTAAAGTACTAGATATTGTGAAGGACTTCGAAAAGCTAAATTTAAATTATGAGGTGTATGATCCGCTCGCCAATTCGGACGAAGTATACAATGTTTTTGGAGTAAAAATTATTAAAGAAGTAAAAATGGGTGCTTATGATGCCGCCATAGTAACAGTTGCACATAACGTATTCAAAAAATTGGGGGCGGTAGGTGTAAGACAGTTTTTAAAGCCAGATGGTATAATTTTTGATGTCAAAGCAATTTACCCAAGGACTGATACGGATCTTCGTTTATGAAAAAAATAGATAGCTCACATTGGTATTTTGTTGAAACCCCTCTTCAATTGATAAACGCATTTGAAGCGGTGAATTATTTTTCACCTGATAGTTATAAAAATACTTTTTTGATTAGAAAGTCAGCAAACAAACGTGTGAACAACCAATTAATGAAGACTCTTAGTCTTTATGATCTAGACAAAATTCGTGTAGTTTATTTGGGCTCAGTTTTTCCGAAAATATATTTTTTAAGTATAATAAAAATTATATTTATAATTATATTGAGCTCTGGAAAAAATAAATTTTATCTTGGTGAATTTAATGCTTTATGGGCTCGAGTTATCCCTTACATCTTTTTAAACTCACCATTTGTTTTGTTTGATGATGGAAGCGCTACCATTGCGATACACCACTACAAATACGATTTTTCTAAATATCGCGGAAGTGCTAAGTGGAAAAAAAAACTTAAAACCCCAATCCTCAGATTATTATTTGGAGGCATCGAAAAAATTACTTTATTTACGATGTATGATTTAAGTCCTTATCCAAAGCAGAAATATTTTAAAAATTCTTTTGCATATTTGAAACAAAAAATTAGCATAGAATTCTCCAACGACGAAGTTATCTATTTTATTGGAGGAAATTGGGTTGAAAGTAAGGAAATAAAAAAAGAGGATTATATAAATCTCTTAGTCAAAATATTTAAAAAGTATGTAGACAAAAAAAAGAAAATTGTATACCTGGCCCATCGTAGAGAAACCCTTGAAAAATTTAAAAAATTAAAAGCCAAGTTAGAATTAAAATGGGAGTTTGTTGCACCAGAAGTACCAGTAGAAATTTACTTTCTGCAAAAAAAAGAAAATCCCATGAATATAGTTGGCTTTAGTTCTACTGCATTATTTACACTTTCCAAAATGTACAGTCCAAAGCATTTAATTTCCTTTAGAGTACCAGAAAATCTTTTGGCCAAAGATATTGTGGATTCTACACAAATTATTAATAACTACTACTTAAATAGCGGGAATATCAAATTTGAAGATATTGATTTAGCTTCAAATCTTTAAATGGTATTATTTGAAAAATTAGAGTATAAAAGGTTTCTTTATGCCCAACCAAGCCAATAGTAAATTCACTCGTCTCATCCGGTTATATGAAGAAAATTATTTTATGCTGCACAGGATGTTGGACATATTTTATTCTTGGATGAGCAGTCCAAATAGTCTCACAAAAAAGGACTGAGAATTTGATGTACTTTAAACGAAAATACTATCAAATTTCGAATAAACTAAAAGCAGCATATCAGTATTTTGGAATACACAATACTTTTTTTGGTATATTTGTTCGCAAACAGTATGCAAAAAAAGCTTGCAAACAAATTCAAAAGTTATGTGCGGAACCCTCTAAAAAAAAACTCATAATTTGTTATGATCTAAACAGCAGCCCTCCTACGATAGGTGACTTTTTATACATACTGATGTTGGCTCGGTATTTATGTTTAAAAGGTCAGGCAATTAAAATTTTTGTCGTCACTAGTGAGCTAAGAGATGACTGGAAAGTTTTAAACGCAGCAGAAAAAGAGGTTTTTTTCAAATTTATGAAAGAAATAAGTCAAGTTTTTATTCCCGCGAGTGAGTTTAATTATGAACAGATATCATGGCAAGAATTTAATCATTATCTAAATAAAGATAAAAGTTCAGAAGCCTCTCTAAATTCACATAAAAATTTTGTAGTACTACATGATAGGATTATTAAAAGACGCCCCATATATAATCATTTATTTAATATATTTAATTATCTGCTGGAAACAGAAGATAAACATTTTGCCGAAAGCTTTGTACTATCTGCAAAGGATTTCGCATCTTATGAAATTGAAATACCTGTTTTAAATAAAAAATTTGTAACTTGGCATATTAGATACAATTTAAAATGGGGGACAGAGCGAAACTTAACAAAAGCTCAATTTTATCAAATGTTAAGTAGAATTAGATCTGAAAATCCTGACACTAATGTGGTTATCGTGTCAGATCAGATAGGCACAGACCATTATAGAAAGATGATCCCGTCTGATGTTAGGTTATTATATTTTTCAAAAGATTATGGAACTAACTTTTTCCAAGATTCTTGGCTAATACTTAAAAGTTCAAAATACTATCAATATCGTAGTGGTGGAATTGGGATGATAGCAATCTATTCAGGAATAGATTACGAATTTATTATGGGTAATAGAAATGAAATTTCATGGGCATACCCCAATTTTACTTCTTGGTCCCACCACTCAAATCAAAAAAAATACGATAAATTACTTGATAATAATACTGTTGCATAAAAATCTTAAAGAAGAGAATGATTTCGGGCTTTGATAAATGCAAACAACAGCAAATCATTTACGGCAAGAAGCACTTTTTTTGGATAGGGATGGTGTAATTAATTATGATTATGGCTATGTACACTCCAAAAACAAATTTGATTTCATTCCCGGTATTTTTGAATTAGTCTCTACTGCTCAAGATAAAGGCTACAAAGTAATAATTATTACTAACCAGTCTGGCATAGGACGTGGTTACTACTCGGATAAAGATTTTTGGATATTGATGAATTGGGTCAAAGAGATGTTTAAAGAAAACAATGGTTTTATTGATGACATATATTATTGCCCAGATATCCCAAGCAAAAGCCAAAATACCATCTCTTTTAGAAAGCCTAATCCAGGCATGATTTTGAAGGCTGCATTTGATCATGGTTTATGTCTAAAACACTGCGTTCTTGTTGGAGATAATCTTTCTGATATTGAAGCTGGAAAATCAGCTGGTATATATAAAAATATACTGTTTAGACCTGAAGGCCCAGTTGCTGCCTACCATGAACATTTTTGTGTCAGTAATCTTTTGCAAGTAATAAAGTATATCTAATTTGAATTTATACATTTGATTTTATTAACTGGAGGTCTTGGGAAGAGTATAAGGCCCACAATTGGAGATCCTCCGAAGGCTATAGCACTTTTACCAAATTCAAATATACTGATATTTCAAGTTAAACCCTGAAAAAAATTTGATTTAAACACATCACTTTTTTGCTATACTATAAATCTAGTTTAGTGATTAATGTGATCAACAAAATCTTCAGTAATGAAGTCAAGACTAAGACACTTATTTTTAGTCCTGCAAGCAGATAATAGATAACAAGAAGGACTGAGGAAAAGCAGGTGGAAGCCTATAGAGCTCATACTAACTGTTAAAAAAAAAGTATATGAAAAAATCTTGGATACGTGACGAGACTACTCTTGACAAAAGAAAAAAACAATCCAATAATTACTGACTCATCACATCTGTTTTATGAGGCATACCAATTCGGATATGCAAAAAAATAAGCTTTTTGAAATCAAATTATTAGCTAAAAGTATGGTTGTAGACGCAGTGATTCTGGCAAGAGCAGGGTCGAAAGGAATTCCCAAAAAGAATCTAATAGATTTTTGTGGATTTCCATTAATTTACTGGACTATAAAACAATGTTTAAAATCTAAAAATATTGGTAAAGTTTGGGTCAGCTCAGATGGAGAAAATATACTAAATTATTCACAAAAATTGGGATGCTCAACGATTAAGAGACCCCCAGAATTGGCCTCTGATCTATCTTCATCAGAAGATGGATGGATACACGCTGTAAATTATATAGAAGAAAATGAAAATAGAAAGATTGAATCTATTATAGTGCCTCAAGTAACTTCACCGCTTAGAAAGTCTGACGACTTTGATAATGGAATAGAAATTTTCTTTAATGAAGGACTCGACTCATTGTTTTCATGCACTACTGTCGAGGATTTATTTTTTTGGAAAATGGATCCAAGTGGTAAGTATCATAGCATAAATTATGATTACCTTAACAGACAGCGGAGACAGGATAATCCTAAGCAATATATAGAAAATGGATCATTTTATATATTAGATACTAAAATGTTAAGAGACACTGGAAATAGATTCGGAAATAAGATAGGTGTTTCTAAGATGGAATTTTGGCAGACATTTGAAATAGATAGTCAAGATGACCTCAAGTTGTGTTCTGTTGTGATGCAGGAATTTTTGATTGCGAATCAATGTAGGTGAAAATGTCAAAAAGTAGAATAGTTTATTTGAACGGAACTTATGTGCCTGAGAATGAAGCAAGGATTTCGATTTTTGACTCAGCCCTTATGTTTGGCGATATGGTTTTTGAAATGACAAGATCTTTCAATAAGAAACAATTCAAACTCAGAGAACATCTGGATAGGCTTTATATTGGCTTGAAAATACTGAGGATTCCAGAACCAATGTCTAAAAGTGACTTGGAAAAAAAGTGTCACGAAGTAATAGAAATAAATGAACCTATGTTTACCGATGATGATGAACATAGAATTATGGTCAATGTTAGTAGAGGACCTCTTGGAATATACGCTCCAATGTTTGGGGGTAAAATTGAATCAACGATAGTCGTAGCAGATATTCCATTGAGGATGACCGTAGCTGGCTTCTCTAAATTTTATGATCAAGGTATAAATTGTGTTATCCCTTCTCAGAGATCTATTCCTGCTCATTTAATGGAACCCAAAATCAAAAATAGGAGTAGGATGTGGTACCAAATGGCTAATATAGAAGTATCGCAATATGAAGGAGACAATAACTGGGCTTTGTTGATTGATCCAGATGGTTTCATAACAGAAGGCACAGGAGATAATTTTTTTATTATTGAAGGAAACAAAATTATATCGCCAGAAGGAAGAAATATATTAAGAGGTATAAGTAGAGATTATACGAAACAAGTTACGAAAGAGTTAGGGTATGAATATATCGAAAAGAACATTGAACCGTACGATGTCTATTGTGCTGATGAGGCTTTCATCACTGGTACCCCCTTTTGTATCATGCCTGTAACATCCTTAAACAGTGTACCAATTGGAACTGGAAAATTTGGACAGATAACCAAAAAATTGCTTGACCATTGGTCCAGTAATGTTGGCCTAGATATAGAAGGTCAGATAAGAAGTTGGGATAAAGCGGGGTCATTGCGACCTGACAAACCGACGCCATATCAATTCAAACCAAAATAATCAGGCTCAAACGAATATCAATATTTTTTAATACAATTATAAATTTTTGAAAGTGTACATGATGGATTTTAGAGAAAGATTTTTGAATACTGATAAAAATACTTATTTTATTGCTGAAATTGGGATTAATCATAATGGAGTCTTTGAGTTGGCTCATGAAATGATAAAGAAGTCGAAAGAGTCTGGGGCAAGTGCTGTCAAATTTCAAAAAAGGAATACTGATCATTTGCTTCTACCAGGACTAGAGATAGAGACCCCGACGGGATACTTAAGTAAGAATGCGGACGATTTGCCAGATGAATCTAAAGCTTTTGGCACCTGGACCTATCCTGACAAAAGGTTAGAGTTCTCCGATGAACAACACCTGGATTTGTGGAGGTATGCAGAAAGTTTGGGTCTGGATTATATAGTCAGTCCATGGGATGAAAATAGTTTGGATTTTCTTGTACAGAATGAAGCAAAGGTTATCAAGATTGCTAGTATTGATTGTAACAATTTTCATTTTATGAGGCTTGTTGCATCAAAAAGAGTACCTGTTATTGCTAGCGTTGGAATGTGTAACTGGTCTGAAATAAGTCAAACATGGCAGATTTTTGAAGAAGCTAATTGCCCATTAATGTTCTTACATTGTACATCAGCATACCCCTGTGAAATAAAGGACAAAAACCTAAAATGTATTCCAGTATTGAGACAGTTGTTTAATCAAGAAGTAGGTTTTTCAGGACATGGAGTTGGATTTACAGGTGCATTTGGGGCAGTAGCACTTGGCGTGAAGGTTATTGAAAAGCATGTCACTTTGAGTCGGAAAATGAGCGGACCGGATCAGGCAGCCTCTCTAGAATTTGATGAGGTTACAACACTTATCTGTGAAAGTAATAAAATTATTGAGGCTCTTGGAACAACTAATAAGGTATTTTTAGATTCCGAAGCTACTTTACATGGGGTTCTCTCAAAAAGAATAGTCACTTCGAAAAGTATAAAGGCTAATGATCAATTTAATTTTGAAAATTTAAAAACTGTAGTGACAAAACAGCCTGGCGGAATTCTACCAAACAAATATTTTGAGGTAATTAATAGAACTTCCAAAAGCGATTTACCAAAAAATCATATATTAGAAATGAATGATTTAGTTTAGTAATTACATGGACAGAACGCGAATAATTCAAGTGATATTAAAACGGGTAGCAAGGAAATTAAGTGGTACTACTTTAAAGACTTCAATTTATAGAGATAAGAAGGGGTTTCTAGCAGAGTCAGATATGATTGCTCATAGGATCTTTATTAAAGAGATAAAAAAATTGTATCCTGAAGATGAGATCTTTAGTGAAGAAGATCCACCAGAAAAATTTAAAGACAGCAATATTTCTGAATACTTTTGGATAGTTGACCCTATTTGTGGAACAACGAATTATCTTTATGATATCCCATTATACTCTCATGCGTTATCTCTCTTAAAAGAAAATGAAGTCATAGCAGCAGGAGTCTATGACCCTTCCAGAGACGAAATGTTTTTTTCGGATGGCGTACATTTTTATGTAAATGGAGAAAAGACTGAAAGACAAAATACAATAAGGTTATCAGAAGCATTGATCTCTTTAAATTGCAATCAATCAGAAGCTAAAGGTGGAGAAACGGAATTGAATAGTCTTGTAAAAAAACTCGGTCCGCCAGTAAGTAGGAGAGTACATATCCTAGAATCTGCTAATCTTGAATTGGCTTATGTAGCTTCTGGCAGGCTTGATGCTTATGTGAACCCTATGGATAATCCTTGGGACTTTTCTGCAGCGAAGCTATTTATGGATTGTACAAAAGGATCTTATATAATCTTGCATAATCAATCTGGACATTCACTTCACCAAAAAGGTATACTTGCTGCAGGTTCTGCTGATCTTTTAAGTGAAATATCAGAAGCATTGAATTGATATTTGGTTAGAAAATTTATGGCCCATTCCGGAAAGTATGCTATTTCAAGATCTCCCTATAGAATTACCTTAGGGGGAGGAGGAACAGATTTACCCTTCTACGCTAAAAAAAGGGGTGGAATGCTTATATCTGCCGCCATTGATGAATATATTACTGTCATGGTGGCAAGGAGGACCATAGATCAAGATTTATTTCTTCAATACTCTAAAACAGAACGAGTTAGTTCTTTAAAAAAAATTCAGCATAATATATTGAGAGAGGTACTGCAGTATTTTAAAATTACAGACTCATTTCAGGTTGCCACTTTCTCAACAATGCCTACTTTCACCGGGTTGGGTGCTTCAAGTACACTTATAGTATCTCTTATTAAGGCCATTAGACGATTGAAAAATGATGAAAAGGCTCCTGCTGATTTGGCAAAAGAGGCATTTCATATTGAGCGGGAAATTCTCGGATTATCTGGTGGATTTCAAGATCAGTTCATAGCTTCTTTGGGTGGGATACAATTAATTGAAATAGACACTAGCTTGAACGTAAAGACCACCCCACTTGAAATAAGCCCTACAGTTTTAGAAAAGATTAAGAATAGTTTTTTTTTGATTTATAGTGGGGTTGATAGAAATTCTGAAAAAATTATAGATAATCAAACAAAAGACTTTAAGAATAACGAGAACAAGATAATTGAAGCATATGATAAGATAAAAGAAATTGGAAAAAATGCTATTAACGACCTTCAAAAAGGTAACTTGGGTAAATTGGCTAGGGAAATGGATCTGCATTGGGAAATTAAGAAATCAATTACAGGATCCATGACAAACAATCACTTAGATGATAAATATCTTAAATTGAAATCTTTGGGTTCCGAGGGTGGCAAAATAATTGGAGCTGGTGGTGGAGGATTTTTTTTGATGGTGGTTGAAAAAAATCAAAACCTTTTCAAAAAAAAGTTAATTCAAAATGGCTTCAAAGCCATTGATTTCTCTTTTGATTTTAAGGGGGCACATATTATTGGGTGATACTATAAAAAAGGATCTATTGAATTTTAAACTTGAGGGTAGTGTTGTAGTTTTGGCTGGGGCACTAAAGGGAATAGGTTTTGAGCTTGCCAAATTACTAGTTTGCTGTGAGGCCCGCGTACTCATTGTTGGAAGAACAAAAAAAAGGGCTACACATGCTGTAAAATTGTTAAGAGATTTAAATCCAAGGGCTGATGTTGATCATGAAATATGCGATCTATCAAATAGAAAAGGTAGAAATTTACTTTCTGAACAAATAAAATCAAAGTATCCTATGGGAATAAATCATCTGGTTTCATTCATTGGGACTGGTAAAACCCCATTTGGAATGCATGTGAACATTGATGTTTGGAAAGAAATATTTGAAAAAAACTTTTTTTCTGTCGTTGATTTAATTAATTTGTGTGAATCAGCCCTAAAGATAACAAAAAAAAATAATTCCATAATTATAACATCAGCTATTGCTGGTTTGGAGAGGGTACCTGCTCCGCAAAGCTATTCATGCTCCAAGGCAGCCCTGTCTTCTTATGTTTCTCATCTAGCAAATGAATTAGCAAAGAATGACATTAGAGTAATAGGAATTAATCCAGGAAATGTCTTTTTTGAAAATGGAAGATGGGAGCAAATTATAAAAGAACAAGGTATGAAAAAAATACAAAGAGAAGTTCTTAGTACCGTTGCAATGAAACGATTTGGTTTAGCCGAAGAAATTGCCTGGACTTATTTAATGGCACTCTCTCCTAGAAACTCATTTATGACAGGCACAAACATAGTTGTAGATGGTCAGCAAATAAGTAAAACAATTTAAATGTTGTTTTATTCAGAAATAGTGAACCAGAGGGAATTAAAATGGTGAAGTTTTCCGCGGTCCAAGGTAGGTTCTCATCGATGGTAGCCGACAAATACCAACATTTTCCAATTCATAATTGGAGAAATGAGTTTAATTTAGCTAGGTCGATGGGGTTTGATGGTATCGAATGGATAGTGTCAGACTTTTCAAATCCAATATTTGACCCACAAACCCGGTTAGAAATTATTAAAATATGTAGGAAAACTGGGATTGAGATTACTTCAATTAGTTTAGATGTATTGATGCAGAAAACTTTGAATAGATTTTCTGATGAAGAAATTCATTGGCTTTTTCACCACATAAGCTTGATAGCTGCGGATGTAGGATTACAAAGGGTCAGCATACCTATAGAGGAAACTTCTGGGATTAAAGATGAAAAGACTATGCTGCAAGTAAAAACTAAATTACAAATGATTAATTTTAATTATAGATGCAAGCCATTTTCTTTAGCAATTGAGACTGATCTAAAACCTTCAGCAATAGGGGATTTGTTAAGAGAAAAAACTCTAGAAGAACTAGGTGTCTTGGTAGATATTGGTAATGCGGCAGCAAATGGATTTAGACTGCAAGAATATTTTAAAATTCTTTCCAAAAAAATATATTCTCTCCATATAAAAGACAGAATGAATAAAGGTGGAATTTCAGTACCCTTAGGAGATGGCTTTGCTGAATTCAATTTTCTCACGAAAAACATTGAGAAATTGACAAACTTAAAGGACATTGTAATCCAAGCCTATAGGTCTAAGGAAAATTATGAGAGTGATTTACAAAATGCAAAAAAATTTTTGCAAAATATTTTATTAAACAAGTCAAATTACATCAAATTAAACTAGGTCGATGAGAAATTTTAACAAAAATGCCCTCAATGGGAAACGTGCAATAATAACTGGTGGAGGGGGATTGCTTGGACCACATCATGCTATAGCATTAGTAGAAGCGGGTGCTTCTGTAACCCTTGTAGATATTAACGAAAAAGGCCTTAAAAGAGCAAAAACGAAAATTTTAAAAGTCAATGATTCAGCTAAAATAGCAACCCAAATACTGGATATAACTAATCTAAATGCAGTAGAAAAATTTGAAGCTTTGCAGACTAAGCATGATACCAATTTCGACATTTTAATAAATAATGCTGCCGTAAACCCAAAAATGTCAGAAATTGGAGGTCAGAATTCTGGAAGAATTGAAGATTATAACTTGAACCAATGGAATAATGAAATCAATGTTGGTTTGACAGGTGCTTTTATTTGCTCACGTGTTTTTGGTTCGAGAATGGCTGAAAAAAATAAAGGGGTAATAATTAACATTTCTTCTGACCTAGCTGTAAGGGCGCCAGACCAAAGAGTTTATTCTCCAAGTGAGAGCTTTGATGATATAAAATCGTATAAACCCTTAGGTTATTCAGTAGTGAAAACTGCACTGATTGGAATGACCAGATATTTGGCAGAATATTGGGGGCACAAAAATGTTAGAGTTAATGCATTGCTACCTGGGGGTGTTTTCAATAAACAGCCCGAAGAGTTAGTGCGTAATGTAAGTAAAAGAACTCTTCTAGGGAGGTGGGCCAATTTGAATGAGTACGAAGATGCAATAGTGTTCCTTGCATCAGACTCAAGTGCATATATGACTGGTCAATCGTTAATAATGGACGGGGGAAGAAGTGTTGTCTAATCCACTTATCTATAGTATATCGTTTAATATAAAAAAAAAAAATCACTATGGATTGAGTTAGATAATGGGTATTATAGACCACTACTATGAAGAGAGTAGCAAAGTTATAGCATCTTTAAGCCAGAATCTTGAGTCTGTAAAAATGATATCTAAAGAAATTTATGATAATAATATACGTGGAGGGAAAATATTAATTGCTGGTAATGGCGGTTCCTGCGCTGATGCTGAACATTTTGCTGGTGAATTACTTTGTACCTTTAAAGCAAAAGAAAGAGATGCGTTTGCAGCTATATCATTAGGTAACAATTCTTCCGCAATAACCGCTTGGTCTAATGACTTTGATTATAATTCTTTTTTTGTTCGACAAGTAAAGGCATTAGGAAAAAAGAACGACATTCTTTTTTTGATTACCACGGGTGGAGGGAATAAAGATAATGGGGCTTCGATGAATTTAGTCTTTGCAGCTGAAAAAGCAAGAAAATTAGGATTAAAAATCTTCTGTTTATCAGGAAAAGGAGGTGGGATATTACAGGATTTTTCTGATATTTGCATAACTGTGAAAAGCAATGAGACTTCAATTATTCAGGAAGGTCATATAGCCTTGATCCACGGAATCTGCCATCATTTGGATGAATTGTGTGGGGGATATGTAGATGAAGACTGAACCTAAGATCTTTTTAGATGGTCCTTCAGAAGAAGAAATGAAAGAGTTGAAGGATAAAAGGATAAGCGGTTACACATTTAATCCGTCTCTCTTTAAAAAATTGGGTGTAAAAGATTATTTAGGTTATTCGAAAAAAATTTTAGAGATATCAAATGGGCTTCCAGTATCATTAGAAGTCATTGGCGATACTTTTGAGTGTTTGACTTCTCAAGCACAGGTATTAGCTTCCCTGGGAACAAATGTTTATGTAAAGGTCCCTATCACTTACACTAGTGGTGAAAGTACTATTGATGCAATCAAAGTTTTAGTTAAATCAGGGGTAAAACTAAATATAACAGCCATTTTTACTATGAAACAGATACAAGAGATTTTACCAAGTTTAAAGACTTCTAAATCTATAATTTCAGTATTTGCTGGAAGAATATTTGATATTGGAATTAATGCAACCCCTCTGCTAAAGGAAATGGCGGTTTATATTAATCGAAATAGCAACTGCTATCTTTTGTGGGCTAGTCCTAGAATGCATTATGACTTTGTTTTGGCGGAAAATGCGGGTTGTGATATAATTACTATGCCACCACAAATGTTCAAAAAGATGGCACTTATTGGTAAATCCCCTGACCAGTATTCCCTTGAAACAGTAAAAATGTTTTTTAAAGATGCTGAGGACTCAGGTTTTAGTATTTAAGTATGGAACCATTAGTTTTCAAATTTTTTAGACCGGTAAATGAGCAAACCTTGTATTTGGACAAAGACGGGGTACTAAATAAGGCTATTAGGAGATTTGGTAAGTTATCATCGCCAAGAAAGTTAGATGAGATAATTGTCAAGAGAGATTTAGATAATATAAAACATTTTGCAAAAAAAAAAAGATTTAATTTGGTTATAATATCTAATCAACCCGATATATCCAGAAAGCATATAAATCAAGAATTTCTCTTAAAGAACATAGCGCTTATCTCTAAACGGTTACCTATATCAACAGCAGTGATTTGTCCTCATATAGCAGAACAAGATTGCTCCTGTCGGAAACCAAAAACTGGGTTGATTCTAAAGTTTAGAAAATTGTTTCCAAATTGCCATAGAAAGGAATTATTTATTGGAGATCAAGAAAAAGACGAAAAATGTTCAGGAAAATTAAATATACCTTTTATTAGAGTCCGAAATTCTCTTTTAGATACGAACAAAATAAATTCTGATTTGAACAGTATGGGGGTTAAATTTTTTTCTAACTAAAAATTTAGTATAGAGCTAGGGTAATGATAAATTAACATATTAAAAAGGGCTCATTATGAACAAATCAATCATATATATGGAGCTACTACTATATGGAGCTACTACTCAAAATATATGATGGGTTCGATATTATAAGTTGATGGAAAGAGAACTGCCTTGTAATGTGAGCTTTTCCATTCACAGTGATGTTTTAGGGATATTAAAAAGATAAATAATGATTGATAGAATGGCTGAGCAAACAGAGTAAAAGGATACTAAAAATTTTTGTGTAGCAACTGTTTTATATATGAATGGTTATACACTTGATTATAGATGATGGCAGGAGTACTTAGTAATTAGAAATAATAAAGAATATAATGTATTTGCCTTAAGCGGGTTGATTACATAGTTTGACGCCCTAAAATAAAATCACTGCTGGAGAAGTTTTTGTCCTATTTAAATCAATACCAAATGAAATTTTTGCAGATTATAGATCAGTTTGATCAGCAAGAATTTGATAATTGCGAAGCCTTGTTAAAATCTTGCTCTGCGAGGCAGGGCAAAGTTATTTTAGCTGGCAATGGCGGATCTGCTGCGATGGCAAGCCATATTGCAGTTGACCTTAGCAAAGTATGTTCCATACGCGCAATAAATTTCAACGAGGCTGATTTAATAACCTGCTATGCGAACGACTATGGCCACGAAAACTGGATAAAAGAGGCGTTAAAAACATATGCTGACCCAAATGATCTTGTAATTTTGATAAGTAGTAGCGGTAACTCGAAGAATATAGTTAATGCTGCAAAGTACTGTAATTTAAAAAATATTGATTTGATAACTTTTTCAGGTTTTTCCAAAGATAATAAAATTAACAAATTAGGTAAAGTGAATGTCTGGGTAAATAATGGTTTCTACAATTTTGTTGAAATGGCTCATCACTTATTCTTGGTAGCTCTAGTTGATTCAATCTCATTTGGCCGAAATTTCATAGAAAAATGAAACCATGCGTACTGATCACGGCTGGGATTGGGTCCAGACTAATGCCATTTACGTCAAATTGGCCAAAGTGTATGTTTCCTAGAGGGTATCCATTAATGACGAACTGGCTAAAAACATTATCAAAGGCTGATCAGTAAAAATTCTAATCAATACACATTACAAAGGACCTATTGTAGCTGATTATTTGGGGTCTCAGAGAAATTCTGATCGAATTCGAATTGTTCATGAACCTAAATTACTTGGAACTGCTGGAACCTTAAGAAAGAACTATAATTTTTTAAAAGGTAAGCAACTTTTAGCTATAAAATCCTTTAAGACGGACAGAATTCATAAAACGGGGTGAATTTCTAGTTTGAACTTAAGTTAATAATTGGGTGTTACAGATTCAAATGGGCGATCTTTTTGGTTTAATAATAGTAATCTTTATAGCCGTCTATATTTATTTTTCTTCAGCTTTCAGATGTGAAAAAAGAATATTAATACTGGCTTTTGTACTATTTGCTGTAAGAGTGGGTGTAGCAGCTTGGAACGGTTTTGTTGGTCCTACGCTAGGTGCTGATTCAGATGCACTTGATTTTTACAAAGCTGCGATCAATTTAAAAAACTCTGGAATAATTATTTTTGGGTTTGGGACTATAAATTATATACAGTTTTTATCCTTTTTCATGCGTATTGGAGAATCAATATTTCTAGCTAGTCTACTGTCTGTAGTAGCATTTATTTTTTCAGCAAAACAATTGCTTGATATTTGTGACTATTGCAACCGTGGACCTTTTAAGTTTCACATTCTGTTAGCGTTTGGCTTTCTCCCTTCGATGATATTGTTTGGCTCAGTAATGTTGAGGGAGGCATTTCAAATCTTATTCTTTATATCTGCAATAAAATTTTTTGTTATTTTTTATATACATAAAAAACTAAGATACTATTTTTTGGGACTATTATCTTTATTTTTGATGGGCAGCCTACATGAGGGTCTTCTAGTGGTCGCTGTTTTGTTAATTCCATTCTTTACAATATTTAATTATACTAAAATAGGATCCTGGCCCTTGTATTCCAAGAGTAAACTCTCCTCGTATTTTTTGTTGATAGGTTTTGCTATGGTTAGTCTAGCTGTTATTCCTTTTATTATCAGAGATATAGCTATCTTAAATGCTTTGAACACAGGTGATATCAACAGATATGCAAGTAATTATCGAGAGAGTTTAATGGGGGTTGGAAGTAGGTCGACCTATTTTGTATCGCTAGATACCTCTTCACTAGTATCATCTGCTTCTTCGATGATTGTGATGTTGATATATTATTTATTTTACCCCTTCCCTTGGAAGATAGCAGGTTTTTTCGATACAGTCGCATTTTTCGAGGTTGTATGGCGCGCAATTCTAATATTTTTTTCGATTAGAGCTATTAGTATTGCCAAAGGAAAACTAAAAAACATTTATCTTTTATTGTTCCTTGCTTGTATTGTGATGGCTTCAGTTTGGTCGTTGGGTACCACTAATGTCGGTCAAAGCTTGAGACATAATATATTAACTTACTGGATACTTTTGGTTTTAGGCATTCCAAATTTTATAATTTATACTAGGCGTTCATTTAAATTCGCGCTTAAGCCGAAACTTAGCACAGGACGTTAAAGCTGTTGATTTATTAATTGTGAAATTTAATTGAAATACAGTCAGAATTGATTCTTAAAATGATGATTTCCATAAAATTTGAGGGCCTCACGTATTATTATAAACTGTATTTAGCTTTAAGGCGAACGATGCTTTAATGGAAGGAGTAATAGTGATTGTACAACAGCGACACCTTTTAAATAAAGGGTACAATTCGAAGATTTATTTAAGAACAGCCACTCTACTACAAAATTAAAGTATCACAATTTAAATTGAGCTTTCGTCCATCAGTGTCTAAAAAAAACGCGTCAATGGACCAAAGGTTAATCAAACACAAAAATTAGAAATGCACCGTATAGGTTTAACTAAGTATCTCACAAGCTTAATTTTTAAGGAAAGCTCTAATAGAAACATTGATATTTGAGACAAAAAATGAAAAAAAAATTATGTATTGTTGTAGCTCCTTCATTTGTTCTTTACACTTTATACCGAAATCAAATGGTATACCTTAAAGAAAATGGCTTTAAAGTAACAGCTATTGCATCCCCAGGAGAAGAACATCAGTGGCTCAAAAATCAAGGTATAAAAACATACGAAATATCTATAACGCGAGAACCATCAATATTAAGAGACCTGAAATCATTAACAAAACTATTTTTACACTTTTTAACTCACAGGTATGATATTGTTCATGTATCAACCCCCAAGGCATCGCTACTAGCTTCGTTCGCAGCTCGATTAGCTTTCCAGAGAAAAGTAATTTATACACTGAGAGGCCGCGCATATGAAAATTTTACAGGCCGTAAGCTACAAGCTTATGAGTTTTTGGAAAGGATTACTTGTACTCTCTCTACTGCAGTAATTTCTATCTCAAAAGAACTAGGTGCTGATATCGTAAATAAAAAAATATGTCCAATCAGAAAAATGAATGTCATTGGATCTGGTTCTGGAAATGGAGTTGATTTAAATGTTTTTACTAGAAAAGAAAATATTACTAATGAAGCGGTGCTATTAAGAAAAAAGTTGGGGATACCCTTAGATGCAATTGTAATTTTATCAATAGGGCGGATTAGGCGTGAGAAGGGCATCAATGAATTGGTTAGAGCTTTAAAAATAATAACTGAAGAGAGAAAAGATGTTCATCTTATATTACAAGGCGATTATGAAGATATAGATCCGTTATACGAGGATGTAATTCACGAAATCAGAGATTGCTCAAACATTCACCATATTAGTTTTAACAAGCGAGCGGATGTTGCTTACTCCGCTGCTGATATACTCGCATTTCCAAGTCATAGAGAAGGTTTTGGTAATGTGGCCTTAGAAGCATCTGCAATGCAATTACCAGTTGTATCATGCAACGTTATTGGTTGTCGAGAAAGTGTAAGTAATAAAGTCTCAGGAATTCTTGTTGAAAAAGAAAATGAAGTTGAACTTTATAAGGCGCTTCTTCTTCTTGTAAATAATAAAAATTTAAGAAAAAAAATGGGCGAAATGGGGCGCAAAAGAATAGAAAATGAGTTTAAATCTGAATTAGTTTGGGATGGTTTAATTGAATTTTATAACCGATTATTAGACCGATAGTCGTCCAAAGGTTTTTTTATTGAATTCCATATCTAGAATAAAAAATGCAGGATGACCATTTCAAGTATATTACGAAAAATACCATAAAATGCTTAAATTACGATTGACAATAAATATTACTGCTAATCAAATAAATCGAATACCACAAAGGGAACAAAGAGTTATCAAAAATGGAAGTATCTAAGAATCCTATTACTCTAGAAGAGCACAACATACCTTCAGAATTAGACAACTCTAATGAAATAATAGAATTTATTCGACAAAATAAGGGTAAAAAAACTGTAGTTGTTCAGGGATTGGGTTTTGTAGGAGCTGTAATGGCATTAGTTTGCGCGAATGCGCTCACAGAAGAATATGCCGTTATTGGTGTTGATTTACCTAGTGAAAAGACCTTTTGGAAGATAAAATCAATCAACAATGGGATTTTTCCTCTTACTGCTGACGATCCCAAAATAGCGGAGTTTTTTGAAAGCGCGAAAGAAAAAAGAAATCTGTTCGCAACATATGATCCAATAGCTTACAAGTATGCTGATGTAATTATAGTAGATATTAATTTAGATGTTCAAAAAGAATTTGATGAGAAAAAATTTTTGAAAAGTTTTGATGTAAATTTAGATGGTTTTAAGGCTGCGATTGAAACTATTGGGAGGCATTGTCGAGAGGATGTACTTATTTTGGTTGAGACTACAGTTCCCCCTGGTACTTGTGAACAAGTAGTAAGACCAATTATTGAAAAAGAGCTCACTAGACGGGGACTTACACTTAAAAAGTTTCGACTTGGGCATTCTTATGAGAGGGTAATGCCAGGACCCCAATATATTGACTCAATTCGTGAGTTCCCCCGAGTATATGCTGGTGTCGATAAGTGTAGCTCGGATGCTGTGGAGTCATTTTTAAAAACAATCATCGATATTTCAAAGTGTGCGTTAACTAGGCTCGATCATACCAATGCAACTGAGATTGCTAAGGTTTTAGAAAACTCGTATCGTGCATTGAACATAGCATTTGCAGTTGAGTGGTCAAGATTTGCTGAGGAGGCCGGTGTTGATTTATATGCGATTGTGAACGCGATTAGAGACAGGCCAACCCACGCTAATTTGATGTATCCGGGCATTGGTGTTGGTGGTTATTGTTTGACAAAAGATCCTTTGCTTGCAAGTTGGGCACGTAAATATCACTTCGGATCCAAGTCAGATCTTGCAATGAGCATTAACGGCGTATCAGTAAATGATCAAATGCCTTTTTTTGCTTTTAATCGTCTTGTTGAGGTCTTTGGTGATATAAGTGAGAAGAAGGTTGTTTTTTTAGGTGTATCATATCGAGGAGATGTCGGTGACACTCGTTATACCCCCGTAGAGCCACTAATTGAATTGGTTAGGAAGACTGGGGCCAGTATCGTGCTGCATGATCCGTTTGTATCATTTTGGGAAGAACAAAATTGTACTATTGAAATGAATATAAATACTATTTTTTCTTATGATCCTGATCTCATAGTTATATCTGCTGGTCACAGTATGTACACAAAACAGTCAACTATAAATAAATTAATGTCTTTAAAATCTTCACTTATTTATGATACTGTCGGTTTGTTTAATGAGGAGCAACTAACCATCTTACAAACTAAACATAAAATATCAGTTCTTGGACGCGGTGATCTTATTTAACTATTATATGATTTAATATGAAAAAAGTATTGGTATTAGGCGGTGGGGGATTTATAGGGCGTAACATTGTAGAATTTCTCGTTAATAAGGGGGATTGCGAAGTTACTGCAGCCGATATTATAGAAGGATCAAATTGGTCTAAAATCGCTAATGATGAAATAACAGGTCATCGTTTCACACCCATTATAGCAGATTTTACAGATATTACTGCATTTAATAAACTCAACCAAAGTTTTGAAGAAGTATATATGCTTGCCGCGGTCGTGGGTGTAAATCGAACATTAAAGTTTCCCCAAGACGTAATTAGAATAAATACACTTTTAACTATGAATACTTTAGATTGGATATCTCGTAACCCCATCAAGAGGTTACTGTTTTCTTCATCGAGCGAAACCTATGCTGGCACGTCTGATTTGTTCAACGCAGAAATTCCAACTGCAGAAAACGTTCCTTTATGCATTGGAGATGTAAAACATCCTCGTTGGACCTATGCAATGACGAAAATGCATGGTGAATCTGCATTTATTCATTCAGCGCAGTCATATAATTATGAGTGCACTATTGTTCGCTACCAGAATATTATTGGGCCAGAGATGGGCTTTGGTCATGCAATTCCACATATTGTTGAGCGTTTTGTAAAGAGTAAAAGTTCCCCATTTAAAATTTATGGCCATGATCAAACACGAGCTTTTTGCTATATAGACGATGCCGTTAGGGGTACGGTGGCTGCAATGGAAAGCGATAAAGCTGCAGGTGAGATCTATCATATTGGCAATCAAGACGAAATTAGCATAGAAACGCTAACCACTTATATCGGTGAATTAATGGAATATGATGGAGAATATGTGACAGCAATGACTTATCCGGGTTCGGTTGAAAGACGTTGTCCTAATATCAATAAAGCTAAGTTAGATTTTGGATATTTACCAAGTGTAGAATGGAAAAAAGCAGTTAGTTTGACAACTGATTGGTACCGAAATTTTTTCATTTTAGGCCACGCACCTGAGACTGGTGGTTTTGAACCCCCGGAAGCTGTCTTAGCTAAGGTGCCAAATTAATGGTTAGGTCTTTGGATTTCGTATTGAGCTTTTTAGCTTTGGTCGTTTTAATACCATTCCTTGTGCCAGTAATTGTAATTTTAAGACTAACAGGAGAGGGAGAGGTTTTTTATATTCAAGAGCGAGTTGGCCGAGGAGGTCAATCCTTTTGGCTTTATAAATTCGCAACAATGTTAAAAAATAGCCCTAATATTGGTTCTGGAGAAATAACTATACAAAATGATCCAAGAGTGCTTCCTTTTGGAAAGTTTTTACGCAAAACAAAAATAAATGAGCTACCTCAAATATGGAATATATTAATTGGAGATATGAGTATTGTCGGTCCTCGCCCTATGGTCTTTAATACTTATACCTATTACTCTGAAGACTCCCGTCGAAAGTTAAATACTATTAGACCCGGTTTAACGGGAATTGGGTCTATTGTTTTTAGAGACGAAGAAAGTTACTTGGCAAATCGAAATGAACCAATGGAGTTTTACAGATATCAAATTATTCCTTATAAAAGTGATTTAGAGCTTTGGTTTATAGATAACTATACACTTTGGTTGTACCTAAAAATCATTTTTGTTACTGCTTGGGTAGTTTTTTTCCCATCTAGTAAAATTGTAGATAAGGCCTTTGTTGGAATTCCAAGATTACCGGACAATTTAGACATATAGTTATTAAAGTTTTTTTTGAACCGCTAAGTCCTAGATAAACATACTTTTTTAAATTTATAGATTTTGATTAGCAATCAGAAAGCTTATGTATCAGCAAGCCGGCTATTTTAAAAATGATGTGTTGGAAATCATGATTAAAGAAAAACATCCTCTAAAATATAGGCGCTTGTTAGTTAGCGATTTAAACCAAGCCTATCATCAAAATTTTAATCTGACGCAGCGCCAGATATTTAAGTAATCACTTCATTGAACTGTTGCTATCGCCTTATAAACTAGATGCTGCTGGGTGGCATTTAAATCACTGATAGTTTCTTTTCAAAATGGCTAACTTATAATTGGTTGGAGTCCTATAAATCAAAACACCTTTACACAACCCTTGATATCGCATAATTCGGCGTGATAAAGACACAAAATGCAGTATGAACGGCAGATCAATACATATTTGAAAATCACAAAGTTGTAAAAAAAAAGGCTACTTCACTAAGTATTGTGAAGCGGAAGGAATGAAATGAAATGAGGATACTAAGGCGAATTTTAGCTCTATTGCCCAGGCGCCGAATAAGACAAGTTCCACTAGTCGTGTGCTTAATGATTATTGGTGCTGTATTTGAAGTTTTAGGAATAGGCCTGATTATCCCATTGATAGAGTTTGTTACTGGTGAACGAGCAAATGTTGTCACGCAAATGGTTACTTTACGTTTTGCAACGCTTACTGGCCAAGATCTGATTTTGTTGGGCTTATGTGCCTTCTCTTTAATTTATATATTGAAGGGGCTTTACCTCTCGATTTTAGCTTGGATTATTGGGCGTTTTACCTACAATATCAAAGCAGAAATTGGCAACTTTATTATGGTGAATTACCTGAATGCACCTTATGAATTTCATCTCAAGAATAATTCTGCGCAACTAATTCGAAATGTAACGATTGAAACAAATCAATTGGTTCAGTATGCTCTTAATCCTACTCTAGTTATAGCGACCGAAAGCGCAGTTATAATTGCAATAAGCATTTTCCTTATCTCCATAGAGCCACTAGGCACCATTGCGGTGATCCTTCTGTTGATTTTATTATCTTTCAGCTTTCAAAAGGTCGTGGGGCAGTATTCGTCAAAGCTCGGCAAACTTAGACAGATCGCAGATGGTCTGGTTATACAAAAATCACAAGAAGCATTAGGTGGAATAAAAGATGTTAAGGTATTAGGAAAAAAATTACATTTTGCTAAACAATTTTTTCAACAAAATAGTATATCTTCAGATGTATCAGGCAAGCAATATGCATTAGGACAACTTCCTAGGATGTATCTTGAAACTATTGGCGTGATTGTTTTATCAATTTTGGTTTTAATTTTAACACAGAAGGCAGATAATTTTCTTCAGATTATTCCAACTTTGAGCGTTTTTGCATTAGCTGCATTTAGATTATTGCCCTCCGCTAATCGAATATTAAGCGCTGCCAATTCCCTTCGTTATGCCGAATCAGTTGTCGACACCCTAAAAGGGCAGCAAAACCCTTCTTTCACGGAGTTTGTGAATACAAAAATAAACCAATATGAAACTAAAAGCCTATTGTTTGATACTTGTATTGAGCTTCATAATATAACTTACAAGTATCCTGGAACCCAAGAAGATGCGCTTATCAATATTTCTCTGACTATAAATAAAGGTGAAAGTATTGGAATAGTAGGAAAAAGTGGGGCGGGTAAAAGTACATTATCGGATGTAATCTTGGGTTTGTTAATGCCTACTACGGGTGTGGTTTCAGTAGACGGAATTAACATTCAAACTAATATTGAAGCTTGGCAACAAAAAATTGGATACGTGCAACAAGATATTTTTTTGCTTGATGAAAGTGTTCGAAAAAACATTGCGTTCGGATTGCTGGAAAGGGAAGTTGATGAGAGCCGAATGGGTAGAGTAATAGTTGAGGCGCGGCTTGACGAATTTATTGGCTCGCTGGCTAAGGGATTAGATACAAAACTTGGGGAGCGTGGCGTTCGTTTGTCTGGTGGTCAAAAACAAAGGATCGGAATTGCAAGAGCGCTTTATCGAGACCCATCCATCTTAATTTTTGATGAGGCTACTAGTGCATTAGACGGTGAAACAGAAAGTGAAATAGTTTCAGCTATAAAGTCTCTTAAGAGCGTAAAAACAATCATTGTAATTGCACATCGTCTTTCGACAATCGAGCATTGTGATAAAATTATAGAGTTGAAAAATGGAAGATTATTATGATCTCTCTTATAAAAAGTTCGGTAATTGTGGATAGCTTAAACAAGCAACATACATGTTTAAAAATGTATGTTATAAAGTTGGAACGTGGTTGAGCTACACTTTCTTAGTTTAAAGTAGCGTCAATAAGGTCGGGGCAGCTGCGGTTTCAATCTCCGCACTGGTAAACTATTCAATGCTAGCATTTTGATCTTCCCGAGCTGCTTCAGAGCTGAGCTGGTCTGCTACTACGTCGAACATGAAGCAAATAATCATGGAGGCATGTAGCATTGGAATCAAAACGGTGACTACAAAAAATAACGTTAATCTTAATTTAATGCATCATAGGCCCTATACCCCTTTTCCATGCAAAGTTTACCTTACCTTCATGTCGAAAATTCACAATTCAGAGTTATCCTATTTTAAACGAAAATTGGGCTACTACAAAAAACATAGATTTACACACATCAATATACATTTTAAACTTTATGCAATTAGTTAAACCATATCAGCCGCGTAATTACAGTGACTTCTTGGCAGAAGCGCCGATGAAACCAAGCAACAGGGCAATGCGTTCCATATGGGCCAGAGTAAAGGTAGTGCTGTGAAGGCAATGAGGTGGACTAGCTTAACGCTTCCCACAGGCGCTAGGGGCGGAGCGTAGAAAGGCCAAAGCATCGTGACGGTCCTATTAGTATTACAATGAGGGTGAGGTATGTCGAGGTACTTGTGCATTATCGAAGGCTGCTGGTCATAGAGATTAAAAGCAACAAGTGGTTATAAAAAGGAAGGATTATTGGAAAAATGGAAAGTGGTGGTTTAATTGGGTTTTTTGGGTTCCGATAAGTTTGATTCATACAATAAGAATAAGAATTTATAATGTTTCATTCTTAGTATTTTTTATTGTTAAATCAAAAGTTTTAGTAGTTGCAGTATTATAATTCTTGATATACCAAAGTGGTACAATATAAAAATAACAGAACCTAAATAAATTTATCTCAAATAAAATTGTAATATAACTACAAAATAAATTATAATTTTTTATTAGATGTTACATTAATGGATAATTCTGAAAATAAAGCACAAGTTGATAAAAATGATGAAATTGATCTGGCTGAAATTTTCTACAAAATTTGGCAGGGCAAATTTATTATTTTATTAATTATAATCTTAGCTTTTTCACTTGGAAACATCTATTTAAATAAACAACCCAAGACTTTCACAGCACGTTCTGTTTTCGGCTTTAATCACTCTTCAACGACTAGAAATATTATACCTCAGGATTTAAGTTTTCTGAATTTCAATAACTTTAAATCCAGTGAAGATATAATTACTCAGATAAAAGGAAAAGATTTTCTTAGAAAAATAATTATTAAATTAAACCTTTTGGAGAAACCAGAATTTGCAAAATTGTTTAAAAATGAAGAACAAAGTAATTTTTTTTCTATTCAAAACTTAAAAGATAAAATTAAAATCTTAATTAATTATGAAAAATATCAGAATGATGATTCTTTTTCTTTTAAAATTGAAACTATCCTAACAGTTTTTGAAAAAAATTTACAAATTAATTCATTAACAACAGGGGGTTACGAAATTATTGTAAGTTCAGAAAGTCCTGAAAATGCTTCACTTATAGCTAATACAATAGTAACAGATTTTTTAGAGCTGAAATTAAAAACAAAAATTCAAAAAGCTGAAAAAGCCTTAGATTATCTTTCAGAAAAGCTAGGTGAAGCTAAACTATCCATGGATATTGCAAAAAATGAAGCTGAATCCTTCGCATTGAAACAAAACATATTATCAGAAGAAGAATTTACTCTACAATCAAGTAGGTTAGAAGAATTTAGAACATCAATAGAAAAACTAACTTCAAATTATGAGTTATTAGAAAAGTATTATGAATTAATAAAATCGAAGGAACTGAAGAAATCTGAATATGAAAAAATTATCCAAGATATAATTGATATTTCACCAAGAATAAAACCTACAAAACGTCTTTTGGATACACAAGGAAAAAGAGATCTAAAAAAAGAAATAGATTATTTGTTAAAAAAAATTCCTGACGAAATTTTACGTCTAGAACAATCTTTAAAAATAACCAAAGAGAGTTTTAAAAATTTAGAAAATAGAGCAAAAAAAACATCTCAAGAGGTTAGAAAATTAAAAAATCTTCAAAGAGAGGTTGGTTTTACTCAAACAAGATATGATGCACTACTAAAAGAAATTGAAAAAAAATCACTCATAGA
Organism: uncultured Alphaproteobacteria bacterium; assembly: GCA_902578545.1. Classification (GTDB taxonomy): domain Bacteria; phylum Pseudomonadota; class Alphaproteobacteria; order Rhodobacterales; family Rhodobacteraceae; genus CACIIZ01. Next base: position 27,725 of record CACHDI010000003.1, read on the forward strand.
AGGTTTTGAAGAAGCATTGGGAATAATTTATGAAACCGCAGTGCCACCAATTGAATCATCAAGTCCAAAACCAAATTTAATAATAGCACTATCTATTTTTTCAGGAACTATAGTAGGCATATTCTTAGTACTATTAAAATCTGCAATTTCAAATAAGGTTTACAATAAGGTAGCATTTCAAGAATCTTTAGAATTAACTAGTTGCTTATTAATTTCTTATAAAATTTTGAAGTTAAAATCTTTGAACTTCCTAATTCATCATAAAATTTCCTCATATGTTAAAAAAGACTTGTTTTTGATCGACTCAGTTGGTTTTCAGATTTCTAATAATTTAACCTCTGGAAAAAAAATTAATTTAAATTGTACAACTTTTGGAACAAATATTTCTAGCTTGTTTATAGGGATAGCCTTAGCTAAATTTTTTTCCTCAAATAATAAAAAAGTACATTTGATTAATTACTGTAAACCTCCTGGAAAATATTTTTATTTTTTTAACAAGAATATATCTGGTATTCTTGAAAAAATTTCAAAAAATAACCAAAACCTAAGCTATACTGAGGTAACTTTTTATCCTTACATGGAAGAGCCTAATTTGACTTCAGAAATTGACAATAAAGATATCATTATAACAATAACCCAGCAGGCTAGTGACGAAGTAAATTCAATTCAACAAATATTTAATTCTGATTATTTTATAATATGCGGAATTAAAGAAAAAACTTATTTAAAAGAAATTCAAAGATTTAAAGAAGCGATAGGTGATAACATACGGAAATGTATATCAGGAATCTTTATTTCAAGATGATATATAAATTTTAAAGAACTTTTAATTTAAAATTCTTTTTAACATTTTCTTATTGAATATAAAAACGAGGTATGTTTTCATTAGATATTTATTATATGTTATACTTTTGATACCTCGATTTAAATTTTATTTATTGTTATCCATATCCATCATTGTTAACAATTGTGGTACTGTCTATGTGCCGCAAACACTACCTGAGGGAAGAGGAATTTCTAGATCTGAGGGACAGGAAAAAATTAATATTTCAGTTATTCCTCTCACAAATAAAATAATCGTAAAAATAAATGAAGATAATTATGTGAGAAGAGTTATTGATGCTGGAGACTTGAGCAGTGCAGCTAAACTAATTTCTGTGGATCAAGCAATTAATGAGAAACTCCCAAGTTCAAATGAACCAGGTCCCTATAAAGTAGGTATAGGAGATCAATTAACCATTTCACAAATGATAAACGTCAAAGATGAAACTGGTTTTTCAAAAAGAATTGCTGCAAGACAAATATCCATAGCTGATGATGGTTTTGCATCTATTATTGGAATTGGTAGAATTCCTCTAGCTGGATTAACTCAATTTGAAGCTGAAGATTTACTGTACGAGAGATTAGTAATGGAAGAGATTAATCCAGAATTTGAATTATTTATATCTATTTTTAATAGTCAAAAAATTTACATAACTAATAATCAAGAAAATGGAAATAATAATCTCATTAGTAATGCTAGCTCAACTACTGATACTAATATTATGGAATTTCCATATACTAACTCACCAATTTATATAAATGAAATTTTAGCAAAAGCAAAAGTTTTTTTGCCAAAAGGACAAGATGCACAATTAGAATTAATAAGAAGTAATGAAGTTTATCGTTTATCTATTAGAAAAGTTATTGAAGGGAAGTATAAAAAAATAAGGTTATTTCCTGACGATCGAATCATTATTAATTCATTACCTTATAGACCAGAAACTGTGGTCATAACAGGCGAAGTTATGGCTCCTAGACTTTATGACTTATCACCATCTGAACGAAAAACACTCTCTGAAGCGCTTTATTCTGATCAAACTTTTAACCAAGTTTCTTCTGATACAAGCCAAATTTACCTCTTAAGACAACAAAATCAAAATAATGTTACTGCATATCACTTAGATGCCTCTAATCCAGGTAGACTTATTTTAGCTAATAGATTGGAGTTAAGACCTGGGGATATTATTTTTATAGCACCACAACCTATTACCAACTATAATAGAGCACTTATGCAAATTTTTGGGGCTTATGCTATGACCATTGATCCTAAGTCTGTAGCAACAGATTAATAAGAAATAAAAAAACTTCTAGATTTAAAATCTTCAAATCTATTTTCTTTTAAGTTTTAATATGTTAGTAATTGTAGAAATATTTTATTGAGTGGTTTTATGCATCTTGGAATTATAATGGATGGTAATGGAAGATGGGCAGTCCAAAGAAGACTTCCACGTGCTTTTGGACATAAAAGGGGTGCGTCAAGAGTCACTGAAATTGTTAAAATATGTCCTGATTTAAATGTCAAAACTCTTACTTTGTATGCTTTTTCCACTGAAAATTGGCAACGAGCGGCTCATGAAGTAGCAAGTTTAATGAAATTATTCAGAGGGTATCTTCAAAATAAATTTTTAGAGTTAGTTGAAAATAATGTCAAAGTTGTTTTTTTAGGTAATTCTAAACCTATAGATCGTGATATAGTCTCACAAATGAAAAAATTAGAGAAAGCTACAAGGAATAATGATGGTCTTACTTTAAATATTGCATTAAATTATAGCGGAAGAGATGAAATTATTAGAGTCTCAAAAAAAATAGCAAGTGACCATAAATCAGAAATTTTAAAAATTGAAGATATCAATGATAATCTATTCCAAAAATACTTAGATACAAAGAACCAGACCGACCCTGATTTAATTATTCGAACGGCAGGCAATCAAAGAATTTCAAATTTTTTATTATGGCAAATTGCATATTCAGAATTATATTTTACCGAAACTAATTGGCCTGATTTTACTACTAAAGAATTAGTCCAGATACTTGAAGAATGCAAACATCGAGAACGCACTTACGGAACAACAGATAAAAACGAAAAACTATCAAATAGTTTTGAAGTATAATGTTTAATTTTAAAAGATTTATTTAAATGTATGATAGTTCATTAAAATGTTATTATTTGATAATTTTAAGAAAGCCATTTTTGTTTTATTCAATAATTTTATGGTTTTTAATTTCAAGCATTTGTTATGGTCAAATTGCTCAAAAAAATCAAAATAAAATTACTTATTCTTTTTTTACTGAAACTGGCGAAACTGAAGATTCTTTTACCATTTCTGGCCGTAATTTTCCTGTAAAAGTAGGGTCAGTAGGTCTCAAAGCAAATTTTCAACCATACGAAAATTTTTATTTGTATTCTAGGGCAGGTATTGGATATTCTCCCAAACAAACTGTGAGTGCTTTTAACTTTACTGTTAGTGGGTCTGTTTTTGCGACGTCTGTCGGAGCTGGGGCATTTGGAAAATACAGAATTAGGAAGTCAGATTTCGTTATTGTTCCCTTTTTAGATTATAATCTATACAATTATTCTAGTAATACATTTAGAGGTAAAAAAGACGGAAATCAACTAAAGGCCAGTGTTAGAGGCAAAAGTTCGTTTGTTAGAACTGGTATAGAGCTTCGTTATCTAACAACTAACGGTCACATATTTTTTGGTACTGGAATAAATAGATGGAACATAGAAAACAGAGTAACTATTGTTGAAGGTGATTTAACAATTACTCCAAGATTATGGGCTAATAATACTGATACTTTTTTTCAAACAGGGGCTATGTTTGAGACAGGTTCAGGTAAAGCAATTATCGGGGCAAGAATGTCCGATTTAACTCATGAAATCAATACTCAACTAGTTGAATTTTTTGCAGAAGTGAGAGTTGATTTTGAGTAATTATTTGTTCGCTCAACAAAAAAAAAATCGTTTTATTATAATCTATTAAAATTTGGTTATTTTCTTTTCAGAAACTATTGATATTATGGTCATTTTAGTATATTTTTTTATCAAATATACAATAAAACCTTAATAATGGAGAACAATAATGCTGGATTTCAACACAGAAGAAAGAGTTTCATTGGATAATAATCAAAGTGATTCTTTCAAAAAGAAAATAAAATCCTCAATAAAAAAAGAAATTTCAGCAAAAAATGCAAGAAACGCTTCTTTCATTACACTAGCCTCAGTTTTGTCGGCTTGTAATTTTGGGGGTTCATCAGATAGTGTTGCTCCATTGAATATTAGCGCGATAAAAGGTCCTCTATCAAATGCATTGGCATTTGTTGATAGAGACGGCGACGGAGTTCACGACGATGGCGAAGAATTTGCGGTTACAAGTTCAACTGGATCAGCTACGATAACACCAACATCTGCTGTTTCAGCAACCGATAAATTAGTAATTACTTCAATAACAGCTGGTCAAACAATTGGAGGAACGACTTATGCTACAGGTACAGTTGACACAAATACAGGTGGAGCTGTAGCCGATCTTGTATTAAAAGCACCCTCCAATTCTACTGTTGTAACTCCTGTTACCACTCTTGTTGCAGAAACTGGTCTGTCTGAAACTGCTGTTAAAGAGGTTTTAGGCCTTCCTGCAGAAATGGACGTTCTAAATTTTAACCCTTTTGCTGATAATCTTTCAGAAGCAGAAAAAACAGTTGCACTTGCAGCAGAAAAAGTAGCTTTGAAGGTTTATACTACTGTTTCAACAATCCAAGCATCTGCTAAGAGTTCTGGTCTTGATGCAACTAAGGCTTTTGCTACTGCTATTGAGGCAGTAGGTGATGTTGTAAAGGAGCAGTCAGCTGCTGGTGCTAAAGCCGACTTGGCTGATTCCGCTATTATTGATAAAGTTGTAACAAAAACAGAAACAGTTCTTACTACAAAGCTGCAAGAGGCTGGTTTTGACGCAGCTACTGTAACAGCTGCTGTCAATGCAAATAAAGCAGTTCTTGCAACAGCAAAAGCACAGATTAAGACTGTTAACGATGCAGCTGATGCCATAACCAGTTTTGATGCGACAGAATTAGGTTCTATAGCTAAATTAGCAGTTAAGTCAGGAGAAGAGGCAGCAGCGGCTGTGACTGCTGAAAAAGCAAATCCTGGATCTGGTGCTGCAGCATTTACTATGAAGACAGCTGAGGCAGTTGCTTCAGCTAAAGCAGAGGCTAAAGCAGAAGTAGAAGCCGCTAAAGGCGAAGTAAGTTCAACCACCACCGCTAGCTCTGAGACTGCAGCAGCAACTAAAAACTTTGGATTAACTGATGGCACAACTGTTGATTGGGAAATTACTAATAATAACAGTGGAGCCTCAACAACAATAACTTCAGCTATGTCACCTAATGCAAAATATACCATGAGTGGCAACATTATGACAATTGATTTGGGTCAAAAGTTTAGATTGGAAACTGTTCAAGATTTACTGACAGAAAAGGCTGATTTGACTTTGGCTCTTTCTCTTTCAAGCCTACCAACTAGTGATGATAATACAAAAAATACAACAACTGTAACTATTACTGAAGGCTTGGATTCTACAATTAGTGCTAATGAGGGGCAGATAAAAGCATCAACTAAATCTACCTTTAAAGCTACGTCAAGTACAGCTACCGAATTTATTTTTGATGGGGGAGACCCAATTAGTATATCATATACACCTCGTTCTGGAAACTCAGATGTAAGCGTTAGTGTAGCAAACCCATCAGTAAATAGTTACTTTGTGGGTAATGATGGTAACTTCAACAATAATGGTGGTGTTGCTGTTATGGAGGCAATGGTCACTAAATTTTTCACTAACCTTAGTTCAAGTTATTCTGCTAATAACTGGGCAAAGAACAATGTCTTAAATAAATTTGTAAATGCAAATTCAAAAGGTGTTCACATAAGTATGGATGTTAAAGATCTTGGTATTTATAATGGATCTACTCACGTCCAAAAAATACAAACAACATTAGCAATCGGTGATAATGAAGCCACTGGTGCAGTGATGTCAGGATCAGCTAGAACGGGAACCGTAGTTTCTGTTACTGATGATTTGGCAGATTTGGATGGTATCCAGGGTACAGTTTCACACCAATGGCAAAATTCACAAGACGGTGTAAATTGGTCAGATATTGGTGGTGCAACAAATGTCACATATACGTTGCAAGCTTCAGATGCTGATGCTAACGGTGATACCGATGAAAGTGACAATTCTTTTATTAGATATAAAGCTTCATACACAGATAAACAGTATGGTTCTAAAGAAGTTTTTAGAGTTTTGAGTAATTCAGAGGGAACCCCCGTTAAGGTAACTGCCAACAAAGCACCAGACGGAAGTGGTGGAAAGTTTACTATGTCAGGCGGTACCCATGTAGGCGCCACTCTTGAAATTGGAGGCACTGGTATTACAGATCCTGACGGAACTACCGGTTCAACAATATTATACCATTGGGAAAAATCAACCAATAATGGTGGTAAATTTGATGATATATCTGGAACAGCTGGAACGCCATCCGCAACCAATACATCATATACAATATCAGGATCTGATGTAGGCAATAAAACTACTCAATTTAGAGCTGTAGCCACATTCACTGATGACAAAGGGGCAACTGAGATAGTTAATCATGCTGCAACAGCAAATGTTGCAAAGCCTATTTTATATCTTGCAGAAGTTGGTACTTCCACTACTTCAAGAGTAGAAATTGGTATTTTTCTAGATGATGAAGCATTAGCTGCAACTGGAAATAATGATCATATGAAGATAAAAGCTTGGCAGATGGATATTGCTCCAAAAGAAAATTGGGCAACTTACTTTGAGTCAATAGCAGATGGGTATAAAGTTAATGCTGATACAAAAGTTCCAACATATTTCACATCTGTTGGTGGTTCTTCTGATAATTTTGGTCGTATGGACGATGATGAATTTAAAACAACTCAAAAAATTGGTTCAACAGATAAAACATTCTGGTCGTCAGGTTCTCCAGGTGAAGTAAGAGTTTCCGAGCTATCTGGAAAAACAGCCATAAGTCCACAAGGAGCTGCATCAGGAACAGGTTTTGATTTAAGAGATTCAGAAAATATAACAACTCAACAATTGGCTGATAATGACCCGATGTTAGGTACCATGGTATTAGATCCAAATGTTGCTTTAGGTACTAGAATAGAATTCGATGTTAAGGCATCTTCTGTTTATACATATTGGGATACGGATAAAACTAATGGTGCAGGACAGGTAAATATTGAAACTGATCTTACAACCATTCTTATTGATCCTTACGTATTCAGTTTTGTTCTGTAATTTATATATTTAAATATTATTGTGTTAATAGTTTTAATTTTAATAAGTAATTAAAGCTATTAACTTCCAAGAATTGTAGAATAACTACCATCAACGTCGCCAAGAATATAAGCATCTAGGGTCAAACTATTACCACCCTGGATTTGTATGCCCTGCTGATTTAAACCATCAAAAGGATTGGTTTTAGTACTGTCTCTGAAAACACCTTTAGCTGTACTTGAAGTAGATGTACCAGAAGATATATCTAAAATTTCAGCAACATCTTCTATGTTAATTTTTCCATCACTGTTAATATCTGCCGCTACCTGTTGCTGCTGAGAAGGTGAAGTATTTGTGCCTGCAGAAATATCCAATGCTTCAGAAACATCTTCAATATTAATTGCAGATTTAGCAACTAATTTAGATACAGAGAAGGACATATCATAAGTTTTATTCTGAACACCCACAAAATCTACAATTCCTGAATTATTAGTTTCATAAGAACCAGAATAAACTTGGTTACTCCCATCTTTAATTGTGATAGGCATGTTTTTTATAACTTGATAAGGACTTTTTATTTCAAGCTTTCCTAGCATACCAGAGTGAGCAGAACATTGATACCAAAGTTCAGAAGGAGCATTGGAAGGTACAGTAATTTTTAATGTACTTCCAGTGCTTGCAATAGTACCTTCTCTTGTAACTCCATCTGTAAACTGGTCATTAATACCAGAAGTGGCACTTTTGTTTTTCAAATAAAATGGGTGCCCATTACCAGTCATTTCAAAAATATAATTATAACTTTTATACAAGGTCAAAGTAGGGTCTAAAGAACCATCAATATTATAGTTTTGATAGTTAGATATCCCATTATTGACTTTAAAGGTAGTGTTATCTCCCGGTTTACCTTTGAAATAATTAATTGTTGTAGTCACAGAATTACCTACGTGAACTTTCATTTTTTCTGAACTGGAAGAGTAATCTAATCCGTTGTGTACTTTAAACTCAAAATTACCGTAACCACTTCCTTCTGCATCAGTGGCAGGTGTAAATTTTAATCCTGAAATATCAGAAACACTAATAACCTGATTTAAACTAACATGATTACTATCACCATTTAGTGTGAGGTCACCATTAGCTTCAAGGTTTGTTATTTTTATTTTTGACAAAGAACGATTGTCAGGGTCAGAATAACCAAAATCAGAGACCTGAAAAGTATAACTATTATTTTTTTGCATACTTACTGATGAGCTAGAAGTCAAAGGTAATTTAACGTCTTGAATAGCAATAGATTGATCAGATATCTCATTAAGATAGGTGCTAGAAACAGAGCCATTTTGAGTTATGGAATGAGATATAAAACCACTATGAGGAGTTGTTTCTATTTGGGATTCTTGAGAAGCAAAAACCGTTACAGTGTATTCTTTGTTTTCGTCTGTGACACCTGCTTTAAGTTTTCCAGCTGAAGTCCCTGCCGTATTACCATTATCCGCTGTCACCACTTTGATGCTTGTTACTGTCTTAAAAGCCTTTGTGGATACTACAGCACCTGCTGAATCTTTTCCCTGTACCCACTCCGTATCCGTAGCACTTGCAGCTGTCGCTCCCTTGATTTGAAACCATACTGCACTCTCATCTGTGGCTCCCGTGATTGTTACATGATGAGGACTACTAAATGATATCGTAGAACCACCTACAAGGGTTAAATTACCATTCTGCGTGCTTCCACTGGTCAGAGTAGAGATCTTATCATCATCAACCATAAATTCACGAGAAGTCGCTTGAAATGTTTCACCATAATCAAAAACGGCTGTACCTTCTGCAAAGCTAATCTCAACTTTTAAAGGGTCAATTCCAGTGGGTATTTCAGTAGCCTTAATGGTATAAGTAGCAGCTTGAGCAGCTGAATAACTTGAGGATTCTAAAAGAGAAGCAATACCAGCAGATACAGCACCTGTAGTATTTTGATCCATCACTGTTATCTTAGTAACCGTCTTTAGTGGGGTTGTCGTGTAAGCAGTTCCACCATTCACAGCTGATATCGTTTGCGGAGATGCAGCTGTCGAACCATCAGTTGTACCTTCGACCTTAAATTTGACATTAGCCGTTCCATCATTTCCAGCACTGGTAATAGCCACTATCTGAGGGGTCGCAAAACCCGACCCTTTTGCAGTGCTAGAAAGAGTTCCGTTTAAATCTAATATTTGCCCAGCATTCTTACCCGTTACAGTATTAGATAAAGAATTATACCTAATGGTATTTGGATCAGCAGTGGCCTGATAAACTAAATCAGTCTTTGTAAACTTTGCTTTCAACTTATAAAGAGACATTTGTACATTCGATTTATTATTAGATATATTTAACTTAAAAAATGATCATAAAAATCAATAAAAAGAAGATAGATATCTTTAAAAACTTAATAAAGGTATATATCTTTACCTTAGGATATAGATACACTCTCAAAAAAAACAATGGCTGTACAAATAAGTAATACAAATGTGAACGAAGCTACACCTGGTGTAACAATTGGAACACTTTCTGGCGGATCAAATTATTCAGTTCACTCAAACTTCCAACCATATTATCAGATTAATAATAACATACTTTCCTTAACAGCTAATTATTATTTTGATTTTGAAACTAAAAATTTTACAAAAAATACGTCTGCCTATAATGATTTTCAGCAGTTAACTTCTAGAGGTTCCAGTTATACTTCTTACTTTGGAAATCCTCCTGTTTTGAAAATTTTAAGTGGATCTGATGAAGTTGATATCACGATTACAGTAGTCAATAAGGATGAGACGATTACAATAACTCCAAAGGCTTTTAAACAAAACCAATATGGAGCGATAATTGCTGAAATAGTACCTACTGATAATTATTTTTCTGGCAAAAAAATATATTATGAAGGTCCTTCTTTTTTTGAAATTTCTGGAAATAACTTAAAATTAAGAAATGACACATACTATTCTGAAACGGGAAAAATTCAAAATAGTTCTTATGAATTAAATCTTTTAGCAAGTGATTTTACCACTGTGGATTCTGATTCTAATAGTAAACCAGATAATGATTTCTACTTTACATTACTATCTGGTAGAACAGGTGGCCAAATTGGTGAAACAGGAATTTCAAATGATTCTGATTTAGGATTTACAAAATATGCAGCCAGTACATATATCAATACAATTTTCGGATCAAATGTTAATAAAACACCTGACATTACACTTGCACCAAATAATTTTGTAGAAAGAGATTTTGGAGCCATTGTCGGTACTATTAATTTTACAAATAGCGGGGTTTCTTTTTCTTTAGAAAATCACAATTTATTTGAATTAAGTGGCCAAAATAAAATAAAATTAAAAGATAGTTTCTATTATGAAAAGTCTGACCAATCTATTAGAGACGAAAGTTCCATTTACTTCTTGTCAAATATAAGTAACTCAAAACTTGAATTAACCGCTTCTGATACCACGACTAATGCAAAATTATCAACTGAATTAATTCCCATTTCAGAAATTACAAGCAGTATATTTGGATCCTCAAATGTTGATGGAACACCACAAATCACCATCACGCCCATTAAATTTAATGATAAGAAAATGGGAGCAGTAATTGGAAAAATTAATTATTCAGGATCTGAAACTAATGTAACATTTACAGTTAATAACCAATTCCTTGAATTATCCGGTACAAATAACATTAAAATAAAAGATGAATTCTTCTTTGACCTAAATCGCTTAGCTTTTGTAAAGCAAGATCAAACCACATACAAAAATATTTCTTCTTCTGTAATCAACATTTTAGCAAAGGATTCTGTTAATTCTAAGAACTTAGCCATAGAGAAACCAACAATTGGTGATATAACAAGTTCTGTATTTGGATCATCTAATGTAAATAATCTTGATGAGAGTTATACGTATGTAACTGACATAAAATATCAAGCACCAACACTGGGACTAACCGGTAGAAAGGAATATCAGAAAAATATTATCGATCATTGGGTTTTAAATGAAGGTGAAAAGATTTCATACTCTTTTTTAGAACCTGGAGCAGCATATGTCGGTAATTATAATGAGATGAAAGGCCTTATCTCTCCCTCTACTGCTTTCAAAACTGCAGCAACTAACGCATTTAATGTCATTTCGACATTTGCTGATATTACATTTGAAAATATATCAGAATCAGGATCTGTAGTTGGTGATTTTCGAATTGGTATTGTTGATAAAGATCATTTTGCCATGTCTAGTGAATATGCAGCTTACTCACAAGGCGTAGGAAATTTACCCCAAAGTGGTAATATTTTTTTTAATGGAGAAAAAAACTTTAATGAAGCATCAACCTATAATGGTAAATCCGGAGCATTCACTACTTTTCTACATGAAATTCTACATTCACTTGGTCAGAAACATCCTTTTGAGTCAATTGCGCAAGAAGGAAGTGCCAATATTTATGAGAATAAATACGAGCAATATCCCTACACTGTTATGTCCTATACTCCTCTAAGAGACACCAACACTTACAGCACCAAATATGATGGCATAGTTTTAAAATCTGGTGCACAATATTATCCTTACACGCCTATGCTTTTCGATGTAAGAGCTCTTCAAGAAATTTATGGTGCAGCAAAATCAAATAATCCTGGCGATACTACATATACTTTTACTCCATCAGAGCCACCTTTTCAGTCTTTATATGATACTGGTGGAAATGATGTTTTAGATTTATCTGCAGTCAGTGGAGGTTCTGAAATAGACCTTTCTGGTGAAACTGTGTCTGTTATAGGAAATGATTTAATAAAGCCTTTTAAAAATCAAACAGGACAACCCACAACTTTTGGAGATCCACAAGGTGCACCATTAGGTATAATACCTGGAACCAAAATTGAGAAAATCATACTACCAGATGGTCCCAGCACAATCACTTCAGGACCTGACACTACCTATATAGTTGGCAAAGCAAATTACGCCATAACGGCTAATATGAAATCTACTGAACTTGGCGTAAAAGCGAGTGGATCAGCAGATGATACAATTAATTTAAAACAAACTACAACAAAATGGACTGGAGATTTTCAAGCAATCAATAAAGGAAATAATGGAGTTGGCGCCACCGAAGAAAAAATAACAGATATGACAAGCTTTTTAAAACACGATCTTTCCGTAAATTTAGATCAAGGGACAGATACAATTAAAGGAACAAGTGGAAATGACGCTTTGTTTTTGCAAAATTTTGGAACGACAGGCGATAGTTTATACTTTCAAGAAGCAGGAAGCAATAAGGCAGGTTCACGACTTTTAGGTGTGGATAAAGTTGATTTATTGGAAGGAAACAATTTTCTGGACCTTACTAGTACTACTCAATCTTTGGCGGGTAATAATATTACAATTACCGCTGGAACAGGTAATGACATCTTATGGTTAAGTGATGCAAACGAAAATGTATCGACAGGAAATGGAAATGATCAGATTACCGTTAATGGAGGAACCGACACTCTTACAACCAACTTAGGAGATGATATCATAACCATTAGTAAAAATTCAGGTCAATTAACTATATCAGATTTTGATATTTCAAAAGATAGATTCATTTTCAAAGTTGCACAGAACAAAATATCCATTTCTAATAACCAACTAACAATTGATAATGAAGATCCAATAGGTGATTACACAATAATACTATCTAATTTATCTAGCATAAGTAATTTATCTGATTATTCTACTTTTGCTTAGTTTTTTAAATTAAATAATGTCAGCATAAGTTCCATTAATATCTCCTAGTACATACGCTGTAAGTGTCAAATCTGCACCAGGCGAGACTGTAAAGTGTTTTGCACTTGTCGGATCAGATAAGGATGCATTTCTTAAGACAGCATCTGCACCACTTTTATTAATTCCAGCAGAAATATCTAATACTTCAGCAACATCTTCTATATTAATTTTACCATCACCCGTTAAATCAGATAATAATTTTTGTTTATTTGTTGGAGTTGTATTTATTCCAGCAGAAATATCTAAAATGTCTGATACATCTTCTATATTAATTATCTTTTTTGTATCAGCTTCAGAAAGTTTAAAGGTAGCTGTATAATCACCATCAGCTAAACTACTTAAATCCAAAGAACCGTCAGCTCCTGTAATAAATGAGCCGGAAACAGTTGAACCATTACCATCAGTGCCTGTTTTAATTGTTATATTTGCAGATGTGATTTTCTTACTAGTATTGGCAAAACAATTAACAGTACAAGAAGCTCCACTGCTTGATCCTGACATGCCTTGTATAGGGTTTGCAGAAAAATCTACGCTATTGGTACCACCTACATCAGAATTACCCCAGGTAACCACACTTCCGTCAGATTTTATGGCAGTAAAAGCTCCACTAGTTGAACTTAATTGAGTTACAGCTTTACTATTATCAGCTCCCATAACTATTTTATCTTGGACAGATGATGAATTTCCACCACCATTGGTATCACCCCATGTAACAACTGTGCCGTCTTTGAGTAATGCAGCAAAAGCTTTATCAGTACTTACTATATTTTTTACTTCCTTATTTAATACACCAGCTTTAATATTATCCGCTGTATTTCCACCATTATCCATCTTAATCTGTGAAACAGTTTTGTAATACTTCACACTTGTAGCAACTGATTTATTTGAACCAGTTAGTGTTTCTTGCTGTGCTTCTCCTTGTGAATCTGTACCTGTAATTACAAATGATCTTGCAGAATCATCTCCAGCACTTGTAATTGAAATTTTTTCAGTATTTGCAAAACTTGCTAAATTACTTGTTGAAAGTCTAACAGCATCTGTACTTGAAATCGTTATTTTTCCACCATCTGTTGATGTAATAAGAACCTTGGTTCCAGTTGCAGTAGCTGTAAAACTTGAATGATTATTAATTGTTGTTGCAATGTTAGATGCAAGTGCATTTGCATTTAATCCTAATGCAAAATCAGTAGAAGCTGAAGCAGAAGATTTGGCCGTGAATACTACTGCATTTTCACTTCCTTTTTGTATCGTGATAGTTTTACCTTGAACTATATTGCTGTGATCTGTTACTGAAACCTGGCCCGAAATATGATCACCTCCAAGAACCAAATTTCCACCTGCTGAAACGGTTGCACTTTGCGAAATACTATCGTCATCTAGTGTGCCATCAATGAGAGATCTTACACTACTACTATCTCCTCCATAAGCCCCATAACCCCAAGTAACTATTTTGTTATCAGCTCTTACAGCGGCAAAAGCAGAATTTGTTGAATAAATTTTAGTAATATCTTGAGTAATATCACTGGCATCACTATTATTCTCTTTATCACCATCAATTTCAGAAGCTACAGAAGAAGAGTTTCCTCCTTTATTTGTACTTCCCCATGTAACGACTGATCCATCAGATTTTAAAGCAGCAAAAGCACCATTGGTTGAAAAAATCTTTATAACATCAACGGCACCATTTACTTCAGTAGAAACATCAGCGGTTGATCCACCATTGTTTACATCACCCCATGCCACTACTGCACCATTTTGTTGAAGAGCTGCAAAGGCTGACTGTGTTGCATAAATTTGAACAACTTTAGTAGGATCAGAACTTCCACTTAAAGCAGAGGAAACTGAGGTACTCATTGTGCCACCATCAGTTGTGTTTCCCCAAGATACAACTGAACCATCTTGACGAATTGCCGCAAATGCCGATCCAGTAGCTGAAATGTCAGTGACCTTTTTAAAAGTGGATGTTGCAGACGTATTCGTAATTTTGTCCTTTATTGCGTTACTAGGATCCCCACCATTAGATGCATATCCCCATGTAATTACAGCTCCATCTTCTCTTAAAGCAGCGAAAGCTGACATATTGGAATAGACTTCTTTTATATCTTGAGTTGTATCACTGGCATTACCGTCTCCGTTTGCATCACCATCAAGAGCAGCTGCCTGTGATGTGCTATCACCACCATTACTACTATTTCCCCACGTAATAACTGAACCATCTTCTCTAACCGCTGCAAAAGCATCTGCAGTTGAAGACACTTTTGTTACTTTCACAGTACCATTTAATGAAGTTGCTTTTTCATAAGTAGATGAATAAAGATTCCCTGCCGATACCTTACCCGCCGCAGCTTGCCCACTGGCTCCACCTCCTTCTCCATCCTTAAACGTAATAGAAGAAACTGTTTTAAAAGTTTGGGTTGTTTCTGCAGTTCCAGCATTTGCTCCTTTTAATTTTATTGTTTGGGGAGTATTACTTGCATCATTTCCAACAATCCAGAAATAACCACCTGAATCATCACCAGCACTTGAAATTGTAACTTTATTAGCTTTTGAAAATGTAGCTGAACTTGAGCTCGTAGAAGCACCACCGAGTGTAAGGATCCCAGAAGAAGCAAGAGTCGCATTGACCGATAGACCATCTGCATCCCAAGAAGTACCACCTGCATTGACATCACCCCAGGTTACGACTGAACCATCACTTTTCAGAGCAGCAAAAGCTGATTGGTTACTGAATATTTCAGAAACTCCTGTCAAATGAGTAGAAACAGCAGAGGAGTCTCCGCCTTTATTGTCACTTCCCCAGCTTACTACTTTATTATTTGTTGCATCGGTAGTTATCGCAGCAAATGCATTGTCATTTAAAAACTGTCCTTGTTTATGTCCTGGAAAAGTTGTTTTAGTAGCGGAAGTTACAGTTACCGTATCAGTACCAGATATAGCACCTGTATTTCCGCCCAAAAGTTGAACTCCTAACATACCAGTAGGCTGTGTAATGGTAACTTTATCATTGACACTTGGTAAATAGTTTTCGCCTGTAGGCTCCTCACTCAACCTAAGATAGAAAAATTCATTAGACTCTTCTTTATCATTATCTAAAAGTGTTGCTGTTGAAATCTTCTTAATAGTCTCATCTTTTCCAAAAGTAATAGCTACATGATCTAAAGAAGTAAAATCAGTCGCTTGAGCGTAGCCATGCTCATCTTTAATATAGGTACTTACGTATACAGTGGTTTCAGTTCCTGTCCCTGATCGAGTAATAGTAAATGTAGCGTTATCGCCTTCCATCACAGTATTACTATGCCCCAAAACTGTATTATTGTTTTCTATGGTGTAGTTATAAAGTGGACCATTTGGTAAACTTACAGAAGTACTATTCGCATTAATGCTCACCCCAACATAATATTGACTGTCATCCCAGAGATCGAGCTTCGCCTGCTCTTCTTTTGAATAAACATCAAACCAGAAACCTTCTAATCCCTCTGTTTTACTTTCCTTTGATGTAAATACTGTATAGGTAATTGTATCATCTCCATGAGCAAAAGTTACAGGAATAGGATCTTCAGCAACATTAAGGGTGGACCCATAGCCTGTCTCTAATCGAACTGAATCACTACTTGAAATTGTAAACTTATTTCCATCAGTTGCAGATATAAGTACATTAGCGCCACTAGCTTTCGCAGTAAAATCAGCATGAGCATTTATCTTTGTAGCTAAATTAGAAGCCAATCCACTTGCGTTAGAACCTAATGCAAATTCGGTAGCAGCTGAAGCTGATGATTTTGCAGTAAAGACAACTTGAGAACCACCTGTTTTTTGAAGAGTAATTGTGTTATCAGCTGTAATACTACCATGATTATTTACTTTAATGACACTGGTATGGTTGCTAAAATCGGAAGCATCAACGTCATATGAAACAGTTTGCGAAATATTCATAGGACTGATTTTAAGATAAGCCAAGGCCGAACCTGTTGAGCTTAGATTTTGAAATGTTTCACCATCACCATAAATATTTCCATCGTTATTAGTATCGCCTGAGGTATACCTCTTAATAGTAAAAGTAACTGCATCACCTTCAGTTATTGAAGAGGCACTTTGGTTAGAAATTTTATAATAATGTGTTGCAGTTGAAGTCGTATCATTTATTACAGCTTCTGATGATGAATGATACTCATTAGCTTCAATATCCTTTTTTGATTTAAAGAGAAGTAAGGAAAAAGTTTCATTATCATCGGTAACTGTGTCCGAACTAATATCAACATAAACATCTGCAGTCTTTTGACCATTTGCAAAATTAACCTCTTGAGGTGTAGAAATAGCAATATAATCACCCGGTTCTTCATTGGTACCACCTTCAGCCGTTCCGTCATAAGTGCTGACATATACTGTTGACGCACCCACATCTTCATCATCAATAGTTATGGTAAATTTAACTTTGTCTCCTTCGTCGTTGGGACTATCAGATTTACTATCATTATCTATAGTATATGTTCTAGCAGCGGATGCCTCTACGGCTGCATCTTTAATATGAGCAGTAGCGTAGGTGAAATATTCCCAATTACCCTCATTAGCATCTGATTCATTTTTATATAAATCGACAAAAAACATTTCTTCGTTTTCATTAGCATCGATATCCGTATTTGTTTTAATCGTGAAAGTCTTTGAAGTTCCATTTGTATCATTGGAAGTAAATTTCACTGGTATAGCTTTTTGTGATACATAGTCCGTTTCATCTGCAGAACCAGGAGTAGTGTTGAAATAAATTTCAGAGTCACCAACAAAATTACCTGAAACAGATCGGGTAATAGTAACGGTAATATCTTCGCCCTCTGATTTAGCAGTACTTCCTGAAGGCGAATTAGTTGTTACGGTATAATCATAAGAACCAACCTGACTAGGGTCTTTCATATACGCATCCAAATAAGTATGGATTTGTGACTCATCACCTGTTTCAATATAAGAATTCATTGCGCCTAGTGATTTAAAGAGACCAACGTAGAAGGATTCTGTTCCTTCTTGTTCTTCGTCTGCATAAGTCTTAACAGTAAATTCTTTTTTTGTCTCAGTACCACCAAATTTGATTTCCATTTGTTTATCAAATGATTCAGTACTATTTAAATCTGGAATAGATACATAATCCTCACCAGCTACAGCCGTGCTATCCTCAGTAGCTACAAAAACAGTAGAGGCCATATCAACCAAATATTTAATTGGATTTCCGTCAACCCTTGATCTAGTAATTTCAAAAGTTACAGTACCCCCTTCATCAATGGGATCTAATTTATCTCCCTTTGTTTCAGTTTTGATCTTAATCTCATACTTATAATCATTTTGTGATTTGGCTTGATTGGCATTGTCTTTAAGAAAACCCGTATCGTAAGAATGATAATTACCATTTTCTGCATCTGCCTCTGTTTTAAATAAATCTAGATAAAAAGATTCTGTACCTTCGGTATTATCATTATCTGTATAAGTTTTGACTGTTACTTTCTTGCTGGTTTCTTTTTTGCCAAATTCAAGAACCTTATTATTTAAGGATACAATATCTTCATCGTCAGTTGTAGCATGAGTAGTACTTAGAAAAACAGTAGATTTAACATCACTATTTCCAATTGTCTGACCATCAACTCTTTCCCTACCAATGGTAAAAGTAATTTCATCACCTTCTTTTGCAGGTGATGAACTTCCTCCACCGTTTGTAGAAGAATCAACAGTTACAGTATATTTATAGGCACTGTAAGCAGTGGCAGCATCTCCGTTGTTTGCAATATAAGCTTCTCCAAAAGTTTCGTAATTACCATCTTCCCAATCAGCTTCACTCTTGAACAAATCCAATGTAAAAAATTCATTATCGTCATTTTCACCATCTAAATTGGTCTGTACCGTTACTGTTTTAACAAGTGCATTCTTTGAAAAAGTAATAGGCATTAATGATATGGAATCAAAATCATCAGTATCTGCTGTACCTTCAGATGTAGCTACATAGACTGTAGCCTCAGCATTATTACCAGATAGTTTTGTTCTAGTTATAGTGAAAGTAGTTGATTGTCCTTCTTTAACACCCTGACCTGAAGTGTGAGTATTCGTTATGTCATATTTATAGTTATTAAAGCCACTTGCTGAAGAAACATCATCTTCTATATAGCCTTTGTCATATTCGTAATAGACAAAGTTTTCAGCATCAGAAATAGTTTTAAAAATATCAAACCAAAAATACTCTCCATCATCTGCCTCGGCATCTTTCTTCGTTCCGACACTTATTTTTTTTGTTAATTCGCCTGGTTTAAATTCAATTGCCTTTGCTGTAACAACTTCAAAATCATCTGACGAAGCAGTTCCTGCTGAAGTACTGTAGTAAATGGTTGAAGCACTATCAGCAGATCCTCCTTTAGGATCTCTTGTAATGGTAAATACTATATCTCCACCTTCTTTTACAGCATCACTAGAGGTAAATTTTGCCCCTTTATTGACCTCATATTCATAAGCTGCTGCTGAAGCCGTATTATCCGCTACATCCTTAATGTGACCCATTGAATAGGCTGAATAGTTATAGTTTTCGGCATCAGCCTTTGTTTCAAAAAGATCAAAATAAAAGAATTCATCATCTCCACTTTCAGAAACACTATCTTTTTTTGTGGAAACAGGGATTTCTAATTTTGTTTCAGTTTTCTTAAATGTAACTGCTTTAAGATTTAAACCCACATAATCTTCTTCATAGGCCGTTCCTTCAGCGGTACTAACATATACAGTGGATGCCTTATCATTAGACCCAATATTGTTACCATCTTCTCTCGTTCTTGTTATTGTAAAAATAACATCACTACCTTCATTCACACCCGTAATATTTCCATTGTTATCAACAGTTGAAGAAGTGATGTTATAAGAGTAAGTATCAACAGCTAGTTTTTGAGCTGCATTGTCTTTAATATGGCCCTCTGCATAATTATGATAATTAAAATTTTCTGCATCTGCCTTTGTTTTAAATAAATCAAACCAAAAATACTCCGAAGGATTACTTGAATCTGTTTCTGACTTTGAGTCAGCAATGGTCTCAACAGTAACCTTCTTTTTAGTTTCATTTTTCTTAAATTTCACTTCTTTAAGTTCAAAACCCTGATAATCATCACTATATGCTGACCCTTCTGTCGTACTCACATATACTGTTGAAGCTTTGTCATTTATGTTAAATGCTTGCCCATTGGCTTTTGCTCTTGTGATTGTAAAAGTGATTATGGATCCTTCTTCTACTGCAGCCCCACTATTGGCACTATCACTGGCTATCGTGTAATTATAATCCGCAGCATTGGAAACTGCTGTATCATCGTTATTAATAAAAGCCTTTCCCCAAGCCGCTGGTTCTTGTTCCTGAAGAAGAAGGGTTTCTTTATCAGGAACTTCATTTTTATAAAGTTCTAAAAAGAAATATTCATCATCGTCAGAAAATGTATCAGAGAAAGTAGGTACCGTTATTTCTTTTACAGTTTCGTCCTTTTTAAAATCGAGGGAAAAATTAAAATAAGATTGATAATCTTCTTCTTCTTCATTAGCAGTACCATCTCTCGTACTTAAAAAAACGGTTGTCGCAGTATCATTTCCAGATACTTTTGTTCTAGTAATTTTGAAAGTAGCTTCTTTTCCTTCATCTACTGCTTTGTTTGTGGCATCATGACTACTTTCTATGACATATGAATATTCGGCAGCAGCTAAAGAAGCTTTATCCTTCATATATCCAGCATCATAGGCATGAAATTCACCATTTTCTGCATCATCACTTGTTTTAAATAAATCAAGGTAGAAAAATTCTTTTCCTTCAGTTGAGGTGTCTGCAACCGTCGAAACTTTAATCGTTTTAGTTGTTTGCTTTGCATCAAAAATAAAAGGTTGTTTGTCTATTACAGTATAATCATCTGGATCAGCACTACCTTGGGTAGTACTTATATAAACAGTTGAAGCCGCTCCTGTTCCCGAACGGGTAATTGTAAAAATAATTTCATTACCTTCTTCAATGGGATTTTCATAATCGGCAGAGCTTTTGACGGTGTACGTATAATTTGGTGCTGCAGCTACATCTTTTATAAATGCTTCACTATATTGCCAATTAGCACTAATGTCTTGTTTCTCTGCTTCATCAGCAGTCTTAAAGATAGCTAAGTAAAAAGATTCAGTACCTTCGGATCCAAGATCATCTGTCTTGGTTTGCACTTTTATTGTTTTTTGTTTTTCCTTCTTACCAAAATTTACAGCTGTTGTTTCTACTGGTGTAAAATCTTCATTATCAGCAGTACCAGTTGCAGTATTGACAAAAATAGTTGAAGCTTTAGCTAGGGCAGTAGGATCCCACGTACGATTGATCGTGAAAGTAATAACACCACCTTCTTTAACTGCATTATTATCATTTGCATTGCTATCACTTGTTATCGTATAGGAATGAGTGGTTGGAATTGGAACATGATCAATATAAGCTTTGTTCGTAATGATCTTTTGATCATTAGCCAGTGCGGTTTTACTGAGATACATATTAAGCCAGAAGTACTCATTATCGTCTGTATCAGCATCCGTCTTTGTTTTTACTGTTACTGTTTTTTCAGTTTCAAAAGAAGCAAATTTTATTTCTTTACCAGTAAAGCCTTCAAAATCAGATTCCTTAGCAGTACCTGGTGCAGTACTTAAGAAAATAGTATCTGCAGAATTATTAATATTTTGACGTGTAATGGTAAAAGTAACATCCTTACCTTCGTCAGTACCATCCCCAATATATCCGGCTTCAATATTTCCAGCAGTTGCACCCACAGCTGAAATTTTTGTAACAGTATTAAATAGTTTTGTTCCTGTAACAGTCTGACCACTTGCACCACTAATGGTCTCGGTTAAAGCTCCACTGCCATCTGTTCCAGTGACCACAAAGTTAACAGCTGAATCATTTCCAGCACTCGTAATGGAAATAAATTTTCCATTAAGATTCTGGGAGGCATTAACAAGAGTAAGATCTCCACCTGAAGTTCCCATCTTGACATTACCAGCGATAGCTTTGTCAACTTCAACTTTTGTAACAGTTTTGAAGATTTTTTTTCCAATAGCAGTACTACTTGCACCAGCTCCCCAAATTACTTCTGTTTGATTCCCTGCCGCCTCATTCGGATCATTGGTATCCCCGTCACCATTTAAATCAATCGCATCTTTTGTTCCAGTGATGGTATATTTGGCTGTTGATTCATTACCCGTACTAAAGATAGTAACTACTTTTCCATTGAGTGTTTTAGTACCTGTAAATAATGTTCCATTGGCACCTTGACTAGCTGTTCCAATGAAATCATCAACGTTTAAATTCGCGGCAGTTGAAATTGCATCTTTATCACCACCATCAGTTGAGGTATTTTTAATTTCATAGTAATCATCTTTATAATCACCGTCCTTCATAAAAGCTGAACCAGAAGCTACAATATCTTTTGTGGAAGTATTTTTATAGAGACCTAAATTAAAAAATTCTCTTGTTTCAAGCCAAGTATCTAATTTAGTAGCAACTTCAACTGTAATAGTTTTTTGGTTAGCTTTAAAAGTTAACTCTCGATCAGAAAAACCTTCAAAATCATCCCCATTAATGGCTGATTTGTTAATGGTTGAAACATAAACCTTTGATACTGTACCACTTCCACTTCTTTCAACTGTAAAAGTAATTGGTTTTCCCTCTACCACTGCCTCATTACTTGTTCCAGCATTAGAAATAATAGAATAACTATAAGATGGAGCCACTATATCTTTGATAAAACCAGCTGAATGTGTTTCTCCTTTATTATTATCAGGTGTGCCACCATTATTAGAAGAAGCTAGATCCTTATAAAGATTCAACTTGAAACTTTCATTACCTTCGTCTGCTGTATCTTTTATGGTAGAAATTGTGACTTTTTGTTCAGTTTGAAATACTTTAAATTTAACTTCATGATTTTTTAATCCAACATAGTCTGATGAATTGGCCGTATCATTTGCTGTATTTAAATAAACAGTTGATTCTGAATTAGGATCACTATCTGTATCTTTACTTCGAGTAATGGTGAACGTAATTGTTCCACCTTCAGTGACAGGGGAACTTGAACCTGCACTCGATGCAATACTGTAGCTATAATCAGTTGGTGCTTTATCTTTGATGTAAGCAGTGTGAGAAACATTTGTAGTCGAGTCAGTACTTTGTTTGTAAAGTTTAAGATCAAAATTTTCAATGTTGGATGAACCTTCATTATTGAGTGCGTCGTTATAAGTCTGAACAACAAAAGTTTTAGTTGTTTCTTCTTTTCCAAAACTTAACGCTTGTTTATTATAAAATTTTAAATCGTTAGCATCAGCCCCATGAGTATTTCCCGATACTGTACTTAAATAAACAGTGGTCTCATCCCCTTTATCACTTCTTGTAATTGTAAAGGTAATATTATCTCCTTCTTCAGCAGCTTCACCTGTTGTTTTTGCGTCTGAAGTAATAGTATAGGTATAAGTCTTGGCGATCGTTATTGGATCAGTCATATAGATACTATTGGGGTCTTGGGCACTTGTAATCTCTGTAATTGGAGCCCACCATTCTATATCCCTGTCAGCTCTATTTTCACCACCCCAAGGATTTCGAATAAGAAACTCCATACTATTGCCACTACCTTTATAATCAATAAGGGCATGCGCATGGCCTTTAACCATCTGTTTTTTACCCGTGACAGGATCCGTGCTACTTTTATTTCCACCAACCCATCCAATACCACCAGCATCTAGAATTTCAGAAATGGTTTGAGCTGTAGCCTGATGTACATTACTGTATTTATAATAGTCCTGTGAACCATGGTACCACTTGTAATTCTGACCTGTCAGATGCTTGAATCCAATGGGACCACCACCTTCCATCACGAGATAACTATTTTCACCTTGTCCACCACGATTAGCTAAATAGGAATTTGCCTGTGCATAACCTTTTTCAAACAAGGACGGCCATAATTCTCCATTTAGGTCCTGTAGAATTTTCTTTCCGTTAGACCACTCTGTGTATTGTTTACCCCAAGGGGCCGTAATCGTTGCCTGTTCCGCGTTTGTCGCAAAAATAGGTCTATCTTGCTGGTACCAAGCTGTACCAGTATCAACAGCAACGTCACTATTTACAGTGACGTAAACAGGTTCATTACTACTATTGTAAAATTTGATGCCGTAAATTTTGTCTGTGGTTACAGGATCTACAACTAAATTTTCAATCACTTTTCCAGCATTATTAGTACCATCACCAACGTGGGCCACCGCACTTAGGGATGCTAAAATCCAACAAGTTCCCGCTTGTCCTTGATGCATATCATCTGCTGTTACTAATACTCCAGACACAGTAGAGGAAGTACCAGCTTGCGTATTAATGTCTGCTTTAAACATGGGACCCGTAGAGGTCTTGTATTTCCCTACTTTAGACGCAGCATCAGGATTAGCTGTATCACCACCCGCAACTGGCATCGGTAGATCTTCACCATAAAACCATTTTTTTATGAGCTTGGTGGCTTTATCTTGTGACATCCCAGCGTGCATATTACCAAGTGTTTCCACCTGAGACATTTTGGTAGCACCACCCCACCATTTTGCATTGGCTGGATGTTCATGGATGGCACCATAAGTTATATATTTTACATAAGAATCCGTTCCGCTTGGCGTATCCTTGGCAAAAGCATTTGCCGCATCAATTTTTTGATACGCTTTTTTTAGATCAGCAAATTCATTGGAATTAATACCCCCTTGAGCAGCGGTTTCTAATAAAGCTCGCATTTCCTCAAATGTAAAAACACTATCATTATTTTGAGTTTTCAATAAATTCTCTAAAGTTGCGTCTTGAATATCAGAAGTGATAGTAGAATCATCCCAAAGCACTTCATTTAAAGAACCAACATCAATAACGGAAGTTGTTATATTCCCAGTACTAAATTCAAGTATATTATCCCCACCAAGATGTGTAGGCCCTGATAAATTAGCTGAGGCAGCTACATCGGCTAAAGTATATTCAGCAATTCCAGTAATAAGTTTTTGACCTTTTTCATCAGCAGCAACATTACAACCATAAATTAAGAAGTCACCTGTTTCTGATAAACTTGATCCAATAGATGAAAGACTATTTTGATAATTAGATAAATTCTGATTAGTGAGTAAGGTAGAGCCAATGGATAATGATCCTGCATTTCCATGAGATACTATTTGAATACTATTTAAATCTTTGTAGTCTTTAGTAATATCTTCAATCTGATGAAATCCATCCAGTAGCCCATCAATCTTAAACCATTTACTATTATTAGGCAGACTTTCAATCAAAGCCTGAATATCAGACAAATTGTCATCAATAAAAATTAAATCATGAACCTTAGCCATAAATTGCTCCTACAAATCAAAAATTATCAGAATCGTTTTAATAAATGATGACACAAAAATTTATGAGTGTCTCTATTTCAAATTAGAAAAAATGACTTTTATTCAAAAAAAATATTACTATCCACCAGCTAGAATATCTGCATAACTTCCATTCATATCCCCAAGAATGTAAGCATCAAAATTCATATTATTTCCAGCTGTAATTTTAATCAGACTTTGACTTTTATTAGAACTATCTTTCCCATCAAAAGGACTAGATTTTGTGCTATCTCTAAATACACCTACTGCTGTACTTGCTGTGGATTTTCCAGCTGAGATATCTAGAATGTCAGCTACATCCTCAATATTTATTTTTCCATCTCTATTAATATCTGCAGTAACTTTTTGTTTTTGGGTTGGTGAGGAATTTGTTCCTGCCGATATGTCAAGGGCTTCTGAGACATCCTCAATATTTATAGCTGATTTTGCTACAGCTTGTGAAACAGAAAAAGACATATTGTAATAGGCATCTGTAACACCTGTAAAATCAACTACTCCACTTGTATTTGTTTTATATGCGCCTGTGTATAAATCATTGGTTCCTGCTTCATCCTTAACTATAATTGTTGTGCTCTTGATTAATTGATCAGCACCTCCACTTTGTTTGAAGTATTTAATAGTTGTTTGAACGGAATCCCCAACATTCACTTTCATTGTTGCTGAATTAGCAGAATAGCTTAATCCATCATGCACTTTAAATTTAAAATTTCCATAACCACTGCCACCAGCGTCAGTATCTGGGGTAAACCTTAATTTACCAATATTTTCTACTGAAATTTCATTAAGTGAATCTGAGATATCAACCCAAGTAGTTCCTGCGGTGTTATATTCCAAATCTCCGGCTGCTTCATACTTTGATCCAGTTTTAACAATCTGGACCTTAGTCATTGGATCGCCATCTGCATCTGAATATCCAAAGTCAGCTGTTTTAAATGTATAAGTTGTATTTTTAGAGGTTTGAACAGTATTATCAGCGGCAACAGGTGCGTTTACATCTTGAACAGATACAGATTTATCTTTTATTTCACCAATGTACGCCTGCGCCACAGCATCATTTTGATAGATAGCATGTTTAATAGCTACATTATGGGGGTTAAGTTCATCAGTAGAATCTTGAGGGGCAAAAACCGTCACAGTGTATTCTTTGTTTTCGTCTGTGACACCTGCCTTAAGTTTTCCAGCTGAAGTCCCTGCCGTATCACCATTATCCGCTGTCACCACCTTGATGCTTGTTACTGTCTTAAAAGCCTTTGTGGATACTACAGCACCTGCTGAATCTTTTCCCTGTACCCACTCCGTATCCGTAGCACTTGCAGCTGTCGCTCCCTTGATTTGAAACCATACTGCACTCTCATCTGTGGCTCCCGTGATCGTCACATGATGAGGACTACTAAATGATATCGTAGAACCACCTACAAGGGTTAAATTACCATTCTGCGTGCTTCCACTGGTCAGAGTAGAGATCTTATCATCATCAACCATAAATTCACGAGAAGTCGCTTGAAATGTTTCACCATAATCAAAAACAGCTGTACCTTCTGCAAAGCTAATCTCAACTTTTAAAGGGTCAATTCCAGTGGGTATTTCAGTAGCCTTAATGGTATAAGTAGCAGCTTGAGCAGCTGAATAACTTGAGGATTCTAAAAGAGAAGCAATACCAGCAGATACAGCACCTGTAGTATTTTGATCCATCACTGTTATCTTAGTAACCGTCTTTAGTGGGGTTGTCGTGTAAGCAGTTCCACCATTCACAGCTGATATCGTTTGCGGAGATGCAGCTGTCGAACCATCAGTTGTACCTTCGACCTTAAATTTGACATTAGCCGTTCCATCATTTCCAGCACTGGTAATAGCCACTATCTGAGGGGTCGCAAAACCCGACCCTTTTGCAGTGCTAGAAAGAGTTCCGTTTAAATCTAATATTTGCCCAGCATTCTTACCCGTTACAGTATTAGATAATGCATCGTAACGAAGTTGACCATCAGCTGTACCTGAGGAAGAAAATGTCAAACCAGAAGCTGTGAAAGTTGCCTTAACTTCGTTGATCGTAAAAGAAGTTGAAGGCATAATTAATCCATTATAAGCAGCATTATCACTTAAAACTTCATAATGTAGTGAAACTGTTTCACTTCCTTCAACAGCACCATCGGCTGTCCCTGAGACAATTAATTTCTGTTGTTTCTGATTATGAGCAAGTGTAATAATACCATTAGCAACATGGGAACCACCAAGGGTAAGGTCGTTGCTGGTAGAGCCGTCCGCATTCTTAGCCGTGATTTTAACACGAACATTATTATTAGTGTCGTTGTAAGCACTATCCAAATCAAAAGTTAACGTATGATATCCAGTTCCATCACCACCACCAAAAGAGGGGCTTGATCCAGCTGTCCCTTCTTTAAGTGCAGTACCCGCATTTCCGTCTGTTACTGTTAGACTAACACTTTGTGTATTAAATTTTTGAGTAACGACACCACTCGTTGAAATATCTTTTACAGCAGAACCTGAATTATCAATTACAGCAGCAAATATGGTCTGTTGATCGGTTTCTGCAACAGTAGATCCAACATATTTTGCTGTTGCAAATTGAGTAGCTGTTATATCTTTAAAGAAACCAGTTCCTGTGGTTGTCATACCACCTATCGCGGTATCAATATTTCCATTACCATTTGAATCATAAACAATTCGACCACTATTATCGACACCAACACTCACCTTTCCATCTGCTGCAGCACTACTTGTAACGCTAGTAACAGTTGTGAACGTCCTAGTGGTAGTAGCAACACCATTATTTGCTCCTTTTATGGTCTCAGTAATGGTGCCCGCACCTTCACCAGTATCTGATGTATCACCATCACCATTTAAATCCATTGCTAAGGCATTACCAGCAATAGCAAAGGTAATATCACTGTCATCGGCTGCACTTGTTACAGTAATGGCAGAGCCTTTACTGCTATTTAAAATGGCTGCCTTCCGAACTGAGCCACTTGTTCCAGCAGGATTTAGATCTAAAGTTTTTCCCGAATCTACATCCTGACTTAAGGCCACAATATCATTATCATCTACCGTCGTATCTTTTAAACCAATATAATAGGATTTAACGGCACTATTAACAGTACTTGCAGTATCTGGATCTGAAGTAGAAATCAAAGTTGATAATTTAGCTTGCGAATTTAAACTAACTGTTTTTGTAACTGTACTATCTTTTTGAGATCCATAAGCCCCAGAAGTAACGCCACCCATAGTTATAGATGGAGGTTCATTAAAATCAGTTGTACCAGCAAGCGTTATTGTATAAGGATTTTTTGCTTCTGAAGTGGCTGCGAATTTGGAAGGATCATTAGCTTCAATCTTAAGGTAATATGTTCCTTTTTTCGTATTACCCGTTGAAGAAATTATAAAATTTAAATTTGCATTACTGGAGCCTACAGTTTTAGAAAGTAAATTATTATTTCCATCTTTTTGAACTTGACCATTACCATCAACCACAGAAGCCTTATAAAAAGTGGCATCCTTAGCTGTAGCAGCAACGGTAATAGCAACAGTTTTTCCATCAGTGGGTCCGGTAGTAAAAGCATAATAATCGACGTCACTACCATCAGCTGAAGAAGAAGTTCCTAATATACCCTGATAAGCAGCATTAGGGACAAGTCTATCGGCAGTAGCAATCGAACCATTAGGTTCAGTTTCAACTGTAGGAGTAACACCAGCTTTAATTGAGTAATTAGCTGTTGAAGTGGTCGTACCTTTTTCAATTTTAACATAATAGTTTGTATTAGCAGCCAGTGATGCCGAAACTGTTTTACTTAAACCAGTTGTAATAGAGGCCCCTGATAAGGCTGTATCACTGGCATTTACGATAGAAACGGTAAATTCATTATCATTGGTGGTGGATGATAAACCTGTAAAATCTAAAGATAATTTAGAAGCAACACTTACCTGAGGTAATTTAAAGTAATCTTTATCCGATGGTGTGGCTATATTATCTGTTACTGATGATCCTAACGTTATTTCAGTAGGATTTGATGCTATCGAACCGTATGCGTCAGCCATGAAAGACCCCTATTTTTTGTTATGTTTATATTTTCATTTAAAGAACTTCCACAACTATGAAATTAGCAGTAGACAAGCTTTCACTATTTACCCCCTCAAGTAAAATAGTATTGTTAGTACCGCCAAGGTTAATCAAAGCACCATCCGTTGTAGACGTTACTCTTGAATAAACATTGGCAGCAGTAGTAATAGATTCTCCATTTACATTTTTTAATACCTTGATAACGTCACCAGAAGTTTTATCAGGATTAAAATCTTTTATTCGATCAACACCGGTACCGGAGCCAAAGATAAATTCATCTTTACCACCTCCACCTTCAAGGATATCACTCTTAGTAGTCGAATTTATTTCATCAGCGAAGTTTGAACCTTTCTGATTTACAAGCTCAGTTATACCTGTTGCTAAATCGAAAGTAACTGTTTCAGCAGATTGAGGTGTAAGTTCCATCATGCCATTAGTAAATTCTAATGCTTCAACTTCACAAACAATATCTATTTCTGTTGACGAAGCATTATTGTTTTTGACTTCATAAACAGGTCTTATCTCATGACCATCATAAATTTGATAATTCGTAATACCAGCACTTTCTCCCGTATCTCCTGTATCACCATCACCATTCGTATCTACTGCTGCAATGTTACAGATAAAAATCTCATCCGCATTCATATTTGTTGAAGACATGCTCACTTCATATTCTCCAGCATCAGTGAAATCACCATCACCATTAAGATCTTTTGAAATTTTGCCATCTGTTAAAACGTCAGCTTTTTTATCGCCGTCCATGTCTAAATAAAAAGAACTTAAACCAACATTAACATTACCATTGGTTGCTCCATCTGAAGTAATTCCCGTAACCGTTTTAAATTCTTTAGTAGTGTAGGATGTACCAGCATTCGCACCTGAGATTTTTTCCGTGATAGATGTACCAGCATCATCTGTTCCCGTGATTGTAAATGTTAAGCTACTATCATCTCCTGTACTTTTTATTTTTACATTTTGAGATTTCATTAAATTTACAGTTCCACCAGACGCCTTGTCACCGTTTAAAGCAATGGTTCCAGATCCCGATAGATTAATATTTGTAGTAATACTATTTTCGGCTCCAGCTACTTCAAATGTGTCTGCCGTTCCGTCATTATTAGCATCAAAATCCTTTTTAACTGTAACAGCTGTAGCTTTTGTAACGGATGAAAAAATCGTTGGTTTTACATTGGTAGAAATCTGATCATCGGTAATTTTCTTTTCAGAAGAAGTAACTGTCGCTGTTTTACCGATTGTAACGTCACCGTTATTTTTGGTATCTGATGAAATTTGAGTAACTGTTTTAAAGGTTTTGGAAGTAGTAACTGTTCCTCCTTTTGCTCCATAAATTACTTCTGTAATATCATTATTATTTACATCTTTTCCAGTTACGGTAAATTTAGTCTTAGTTTCATCAGCTGCACTCTTAATAGTTATTTGTGCTCCAGTTCCTAGGTCTCTATCACCCTTGAGGGTATAGTTGCCACCACTATCATTTGAAATTGTTGCTGCTGCTGCCACACCATCTTCAGAAGAACCAGAAGCCTCTGTCACATCAAGAGTTGTAAGAATACATTGGCCACTCGCATCAATAATCCCATTACAAACAATAAAGCCATTTTGCGTTACGGTGAAATCAGCACTTTCGCCATCATCATTGGTATCACCATCACCATTAAGATCAACAGCTGCGCTCTTACCATTAAAGACAGCCACATCCTTTAATGCCTCTCCGTTTGAATCAGTTCCTCTATTGGCTCCACCAAACAAAAAGTCAGCACCATCACCACCGATTAAAGTATCAGCACCATCACCAGCTGAGATTACATCCGCTCCTTTACCACCATCGATAATATCTTTTTGAACTGTAAAACCAGATACAATACCAGCTTCAACTCCCCCTGATTGTGTAGTATTTTCTGCAGTAATGGATGTTACTGTTTTAAATGATTTAGTACCCTTGGCTGTCCCGGCATTAGCTCCCGAAATAACCTCATAAATAGTATTATCGTTTGCATCTGTACCTTTGATCGTAAATGTGTTGGATGTTTCATTTCCGGCGCTTGTAATAGTTACATATTTTCCGCCTAAAGTAGCCTCATTAACATCACCATTTAAGCCAGAAGAAGTTACTGCACTTCCCGCATTCATTGCTCCTGATTTAAACAAACCATCAGTATCAGCACCATCACCAACAGTTGCGCCTGCAACATCATTGGCAGAACCTGAAGCACCTTTTGTAATAACTTTATCGATTTTACCGTCACCATCTTCGTCCACTTGGGTCGTCGTTGTTTTGGTAGATGCTGTCACATAAATATCGTCAAACTCAATTCCCTCAATATTTTTAGCGTAAACAATAATATCGTCTGTAGTATCAGAATCTGTACTGTTTTTATTCCAATATTTCTTCCATCCAGTTCCTGTTAATCCAGTGGTGCCATCTGCACTCGTGGCAGTTTCCCAATCAGCTTGTTTGCCATAAAGACGCAAGGTATCGTTACCAGCACCTCCATCAACTTTTTCTCCTTGATCTTTTGACCGTGAACCAGGATCGATAAAGTCATCACCAGCACCAGCAAGAATGGTATCTATACCCTTGCCACCGTCAATGAAATTATTACCATCAAAGATCGTTGCAAGACTAATTGATGCATCTGAAACCCAAGTCGGTCGTAATGCATTTAAATCAGAAGTATTAGCTGCGGAAATAGTATCGTCAGCCAATGAACCCAATATATCTGCAAAATCAATAACAAAGTCAAAGTCAAAGTCCTCGACAAACATTTCCATACTAGATCTAAACATACCATCTGAGAATTCAAAATTCTCAACCTCAAAAACGAGATCTGAAACTGTGGCAGAACCACTTTTTTCAGAGGAAGAAACCGACCCATCACCATCAATATCTTTAGTTGTTACAGTGAACCCTTTAACAGCAGTTGAGCCGCCAGCAACTCCAGATGCCGATGTAAATATCTTAATATCGCCATTAGCATCTTTTTCATAAGTTCCATCAGTCTTTACACCAATCCACTTTGAAGTTGATTCAATGGTATAAATATCAGCGCTTCCAGCAAAAGAGGCTGTATCTATAGCACCTTCTCCATTACCACCAATAAGAGTATCAGCGCCTTCTCCACCTATTAGAAAGTCGTCACCTTTTCCTCCTGACAAGACATCAGCACCTTTTGCACCTTCAAGTTTTTCATCCATATCAGAACCTTCAAGAGTATCAGCACCACTTGTACCTTTTTTACCTCCCACATCTGGCTTACCGTCACCATCAAGATCCTTAAATGTCTCTACTTTTTTAAAGCCTAGATATCCGTCCGAAAATTCAATACCTTCAATTCCATAAAGTGTGTCTGTTCCTTCTGAAGCCGTTTCATCTGTACTGCTATCCACGACTTTCACAAAACCATCAGACTGATACCCTGTATCAGACTTATTTCCTTTGCTATCATAGAAGGTGACCGTGTATCTTGATTCAACACCAGAATAGATCGCTACATCATCACCAGGATTTCCCCAATCATCTAAGCCATTTCCTCCACCGTAAATCGTGTCGTTTCCTTGACCACCTTTAATTCTATCAGGTCCATCTTCCCCTTTAATATTATCAGATCCTTTACCTCCAAAAATACTATCTGAAGAGTCACTACCCGTAATAGTATCACTAAAAATACTACCAGATACAAAGTAGCCTTTTTCAACTTCTGATTGTGTTTTAGGATCCCACATTTTAATTTGTGATTTTGTAGCACTTACAAAAATCTGTTGATCTGCAAATTCTAATATTTCAACATTAGTAATAGTATTTACGCCATCACCATTAGGGTCTGTATCCGTAACGGTTAAAGTTAAAACGCCATTAACATCTTTATCTTCAATAGTATAATCTGCATAATTGCCATCAAAACTTACAATATCAAAAACAGCCTCACCAGACCATTGATCCGTACCATTTGCACCACCATCCACTATATCATTACCCGCTCCTGGCTTAATGAAATCTCCACCAATACCTCCAGAAATCGTATCATTTCCTGCATTACCCCAAAGATCATCATTACCTGCACCACCATCAATCTTGTCTGATCCCGACGTACCTGTAACGGCCCTTCTAACTTCTAAGCCGGTAACGGGATCAATGTCTATAAACTCTTCTTTTGAAAGAGGTAAATGTTGATCTTGAAACTCAATAAACTCCACATTTGTTAAGACATCAGTGCCAGTTCCACCCAAACTTTCAGGAAGTGAATCTTTTACAACCACAAATTGCTGATTTGCTCCATAACCTGAAATTATTTTTGTTTGATTATTGACAGAAGAGGCCATACCTGTATTCGCGATGGCATCTGCAAGTGCAGCATCACCATTGGTATATGTATTGATTGTATAATTCTTAGCAGGACCAGAATAAAGTGCTGTGTCTTTAGGAACCCATCCAAACTGAGACGCACCGTTAGCACCACCATCAATAAAATCATTTCCTCCATCACCAGAAATTCTATCACCACCCGCATAACCAAAAATAACGTCATCTCCACCTTTACCACGAATTTCATTATCGCCAGCTACATCTTGAGAAGTTGTGGAAGTGGCAGAAGCAACTCCAATTTTAATATTTCCAGTTGAGTCATTTCCAGATGCTGAAATCTTTGTAACAGTTAAGAAAGATTTAGTGCTTGTCGCAATCTTGTTATTACTTGTTCCATTTGCTCCAGTTACTTTTTCAGTCTGTTGATTACCATTTGAGTCCGTACCAGTAATGGTAAATTCTCGACCGGTATCATCTTGCGCACTGGTTATTGCTATTTGATGGGCTTGATTAAAAGAAATAGACCCTCCTCCTACAAGAGAAATTGAAGTCGCATTATTGGCAATAGTGCTTGATGCAAAAACACAATCATCATCAAGAGCCGTATCTAAGTAAGACCCCGTACCCCAATTTCTTATGTCATCAGCGCCATCTGTTCCTTTTACTTCAACCCAGTCATAGCCGTTGGTTACATCGTTATCCCAATTGTTCAATTCAATTCGCAGTCCCAAATCAATGGAACTTTCCTTAAATTGAACCATTTCAACATCGATCAACAGGTCATTTCCAGACCCACCCATATTAGAAGGCAACATATCCACTACTAAATAAGCAGTGGTAGTCATACTGGCATAGTCACTAGAACTAGCAGTCTTTTTGACAACATTATATCCATCTAAATTAATGACACCACCTGTGGTAATGTCAGTATCACTCTCAATCTTTCCAGAAACATCATAGATGGACTGGGATCCAGGGGTTAATGAGCTACCATTAACTTTTACAGTAAATACTTTATATCGTGCTTCAATACCATTATATTCAGCCTTATCTAAATCACGCCAAGTATCACCTGAGGTACCATTAGCTCCACCCTTGAGAATATCATGGCCTTTACCCCCAATAAGTCTGTCACCTCCAGCTAAACCAGAAAGAAGATCATTACCGGCATTTCCTGATAGTGTGTCAGTCCCGTTATCACCTTGAAGATTCGTATCGTCAAATGGAGTTCCCTCTTGAAAACTTTCTTTGATTGTTTCCCCAGTAAACCAATCAGTAAATTCCCAAGTGTCTGAGAAAGGCTTAATATCAAGAAAGTCATCCGAGAAACCAATTGCTTCAATGTCTACAAGAACATTTAAACCCACAGACCCTTTCTCTGTCCCCGGTAAGGTGTCCGTAACTAAAAGAGCGTCCATCCAGGTGAAATTAGAAACTGTGCCCGCTATAACTGTGCCCGCAGTGTCACCACTTGCCTTGATTTCAGTCACTTGAGAAAAGATTTTAGTTCCCTTAACAGTAGCATTAGCAGCACCACCGGCTATGGTTTCGGTCTGATCTTTTCCTTGATAATCTTTTCCTGTTACAAGAAAACTAATACTTGCCCCAGCTTCATTTCCGTCACTCGTGATGGAGATATATTTTCCAGATCCAAGATTTCCATTGCCGTTTAAAGCCAGATTGGTATTACCGGTTGTATTGGTTCCGGTGCTACCAGTTAAAGCATCATTATCAGCCCCCGTCGTCGTAATTGTTGAGGAATTAAATGCGTTAACCGTTGTATTTATGGACACATCCTCAGAATAATCCTCAGATTTAGCCACTTTCCCATTATAATTATAAATTATAAATTGATCATCACTGGTGTGTGTCATTAAACCAGTATCTGCATTAACCATAACTTTAATTTGAGAAACTTCAGTACGCGCAAATGGAGCATCGTGAAAGAGAGCTTCATCCCTAAACCAACTAGCATTAGGATCACCACTATTATTATTTAATCCACCATGTATGTAATCAGCTCCAGTACCTGGGGTAATTCTGTCAGCTCCATTTCCAGCAACTATATCATCATCACCCCCCATGCTCTCAATGTCATTATTATTATCATCACCTTTAAAAAGATCGCCGAATTCTGTACCCTTCATGAAATGTATTTTACCATTATGATCCCTAAAGATTTCAGGAAGCAATAGTACATCTTTCCAATCCATCACTCCTTCTTTGAACGAAAGCTTTTCGATACCGTAAAGCGTATCTTTACCATCGCCAGCACTGCCAGGCCTTGTATCTTCTACCGTTACCTGAGTAATACGTGGATTAGATACAGTTGCAAATTTATTGAATAAAGCCTCAGCCAATATTAAATCGGCAGTATCAGGTGCACCACTACTACCATCCCAATTAATTGGTCCACCATCTGAAGCTCCCCAAGCAACAACCTCTTTCGTTGGATCCAATCGATGTTCGTCATTGGAGACTACTGTAACCGTACCTCCTCCGGTAACGGCAATAGTCACTACATTACCCGTGGCAGAAGCAGTAAAATCACTATGACCATTGATTGCTGTTGCAAGATTAGTTGCAGTTGTACTTGCTGAAGCATGAATATTGAACTGAGTACCTGAAGCTCCACTTGCTTTGGCAGTAAATGTGATTGCCGATTCTGCATTCTTTTGTATAGTAATGGTTTCGTCTGCACGTATATTAGCAGAATCCTGGATGGTAATTTTTGATTTTCCAGAAAGATTAAATTCAAGTTCTTTACTTGATATTTTATAATTTTGTTGCTTACCATCATACATGGCCCGATCGCCAATGTTTACAATATTACTAACATTTTCACCTTGAAACTCAACACCACCCACAATTAAATCGTTACCGGTTTCCCCTTGAAATTGAAACTTGATATCCTTGACTTTTGCTGTCTCCATTTTTCCAACGTCATTGGAATTTGCTTTAACTTTTCCAGAACCTGCCGTGATATAAACAATATCTCCATCTGACCAAGCGGTAAAAGAGGCCTTAGCGTTAATGGCTTTCGCAAGATTAGCGGCTGTATTACTAACTGAAGACGAATCAATATTAAATTCATCACCTGAAGCTCCACTAGCTTTTGCAGTAAATGTGATTGCCGATTCTGCATTTTTTTGAACTGTTACGGTTTTGTCTGCCAGTTGAGCTACATTTTTAATCTTAACAGTGGCAGCTCCAGTCTTAGAATCATCTGAGTATGTTGAGAAATCGTCACGTCCAGAAGTTCCCAAAAACTCCTTTTCCATCACTCCTTCATATCCAGGACGTTCAAAATTTCTTATAGTAAGGAAATAGGTTTGATCAGCAAATTCAATTTTCTCAATATCAATTAAGGTATCAACTCCATCTCCACCAAATTCCTTGGTTAAACTGTCCGTTACTGTAAAATATGTTGGGGCAGTAGAACTTGGCAAATTATTTGCGGTTAACCATGCAGTCCAATCACTGGTGGATATACCCGTATTATCCCATGTGCTATTTGAACCAGCAGTATTTACGTCTGTTTGCAAATTAGAAATGGTATATCGGTTCATATCTCCATAATAAATTACTGAGTCACCGGTTTCACTGGCTCTATCAGAATCGGTAGCTTGTTCCCCACGCCCCCACATAAAATCATCACCAGCTCGACCAACGATTTTCTCATTAAAAAAGTCACTTCCGTATAACTTATCACTTTGACCCATTCCCTTAAATTGTATTTCCAAGGATAAAGAAGAACTGGCAGGTGCGGTGCTTTGATTCTCTAATGCTGTAAATTTTCCACTTGAATCATAAGTTCCGTATTCCTCATTCCACCAAGAACCTCCATAAGTAAATGCAGAATTGATAGGATTATTATTTCCCTGACCTTTTGCTACTACCCATTCATCCTTTTGAATTATATCATCATCATCACTATCAATAGTATCTAAAGAGGTCTTTAAATCTGTAGTAACTGATTGGCCCCATAAGATAGTTGGGGTAATTTGTACGTCAGGAGAATTTGAATTTGAATTGGCATCATGATCAGCTGTGGTCCAGGAGTCAGGCATAAAAATAGAATTTTGAGTACCAATATTTACATTTCCAGCTGTTTGCTGACCTATAACTGTAATCGAATCTATGGTTTTAAAAGCTACAGATGACACCGCAACATTCGTGGCTGCTTTTCCAGTCACCGTATCTGTTTGAGCATCTCCGTTTAAAGCTTTACCCTTTATTACAAACTGAGTATTGGATTCATCGCCTGTACTCTTAAAAGTAACAAATTTACCAGCAAAATTATCAACGGTACCAATCGTAAATAAATCACCTTGATTTAACAAAGATCCGCTTATTGCCATTCTGGCTGCATCACCTGTGGTAATGGTCGTTGCAACTCCACCAGTTGCAGCAACCGTGACTACTGAACCTGTCGCACTAGCTGTAAAATCGGAATGGGCGTTAATTGCAGCAGCAAGATTTGTAGCCGTTGTACTTGCAGATGCATCAGTATTAAATTGCGCCCCAGAAGCCCCACTTGCCTTAGCGGTAAATGTTACAGCACTTTCTGATCCTTTTTGCACAGTTACAGTTTTATTGGCAGCAATATTATCTGAATCACTGATAGTAAATGACGCTTTATTACCTCCGACCCACTGGAAGTTTTGGACTTGCTGAGAGTTAGAATTAACTAACGAATTCGCTACTGCACCTCCACTACTGAGAAGAGCAGAATATCCACCGGTGTCAGCTTTAGACAATTCAGAAAATTGGGCAAAATTATATTGATAATTGCCATTATATATTGTCAGATTATCGTCAGCTGTCCCACTATCTTCTGTTCCATCAAAAGTTTTTCCAATTTCAATGTCAAATCTTTCATCAAATTTAATTCGATCTATAGTTTTTGCATAAGTTGTTCCTGTACCACCTAAGGAAGCCTCAAGAGAATCAACTATTTTAAATTTTTTATTTGTTGGATTATAGCGAATATCATAACGCATCCAGAAACCAGGAAGTATTACGCCATCAGCTCCATCAGTTGGTAAATCCGTTCTACCAGTAAATTCATTACCGCTGCTTCCAGATCCTAAAGCTTCAAAATAAATGTCTTGCTTCGCATTTTTATCATAATCAGCAGCAACAACTGTATCGTCATACTTTGTACTTACAACCTTCACACCTTTAACGATTTCCATTTGAAGTGTCGGATCATTTTCCTTATAGTCCTTAGTCTCGGGTAAGAAATTCACCACTTTTTCAGAATGTGATTGAAAACCGAAAATGGCTTTATTGATGTCATAAAGAGTATCAGTTCCCGTACCACCCGCTTTGTCAGAAACTTTATGCTTTACAGTCACAAAATTTAATGTTGACCCAGTTGTATCTGGAGTAATCGTATACTCTTCAACAGAACCACTATAAATAGCATAAGAATCGTTTATCTTAGGTGTTTTGGAAAAGGAGGATTTAGCACCATAGAATATATCATCACCCTGGCCACCATCAAAACCCATATCCGTTACTTGATTAAGATTAAACTTTGTCCCTACAAATGACTTAAAAGTTGATTCATCATCATATTTGATTACATCATCAAAATTAGTACCCTGATATAAGGTTCTGTAATTTTGTACTAGATAGCTATCACCAGCTGTTCCTATTTTTATATCACCATTTTTTGTGCCACTTTTGACTGCAATATTAGTAATTTTAGTCCATAAGTAATCACCCGCCTTTTTACCGCTATGATCAACAATAAAATCCTTAGTTACATTGTTTTGAGTTTGGGCATCTGGAGATGGATCTTCCTTAATATCACCGGTAATTTCATATGTGAAATTTTGTAAATTACTACCAGTACGCGTTATTTCTAAGTAACGACCTGTATTACTTAAAGTCACTGCTCCACCGCCTGCTAAGTTCACACCATCGGCAGAAATATTATCTACTACTGAATCTACCCATTCATAACCTAAAAAATCTTCAGAAGCTGTTGTTACTGCGAGTTTAGTCAAATCCGAACTCTGACTATTCTGTCGTTCTAACCCCTCATTATCACTAGATGAATGATTAAAAACCAAGCCCTCAACGCCAACAAGTACATCTGTACCTTCTCCGCCTTGATCTTTTGCCAAACTATCTACAACAACTACAGCCTCATAAAATTTATTGTTTGTTGTTAAGTCAGATAGTGCCATTTTATAGCTTGTACCAATAGTAACTTTACCAGCTGAAGCTTTAGCTGCAGCACTGCCACCATTTCCATCTTTAAAAGTAATTGATGTTATTTCCTTAAATTTATCAGTAGATGTGGCAATACCTCCATTAGATCCTTGCAACTTCACAGGTGCTGAAAGAGCTTGACCATTCGCGCCTTTACCATCAATCCAAAAATAACCACCTGAGTCATTGCCCGAACTATTAATGGTGATTGCTTGAGCTACATTAAACGCTACAGAGCCAGAGGATACCATTCCTCCGTTAAGACTCACTTGACCGTTGGTCCCAATGGTTTGCTCTTTACCAATACCATCATCATTACCATTAGAAAATGCCAAAGCCTCTTTCGCAGCAGCGTCAGTGTAATATAAGGCGACATTTCCAGATGAATCGCGTTCTACCGCACCATTTTCACTTGCTGCCTTAACATATACATTTTGCACAACTTCATATCGACTTATAGAACCGGTATAAAAGGCAATGTCACCACTAAATTGCCCATGTTCTCCTCCAGAATGAGTTCCTCCCCATATCGTATCATCACCAGATCCCCCTTTTATGAGATCAATAGAGGCACCAGCAATAACTAAATCATCACCACCCTTACCAAAGATTTCATCAGATTGCTTTTTATTTGGGTTATTAGCATGACCAATTGTATCACTTACAATAGTGCCTCGGAATGTTCCTTCAAAAGCCTGTTCTTGTGCAATTTTAAACTGGCTTTGGCTGGTAATAGTATTATTATTACCATCGACGACAACTAAGTGCTCAACATTATTTTGAACAACTCCTGCATCAATTTCTTTTTTAAATACAGCTGCGTATACCGTCTTTGTAACACCATTATCCGTTACTTGAACATCCGAACCACCTTGGGTGTATTTATATAAATTCCATGCACTTTGGCCTCCTCCTTGATTACCATGGCCTCCTCCTTGATTACCATGGCCTCCTCCTTGATTGTAAGGGTTGATTGGTGGACCGTCCATCTGTTGAATAGAAGTCACTGCAATGACACTACCATTTACCGCTAAAGGATTTGCAAATCCTCCAGAAGGTTGCCAGCTTTCGTCTAATTCCATTGCAACATGACGAGAATAACCCCAACTATCAACAGCTAGTTGCTCCCATCCATCTTCAAAATTAACTTCTTCAACGTTGAGTAAATAGTCCGTTCCCTCGCCACCAGCTAATTCTGGTAGAATATCCTTAATCTTAACTACTTTTGTATATTTAGATTTTGCAGCATTTGATAGGCTCTTATAAGCGGTAATAGAAACTTCCTGATAAGAACCATCACTTGCTAAATCGGGACGTCCAGCCTCCATTTTTAAATATACTTCAGAGATATTATATCTTGCTTTGGACCCAGAATAAATTGCTCTATCGTAAGAATTAAAGCGATCCATTTCTAATTCCTGCATTTCCCATTCTGAGTACTGTTTCGCTTCATAACCTGTGGATCCAGGCTTAGCTTGCACTTCAAAATATAAAGGATTGGTCTGACTACCATCCCAAGCCCATTTCTTACCAGATCCATTACTATTTTCAGAATAAATGTCGTATTTCTTTTTTATCCCAGTATCCGGATTGGTAATTAATTGACCGGTTGCAAGTTTGTTTGTTAGCCCAGCTAAGAAATCACTTTCTGATCCACCATCAATAAAATCATTTCCAAATCCACCTTCTATTTCGTCTCGACCCTGACCAGCTAAAATTATATCATTTCCACGACCACCCTGGATATAACTATCATGAATTCGACTATTTGAATTTTGATTATTATTTGTATTATTGGAATGTGAATAACCTTGATTAGTCGACTCAACCCAATAATATTTAGAGTCTGAAGCACTCCATTCAACTTTTTGCTCTAA
Source organism: uncultured Alphaproteobacteria bacterium (assembly GCA_902578545.1). Lineage (GTDB taxonomy): Bacteria > Pseudomonadota > Alphaproteobacteria > Rhodobacterales > Rhodobacteraceae > CACIIZ01. Next base: position 69,511 of record CACHDI010000003.1, read on the forward strand.
TTGCCCATATTCATTATTGTAGGCATAATATTCACCTTGTGAATATTCATAAATATCCCATTTTCCATTGATTTCTTCAGCAGGAGCCGAACCTTGGCCTTTGTACCATATAGCTGTAACTTCATTTGGAAAAACATTACCATCTAGATTAGCTTTTTGGTCATTAGGTCCTGGTTGCCAATTTGCAGTATCAGGGCCTTTTTGATCGTCTTTAAATTTAAATTGATCGTCTGGTCTTTTATTGTTCCATGTTTTTCCATCAGCGTTTAACACCACCAAATCGACTACATAACCAAACTGACCTTCAACTTTATAGGCCAAAAACTCACCAGTTTTAAATTCATAAATATCAAAAGTATCTTGAGTAGTAAAACCATCATCATAAGTAATAGTTTCTCCTTGGGCCTTTGGCTGATCAGAACTTGAAGGCTGCCAGGCTTTCCAATCATCAGCCTGTGCAGCATTTAAAACTGAAATGTTAGTAGAATCAGTAACCCCTTCAAGTTTTATTTTCCAGCCAGCACTTTCTTCTTTTACCTCTTCCTTAACAGAATTTTCCACTGTATCGTAAGCAAGAAAGATATAACTGGGTGCCTCAGGTGTAGCAGTATTAACTTTGTAAATATCAAATTTACCATTGACTGGCTGACCACCTTGATAAGCACTAATAAGAGATGTTATTCCAGATCCGTTTGATACGGGGCTGTCGCCCTTTCCTGGAGACCAATTCCATATATCAAAACCGGCTACACCAGTAGCCATAGACATGTTGGCATCCATAGCATCCTGAAAACCAGAATCCCAAATATCCATACCATCATTAAAATCATTAAATCCACCAAATCCTGAATCTGATGACTTTTTACCAGCTCTTAGATCTATTACGTCATCAAATCGAGTACCGTCCGCCATAACCTGACCATTACCGGTATGACCCATATAAGGGTCAACATTATATTTAACTTGGAAATTTACTTCACCATCAAAATCAAAGCCAAATTGAGCTTTTTCCATACCAAGGAGAATATCCGTACCTTCTCCTCCATACTTTTCAGGCAAACTATCAGAAACAAGATAAAAAGTATCTCCTTCTTTAATAGTAATGGCTGTTTTATCTTCACCATTACGCTTTACTAGCCCTAATGTATCCGTACCTTTCTTCTTTGATGTAATGGTAAAAACAGCATTTCCGTTGGTATCCTTAAGAACCATGGCCTTTCCTGTGAAGGTATGTTTCGTTAATGTAAAACGATCAATACTTGCATTATATTCTGCAATATCACTGTCTTCCCATTCAATACCAGTAGACCCATTGGCACCACCATCCAAAATATCATTACCGACACCACCGACTAATCGGTCACCACCAATGCCTGCAATCAAAACATCGTTTCCAGCTTCTCCGTCCATAAAATCATTGACTGGCGCTACTTCATTGTTGCTGGTGTTAATACCAGATGTATCTAAATCATTATGATTAATCACATCATCACCAAAAGTACCTTTCCAATCGGCTGAACCTGCCCATCCGTTTTTCATACCTGGCATAACATTTTGGACAATCGATAGATTAAATGAAAAATCATTAAATTGTATTTGCTCGACATTCACTAACAAATCTTTACCAAGGCCTTTAGAACCTGTGTTGGTATCTGAAACGACCGTATAACTTTTACTCTCTACCCACTTTGAAGAATCATTAACCAAATCACCAAAATTTTGTGAAATAATTGTGGCTAATTCTGAGCTATTTCCTGCATAAGTCTTTACAGTGAAACGAGCATAATCACCTTGATAAACTGCTGTATCACCAGAGGGACCACCACCATGGCCATGACCCATATCTCCACCGGGCATAGCTGAGTTGCCACCAGGCATGGAGACATTAGTCCCTCCTCCACCCATGTCTTGATAATTACCACCCGTACCTCCAGCATCATTAAATCCACCACCCATAGAATCGTTAAAACCTGAACCACCACCCATGGGATCATTCATTGGCATTCCAGACCCAACAGGTCCAACATCCATCATGTTCATAAATTCGTCAGGATTAAATGATCCTAGTGCATTAGGATCAGCATCAAGATTAAAACCAATCCCCTTTAGATAATCTGTAGAATTAAAATCTTTTTTATTAGATCCACCATCAAAAAAATCATTTCCTTTTCCTAGAATAGCTCTATCAGATCCAGCACCACCAGAAACGCGGTCATCACCATCGCCACTATCTATCTCTTCATCGACACCTTCACCTGTAATAGTATCAGCAAAGTCAGTACCCTCAATTCGACCTCCCCATACATCCTTAAAGAGAGATAATCGCATACCTTTATCATCAAAGAAAATTTCATCTATGTTTACTAAAATGTCAGTACCTAAACCACCATTGGCATCACTGACACTATCCGTTACAACAAAATATTCTGTTGGTTTTTGAGACGTACCTGCAGACAAAGCACCAATGGCATTTGCATTCATGTTTAATGATGAAATTAATGAATCTATGTATTCCTTATCTGTCTTATCTGTAATTGTATTCCCATCAGCATCTTTTCTAGAATATGAATTTGTATAAGTTAATTTTTCTACTGTGAATCGTCTAGCTGCTGCCATATATTCAGCAATATTATCGTTCTCCCAAGGCATAACGCCTTGGCCCCTTGCCTGACCATCGATAAAGTCATTACCAGCACCACCTTCAATGATATCTTTAGACCCACTAGTTAAAACACCATCGCCTTTTATAACGTCATTACCCGCTTTACCCTTGATAATTGATTTTCCTGTACCACCTATAATAACATCATCAAATTCGGTACCTTTGGAAAATTCCTCTTGGATTGTTTTTCCTGTAGCAAAGTCCTGTGTTGAGAAACTCTCTGTCTCTGTAACCAGTAACTCTTCACTGTCTGCAAACTCTAAAATCTCAATATCCTCAAGAGTATCCGTACCATCTGTTCCAACGTTATCTGTAACGGTAAATGTCCCATCACTATTAGAAGTTATAGTGTAGTCCGCTTTCTTTCCTTTGAAGACAGCTCTATCACCCCACTCTTGAACCTTAAGTTGAATAGTATTACCATTTTCCGTTATTTGTTTTGCCCCGTCACTACCACCTTTGATAGTATCATCACCTTCACCACCTTGAAGACGATCAGCTCCACCACCCCCATCAAGTATGTCATTTCCAGCACCAGCATTTACAGCATCCCCTTTATCTGAGCCCTTTACTTTGTTAGCATCCGAATTACCAAAAGCGACTGCACCACCGCCACCAGGACCTGCTTCAAGTATTTCCTCTGTATCACCAGTGATATTTTTAAAAGTGTCACTTAAGGTAATATTCTGACCTTGGTCATTTTGAAATTGCATAAAATCACCAAGAGCTTCAAAAATACTGTACTCTCCAGAAGTATTATAATTGCCCTGTAATGCAGTGGCACCAGTTTCTACGGCTATAGTTTTTTGAACAAAAATTTCTACCCTTTCACCACTACTTGTTTTATTAATGAAAACATCTAGTGCTACTTTATTTGAACCCTGTTCAATAGAAGACTTAAACTCATCTACAGCATTTTTAAATTGGGAATTTGTTATAGAACCTTTTTCCCAACCCGTTCCAATTAAATTAACCTTAGTACTTGTACTTGCACCTGTATTGTTTCCACCGGAATAAGTTTTTGGCAAATAAAATGCTGGATCAGAATTTGCAATAAATATAGCTGAAGCATCCCCCTCAGGTGCTTTATAGCCAACTTTCGAAACAATTTCTGTATCCAAAAATAATTGTCCAGGCCTATTAGGATTTGTCTGCTCAAAAGCTAAAACCATTTTACCCTTGGCATCTAACATCTCTTGTGTACCTTCGGGCTCAACCATTCTAAGATTATCCCACTGGTTACCAATGAATTGGATCGAATTGTTAGTTTTGTTTTGATCCTTAAAATTTGGATTTGGTGCATTTATATTGGTTACAACAAAAAAGTCTTTGTCACTGGGTTTAAAGAGGGGTCCCATTGGTTCTGACATTACAAAAGCTCCTGAAAGGTAAATTTTAATTTAATTAAACAAGAAAAAAGAAGGCAACGAATTGGTTTTTCACGAATCAATTTTTTAAAATTGTAAATTGATGAAAAAACCATTCTGTCTAAATCCTCCCCTAACCATACGTAAACTACTAATTTCATTGATAAAATAAAATCAATTATAAAATTGAATACGTATTCACTACTGTATTAAATTATAACATTAAAAATTACTAATAATCAATTAACAGTTTGGTCTTTATCCCTATTTTTCACTGTATCTTTATTAGCTTTATTTTCCACTGTATCTTTACTTGCTGACTGTGATCTCTCTGCCAGTCTCTTAATCGTATTATTTAAGATATTTGTAATTTTAAGTAAGTTCTGTCCTGTCATGGTTAAATGAAGTACTTCTTCTTCTTTATCATTTTCTACTTTAGATCCCTGCTGAACCCTGGTCATAGATAAAGTTACGACTGGACCTTGTACAGAAATATTACCAATACCATCAATATAAAATTCTTTTGTCATTTATTTCCCCTCCCTTTGATGAAAATAACTTAATTAATTCAATACCAAGAAACAAGGCTTAAAAATAACAAAATAGCAAAAAAAAACCCCTCAAAAAGAGGGGTTCTTTTATTTAATATTTTTTTTTAATTACGCTATAACAACGTAATCGTTAGTATCCATGTTAGCCAAACTACTTACACCAGTTAATTCAACAATAGTAACTACTGAGTCTAAATCGTTTGTAGTAGCTTTTGTCGCTCCATTATTTGTTGCTACAGCAATGTATGAATTGGTTCCATCAGTGTAAGCAACTAAAAAGGAATCGTCATCTTCTAAGGCGGTTTGGTAAGCTATTGTATCTGATCCTGCAGTTGCCATTCCAGCAAGCGCTGCTGCATCATTAGCATAAGTTTGAGATAACACAACCAAATCAGCTCCATTGATTGTACCACCATCTGTTGTAACTTTAGCAACTACAGCTGCACCAGCTCCAACTGAAGCAGTATTTGTATCGACTAAATCATTAGTGGTGGTCAGACCTTCAAGCATTGCAACACTTAACTTAAGAACGTCTGCAGCAGTAGTAGCTGTGCCAAGATCAAAATCTGTGATTTTAGCAACTGCAGCAGTTGTTGCAACTGTATTAGCGGATTGAAAAATATCATTTCCAGCACCACCAGTCATAGTATCAGCTTTTGCAGTTTCCATTGTAAAAGTTATAGTATCTGCTCCAGCACCACCATTTATAGTATCGGTTCCAGTTCCAGCCACAATAGTATCATCACCAGCATCACCGTTGAGAGTGTCATCGCCAGCACCACCAGTAATGGCATCAGCACCACCTCCACCAGAAATAGTATCACCATTTGCACTGGCATCGATAGTATCTTTGTTGGCTGAACCAGTGATAGTAAAAGCTTGAGTGCTTACAAACTTAGCTGGATCAAATGCCGTTACATTAATCTCTGTTTCACCAGCTGTTGCTCCTCCGCTGAAAGATAAACCTGAAAGGTCAATAGTAGAAACGTCAACCAACGTAGCTGTACCAGCTCCATCAATATCCATAACATCAGCAGCGGCATCAGCTGTAATAATGTAGTTTTTACCACTAAGCTGAGACGCTTTAAAAGTAACCTTACCATTTGCAGCTGAAATGTCGACAACTTCGATATTTGATAATGTTAAGTTAGCATTAGCACTTGCATTTGCGATTGTAATTTTGTCATTTCCAGCACCGCCATCAACCTTCTGACCTGCAGCAGGAGCGGCAATACTAGTAATTGTATCATCACCAGATCCTAGTACGATGTCTTTGTTACCAGCGCCTAGAGTAATACCTATGGCTCCGGTTGCACCAGATGCGTCCATCTTTTTGGCAGTAAAAGTTCCAGCAATAGTTGCAGTCTTTGAACCTGTAATATTAACAGTAGTTGCCGTACCACCTCTAATATCTAGAGCTGATTGATTTGCAGTCATATTGAAATTTAAGGTAGCAATATTATCAGAACTAGCAGTTGCATCAATTGTCAAAACACCAGTTTGATCCTGCCCAGCATTAATGGTTAATGAACCATTAGCATTGTGGGTCGAAAGACCATCGGAAACGTCTAAACCAAAAGCGTTAGCTTGAGCTACTGTAGAATAAGTTAAAGTAGACCCATCCTTGAATACAGGAACATTTGTACCTGTGGTAGCAGCTTGCAATTCAATAACATCTACATCAATTTTTGAATAATCAGCAGTAGCAGCAGCAGTTGAAAATTGTACAGTAGATACAGCTGAACCTGTTGTTGAATCTGTAATACCAGTTGTATGGTTCAGAGCTTGTGCACTTGTTGTTTTGTAAGTTACACTCTGACTACCAGACATTGTCACACTAAGTGGTTGAGCTCCGGCATCTAAATTATATGTAGCCGCCGCTCCATTACCGCTCAAGGTTAATATTTCAACAGGCTGAGCAGCGTCAGAGTCAAAAGTAATGATACCAGCAGCAGTTACACTAGCAGTATCGGTGGCTGAACCAGTACCATCTAAATTAATAGTAGTAGCCGATGCCGCAGTACCAGTCTTAGCAACAGTTACGCTTGCCGCGGTTGCTATGTTATTAACTGCAACAGTCTGTGCTACTGTGCCCGTGTAGGCGGTTGTTACGGAAGAAGTTGAAGCAGAATTTAAATCTACAGTAACAGCACCAGAACCAGTACCACTATTTACACTTACATTCTTACTAGTTGCACCCATTGCAACTGTCATAGCTCCACCAGTTCCACCATTTATGGTTAGTCCGTCAACACTAGCATCAGTAACAACATAAAGGGCAGAAGCACCAGCATTTAACGTCACATTAGTTGCGGAAGCAGCAACATGCATAGCTGATTCTGTACCACCAAAAGGACCTGTACTTGGGTTAGTTGCATCAATAGTTGTGGTATCAATGTTAGTTCCCAGAGTAACCGTCATGTTAGGGCCGATGTTTATAATCTCTGCTGCATTAGGAGCAACAAGAGCATTACCAGTATGATTAACAGTAACATTTGCACCAATGATATTACCAAGATTAATATTAGTTTCATTAGCAGTTACATTACTTCCGTAATTATAGTTGATGTTTTCAATACCGGTAACAGTAGCAGGGGCTGTGGCCATCGCATTGCCAGCCATTGTAATATTTAAAGTATCAGAGTCAGTTGAAGATGCATCAACTAAAACATCACCAGCACCAAATGTGGTATCAGTAGCACTTATGGTATCATTTTCTGTTGTAAATGTTGAAGTAATTACGTCAGCAGTAGTAGCTAAGTCTTTTGACAGGGCTGTAACTGTTGGCGTAGCAGGTGTTGTTGTTGTAGTAGTAGTAGTAGTTGTGTCATCAGAACTACTGTTACAAGCTGCAAGGGATACCGCTAAAAATCCTAATCCGCCAAAGCGAGCAGCATTCTTTGCCTGTTTGCTTTCCCATGCCGCTACTATTTTAGCAAGAGCTTTCTTCTTAACCTCTGTGCGGTCGACTGCCTCGTACCCGACGAGATCAGATTTGTTTACGATCATATTCATTTTCACCATCTCCAGGTTGTTTATTTAATTATTCATTCGCGCGATGTTATAGCGTATCAAACATGTTGAACGCAATACATTAATTTGGTTTTTACAGAAAGGCTCAATTGGGTGCAACAATTATTTAGATTTTATTTAATAAATTTTGACTTTGGGTAGGGGTGTTTCTTTTAAACAACACTATGGTTTATTTTTTTTTAATATTAGTTGTCTATTTAGTTCATCATTTATAAAAAAATTTTGCTTATAAGTAAATTTATAAAATATTATTACAAATTATTAAAAAATCCCTTATTCTGATATAAGTTTTATAAATTTAATGAATAATAATGAAAGTCATACCCATATCAAAAGAAAATCATAGTGATTGGTCTTATGTTGGACTTAGTAGTTATCAGCATACAAAAAATGATGCCATTGTCCCTATATTAATGGCCGAAATAGATAGAATTATATCAACTAATCCTATTATCTTTATACAAAATGATGAGAAATTAGGACTTTATAGTTTGCAAGGCTTATTACCAAACATGAATTTAATGATTAATAATCAAGGGAGATGGACCCAAAATTATATTCCTGCACGATATAGGTCCTTACCATTTGTGTTAGCAACTGACTCAAATAGTAAAAATACGGAAGAAAAAGTATTATGCTTTATAGAAGACCTTAATTGTGTTGCAAAATCAATCAATAGGAAAAGTACAAAAATTTTTAATTCAAATGAAGATTTGTCAGAAGATATGAATCGTGTTTTTGAGTTTCTAAAAAGTATAGAACAAAATGAATTAGTTACACAAAAAGCATTATTATCAATCAAAGAGGCTGATATTATAGAGGACTGGTCATTATCAATCAAGTTATCAGATGGTGAAAGAACCATGAAGGGTTTGAAAAAGATAAATATTAAAAAACTAAAATCATTATCGGGTAAGATACTTGAAAAGTTAAATATCACTGGTGGATTAGACATCTGTTTTGCAAATATTTTATCTTTAAACAACATTGAAAATTTAAAACAATTACTCATTTCAAGAACTCAATCCATTCAAAAAAAGAAGGAAACAAACGAAAACAAATCCTTGAGGGATCTTACGCTTGAAAAACAAAGTAAAGAGAAAAAGGAAGAAATGGATAACTTGGTTAAGAATTTATTATTAGAAGATTAAATATAGCTTGTTACAAAAAAAATATTTGCTATAACTTTAATTATACAGGAGGATATTATGGCAAAAATAAAATTAGATGACGTCGAGTATGATACAGATGATATGTCTGACAATGCAAAAGCGCAATTAGCTTCACTTCAATTTAATGAAGCCCACATAAATAGGCTTAAAAACGAACTGGCTATTGCTGATACTGCAAAGATTGCTTATGTCAATGCCCTTAAAAGGGAACTTGAGTCGGCTGATAATACAAAACCTTCCAGCAGCAAGTCAAAAGCTAAAAAATAATTAAATCATTTATTTCTAAATTATTGGTTTTCCATTTAGTAATATTTTGTTACCGATAACCTTAATTTTAGCATTATGGTCATAATTATTTGAAATGTCAGGTGAACTTAATAAGGCTCCAAGAAGCACTCCTCCTAAAATAGGATCAAGAAGCCCTGAAACCATGGTTTTTGAAATTACTTCGGCAGTATTTTTTGTCCGTATTGAGCTATCAATCATTTGCTGACATCCCGCATTAGGTGTTACACAAAAACCGTCTGCTGAAAATTCAAATGTTCCCTGATTGTTTGCATCTTTAAACTTAAGATCAATTCCTACCACATCAACTAATTTTCCACATTCTTTTCTGTTAGATAATATATCATATAATTCACAGTTAATTGAGGCATTTTTCCAAATTCCTATAGCTTTTATATCTAACCTGGAACCAATTTCTCCAGAAATAGCTTGAATGTTTTCAGCTTTAAATTCAATTGGCATTTGCCAAACTTTCCTCTCAGCTAAATCTAAATTCAATAAAACTTTTTCACCGATTAAAATTCTATTAGGATTACCTCTACCGATATTACTTAAATCTAGTTTTAAATTTTTAGCCTCTATTTTTGTCTTGAGCTCCTTACCAAAATCACCTGTTAGATTAAAATTGTTTAATTTTACTTCAACTAAACCATTTGGTGATAAAAATTTTACATCTATTTCTTCAGCTACTGCAGTGATTTTTTTTTGTTCAGTAATTATCCCATTGATAAGAAAATTTATGTTGTTAAATACTGATTTTTCTTTTTCTTTAAGCTCTTTTAACTTTCCTGATATTGAAAAGTCTTTATTTCTATAACTACTTACTAATATTTTACCATTTAAATTAGTAACTAAAAATTCAGCATTTTTACTTCTTATTATCCCACTACTAATTTTAAAATTTACTGGTTTAGAGATGCTTATATTAGGCTCTAAAATAATATCCTTTAAATTTATCTGAAAATTTTCATTATTATTTCTAAAAACCAAGTCTTTATATGAAATCCCCAAATTAGGGGTAGATATCATTTCACCTATTTGAAGCTCAGAACCACTTGGTAAAGAAGAACTAATATATTCTTTCAACCAACCTGGCAATAATATTCTTGCACCACTGTAAAGAGGAACGCATATAATTAGTAATGTAATGGAAAGATAAATAAATATTCTAAATATTTTCATCACTTAAACTTAATCTGTAAAAGCACGTTCTTTAACTTTTGCCATAGGCTGCCATAAATAATCAAAAATGGTTCTTTTTCCTGCCAAAACATCAATCGATGCAACCATACCAGGTAGTATTTCAATTGCAGAACCATCATCTTCATAAAGAGTTGTATCAATAGAAACATCAACTAAATAATAACTCATTCCTGTAGACTTATCTTCAACTGCATCAGCAGACACCTTTAATACCTCACCATCAATAGTACCATATCTTGAAGCATCATAAGCTGTTAAACTTATTCGAACTTCCTGTTTTGGTTGAATATATGCAATATCTTTGGGATCAATTTTTCCTTCAACTATTAAGTCATCGCCTGTTGGAACTATCTCTAAAACAATATCCCCAGGCTTAACAAAACCTCCAATAGTTTCAAAATTAAGCCTATTAATTACTCCATCTACGGTTGATTTTAGCTGAGTTCTTTTTACTCTATCTTCTAGAGCTGGAATTCTTGATTCTACTTCTGCAATTTGAGAAATTATATCTGAAAGTTCAGTTTGGCTTTTTGTAGTGTAAGCCTGTCTAGCAGAAGCTATTTGATCCTCAACTTCTAAAATTGAGGTTTTAAATCTAAACTTTGAAGCAATTGAGCTTTCTATTTTTCCTTCAAAATCTTTTGCTTGTCTTTGTAAATTAAGTAATTCTGTTTCTGGATATTGTTGCAATTTCACCAGAGGTTCTATTATGGAAATTTGTTTCTCTACAAATCTCAGAGTGTCTCTTGTAGTCTCAATCGTTACATCAACTTCATTTAATTGTTGTTCTCTCTGCGTTAATTGCTGCTTTAGTACTGAGAGTTGTGCATTAAGATCTGCTTTTCTAGCAGAATACAAAGCCCTTTCAACAGTAACAACAGTAGGCGCCATTTCTTGAAGATCTTTTTCAAAATTAGGTTCGTCACCTAATACTTCTGCTGATAGTCTCGACTCTTGTATTTTTAAACTTGCTAACCTTTGAAGAGCTTGGTCGTAAGATGTTTTAGCGTCTATGGGATCAATTTCGAATAATATATCGTCCTTATTTACTTTTTCACCCGTTTCCACAAACCTAGCCTTGATCACACCTCCTTCGGAAGTTTGGATCAATTGATTTTGTAAAGAAGATACTATTTTTCCTTGACCTCTCGTTACATTATCAAGTTCTGTGACATTTGCCCAAAAAAGTAGTATTGCAACTAAAGCAATAATTATAAATAACAAAAAAGATCCAAAGAAGCCGGAAGACCCTGACAATTCTTTTGATAATTTATTAAAATCAGTTGCTGGCATCTTTTTTCTCTATTTGTTATTTGCTTGCATAAGTTTTTCTGGAGTATCATCAGCAACTAATAATCCCCGATCTATGACCATAACTCTTGAAGCTAATTTGACTAAAGTATTTCTGTGCGTGATTGCAATTAGGGTTTTATCCTCCATCCAAGAAGAAAGATTATCTAAAACTATTTTTTCAGTAGCAGTATCCATTGAGCTAGTTGGCTCATCTAGTATAAGTAAAGAGGGTTTATGTAAAATAGATCTAGCCAAATTTATTGATTGTCTTTGACCCCCTGAAAGTCCCTCACCTCTTTCTTTTAATTGAAAATCATATCCAGATGGATTCTGTCTCACAAATTCATCTACTCCAGATATTTTTGCAACTTCTAAAATATGTTCATCATCATATTGTACAAAACCCATTTGAATATTTTCTTTTACTGAACCAGAAAATAACCATGTTTCTTGTAGCATAAAACCAACATTTCTTCTTAAGTCTGCAGAATCTATTTGCCTTATATCAACACCATCAATCAAAATAGAACCTGTATCAGGCTCATAAAGTCCAGAAAGAAGTCTTGCTATTGTCGACTTTCCAGATCCCATTTTTCCCAAAATAGCTACTTTCTCTCCTGGTTTAATTTTAAAACTTAAATCCCTTAGTGTCGGTTCATTAGCACCCGGATAAGTAAATGAAACATTTTTGAACTCCACCTCACCTTTTAAATTTGGTCGACTCAAAGGATTTTCATTATTCCCACCATCTTTACGCTTAGACATAAGCTCATTTATTGATTTATAAGCTGTACGAGCTGAATTTACTCTAGTAAGAGCATTAGCTAGTTGCGATAAAGGTGCTAGGGTTCTACCACATAAAATTACTACAGCTATTAAAGCACCCATAGTAACAATACCGTCTTGTATTAAAAATACTCCATAAAAGATAATACCAATTTGTGCAAATTGCTGTACTGAAGCAGCAGAATTAATTGCAAATTGAGAAATCATTCTACTCCTGAAACCTAAATCAGACTGTGAATTACTAGCTTCCTCAAATCTTTTTCGCATCAATCCGGCAGAACCCGTAGCTTTAATAGTTTCAAGGCCATTTAGAGTTTCAACCAAGACACCTTGTTTAGACATTCCACTTTTCATTCCTTGAACGCTTAAATTAGCTAAAAAAGGCTGAACAAGAATACCCGTTAACATTACAATAGGAACACAAATCAGTGGAATGATTGATAATGGTCCTCCGATTAGAGAGATAATATAGATAAAAAGAAATATAAAAGGTAAATCAACTACTGCAACTAAAGTAGCTGATGTAAAAAAATCTCTAAGACTCTCAAATTCCCTGACTGTGCTAGCTAAGGCACCTGATTTGTCATTTTTAGTTGCTAAATTCATGGTCATTAACTGATTAAATATTAATCGAGACATTCTTGCATCAGCCCTTTTTCCAGCTCTATCTATAAAATTTGCCCGTAGCATTTTAATTAAGAAATCAAAGCCCAAAGCGATAAGAACACCGATAGTAAGGGCGATTAATGACTCTATAGCTTGATTTGGAACGACTCTGTCATAAACAACCATAATGAATAAGGAGGAAGACAAACCCAGAAAATTAGACACGGCAGCGGCTAAAATGACTTGAGCATAAGTCCATTTACTCTGTGTTAGAGAACCCCAAAACCAATTTACTTTTTTATTTTTTGTAGAATCTCTTAATTGTCGTCTATTTTTAATTAATAAGATGCCACCATTATAAATTTTTCTAAAATCTTTTTCGCTATATTTTGTAAATTTATCATTTGTATTTTCATCGTATAAAATATAACCCTTATTTGCATCAACACTTGTAAGTACGGCTGTTTTACCTCCTTTAAGTTCAATAATTGCAGGGCAATGCCCTTGAGATATTTTTCTTGGTTTAAGTTGACCAACATTTGCAGAAAACTCAAGATTTTCAAGTGCTGAAACTGCATCTGAATAGCCAAATTCTCCATCTGTAACATCGGCCATATCCCTTATTGAAGATATACTTCTCTCTAACCCATTAATCCTAAGAATAATTTGCAAGCTTTCTAATAAAGAGGCTTCTGCACTAGCATTGTCAGATAAATCAATCGCTTCTTTTTGTACTGGCTTTATTTTAGCTAACTTAGCAGACGTTTTATTTATAGTTTTCGACTTCTTTTCAGTCTCTTTAAGGGTTTCTGAATTCATAGTGTTCTTTCTTGATAAAATAGTTTGTAACTATTAAAACGTCTTCCAACCAATTTCTTTAGTTAAACCATGTGTTAAAGCTCTAACTCTATAACTAGCCAATGTAAATTCAGCTAAAGCATTTACTAATAAAATACGGTTCTCAGCTAATGTAACTTCAGCATTTAGAACATCTTGTATTTTACTTCGCCCAGATTGTAATTGAGCAGATAACTCTTCTTTGTTTTTTTGAGATAATTCAACCATATCAAAAATCACTTCATAAGATTTTTTAGATCCATAATAACTTTCTAGAGCAACATCTAATTGTGAAATCAATTGTTTCTCTATAGATTGTCTTTGCCTTTTTGCTTCTTTGATTTGTTCTTTTAAAGTTGCAATCTGATTTTCCAATCTTCCACCATCGTTAAATACATAATTAACTAAAATACCAATGTTGGCTGTACTATCTTCTGCAGTATCCCTAGCAGGTGCTGTTAATCCAGCATTCATAGCAACATTTGGTCTTTGTTGTGCCTTTAATGCTTTATACTCTGCTTCTAATCCTTGAATTAAAAAATCTTGTGCTTTAATTAGTGGTGATTCTTTTAACATCTTAGATTTTGCACTTGCCTTGCCAATTATGGTTCTTGCTTGCAAGGAATCTACTGATAAGACATCTCCCCCAGGAAACATTTCATTAAAAAGAGCTACCGCAGAATGATAATCTGTCTGAGATCGTGAATTGGCAATTTTTAACTTGGCGTAGTCTTGTTGGGCTTTAATAAACATCGAGGTATCGCCTAAACCAGATACAGAAATATTTTCAATCTGTCCTAAAAAGGGTTCTGCCTGTTCTAAACCTTTCTTATAAATAGCAACAACTTCCTTTTGCCTATTAAGATTTACCCAGACTTCATATGATCTTATCGCCACGGTCTCTGCTGAAATTTTTGATTGAATTCTAGAGACCTGGTACCTTTTTTTCTGCGACAAAATGCTGTTGTCTAAAGATCCATAATCAAACAATACTCTTGATATATTTAAACTTCCTACTGCGCCAAAGGAGTTTTTAGAGTTATCACGACTAACACCACTCAATGCTTGTACATTAACTTGGGTATCCTTGCCAGATTTTAGAGTTTCAATTGTTAACTTTGCAGCTCTTGTGTTAGCTTGCGATGATAAAACTGACGGATGTGATTTAACAGCTTGTAAAACATTATAAAAAGCATTTTTTTGATTAAAAGCTTTAAAGTTTGGGTCGGACCTACCAACTAAGATGCTTTCATTTTCGATTGGGGTAGGTTTAAAATTTTCAAAAAAACTAAAAAGGGGATTAGATGATGTTTTATCAAATTCCTTTTCTTCCTTTGTAGAAATATTTTTTGGATTTTTATTAAATAAATTTAAAAAGTTTTGATTAGAAGATTGGCAACCTACTAAAATCAGTAATATAAAAGTAAAAAATATCTTATAAACCATTCCAAAACACCAATTTGAGCAATTAGATATATAATTAAACTAAGTTAGTTGCTAATCCAATAGTAAATCTTAATATTAATGAAAATACCTCCATTTTGTTGGTTAATAAAAATTTCTTAATTGATATAGTTCAAATTTAACACTCATAATTTCATTTGTAATTTCGAGTTGTATACAATTTTATGTTAGTACTATTTATATATTTGTTGTATTGATATATTTAGTTTTATTCTAAAAGAGAAATTAAATAAGATTTCGGAACAAATTCTAAATAATTTTAAAAATAAAATTGTGCATCCAATACTTACTATAATTATTCCAACTTTCAATGAAGTAAACAATATATCTAAAATTGTTGAAAAATTAGAGTCAGCTTTGTCAACCGTAAAATACAAAATAATTTTTGTAGATGATGAAAGTAACGATGGTACCATAAATAAAATAAGGTTATTGGAAGCTCAAAAATCAAATATTTCTCTTTTGCTCAGAATTGGAAGACGTGGACTATCCGGAGCTTGCATAGAAGGTATGCTTATTTCAAAAACTGAATTGATTGCCGTTATTGATTGTGATCTTCAGCATGACGAGAAAAAGCTTTTAGAAATGGTAAATAAATTTCAAGCTCAACAAAATTTAGATTTAGTCATAGGAAGTAGACATACTAATCACGGAAAATCCGAAGATGGATTTAATAAATTCAGAAAGTTGGGAAGTGATTTTGCAATTTTACTTACAAAAAAACTTCTTAGAATCCAATCAACAGATCCCATGAGTGGTTTTTTTATGGTTAAGAAAAATAGCTTATTAACAGTAATCGATAAACTACAACCAAATGGATTTAAAATTTTGGCTGATATAGTAGCTTGTAGCAATAGAACTCAAAAAAAATGGGAAATAGCAGAAGTTGGATATGAGTTTAAAAAACGTACTTCTGGTCAAAGTAAAATGAGCATAATAATTATTTTAGAATTCATAAGTTTAATTTTATCTCATTTATCAAGAGGTATATTGTCCATAAGATTTATTTTATTCGGAATGGTAGGTCTTTCTGGAGTATTTGTTCAATTATTTACCACTTTTTTATCTTTAAATTTATTCATACAGCCTTACGTCATTGCTCATTCTACTGGCGTATTTATGGCCATGACAAGCAATTATTATTTTAACAATTTATTAACCTACCAAGATCGATCTCTTACAGGCTCAAGCTTTTTTAAAGGGTTACTTTCCTTTTACTTAATTTGTTCTGCTGGAGCCCTTGCAAATATTGCTGTTGCAAAACTTTTTTTTGATAATACAGAAATTTGGCTGCTTTCCTCACTAATGGGTGCGATTCTAGGTGCTGTTTGGAATTTTATATTTAGTTCTATTTTTACATGGAAGGCTCGTTAATAGATATTGGATAAAATATGTTTTTTATAAAAAACAAACAAATATTTTTTTTTGTTTCAATTTTTTTTATTATCAAAGTTTCTTTGGCGACATATATACCTTTAATAAACGACGAAGCCTACGCAATCGCTGTTTCGAAGCAATTTTCATTATCCTTTTTTGACCATCCACCTTTAGGTTTCTTATCATCACAAATCTTTCCAAAAATTTTCGGGTTTGAAAATGAAGTGTTATATCGTTTACCCTTTATATTATATGGTTTAGCTACATCAATAGTGCTTTATGAAATAGGGAAGACAATACAAAACCATAATGTAGGAATATGGTCAGTAATTATTTATAACTTAGCTCCTTTTTATTTTTTTTCGGGTGGTTTTTTTGTAGTACCTGATGGTCCACTTAATTTAGGGATTACCTTAGTAGGTTTATATATAATTAAATTAAATTTTGAAAATAATAAAAATGAGACTTTTTATCTCATTTTATTAGGGTTTTCATTAGCTCTTTGTTTTGGGAGTAAATACCAGGGTTTTTTAATTGGTCTCGGTTGTCTACTGGTTTTAATTATTTCAAAAAAAAGAAACTTTTTTTTTAAAAACCCCTATTTCTATTTATGTCTTCTCATAGCTATAGTCGGGCTCTTACCTACTATTATATGGAATCATAATAATGATTGGATCAGCTTCAAGTTTCAAGGTTCAAGACAGGAAAATGAAATTAATCTTTTAAATTTTGTATTTATGTTAATTGGTTTAATGATCTACTTACTCCCTCAAACATTGATTATTCCTTTAGTTAATTTATTTCATTTATTTAAAAATCGTTTCAAAGGTTTCAATTATAATACTCAAGAATTTTATTTAATTCTTTTAGCACTTCCGAATATATTTGTTTTTACAATTATATTTATGACTAGTGATAAAACTTTTCCTCACTGGATAATACCTGGGTGGTTATTAATTGTGCCCATTTTTGCCAAACAATTAATTGGAATTATAAATAAAACTAAAAGATATTTTTTCCTAAGCAGTGCAATATTAATTTGGGGATTATTAGGTATTTTGATGATACACTCTCAAACAGGTATCCTTACTATTTTAAAAAATCCTCTTCCTAAGTGGGATAACACATTAGAGTTAATAAATTGGAAACCTCTCAAAGAACCCCTCCAAAAGATTATTGAAAGCAAAAATGACTTTGGAAAAGTAAAACTAGCTGCCTTTACTTGGACAGAAGCAGGTCAAATTTCAACTCTGATGGATAATAAATTTGATATAGTCGTTGTTGAAGGCAAAGAACACCATTTTCAATTTTTAAGAAAGTCTGAAAAGATAGAGCCAACTATATTAATAAAATTAACTCTTGGAAAAAATCCTGATATTATATCTATGTTAAATAGATTAAAAGTCTTTTATAATGATGCGCAACATATCCAAAATGTTTCGATCAAAAGGGGCAGTAAAGAATATGCTACGGCTTCTTTATTTCTAATCAAGCAATAAAAAAGGGGAGACAAGCTCCCCTTAATTATTTTGAATAAAATTCTAAGTTAGAACTTAAATGCCATCTTTACTTGAGTGCCATTATCGAAGTTATCTTCGTCTGGATCATTCGAGTAAGAAGCTGAAATTGTCGTTCCATTTGTACCAGGTACAGCATATGTTACCCCAGCTTCAATTGTAGCATCTGCTGCATCAGTTGTAGCAGGATCAGATGAATCATAGTCAATTACAAGAGTAACAGGACCCATTGGGCCTGAGATTTTGAATTGGTTATCTTCATCACTGTCAGTTCCAGCAGATACTGCAAAACCAGCAACTGTTGTTGATATAGAAGCACCCCAGTTGTTAGTACCGTCTGTAGTTGTTGAATTTACTGATAAATTCATACCCCCAAGAGGCATATCAACTTGTACACCTTGCTCCTGGACATTCTTCTTTTTGGTATCATTATAAATAGATGCGGCAGCAACTTTAACAGTAGCACCCATCAAAGATGTCGATACAGATACACCAGCGTCCTTATGCATTCCACCAGCTGTGATAGAAAGCCCACCTACTGTACCTTTAAGACCAATTGATGTCTTATTCTTAGCAGCGGTTGTACTCATGTCTTTTTCACCAGAAGCAGCAACAGTCCACCCACCAAAGTTTGGAAGTGATACATACCAGTCAGAAGTATCTTCGTCAGTACCAATGCCTGTCATATGGTCAATATCGGAATAAAGGTCAGAAGCATCGGCACCAGCGCCAGCTCCGCCACGTGCATCGTCAGTACCAACAGATACATTGAACATAGGAGTGGTAACAGTAACAGTAGCTGTTGAAAGACCCTTAGAATCTGTAACGCCATTACCAGTTCTAGCACCACCTTCTAGGCCATAACTGATAGTAGCAGAATATGCACCTGGGCTTGTCATTGTAACATCTAAATCAACGTCAGATGCAACAACACCGTCAGCTTTATTCTTTACACCATTAGTTGTTTTAACTAAAGGAACATTGTATTTAATATTAGCATCACCAGTCCAGACGATTGTTGCAGCGCTGTGTGTGTGATGAGTTGAACTCGCAGAGTTTACTGGAGTATCAATACTTGATGCAAATGCTGCGCTGTTAAGAGCAACAAGTGCTGTAGTAGTCAAGAGAGCTTTTTTCATTTTCTTGCCTCAGTAGTTTCATTTCAAAGTACCTCAATCGCACAGATTACGATCGGATGTGTCCGTTATCTAATTTCACTGGCTTTTGGTCAAGTGTCTTAATGATTAAAAGTACTTGTTTTTTTTTTTGGTGCAAAGATGCCACAGTGAAATGACCTAATTTAAGCTTGGACCCCCTATTTTTGACTTTTTGTCGCATAATTTACGTTAGATCCTGCTAAATTTACTCAAACATTTGAATTAAAAAATTTTACAAAAAAATTTAAATTTAACTTAATTTAACTTAATGAATTATAACAAATTGATAAATGCAATATTGATTGTCAAAAGTCTCTTAATAAAGATATAAGTAAAATCATAATGTACTGAAGAGAAAGTAACTAATTATGGATCGATATAATTTCAAAAAAACAGAAAGTAAATGGCAAAAAGAATGGGTTAAAAATGACCTTTACAAGTCTGAAATAGATCGATCTAAGCCAAAATATTATGTACTCGAAATGTTTCCATATCCATCTGGAAGAATTCATATGGGACACGTAAGAAATTACACGATGGGGGACGTTGTAGCACGATACATGAAAGCAAGAGGATATAATATTTTGCATCCAATGGGGTGGGATGCTTTTGGAATGCCCGCAGAAAACGCAGCAATGGAAAATAATATTCATCCTGGAGATTGGACTTATCAAAATATAGAAGATATGAGAAATCAATTAAAGCCTCTTGGTCTATCGATTGATTGGTCTCGAGAATTTGCTACTTGTGACCCTGAATATTACGGTCTTCAACAAGAAATGTTTCTAGATATGCTGAATGCTGGGCTTGCTTACAGAAAAAGTGCAACGGTAAATTGGGACCCTGTTGATCAAACAGTCCTAGCAAATGAACAAGTGGAAAATGGTTTAGGATGGCGATCTGGAGCAGTTGTTGAAAGAAAGGAACTTACTCAGTGGTTTTTTAAAATATCAAAATATTCAGAGGAGCTCTTAACTTCTCTTGAAGAAATGCCTAAGTGGCCTGAGAAAGTTCGCACTATGCAAAAAAACTGGATTGGTAAATCCACGGGATTAGAAATTGATTTTAAACTGCAAAATTACCCTGGAAAATTTAATAAGTTAAAAGTCTATACGACAAGGCACGATACTTTATTTGGAATGAGCTTTGCAGCAATTTCAGCCGATCACCCTTTAGCTTTAGAATTAGCAAAAAACGATCCTAAAATCACGAAATTTATAAAAAAATGCCGAGAAACTTCTACTAATGAAGAAGCCTTAGAAAAAGCAGAGAAAATTGGATATAAAACAAAAATAAATGTAATCAATCCGTTAAATGAAAAGGTGGCTTACCCTCTATTTATAGCCAACTTTGTTCTCATGGACTATGGCACTGGAGCTATTTTTGGATGCCCAGCTCATGATCAAAGGGATTTGGACTTCGCTAATAAATATAATCTAGACGTATATCCAGTAGTTTGTCCTTCAGATATAGAAGTAAATAATTTTAAAATTGAAGAAGAAGCCTACACCGGACCAGGAAATTTAGTCAATTCAGATTTTTTAGATGGTTTATCAATTGAAGAGGCAAAAAAAACCGTTTCAACTAGATTAAGAAAATTAGGTGTTGGTACTGAAAAAACAAATTATCGCTTGAGAGATTGGGGTATTTCAAGACAGCGATATTGGGGATGTCCTATTCCAATTATACATTGTGAAAAATGTGGAATAGTACCTGAAAAAAAGGATAATCTTCCTGTCAAATTACCCAAAAATATTGCTTTCGATTTACCAGGCAACCCCCTAAATAGACACGATGAATGGCTATTTGTTAAATGTCCAAATTGTAATGAAAAAGCGAAAAGAGAAACAGATACAATGGATACTTTTGTGGATAGCTCCTGGTATTTTGCTAGATTTACCTCTCCCAGATCAAAAAGCCCTACTGATAAGGATTCCGTAGATTATTGGATGAATGTCGATCAATATATTGGTGGAGTAGAGCATGCAATTTTACATCTGCTTTATTCCAGGTTTTTTTGTAGAGCCATGTTTGAAACTGGTCATTTACCAATTGAAGCAAAAGAACCATTTTCTTCTTTGTTTACTCAAGGAATGGTCTGTCATGAAACCTACAGAAACCAAAATGGAAAGTGGTTGTCTCCTAATGAGGTTAGAGAAGAAAAAAAAGAAAATAATAAAAGAATATTAAAATGTACAAAAACAGGAATGAATATTGACATTGGTCCATCCATAAAGATGTCAAAATCTAAAAAAAATGTAGTTGATCCAGAAGACATTATAGAGCAATTTGGAGCAGATACTGCCCGATGGTTTATGATGTCAGATAGCCCACCAGAAAGAGACGTCGAGTGGACAAATGCTGGAGTTGAAGCAGCTTGGCGTCATTTACAAAAAGTTTGGCGTATAGCTTATAAAATATATGATGAGGGAAATGAAATAAGAGACAAAAAAAATTTCACATTAAAATTTACAGAAAATAAAGAAGATAATGACCTAATAAGTGCATCTCAAAATTCAATAAATAACGTCACTAATTGCCTAAATAACTTCTCATTTAACAAAGCAGTTGCACATATGTATGAATTAACAAATTTTATATCCAATTCAAATGCAACATATAGAGTAAAAGAATATTCAATAAAAACTTTAGCGTTGCTTATGCAACCCATAACACCTCATTTATCTCAAGAAATTTGGAGCTTATTTGTATCAAAATCTTTTCTTTATAATGAAAAATGGCCAATTGTTATTAAAGAATTTATACAAAAACAGGAAATGACGTACCCCATTCAAATCAATGGAAAAAGACGGGCTGAGATTTCTGTTTTGAAAAATATTTCAAATATTGAATTGGAAAGGAAAGTGCTAACACACTCAACAGTTATCAAATACCTAGATGGCTCTAAACCTAAAAAAGTTATAATTGTGACGGGCAAAATTATTAATGTTGTTCTATAAAAGAATTAAACTAATAGCTGGTTTTTCATTTTTTTTACTTTTTGGATGTGGTTACAGCCCATTAATTGATATGAATCAAACCAATTCTTTTATGTTAGATAAAGGCCAATTCATAATATTATCTCCTAAAAATGATATTGATTTTTATGTAAGAGAAAAGCTTTTATCAGATTTTGGTTTTCCTAAAAACCCAAAATATAGAATTGAATTAGAAAATAAATTAGTCAGAAAAAAAAGTATTGTTACTGAAAAAAATGACATCATAAGGTATAATTTAATATTAACTTCTCATTTTAAACTTAAGGAAATCAGAACTAATAATGTAGTTTTATTGAAAAAGTTTAATTCTGAAACATCCTTTTCAGCATCAATAAACATAACAGGCTTCAAAACTGAAGTGGCTAAAGACAATGCAGAAAAAAGGTTAGCCTATGATTTAGCTGAGGAAATTAGGAAAGAAATACTTGTTTTCCAAAAAGGTTTAATAAATTGATTATTAAGGACTATAACTTTCAACAATTTTTGGAAAATATCCCCACTGAAAAAAAAATTTTTCTACTACATGGATCATTAATATCAAAGATTTGGTACTACAGAAAACTTTTGGAATTAAAATTAGTAGGACCTAAAGCACTTCAACAGATGAAATTAGTTTTGGTCGATAAGAGCACCATACAAAAAGATAAAGATAATCTCTTAAATGAAATAAAAACTAGATCTTTTTTTGGTGATAAAAAAGTGGTTGTGGTTAATGACATTAGTGATAAGGATATAGGCCTTATAAAAGGAATATTAGATGATTATGATATTGAAGATCACTATCTAATATTGACTAGTGGCTATTTAAATCAAAACTCAAAAATTAGAAAATTAATAGAAGGAGATATTAAATCATGTGCCATTGGTTTTTATCCTTCAGAATTTAGCGAAAGAGATGTTGAAAACCAGCTTAAATCATTTAAAATAAGCGTAAATGACAAATTAGTAATAAAAAAATTAAGAGATTTATCATCAGTCTATGATTTTCTAGAATTTAAACAAGAATTGAAAAAACTCTTTTTATTAAAATCCTTCGACAAAAAACCTTTATCTCAAGAAGAAGTAGAAAGTGTTTTTTCTAAAGAGGTAAGTAATAATGAAAGAAAACTTTTTGACTTTTTATTAGAAAAAAAGGAAGAGTTGATTGTTGACTTTTTTTCAAATTATCCTGGTGAAATAAAAAATCCTAATAGTTTTTTTGTGAGCGCAAATGACCAATTTAACGTTCTATATAGAATGAAAAATACTGATGACAAGTCTTTTTCTTTTTTAAAAAAAGTTTGGCCACCAGTACAGGGAAAAAACAGAGAAAAATTTTTAAACATTATGAAATATTGGACTAAATCTAGTATTGAAGATGCTTTATTAATTTTAAAAAAAGCAGAGCTTAGAACTAGAAAAAATTCTAAGTTATCTAACAAAAAAGTTATTTCATTTGCTTTTTTAGAGATTTGTTTATTGAATAAATAAGTAAAGTATCAATATATAGATCAAGTCACTAAGGATATAGATATATGAGTAAACAACTTTTTAATTTGGCTGATAAAGTAATAGAATTTACCAGAAAATTTGGTGATGTCCAATCCGAAGTGGTCATAAAAAAGAATGAAGACATAACAGCCGATGCCAGAAAGGAAAATATCGATTTTTCTGAAGTTTCTCACAGTACGTCTATTTCATTAAGAGTAATCTATAATAATAAGTCAGCATTAGTTTCAACATCCAGTACTAGTGAAAGTAATTTAAAAAAGCTGGCATCAAAAGCTTTAGATATAGCAAAAGATTCTTTAGAAAATCCTTATGACATCATAGCTCAAAAATTTGAATTTGCAGATAGTTCTGAAATTAAAAATTTAGAAATCTTTGATAATAAAACAGATGAATTAAAAAATATTTCATTTTTTGAAGAATTAGCTATTGCAGCGGATAAGGCATCGTTAAATGATTCTAAAATCACAAATACAGACGGTAGTTCTGCAGGACGTTCAGATAGTGAATACATTCTTTGCACTTCTAATGGATTTCAAGACGGATACAAAAAATCTTCTTTTTATATTTCCTCATCTGCTATTGCAGCTGAAAATAAAAAGATGGAAAGAGAATTTGCTTTTGAACAAAGAACATATTTAGAAGATCTACCAAATGCCTCAGAAATTGGGGAACTTGCCGCTGAAAGAGCCATAAATATGATAGGAGCTACTAAACCAACTACTGGTAATTATCCTGTAATTTTTAATGAGAGAATTTCATCTTCAATAGTTGGTCACATATTGAGCGCAATAAATGGAGAAACAATAATTAGAGGTTCTAGTTGGTTACTCAAAAGTTTGAATAAAAATATAATCCCAGAAAAATATAGTTTAATTGAGGACCCACATATATTGAGATTATCTGGATCTAGACCATTTGATGCTGAAGGCTT
Source organism: uncultured Alphaproteobacteria bacterium (assembly GCA_902578545.1). Taxonomy (GTDB): domain Bacteria; phylum Pseudomonadota; class Alphaproteobacteria; order Rhodobacterales; family Rhodobacteraceae; genus CACIIZ01. The sequence continues at coordinate 94,242 of CACHDI010000003.1, forward strand.
AAAAACCAAAAGAAATAAATTTATTGATAATGGTGTATTAAAAAGCTGGGTTATGGATTTGAAAACAAGTAGTCAATTAGGCTTAAAATCAACTGCAAACGCAATCAGATCAAATTCATCTCTACCATATCCAGGTGTAGGAAACATAGAGTTGGTAGGTGGAGATTTATCTCTTGATGACTTATTAGTTATGGCTGGTGAAGGCCTTATGGTTTGTTCAATGATTGGCTCTTCAATAAACCAAAATAATGGAGACTATTCGAGAGGGGCATCAGGTTTCTGGTTTAAAGACGGTAAAATATCTCATCCAGTGAATGAATGTACGATTGCAGGAAATCTTGCTCAAATGATAAAAAGTATGACAATAGCAAATGATAGTAAATCGCATTTATCTAGGCGTGTGCCAAGCATTTTAATAAAAGATATGACTATTGCAGGTAATTGAATAATAAAAGAGTTTTTTTTGCATTTAAAAACACCCAAATTTTGGTTTAATAATAATCACAAAATTAGTCCCCTTTTATATACTCTTAAACCTTTGAGTAAATTGTGGGAGTTAGTCCTAAGATTTAGATTAAAAAACGGCTTATGGGAAAAAATGCCCATTCCTGTCATTTGTGTTGGAAATCTTACCATAGGAGGTTCTGGAAAAACCCCAGTTACGTTGTCTCTCCAAAAATTACTTGAAGATATGGGTATTAAAGCATGTATTGTAAGCCGTGGTTATAGAGGCAAAATCCAACGGCCTCATTATGTAACAAAAAATGATACTTTTGACAAAGTCGGTGATGAACCGTTAATGCTCTCAAAAAAAGGAGCAATAATTGTTTCAAAAAACAAAAAAGAAGGAATAATTAAAGCATATAATGACGGATACGACATAGTAATCTTAGATGACGGTTTTCAAAATTCAAGAATAAAAAAAGATTTATCATTAGTAGTTGTAGATTCCCAAATTTTATTTGGAAATGAACTTATATTCCCCTTAGGACCACTTAGAGAACCTATTCAAAGTGGATTATCAAGAGCTGACGCAATAGTTCTGATAGATTATAATCCTAGTATTATAGATAGCAAAATAAACAAATTAAAAAAAGATTATAAAGTTCAGTTTTTAGATGGTTTGGTAAATGAAAAAAAAGTTAGTAAATATAGCTCAAATAAAAAAGTACTTGCTTTTTCAGGTATAGCGTTTCCAGAAAAATTCCATAATTCTCTTAAAAGACTTAAGTACACTATTATTAAAACTAAAGTTTTTCCTGACCACTATCCCTTTACTAGTAAAGATATATTAAAACTAAAAAAAACTGCTAAAAGTAAAAATTTAAGACTAATAACTACAGAAAAAGATATGGTAAGAATTCCAAAAATATTCCATGAATTTATTGATCAAATAAAAATTGAATTTAAATTTAAAAATCCAGAGAAAATTAAAGAACTTATAAGAAAAAAATTAAGTTAAATTTCTTTAATTTATTATTTCTCCAAATTATCATCAATTATATTTTTTAGTTCTTCATAGGACATATTTTGAACTAACTGCCCATTAATTATAAAGCTTGGTGTACTTGAAATAGAATCTTTAGTTGCATTTTTTTTAAAAATTTCAATCAAATTTTCAGCTAATTTTCCATTCTCCATACAATCTCTAGATTTTTTATCTGTTAATCCAGATTGTCTACCAATGGATAATAGTCCTTTAATTATGTCATCACGATTGCCACTTGCCCAATCTTTTTGTTTTTTATAAATTAAATCCACCATTGGAAAATATTTTTTATAACCTTGACACCTTGCCAGCAAACCCGCCCAAAGACCTGGACCATCAAAATAGACCTCACGATATTCTAATAAAACTTTTCCATTTTTTATATAATCTTGTTTTAATTTAGGTAAAATTTCATTGTGAAAAGTTGCGCAATGTGGACAAGTAAATGAAGCATACTCTATTATGGTTACTGGAGCTTCTAAATTACCAATGTACATAGGTTGTAATTCAATACTCATTTCAACTTTACTATTATCCTCAGAAAAAGAGAAAAAAGGATTAAAAATAAATATTATGAGATAAATTGGTGTAAAAATTATTCTTTTGAACATGATAATAAACATTTTATTAATTAGAATATCTATATAGTAAATAAAATTATTTTATAAAGACATAAAATAACAACATCCAAATGAAGGGTTTAAAAAAAATTAGGCACTTATGAATTTTGATGGTTTTTAAAACTTCCTAACTTAGTTTTTTTTAATATTATTTTTTTTACCACGTTTGATCCAAAGAAAAAATTTATTCTTTGAATGATTTTTTTAATCATTAGTTCAACCTCACTAAAACACATTTCATGAACTCTTATTATTAATGTTGCTTCAAACAATTTATTTTTTTCAAACTTTAAAGATGATGGAATAGTAATTTCAGAAATATCCTCACCAACTATTTGTTTCCAATTATTAAAAATATTATTATATATAAAAGCCTTCTGCTTTAAATTTACAGGTAGTATTTCATCAAATAATACTGAGACTTTCTGAAAGTGTTTAGATTTCATAATAAAATTCATTTTGAGGTATAGTGATTAAATTAAATCAAAAAACAAGTAAGGTAAACCATTCTAAATTCAGTAAATCTTTGCTTGAATGGTATGACATAAATGCTAGGAATTTGCCTTGGAGGATTCCTCCTGAATTAACTAAAGAAGGTATTACTAATGATCCATACAAAATATGGATTTCTGAAATAATGCTTCAGCAAACTGGAGTTAAAACAGTTCAAAGTTATTTTTTGAATTTTATAAAAAGATGGCCTAATGTTATTGAGCTTAACAAAGCTAAAGAGGATGACGTTTTAAAAGCGTGGTCTGGCCTTGGTTACTATAGAAGAGCACGTAATCTTAAAAATTGTGCAAAAACTATATGCGAGAAATATAATGGAATATTTCCAAATTGTACTGAAGAACTCACAAAACTTCCTGGTATTGGTAATTATACAGCTGCTGCAATTGTTTCTATAGCATATAATAAAATTGCATTTCCAATTGATGGAAACATTCAACGTATTGTTTCAAGATTATTTGAAATAAGAGATGAAATAAAAAATGATAAAACAAATCTTCTTGAGAATCTTAAAGAAATTTTTTCTCAAAAAAGACCTGGAGATTTTGCACAAGCAATGATGGATTTAGGTTCTATAATTTGTAAGCCAGCAAATCCAACTTGTAATTCTTGTCCTGTATTAAAATATTGCTTAGCTCATAAAAATAATACTTATAAATCTATACCATTCAAAACTAAGAAAGTTAAAAAGGTTGCTAAAAAAGGGTATCTTTATATTGGTATAACAGATTGTAAAAAAATTATTTTAATTAAAAGACCTAATAATGGATTACTTGGAGGCACTATATGTCCTCCTACTAGTGAATGGAAAGTAAATAAATTTCCAATACCAAAACCACCATATGAAGGGGATTGGAAAGTTTTAGACAATAGACTTTTTCATTCATTTACACATTTTGAACTAGAGCTTAAAATAATGATATCTAAAGTAAAACATTTCCCACAAAATGTTTATTTGGAGCCTTTAAACGATTACACTCTTAATTCTCTTCCCACAGTAATGAAAAAGGGAGTGGAAATGGGAATAACTAGTTTTAATGATTAATGTTACAAATTTCTGATATAAGTTTTTGACGTAAAACGTCAATTGGTGCACTAGATCCATCAATTTTAAAATGCCAATAAGCCCATCCATTACAAGATGGTAAACCTTCTAATTTTGCACCAACTTGATGTATTGAACCTTTAGTATCATGAGAAATTAAAGTACCATCAGCTCTTATTTTTGCTTTATGTCTGCCGTTAAACGATTGTAGATCTTCGCCAGGATTTAAAATACCTCTTTCTATCAAAGAACCGAATGGAATTCTTGGTAAACTTCTTTTACTTTTAGTAACTTCCAAACATGAATTATCATGTTCAATGGTTTTACTTATTCTTTTACTAGCTACTTCGATATATGATTTGTCTTTTTCTATTCCAATGAAGTATCTGCCCAACTTTTTTGCAACAGCACCAGTTGTACCAGTACCAAAAAAAGGATCTAAAATTATATCATTTTTATTGGAAGTACCAATCAAAATTCTGTGTAATAAAGCTTCAGGTTTTTGAGTAGGATGAGCTTTCTTTCCTTTTTTATTTTTAATTCTTTCTTTCCCACCACAAATAGGCATAAGCCAATCAGATCGCATTTGTAGACCTTCATTTAATTCTTTAAGAGCATCATAATTAAAAACGTATTTTGATGAATCAGATCGTGAGGCCCAAATTAGAGTTTCGTGGGCATTAGTTAGTCTTTTTCCGTGAAAATTTGGCATAGGATTTGATTTTCTCCAAATTACATCGTTTAAAATCCAAAACCCTAAATTCTGAAGAATTGATCCTAATCTGTAGATATTATGATAAGTTCCAATTACCCATAATGCACCGTTTGGTTTAAGTAATCTTTTAGCCTCTATAAGCCATTTTTCACAAAAATTGTCATAGTCTTTAAAATTAATGAATTTATCCCAATCCTCTTTAACAGCTTGAACCATTGAATTGTCTGGTCTATGCAAATTTCCATTGAGTTGAAGATTGTAGGGAGGATCAGCAAATATAAGATCAATCGAGTTGCTAGGTAATTCTTTCATATTCTCAATTGTATCACCCTCTAAGATTGAATTGAGAGGAAGTGATGTTTTATTTTTTTTTATGATTAAACTCATTATGATCTCATTAAATAATTATTTGAACAAAATGATTCAAAATGATTCGTCTGTCAAATAGTTTTTGAAATCAATAAGTTATTTAATTTTCTTCATACAATATATTGTGTATTGGTTTAAATGTTTGTCTATGTATGGGAGTGACCCCAAGAGTTTTAAGTGCATCTAAATGTAGTTTAACACCATATCCTGCATTATTTGTGAAACCATAACCAGGATATTTTTTATCTAATATTTTCATATGAGTATCTCTAATTACCTTGGCCACAATCGAAGCTGCGGATATCTCTGAGATAAACTTGTCCCCTTCAATTATTGGATAAGCTTCTATTGTAAGTTTTGGTGGAATCCTATTTCCATCAATAAGTAACAAATCAGGAGTTAAAGTTAGGGAATTTATTGCCCTCTTCATGGAAAGAAATGTGGCCTGTAAAATATTAAATTTCTCTATTTCTTTAACAGAGGAAAAACCTACTCCTATAATTGAATTATTTTTTAATTTATCGAAAATTTCATTTCTATCTTTTTTATTAAGAATTTTTGAATCTTTCAATTCTTTAGCATTTGGGTAATTTTTTAAAATTACAGCTGCAGATACTACTGGACCGGCCCAAGATCCCCTGCCTGCTTCATCAACTCCTGAAATTATTTTTTTTTTTATAATAATATTAACTTTCAAATAAATTTAAAAAAACTTTACAATAAAAAGAGTTTATTTTTGGCGGTCCCGATAGGATTCGAACCTATAACCTGCCCCTTAGGAGGGGGCTGCTCTATCCAGTTGAGCCACGGGACCATCAGTATGATATAATCTAATTAAACCATAAAAACAAAACTAATACACTTATAATACCCAAAAATAGTCCCAATAATATCCCTCCTATAAACGCAGGTAATCTTCTTTTAGGTGGTTTTATTGGTTTGAAATCAAGAGCATTTCGAAGTGATTTTTCAATAAGATATGGGGCATGTGGGCCAAATTTTATTATAGCTTTTGCACTTTCTGAAATATCTCTAACAATTGCTTTTGGACCCAAATTTTCTTTGATGTAACTTTCAACTACAGGCCTTGCAACTTCCCACATATTTAAATTTGGATCTAAACTCCTACCCACACCTTCTACAACTACCATTGTTCTTTGTAATAAAAGTAGTTCAGTCCTCACCTGCATACCAAAACGTTCTGTAACTTCAAAAAGGTGTCCTAAAAGTTTGGCAATAGAAATTTTACTTGCTTCCATACCAAATATAGGTTCTCCAACAGAACGTAAAGCTTGAGCAAATTTATCTATATCCTGATCGTAACTTATATAGCCAGCTTCAAAATGTACTTCTGCTACTTTTCTATATTTTTTATTAATAAATCCATTTAATATTTGTGCATAAACTCTTCTAGTGTATAAATCAATTCGACCCATAATTCCAAAATCCAGAACTATTAATTCACCATCAACACCACATCTTAAATTACCTTGGTGCATGTCAGCATGAAAAAATCCGTCACGAAGTGCATTATTTAAAAAAGATTGAATAATTAATTCTGACAATTTTTTTAGATTTATATTATGAGACCTAAGTAAATCAATATTGCCAACTGGTATTCCTTCAACCCATTCTGTTGTCATTACGCGTTTACTGGATAATTCCCAAACGACTTTGGGTACTCTAAATTTTTTATCATTACTTGTATTAGAGTAAAATTCTGCTGCTGCAGCACTTTCTAACCTTAAATCTATTTCCGCTCTTACAATTCCCTCAAAATATTTAATTACCTCAAGGGGTTTTAACCTTCTAGAAGATGGAGATAATAATTCAATAAACCTTGCAATAAAATAAAAAGCATCGATATCTCTCAGAAAAGCTTTCTCAATTCCTGGTCTTAAGACTTTTACTGCCACTTCTTTTTTATTTGATTTAAGAGTTGCTTTATGGACTTGTGCTAAAGAAGCTGCGGCCACAGGTTTTTCAAAATTATGAAAAATTTCATCGATATTAATATTTAAATCTTTTTCAATTGCTTTAATAGAATCTTTTTGATCGAATGCAGGAAGGGCATCTTGCAAAATCCTTAGTTCTGTGGCTAAACCTTCTCCTACTACATCAGGTCGTGTAGACAACAATTGACCAAATTTAATATAAGCTGGACCTAACGCAATTAAGGCTCTCAACATAGGTGAAAATTTTTTTTCTCCTTTTAAACCAATAAATTTTAATGGCCAGATAAGAAAACGTACCGGAATTCTAATTGATTTTGGAGCATCCATAGCATCCATAGCAACAGTCATAGCTCCCGATCTCTCAAAAGTTGCTCCTGTTTGGATGAGCCTCCAAATATTATGAGGACCTCTCATCTAAAATTTCCAGGCAGAATGTAATGCTGCAATTCCAAAGGTAAGATCTCTGTATTTAACTTTTCTAAAACCCTCATTTATAATCATTTCAGAAAATTTTTCTTGATTTGGAAATTTTCTTATACTTTCAACTAAATATTGGTAACTTTCTCTGTCGTTTGATACGAACTCTCCTAATTTTGGTATAATGTTAAAAGAGTATTTATCATAAATCCAGGAAATTAAATCATTATTAACTGATGAAAATTCCAGTATCATCAGTCTACCACCAGGTTTTAAAACTCTATATGCTTCAGATAATGTTTTAGAAATATTAGTTACATTTCTTATTCCAAAAGAAATTGTATAAACATCAAATGTGCTGTCACTAAATGGCATCCTCATGGCATCTCCACAAACCCAATTTATTTGTGACTCTTCTGGGAGATCTATGGTTTTTTTTTTGCCCTCAATCATCATAGATTCTGTTAGATCCAAAATAGTTGCATTAGCTCCAGTTTTAGCTCTTTTGATAAAATTAAAAGCTATATCTCCAGTACCACCAGCAACATCAATTAAACTTTGCCCTCTTCTAGGTGCTAACCAGTCTAACATTGACTTTTTCCATACTCTATGAATTCCCAGACTCATAAAATCGTTCATTAAATCATATCTACCTGAAACATTTTCAAATATTTTTTTTACTAAATTAGATTTGTCTTTAGATTTGACACGAGAAAAACCAAAGTCCGTATATTTATTTTGCAAATGATATCCTCAAATATTTTTAAAAATAATTATATTCATTCAGAAGAATTCAGAATTCTATTAAAATAATTTAAGCCTTAAAAATAGAATTTCTGTATTCCCATAAATTCTGTTATCTATTAAATGTGCATCTAAATTAAAAATTTCTTTTTTGCTTTTTTCCAAGATTATCAGTGAATCTTTATCTATCCAACCATTTTGTAATAATCTTTGAATTACTACTTCAGAAATTCTTTTTTTATAGGGGGGATCCATAAAAACAACATCACTTTTTTTTAATCCATAATCTCCAATTTCTAACACATTTGTAAGTAAAAAATTCGTTTCATTTTCACAACTCAAATTCTTTATATTATCTAAAGTTATTTGACTAGAAATTGGTGAATTATCAATAAATTGACAAAAAGATGCACCCCTAGATAATGCCTCAATGCCCATAGCGCCAGTTCCACAAAATATGTCGAGTACATTAGCTCCTTTTATTTGATGTTTAACATCCAAATTTTGAATTATATTAAAAATGTTTTCCCTAATTCTGTCAGTAGTAGGTCGAATAATAGAATAGTGATCATTTTTTAAAAGCTGATTTATTTTTCTACTCTTCCATTTACCTCCAACAACTCTCATTTTATTTCTCTTAACATATCTTTTAAATTAATTTTATTTGAAACAATATCTTTAGAACTAGGAGTTTTTTTCATTTCTAAAAGTTTTTTTCCAACCATATAACTCTTGGGATCGTTAATAGCTTCAACAGATATCAATTGATCATCCTTATAATACCAAAATGAGTTTTTCTGATCACTTTGCCTGTGAAAAACTTTTGTAAAGCCCTTATTTAAACCTGCAATTTGTAATTTTATATCAAATTGATCGGACCAAAACCACGGAACTGGTTGATACTTGATATCTTTTCCAAGTACATTTTCAGAAGCAGCTTCTGACTGCTCAATTGCATTTCCTACATTCTCTAATCTTATTAAATCTTTGTTAAAAGGAAAACTTACACAATCACCAGCAGCAAAAATATTTGGATCACTTGTTCTACAATTTTCATCAACAACAATTCCATTATCAATTAACAAACCTGCGTTATCTGCAATTTCTGTATTAGGTTGCGCTCCTATCCCTATTATCATAAAATCAGCTAATAATTCTTCATTTTTATTAGTCAAAATACGAATAGAATTATTTTTAGTTTTTAGAAATTTTTTTATATTGGTATTTTCTTTAATAAAAACACCATTTAAGAGGTGTATTTTTTTTATATGATTGGCTACTATTTTAGCAGAAGTTCGTTTCAAGATTCTTTCTTGTGATTCCAATATAGTAACATCTACACCGAAATTTCTTGCGACTGAAGCTACTTCAAGACCAATAAAACCACCTCCCAAAATAATCAATTTTCTTTTATATCTAAACTCTTTAGTTATGAAACTAATATCACCTATTTCCCTTATATAGTATAATTTTGGTATGCCATTGGATAAATTTTTTGGAAGCAACCGGGATCTAGAACCTAATCCTAGAAAAAGTGTCTTGTAATTCAAAACTTTCTCATTCTCCAAAATTATTTGACTTTGCCTACGATCAATTTTTTTAACAATTTGTCCTTTTATTACCTCTATATTTTGTTCATCATAAAAGCCTTGTGGTTTAAAAAATAATCGATCTTTTTCGAGTTCACCAATTAAAAATTTTTTTGAAAGAGGTGGCCTTTGGTATGGAATGTGGTTTTCACCACAAATGAGGCTTATTGGTTTTTGATAGCCCAAAGACCTTAATTTACTTATAAAAGAAAAACTCGCTTGACCACCACCAATTGCAATTATATCAGGCATATATTATTTATCTCAAAAAACTATAAAAAAGTTATTATATAAATCTAAAAAAATATCAACCAATGGAATACATAAAATGAATATAAAAGTTGGCAGCATTTTTCCAGAAAATAGTATTTATTTATATAATGATGGAATAATGAAAAAAACTATTACCACATCTTTATTTTCTAAAAAAAAAGTTATTGTAATTGGAATGCCCGGAGCATTTACACCGACTTGCTCTAACTTTCATATACCAAGTATTATTGAACAAATGAGCAATTTTAAAATGCATGGTATAGATGAAATTTATTGTTTAGTTGTAAATGATATACATGTCACAAAAGTGTGGGCAGAACAAACAGGTGGAGCAAAATCTGGTTTAAAGTTTATCACAGATACAGATAGTTCTTTAGTAAATATATTAAAATTATCATATAGTGCACCAGATATTGGTCTGATTAATCGCTCAAAAAGATTTTGTATAGTATTAAATAATCTAATCATAAAAAAAATACTTGTTGAGGAAGAACGAGGCGTTTGTGATCTTACATCTGGAGAAAATATTTTAACTCAACTAGATAAATAATATTTTAATTATTCACAAAATAATCCATTTTTTGAGATAATATTTTGTCTAAGTCACTTAGAGAATTTAAATCGTGTGTTTTTAAAGTCACTTCTACTGTTTTATAAACATTGAACCATTCTGGATGATGATTTATCTTTTCTGCAAATAGGGCAACCTTTGTCATCCATGAAAATGCTTCCACAAAATTTTTAAATTCAAATTTTTTACAAATGCAGTCGTTTTCTTCTATATATTTCCAACCACTTTTCGCATTTTCGTTAATTAATTTCTTTTTTTCTTCGATACTAAGTTTTTGGGCCAAAATTTTTCTCCTAAAGTTGTTTATAAGGACTTGTTTTCATTAAAACATCATATTCTTGATTAATAACTTTTTCTTCTTTATCCAAATATTCTGAAATCGCACTCGCAAAAGATTTACTGGAAAACCAATGTAAAGAATATACGAAACTTGGCAAGTAACCCCTACTTATTTTGTGTTCTCCTTGGGCTCCCGCCTCAACTTTTTTGATGCGGTTTTTAAGTGCATAATCTATGGCTTGATAGTAACAAAGTTCATAATGTAAACATGAATGATACTTTGAACATCCCCAATATCTTCCATATAATGTATCTGCACCAATAAAATTGAGTGCACCAGCAATTGGTGTATCATTTTCTATGGCTAAAAATAATAATATGTTTTCAGGCATACATTCATTTATTATCTGAAAAAAATCTCTTGTTAAATAAGGTATACCCCACTTCCTATTACCTGTATCTTGATAAAATTTCCAAAAGCTATCCCAATGTTTATCTCTAAGTTGAGATCCTGTGAAACTAAAAATGCCATCATTATCTTTAAATAAACTTGTAGCTATTTTTCGCTCTTTTTTTATTGTTTTACGTTTTCTACTAGATAAGGAATTTAAAAAGTCTTCAAAATTACTAAATCCTTTATTTTCCCAATGGTATTGAAGAGTCTTTCTCTTCAAAAAATTATTGTCTGAGACTTTCTTTGCTTCAAAAGAAGTACAAAATGTAATGTGGGCAGATGATAATTTATTATTAAGAGCTAAATTAATGATTCCTCTTTCAAGAGCATCTCTCCCCTGTTTTTCAAATCCTTTTTTTGTTAGAAACCTTCTTCCTGTTGCCGGAGTAAATGGTACTGCAGATTGTATTTTGGGATAATAATTCCCTCCAAAATTATTATATGCTTGAGCCCAATTATGGTCAAAAATATACTCTCCTTGAGAATGTCCTTTTAGATACAGTGGCATAACTGCTATTATTTCTTTTTCAATTTTTACCACTAGGTGGCAGCTATGCCATCCTGTACCTTTTCCAACTGATCCGCTATTTTCCAATGCTGATATGAAGTTATATGTAGTGAAAGGGTCTATTATTTTCTCACCTTTGAAAGCCTCAGGACAAGCACAAAGATCCCATTGTTTTTTCTCTATAAGGTTTATGTCATTTATAAATTCAACCTTTACATTTTTTTTATCCAATTTATTTTCCTTGTAATTTATAAATTGGTTTAAAACCTTCGAAGGTTATATTATCACAAAAATTTCTTATTTTTTCTGCATCCAATTCAGATTTAATAGTCCAAGTTAAAACTTTTCTATTTTTCCCTTTGTTAAAAACATAAAAATCTTCAGTTAAGTTAGTGTATTTTAGTGATACAAAACTTATCCCATTTTTCTGCATCTGAAATTCAGTAACTATTCTTTCAACACTAGAGCTAAAAGTTTTTCTATAATGATCAAATTTTTCTAAAATTATACCTCTATTTATATTTGGTAATATTTTTGAAAAATGTGCTATTAGTTTCATATCAAATGACATCAATGCTAAAGGTCCAGAGTAACTACTTAATAATGAATATAGTTCTTTTTTTATATTTATAAGGTTTTGTGTTTTATTTAGTTTCTTAAATTCAATTAATACAGGAGTATGCCCGTCAATAATACCAAGGATTTCTTCTAAAGTTGGTAAATTTTCGTTATTATTTAATTTTAATAGACTTGATTCTCTATAAACAGTGTTTGACAAATATTTATCAACGCCACACAGCCTTTTTAAATAATCGTCATGAATCACTACAGGTATATAATCTTTTGTAAATCTAATATCAATTTCTACGCCTAAACCGTTTTGAATTGCATGAATTATGGACCTTCTTGAGTTTTCCGGACCTTTCCCCTCTTTAAAAATACCATTACAATCATGGTAACCCCTATGGGCAAAAGGTGAATGAAAAAAACTTTTCGGAAGATGTTTTAAAAGATTAAACATTTTCAGGTTAATTCAAATAAACCTTCTACTTCTACAGCCACTCCTAGTGGTAAAGTTGCACCTAGGGCAATTCTCATATGTTTTCCATTTTCACCAAAAACACTTACCATTAAATCAGAAACACCATTTACTACTTTAGGATGATCTTCAAAATTATTTGATGAATTAACATATCCGGCAATCCTTATTACTCTTTTGAATTTTTGGAAATCTCCATTAATTGCGACATTCAAATGAGCTAGAAGAGAAAGTCCACAATTTTGAGCAGCTTTATACCCTTCTTCTACACTCATATTTTGTCCAACTACTCCTTTAATCAAACCATTTTCATTAGCGGATATCTGTCCAGAAATAAACAATAATTTATTTGTAATAACATATGGCAAATAATTAGCAGCTGGTGTTGGTGCTGAAGGCAATTTTAAAGACAAACTACTTAATTTATTTTCTATATTTAGCATTTATTTTTACGCAACTTTATTTTATTTGTAATATTCATTTTGTGTATATATTATTTATTTATCAAATTTAAGTATATTATATTTTATGTTTTATTAATAAAGTAAATAGTAGAAAAATTGAAAATAGATCAAAAAAATTATAAAACATTTTTCTCGAAAAGATCCTTTTTCCTTCTTTTCTCTTCGATTTTAATTGTTACACCTATTTTCAGTTTTGATTCTGTAAATGCAAAATCTTCAAGAATTAAAAACGCTGAGCTTTTATCAAAAAGAATCTTTGATGATATTTTTTACATTATAAATAATAATGAAAGTGATGAGAATAAAAAAAAATCACTTCTAAATTTATTTGATAGGCATGCTGATGTTCCTATAATAGCAAGAGCAGTATTGGGATCCCCCTGGAGACAACTCAGCCAAATTGAACGTACCAATTTTACAAATGCATTTAGACAATATCTCGCCAAAAAATATACAGCCCAATTTTCAGAATTTACAGGAGCAGAAATGCTTATTGAGAGAAGTAGAGATTCTGGTGGAAAAGCAGGTATTATGGTTGAAACTAGATTACTTATGCCTGGAAGTGCACCGATTAAAGTTGGATGGCAAGTTTCAGATGCAAGTGGTAAATTTAAAATGATTGACGTTAAAATTGAAGGTGTCTCTCTTCTTACAACTGAAAGAGGAGAAATTAGAAATCAGTATTCTAAAGAAGGAAGATCTATATCTAAGCTTATAAATTCTTTACTTAATTATTAGTTGCCAAATAGGGTATCTAATAAAGCTCTTATCATAGATGTATTTTTTTTATATTGTTGAATTAATTTATCATCATCCTTTCTCTGCCCTGCAATTTTTTCAAATTCCTCGGGTATCAAGTATGGAAGAGATGATGGTGTGTTTTGTTTAATCAATTGTTTTATAATATTTGACCACAATTCAGCAGGTAAACCACCACCTGTTACACCTTTTAAGGGAGTATTATTATCATATCCCATCCATATACCACATACGTACTCTGTATTAAAACCTATAAACCAAGCATCTTTCATTAATTGGCTAGTCCCTGTTTTACCTGCTATGTCCCAACCAGGAATTTTAGCTCTATTGCCAGTACCATTTTCAACCACATCATATAACATGTACAATAAAGCGGCAGATGCATTTTGGTCAATGACTTGCATTCCCTCTGACCTATCAGCACTCATTAAAACCCCTTTTTCACCTCTTATTTTCAAATCAAACCAGCCTATTGGATTTACTTTTTTCCCACTTGACAGAAAACCAGCGTATGCAGAAGTCAGTTCCAATAAATTAACTTCTGAAGAACCTAATGCAACTGCTAATCCTTTACCTATTCTGGAACGTATACCAAAATCATTTGCAATTGCTCTTATTTTTTCGATTCCTATTTCGTTTGCTAATTTAACAGCTACAGTGTTTATTGAGCCACTAAGTGCTTGATTAAGAGTTACTGGGCCTAAATATTCACCAGTATAGTTTTTTGGACTATAAATTTTTGAACCCTCTATTTCAATCTCTGTAGGTTCATCAAAAAAAATAGAATTAGGACTATAACCTTGATCTAATGCCGCTGCATATATAAATGGTTTAAATGCTGAACCTGGCTGCCTTAATGCTTGTACTGCTCTATTAAATTTGTGATTTCCATTCTTAAAATCTCTACCACCTAGCATAGCTCTTACTAAACCATCTTTAGTCATTACAACTACTGCCAATTCAGCCTTAGAATCGTCCTTAACATATTTATTAAAAATTTCTTCAGTTGATCTTTCTACAATTTGCTGAATAAGAGGATCGAAAGTTGTATTTATTATAATATCTTCAGAAGTAGCTGTTGATAATTCTTTTGGGGTAGAATTCATAATCCAGTTAGCAAAATGACTTCCAATTAACTCGTTTGCCTTATTTGAAAGTTTAGCTGGGTTTATTTCTGCAATAATTTTATCTTTTTCTGTTATATATCCTTCTTTAAACATAAGATTAAGAACTATGGATGCTCTATCAACAGCCAAGTCTAAATTTCTTGTAGGTGCAAATCTGGATGGAGCTTTTAAAAGACCAGCTAACATCGCTGATTCTGCCAAATTAACTACTTTTGCAGATTTATTAAAATATCTTTGAGAAGCTGCTTCAAATCCAAAAGATCCTGCACCTAAATATACCCGATTTAAATAAACTGATAATATTTCATTTTTCGAATATTTGAGTTCCATCGCTATGGAAAATGGTATTTCCATTAATTTTCTTGCTAATGTTGCTCTTCTGCATTCTTGCTCAATTTTCTTTTCTGATTGTAATAAGCATAATAATTTGGCTACTTGTTGAGTTATTGTTGATCCACCATGCCCTTGGAAAGGACCTCTTCCTTCTCTTAAATTAATAATGATAGCCCCTAATATTCCTCTTAATGATATGCCTATATGTTTATAAAAACCCTTATCCTCAACAGAAATAATTGCTTTTTTTAAAATTGGACTAATGGTTTCAGATCTTAAAGAGCCTTCAAACTGTTTCCCTCTCCATGCAAATATATCACCGTTTTTATCCAGAAGTGTTACAGATCCCTGATCTCGTGCATCTAAGAGATATTCCATGGGTGGAATTTTAAAATAAAAGTAGCAAACGATTGTGAAAAAAATTATACAAATAAGAATGATTACTCTTAAGATTGTCCAAATTATTAATTTTCTAATAAAAGTGAATAATTTACTTAAAATTTTTATAATCATACAACTATCAATTTAGTTAGTTTTTAATCGCTTAATAATGATTTTATGCATAAATCAATCCATGAAAATTTAAAATATAAATTTTGTCCTGCTTAAAAATTATTCAAACCTGATAATCTGTATAAATTTTGCTCATTTTTTGTTAAATTTAGCTCAATTTTATTTAAATAAACTTTGATTCAAATATTTTGAAGGTATTTAGTTCATAGATTTTTAAAATTAAGGAGATCTCATGAAATTAATTATTGCAGTAATTAAACCATTTAAGCTTGAGGAAGTTAGGGAAAAACTAACTGAAATTGGTGTTCAGGGGTTAATGGTTTCAGAAATAAAAGGTTATGGAAGACAAGCAGGACATACAGAAATGTATAGGGGTGCAGAATATGTTGTAAATTATATTCCAAAGATACGATTAGAATTAGTTGTACCCGACAATAATGTCTCAAAAGCTACTGATATAATCTCAGAAACAGCAAAGACTGGAAAAATTGGAGACGGAAAGATTTTTGTCTTGAATGTGGAAGATGCAATACGAATTAGAACCGGTGAAACCGGTGATAATGCAATTTAGTAAATTATAATAAGAATAGAGGTTTAAATGTTAAGTTTATTTAAAATTTGTGTAAGTGCAATAATCTGCATACTTTCGACTACAACATTGTACGCAGAAGAAGTTAGTTCAGATTTAGTTTCTGCTCATGGCATATTTGTTTTTAATACATTATTATTTTTAATCGGTGGTTTTTTAGTAATGTGGATGGCTGCTGGTTTTGCTATGCTAGAAGCAGGATTAGTACGATCCAAAAATGTAACGACGCAGTTGACTAAGAATATTGCCTTATTTTCAATTGCTGCAATTGCATATTTTTTGGTTGGTTTCAATCTTATGTATCCAGGAGACTTAGTTGAAGGAAGCTGGCTAATATCAGGATATTTAGGTCCAATCTTTTCACTGACAGGTTTAGAGCCTGTTGGTGCGGCCGTTGATCAAATTGGAGACATCAGTTATGCATCTGTTGGTTCAGATTTCTTCTTTCAGCTTATGTTTTGCGCAACTACCGCTTCTATCGTTTCTGGAACCATAGCTGAAAGAATGAAGTTATGGCCTTTTTTAATCTTCACTGTTTTACTAACTGCATTCTTATATCCAATAGAAGCTTCTTGGCAGTGGGGAGGCGGATGGCTATCTGAATTAGGTTTTTCTGACTTCGCTGGTTCCACATTGGTTCATGCCGCAGGCGCTTCTGCTGCTTTGGCTGGTGCAATTGTTCTTGGACCTAGAATTGGTAAATATAAAGATGATGGTAGTGTAAATCCAATGCCTGGATCAAATATGCCTTTGGCTACATTAGGCACTTTTATATTATGGCTAGGTTGGTTTGGATTTAATGGAGGCTCCCAACTTGCATTGGGTACTATTGGTGATGCGGCTGATGTCTCTAGAATATTTACAAATACTAATACAGCGGCAGCTGGAGGAGCATTAGCAGCCCTAATACTTACTCAATTAATGTACAAAAAAATAGATCTTACTATGGTCCTAAATGGTGCACTTGCGGGATTAGTCTCTATTACAGCCGAACCTTTAGCCCCATCTATTGGTGGAGCTACACTTATAGGAGCAGTTGGTGGAGTAATCGTTGTATTTGCTGTTCCTATGCTTGACAAGCTTAAAATTGACGATGTTGTTGGAGCTATATCAGTTCATGGAATTGCAGGCATTTGGGGAACTATAGCCGTTGTATTTTCTGGAGGAAGTTTTGGAGCTCAAATAATTGGAACAGTTTCTATTTGTTTATTCATATTTATTCTCTCTCTGGTTATATGGTATGTATTGGATCTGATAATGGGTATTAGAGTAAGCGAAGAGGATGAAATAACTGGATTAGACTCAACAGAGTTGGGTATGGATGCATATCCAGACTTTTCCAAAAGTCAATAAAATCTAATAGATTTATAATAAAAAGGATCATTTTTTATAAATGATCCTTTTTTTTGGATTGCACCTATATATTTCAAAAAAGACGTAAGACACTAAAATAATCAAATAAATATTATTTAAATTTATTAATAAACTTCGTTTTTTTAAAAATTTGCAAAAAAAATAAAAAAAAATACAATAAATTAAAATCAATCATTGAATTTACCTACTAAAACATTGTACTTAATAAGTATACATAACATGTATATAAAAAGAGTTTAAAAAGGGTGGAAAATATGACAAATAAACCAATGACAAAAAGTCAACTCGTAGCCAACTTAGCAGAATCTGTTGGTTCAGATAAAGCTTCTGCAAATAGAATGATAGATGCACTATCTGCTATAATTAGCAAAGAAGTAGCAGCTGGGGGAGCTGTAACTTTACCAGGCATAGGAAAGTTTTCATGCAGAGCCCGCCCGGAAAGAATGGTTAGAAACCCGGCTACTGGAGAACAAATGAAAAAACCAGCTGATAGAGTTGTAAAAGTTTCTATAGCTAAAGCATTGAAGGATGTTATCAATCCTTAATTTTATTTAAACCAAAGCCACTTAATACTAAGTGGTTTTGGTTTTAACTTTTCCTATATCATGAATTTAAAATCTCTTTTGATGGGATTGATTTTTGTTTTGTTTTGGTCGAGTGCATTTACTTCTGCCAAGATATTAGTAAGCAACTCACCTCCATTATTGATTTTGGGAATTCGTTTTTTATTAACTGGTGTTATTGGCATTTTAATCAATAATATCTTTTTTGATAAAATTAGATTAAATTATGATGATTGGAAATTCATTTTATCATTTGGTATTTGTCAAAATACACTTTATTTAGGACTAAATTTTTTGGCAATGGATCAAATTGATGCTTATCTAGCGGTAATAGTAGCAAGTTTGCTACCAATATTTGTTGCGATAATTTCATTTATTCTAAAAAAAAATAAAATTTATTTTTTGAGTATTATTGGAATATTAATTGGATTTTTAGGTTGCTCAATAATTTTAGTTCCCAAAATAACTGTTAATTTTAATTTATATGGTTTGACATTATGCTTGATTGCAGTGATTGCATTAGCAATGGCAACTTTAATTATAAAGGACGGGTTTTCTAAAAAAGAGCAACTCTTACCATTTGTTTCCATTCAAATGGTAGTAGGTGGACTACCATTACTTCTACTTTCTTTAATATTTGAAGAATGGACTATAAATTTTTCAAATTCTTTTATTGTAGCTTTCATATATACTTGTTTTTTTCCAGGCCTTATTGCTACCATGATTTGGTTTAATTTGGTTAAAAGAATTGGAGTTATAATGGCATCTTCTTTTCACTTTCTTACTCCACCAACTGGTGTTGTAATTGCTTATATTATTCTGAATGAAAAAGTGAACATCAATGATATATTTGGTATTTTATTTGTTACAATTGCTTTAATAACTATTCACCAAGCGAACAAGAAAACTAAGAACTAAAAATCAAGATTTGATACATTTAAAGCTTGTTCTTGAATAAATATCCTTCTTGGCTCAACATCATCACCCATTAAATCTGAAAAAGTTGAACCTTCCTCAGCGGATTGTTCTATTTTTACTTGCAATAATGACCTTGAATCTGGATCTAAAGTAGTTTCCCATAGTTGATCCGCATTCATTTCCCCTAATCCTTTATACCTTTGTAGAGACAAGCCTTTCTCACCTTGTTTCAAAATTAGATTCAGAAATTCTGATGGAGAATGTAATTTGAAACTTTTTTCTTTTTTAGTAAAGAAAACTTCTTTTTCAAAAATTTCTAACATCTCTTTACCCAAGCTATTAAGCAAAGAGGCTTCTTTTTTTAATAAAGTATTGTGTTCAAGTAAATATAGATTTTTGACACCCCTAAGTGTTCTACTTATTTCCAAGTCCTTTTTTTTGGTGTATTTACAAACCCATCCTTTTTCATATTCTGAGGATATATAATCAAGCCTTTTAGATATATTATTTTCTGCATTGATAGTATCATTTTCTAAAATTTCTATTGATAAAGCACCAGCCATAGCAACTTGTTCAAAAATAAAATTAGGAATGTTTGAAGGAAAGTTATCTATGATTTTCTTTATTTTTTTTATTAGAATGACAATTCTTTGTAAGTCTGGTCCTGCTACTATTGTTCCATTATTAATATTCAAAGTAGAGTCTTCAATACCCATATCTATAAGATAATTTTGAAGAGCTAAATCATCTTTTAAATAAACTTCTGATTTACCTTTAGTAACTTTATATAATGGGGGTTGTGCAATATATAGATACCCAGCTTTTATCAAATCTTGCATTCTGCGATAAAAAAATGTCAACAAAAGGGTTCTTATATGCGCCCCATCTACATCTGCATCAGTCATTATAATAATCTTATGGTATCTAAGCTTTTCAATATCAAAATCATCCGCAATACCTGTTCCTAATGCAGTAATTAAAGTACCTATTTCTTGACTAGAAAGCATACGATCAGTTCTAGCTTTTTCTACATTAAGAATTTTACCCCTAAGTGGTAAAACTGCTTGATTTACTCTAGTTCTTCCTTGTTTAGCACTTCCACCAGCACTATCCCCCTCAACAATAAAAAGCTCTGATTTAGAAGGATCTTTTTCTTGGCAATCAGCTAATTTACCAGGTAAATTTGCAACATCTAAAGCGCTTTTTCTGCGGGTTAATTCCCTCGCTTTTCTAGCAGCTTCCCTCGCAAGGGCTGATTCAACTATTTTGGATATAATGATTTTTGCCTCAGCTGGATTTTCTTCAAACCAATCTGAAATTTTTTCACTAAGAAAACCTTCAACTGCAGGTCTAACTTCAGAAGACACTAACTTATCTTTAGTTTGGGAAGAAAATTTAGGATCAGCAACTTTTACTGATAATACACAAGTTAGTCCTTCTCTAGAATCATCACCAGACAAGGATATTTTTTCTTTTTTACTAGTGAGGTTTTGTGTAAAATATGAATTTATTGTTCTTGTTAAAGCACCTCTCAACCCAGCAAGATGAGTACCACCATCTCTTTGTGGAATATTATTTGTAAATGGAAACACATTTTCATTATATCCATCATTCCACCAAAGCGCGGTATCTATCTGAATATTGTCCTTAAGACCTGATATAAAAATAGGCTTATTCATCAAAGGTGTTCGTGACTTATCTATAAATTTTACAAATTCACTTACACCACCTTCATAAAACATATCTATTGTTTTAGATTGATCATTTCTATTATCAGTAAGTTTTATTTTTAATCCAGCATTTAAAAATGCTAGTTCACGCAATCTTGACTCTAATGTTTTAAAATTAAAATTAATATTAGTGAAAATATCTGTGGATGGTTGAAATGTTATTTCTGTTCCAGTGAGTGAATCTGAAGTACCGATAATTTCCAGACTTTGTTCAGTATTTCCATTTTTAAAAGTTGCACAATGTTCTTTACCATCTCTCCAAATAGTTAATTTTAAATATTCTGATAATGCATTAACTACTGACACGCCTACTCCATGTAGACCGCCAGAAACCTTATAAGAGTTTTGATCAAATTTACCACCAGCATGCAGTTGCGTCATTATAACTTCTGCTGCAGATATACCTTCTCCAGGATGAATATCGGTGGGTATTCCACGACCGTTGTCTCTGACAGTTACTAATGATCCATCAAAAAGTGAAACTGTGATCTCTGAACAATGTCCAGCTAATGCTTCATCTACACAATTGTCAACTACCTCATAAACCATGTGATGAAGACCAGAACCATCGTCTGTATCTCCAATATACATACCAGGACGTTTTTTTACAGCTTCTAAGCCCTTAAGGACTTTTATGGAGTCTGCACCATAATTATTTTCTTGCTCGTTTATCAAATTTATACCTCGAATATATATTACTAAATTTCTTTTACTATGTCACGCAAATGAAAAATAAAATTATACTTAATTTTTGTTTAATAATACTTTGCTATTATTTTCACTCCAATCTATTGAATATGACTGGATGTTACATGGTAAAATTTCTAAATTTTTTATGTCGGTACCTGTAGCAAATATTTGAGCATTTATGTTAATTAATTGTTGCAAAAAAATTGACAAATTTTCTTTATCTAAATGGGCTACTATTTCGTCTAAAAGGATAATTGGAGGTTTTCCAAATTTTTTTGAAATAGCTAAGGAACTTAATATGAAAAAAGAAAGTAAAAGTGATTTTTGCTCGCCTGTTGAACAATTTTTGGCTTGGATATTTTTAACACTATGGGATACTAACAAATCAGTCTTATGAGGACCAACTAAAGTTCTTTTTGCTTTTAAATCGGATTGTCTTGATTTCTGAAATTCTTCTAATAATTCTTCACTACTTTTTATAGGTTGAGTATCAAGTTCGATATTTAATATGGGTAAAAATCCTTGATATTTCATGTTTATTTGCATTTCAATAAGTAATTCAATTACCTCTCTTCTGTATTTATCTATTTGATATCCAATTAATGCTAATTGTTTTTCAACTGCCAAAAACCATGCCAAATCTTTTTCATTTTCTTTTAAAAGAAGATTTCTTTTTTTCAAAGCTTGTTCGTAAATTATACAATTTTTTGCATGTTTAGGAAAAAAATTCATTACCAATCTATCTAAAAATCTTCTTCTATCACTTGAACCTCCAATCCATAATCGATCCATTAATGGGGTAATCCAAATTATTTTAAATAGTTCCGTCAAATAAATCAGTGGTTTTTTCTTCCCATCAATCCTTAAATTTTTTCTTCCCTTATCATCTAAACCTATTTCTATTTCTATTAAGATATTTGAAACTTTAAAAATGGAAAATAAATCCCATAATTTTCCACTATTATTTTTTATGAGATCATTAATATTAGCACCTCTTAATCCGCGACCTGGTGAAAATAAAGATATAGCCTCTAATATATTTGTTTTTCCAACACCATTAGGACCAGAAAAGTAAATAAAATGTGAATAAAAATCTAAATCTAAACTCTTATGAGAGCGAAAATTCCTCAATTTTAACTTTTTTAAATTAAGATTATTCACTAGTTTTTAAAACTTTTAAACCCTCATTGGCATTACAACATATATTGCGCTTTCATCATCAACATCCCTCATCAATGCAGGATCTCCTGACGATTTAAAACTAAACTCTACATTTTTTCCATCTACTTGAGAAGCCAGTTCTTGTAGATACCTTCCATTAAACCCTATTTCCAAATTATCCTGATCATAATCGACAAACATCTCATCTTCTGCTTTTCCATTTTCAGGAGAATTAACAGATAATTGTAAACTACCTGAGCTTAATTTAAGTTTTACGGCTCTGGACCTTTCTGAACTTACTGTAGAAACTCTATCAACTGCCTTAGAAAATTCAGAAGCATTAACCTTTAACTTTTTATCATTATTTATTGGTATTACCCTTTTATAATCTGGGAAGGTACCATCAACTATTTTTGACGTCAAAGTAAGTGACTTATTAGCAAATCTTATTTTATTATTAGAAATTGAAATTGAAATATCATCATTATCATTCTCTAGAATCATCCTAAGCTCACCAACAGTTTTCTTTGGCACAATAATACCAGAAAAACTATTTTTTAACCCTGGGTTTTCTATGTCTATTTGAGCTAACCTATGACCATCAGTCGCCACAGCACGTAAAATATTTTTTTCATTTTCAATGCAAGGATGCAAATAAACACCGTTTAAATAATACCTAGTTTCTTCAGAAGACATTGCAAATTTAGACTTATCAAAAAGTCTTTTAATAACCTTTGATTTTAATGAAAATTCAAAATCATATTCTTCTGTGGCCATTATTGGAAAATCTTCTTTTGGTAAGGTAGAGAGAAAAAATTTAGATCTTGAAGCAACGATTTCTAATTGATTTGAACCTGATTCATTTAAAAATTCGACCTGAGACCCGTCTGGTAATTTTCTGACAATCTCATAAAGTGTATTTGCTCCAACAGTAAGTGAACCTGGGGTTTCAACATCTGCAGAAACTTTATCTAAAACTTCAATATCTAAGTCTGTAGTCCTTAGATATAAAAAGGATTCTTTGGCTTCTAAAAGTACATTAGACAGAATAGGTATAGTTGTTCTCCTTTCTACTATGGATTGTACTCTAGCCATTGATTTTAAAAGTTCAGTCTGCTCAATACTCGCTTTCATTTTAGTTATCCAAAAAATATATATTAAAACTAAAAATATTTATTATTCAATTGTTTTTTAAATCATGCCTCTAACATTCTTCTTAGGATTTCTACTTCCTCTGCAATTTGTAAATCTTTATTTTTTAATTCTTCAATCTTCTTTACAGCATGAATTACAGTTGTATGGTCTCTCCCTCCAAATCTTCTTCCAATTTCAGGCAGGGACTTAGAAGTTAAATTTTTTGATAAGAACATAGCTAATTGCCTAGGTCTAGAAATTGTTCTTGACCTTCTTGCTGATATCATATCACTCATTCTTAAATTGTAATGATCTGCTACTTTTCTTATGATTTCTTCAATTGTGACTTTTCTTTCAGATATTCTAAGGATATCTGCTAAACATTCCTGAGCCATATCAATATCAATAGGCCTTCCAACTAATGAGGCATAAGCAAATAGCCTAGTCAAAGACCCCTCCAAAACTCTAACATTTGATGAAATTCTATGTGCTAAAAACTCCAGAATTCCATTATTAATATTAATCCCAGGATGAAGTTTACTTTGGATTTCTACTTTAGATTGAAGTATCCCAAGTCTTAGCTCGTAGTCAGTTGGGTGAAGATCTACAACCAAACCCCATGCTAGTCTTGATTTAATCCTTTCTTCTAATCCATCAATTTCTCCAGGGGCTCTGTCACCTGAAATTACTAATTGTTTTCCTTGTTCTACAAGAGCATTAAAAGTATGAAAAAATTCGTCCTGAGTACTTTCTTTACCTGCAATAAACTGAACATCATCAACCATAAGAATATCAACTGACCTAAAGATTTCTTTAAAACCATACATATCTTTAAATCTTAAAGCTTGCACAAATCTATACATAAACTGTTCTGCTGAAAGATATAACATTCTCGATGAAGGATTTGTCTTTTTTATTTGCCAAGCAATAGCATGCATTAGATGTGTTTTACCTAATCCAACTCCACCATATAAAAATAAAGGATTAAATGTAACAGGACCAATTTCAGATACACGTTTTGCTGCTGCATGCGCTAACTCATTAGGTTTTCCAACTACAAATCTTTCGAAAGTAAATCTTTTATCTAAAGGAGAGGAGGGTAACTCAATATTGTTATTATCTAAACTATTTTTTATATTAGATAAATTATTATCTCTTTTTTCGGGAATATTTTTTTCATTAGAAAATGGTAAAGAATTCTTATTTTTAAATTCAAATAATATATCATCGATAAAGATTTCTTCATTTTTGAAAGTTTCAATTATTGTTTCCCTGTAATTTCTATCGATCCAATTTGCTATAAAACTGTTGGGAACATTGAAAAATGCTGATTTTTTCTCAATTTTTACTAACTCAATCGACTCAATCCAGTTTTTGAAGATGTTTTTGCCTAATCTGGATTTAAGTATTAATCTAATCTTACTCCATGAATTAATCATTCCTGCTCCTTGCTCACTCATGACTGTTTCCATGGTAAACCAGAAAATTTCCAACCATTTGAAAATCCTCTTCTTTTATCTTCAGACAGATCACCTTCGAAACCAAATTTCACATTAATACATTTTATGGTATTTTTTATATTTTGTTGTTGATTTACAAGAGTTTGAACCGAATAAGCAGCATAAAGTGATCTGGAACCAGAACGACAAATGAAATACAATTTCGTGCAACTATCTAAATTTAATTTAGATAAAATTTCATCTTCAAAGTGTGGATTTTTTTGCATCAAAGGATAAAAAGCCCATTCGCAAAAAATAATATCATTTTTCATATTTTTAATATATGGATAGCCAACAAAATTCCATTCTGGCTTAGTTCTAACATCAATTAAATAGCTTGAATCATCTATAGATAAATCACTATAAACAGAAGATGGCGGACTTTCTTCAATAATTATTTTTTTTTCAAAATTATCAGAAGATTGGCCCAAGATAATAACTTTCCAAAATGAAGATTTATTGAACTGTTTTATTAATACACGACAAACTTAGAGAATCGATTAAGTTATTACAGGTTAAACATTGCTTCATATTGGAGCAATAGGAATGAAACAAGAACATTAAAAAATATTTTAATTTATTTTGAAATAGCTTTAATTCTGGAGGATAATCTAGATATTTTTCTGCTAGCGGTATTCTTATGAAAGATCCCTTTGGTTACACCTCTCATTATTTCTGGTTGCGCAGCCTTTAAGCTTTCCATTGCCGCTTTAGCATCTTTTGATTCTAAAGCATCTTCTACCTTTCTAACAAAAGTTTTTATCCTAGACCTTCTAGATTTATTTATATCTGTCTTTCTTAACGTGTTTCTAATTCGCTTTTTTGCGGAAGGGGTATTAGCCATTTATTGTCTTTCCATTTATTTAAGGTGCTGATGGCATAGAGTTAACTAAAAGTCAACTATAAGAAGTTATCTATCTGAAAATTTTGGGGTCCTTTTTTCTACAAATGCAGCCATACCCTCTTTTTGATCCTCTGTTGAAAACAGTGAATGAAACTTTCTTCTTTCAAAAATGATGCCTGATGAAAGATTTGATTCATATGAGAAATTTATAGATTCTTTTATTGCAATAATTGATGACATAGATTTTTCACTTATTTTTTTTGCTATTTCTATAATCTTTATTTCAAAATCTTTCTCTGGAAAAACTCTGCTTACTAAACCTACTCTTTCAGCCTCTTGGGCGTCCATGTATCTCCCTGTTAAGTGCATGTCCATTGCCTTATATTTACCTACTGATTTAGGAAGTCTCTGAGTTCCTCCTATTCCTGCCATAACTCCAAGGTTAATTTCGGGTTGTCCAAATTTAGCAGTTTCAGAAGCGATTAATATGTCACACATCATAGCTAATTCGCAACCACCACCTAAAGCATAGCCCGAAACACCTGCAATAATCGGCTTTCTAAAAGAAGAAATTACGTTATGTTCTTTAGTAAAATAATCATCTAAATACATTTCTGTTGAATTTTTTTTCTCCATTTCTTTAATGTCAGCTCCAGCTGCAAAAAACTTTTCTGATCCTGTTAAAATTATAACTCTCACATTTACATCGTTACTTGATTTTTCCAAAACAGAACAAAGCTCTTTTAACATTTTACCGTTTATTGCATTTAGAGCCTCAGGCCTATTGAGTCTTATTAACAAAACTGTTTCGTGATGTTCTAAAATAATTGTTTCGTAAGCCATATATTACTCAATAATTAAATGTGTATCTATTTACTACAATATTAAATATAGAACCAGACTAAATTTTCATAGCTGACAAATAGAACAAAAAAAAGTTGAACGACCAGATTGTTTTTTTCTCATTACAACTCCTTCACAATATTTTCTCTTACAATAGGAATTTTCTCTTGAATAAACATTAAATAAATTTTGAAAATATCCTAATTCCCCACCTGTATCTTTAAAATCTTTCAGAGAAGATCCTCCAGCATTTATTGCTTTAGTTAATACTATTTTTAAAGCATCTACCAAATCATCAAAATTTTGTTCATTCATATTATTACACATTTTATAAGGAGAAATTTTTGCCTCCCATAATGCTTCACAAGCATAAATATTACCAATACCTGCAACTATATTTTGATCTAAAATTGCCGTTTTTATGAAACGTTTTTTTTGTTCAATTTTATCTTTTAAGATTGGAGAAGAAAAATGGTTGCTTAATGGTTCAGGACCCAGTTTTGATAGCCATTTATGGTTTTCTATTCTATCCGTTCTACTTAAATCAATTGCTCCAAATCGCCTAACATCATTGAAAACCAATTGACTACCATCATCAAAATCAATTTTTACATGATCATGCTTTCCTAATTTTAATAGTGTATGGTGAAAAACTCCCATTTCTATTTCCTGTGATGAACTTTTTTTACTATGAGAATTATCGTAAACCAGTAATCTTCCAGACATGCCAAGATGAATAATTAAAGTATAATTAACATTGAAATTTATAAGTAAAAATTTACCTTTTCTATAAATTGAGAGAACAATTGCACCCTCAATTTTTTCTTTAATATTGGGTGGAATTAGCCATCTTAAGTCTTTACGAAATTGTTGATATAAAGAAATTTTCTTACCAACTATCTTGATTCTCAAACCTCTACTTACAGTTTCTACTTCTGGTAATTCTGGCAAACAAGACCTCTTTTTTTTGGAATTCGTAGGTTAATATAGTATTCTTAAATCAAAATAAAATAAATGTGATGATTATGAGAAAAACAGCTCTTTATTACAATGATATATTCTTAGAACATCTGGTTCCTATTGGACATCCTGAAAATAAGAATAGAATACGTTTTATATTAGATAAAATAAAAAAAAGTGATTTAAAAGGTCTTAAAATTAATTCTGCTAAACCAGCTAATTATAACATTCTAAGATTGGGACACTCTGATAAGTATTTAAATTGGCTTGATAGATTAAAACCGGGAGAAGAAATTATTAAAATAGACCAGGATACTTTTATGTCAAAAAAGTCTCTTCAAGCAGCTAAAATAGGTGTTGGTTGTGTTATTGGTGCTATTGATAGTATTGTGGAAATGCAAAATAAAAATGCGTTCTGTTTGATAAGGCCACCTGGGCATCATGCTGAGAGAGAAAAGGCTATGGGTTTTTGTTTTTTAAATAACATAGCAATAGGAGCAAAGTATTTAAAAGAAATCAAACAAATCGACAAAATAGCGATTGTAGATTTTGATGTTCATCATGGAAATGGAACTCAAAACATTTTATGGAATGACCCAGATTGTCTTTTTATTTCAATTCACCAGAGTAATTTATTCCCATTTACTGGATTAGAAAATGAAACAGGAAATAAAAACAATATACTTAATATACCTGTAAATGCAAATTCAAATAGTTTTGAATTTAGATATATTGTTGATAAGGTCGTTATCCCTAGATTAAAAGAGTTTCAACCAAAGTTTTTATTAATATCTGCCGGATTTGATGGTGAAAAGAATGACCAAATGTCTCAAACACAGTGGGTGGAGAGTGATTTTATATACCTCACAAAAAAATTAAAAAATTTAGCAAAAAAATATTGCGATAACAGAATTGTTTCTTGTTTAGAAGGGGGGTATCATCTGGAAAAACTTGCCTCATGCTGTGTTTCACATATAAAGTCTTTAATGGAGTAATAATGAACAAAGATATAACTGAAAATATTACCTTTGAAAAAGCAATCGAAGAATTAGAAGATATAATTAAAAGCCTCGAACAAGGTGATGTACCTTTGGATGATACTATTGAATTATATGAAAGGGGTGCAAAATTAAAAGATTTTTGCGAAAAAAAACTTAAAGATGCAGAGATAAAAATAAAAAAAATAAATGAAAATACAAAAACCAAGGAAATAATTATTGAAGATTGAAAAAAATGTAGAGCCTATAAAGTCTAATGAATTCTTAAAAGAATTATCTTTTTGTCGAAATGATACAAATTCTTATTTAAGAAAATTACTTCCCCAAGAAAATAATGAAGTTTTATATGATGCAATTAATTATGCAATATTTAGCGGGGGTAAAAGATTTAGAGCATTTTTAGTTATACAAGCTGCTAAACTATTTGAAATACCAAAGATTAGGGCGCTACAAGCTGCTTCAGCTATTGAAACTACACATACCTATTCTTTAGTGCATGACGACTTACCATCAATGGACAATGACGACATAAGAAGAGGTAAACCTACAGTCCACATAAAGTGGGACGAAGCTACAGCAGTTTTAGTAGGTGATGCATTACAAGCTTTTGCATATCAAATACTTTCTGATAAAAAAACTCATCCAAATTCTGAAGTTAGATTACATTTAATCAAAACTCTTTCTGAAGCTTCCGGCCATAATGGTATGGTATTAGGTCAATCTAAAGATTTAGAAGCAGAAAAAAATGTTAAATCACCTCAATTAAAGGATATAGTCAATTTACAAAAACTAAAAACTGGGGCACTTTTCAGATGGTCTTTAGGGTCTGCAAGCATATTGGCAGAAGAAAAAAACGATCATTTAAAAATATATGCTGAAGCCATTGGACTTGCTTTTCAAATAAAAGATGACCTTCTTGATCATGAAGGCACAACAGAAAAAATTGGAAAAAAAGTAGGTAAGGATAGTCAAGCAGGGAAGGCTACATTGGTATCAATCTTAGGAGTAGAAAATGCAAAAAAAAGGTGTTTAGAATTATGTGACGAAGCTTGTGAATCCCTTAATTTATTTGGTAAGAAATCAGAAATGTTAAAAACAGCCGCAAGATTTACAATTGAACGTGGTTTTTAATTTAATTAAAAAATTTTTCCTCAATTGCTGTACCTAAAGACCTTACTCCTTGCATTAAACCTCCATAAGTTTTACCAGGTTTTGATTTTGTATTCCAACCAAATATATCAAAGTGTAAAAACATATTGTGACTTTTTGTAAATTTTTTTAAAAAAAGCGCAGCCGTTATAGCGCCAGCCATTCCACTTAAAGGTGCATTATTTAAATCTGTAAATTCCGATGATAATTCTTTATTATAATCTTTATAAAATGGAAGTCGCCAAACTGGGTCAAACACTTTATCTCCACTTTTTTTTAATAGGTCTGCAAAATCATCACAAGTTGAAAAGAAAGGAGTTATATCCGGTCCCATTGCTACTCTAGCTGCTCCAGTAAGTGAAGCAAATGTTACCAAAATATCTGATTTTTTTTCGGTTGAATATGTCAAAGCATCAGCCAAAATTAATCTTCCCTCAGCATCTGTATTTTTAATTTCTATTCCCTTACCACTTCTAGAAATTAAAATATCACCTGGTCTAAATGACTTTTCTGATAAAGAATTCTCTACACAAGGAATCAGTATTCTCAAATTAAGATTTAAATTTAATCTTATTAAATAGTGAGCAAGACCCAAAACTGAAGCTGCTCCTGACATATCTTTCTTCATATTCATCATGCCAAAACCGCTCTTTAAATTTAGTCCTCCTGTATCGAAACAAACACCCTTTCCTATTAAAGTTAGATTAAGCGATGAATTAGATCTTTTATATGTTAACTCAAATAGTCGCGGTTTATTTGATGAGGCTTTTCCTACCTCATGAATTAAAGGAAAATCTTTTTTTAGACTTTTTCCACAAACAATTTTAAGTTTTGTATTATGAAAATTTGAGAATTTTTTTACATATTCCTCAAAATAATTAGGATTTAAAATATTCGCTGGAAGATTTATTAAATCCCTGACAACATACTCGCTTTCAGCAAAGTATAATATCTTATTCTTTTTTTTATAATTAGGTAGATTTAGAGTTGGCTTTTTTAAACTTTTTGACCTTTTATGATATTCTTTAAAAGAATAAAAACTCAAATAAAAACCTAAAATCAACTCAAATGTGTTTTCATTTTTTGGATAATTTTTAATGAGGTAATTATTCTTGGGTAATTTTGAAAGCTGACTTCCAATTAAAAATTTTGAAACTTTTCTTGTTTTTTTCATTCCAAAAATAACAGAAGAAATTTTACCATTTATGTCTGGTAAAATGACATAATTGCCATAATTAAAATTAAAATTTAATTGTTTTAAAAAACTATAGTTTGCGGTTGTTAGTATTTTTTCTATTTCAGAAAATTTACTACAGAAATGAATAGTAATTGTTTTTTTTAAAGTTTTATTGGATATTATTTTTGAATTAATTCTTTTTAACGATTTTTGTATCAATGAAAAACTTTTCTAATTTAATTTAAATTTCTTTATAAAAAGCTCAGCTATTTGTACTGCATTTAATGCTGCGCCTTTTCTTAAATTATCAGATACACACCATAAATTTAGTCCATTTTCAATAGTGGTATCCTGTCTTATTCTACTAACAAATGTGTTATAATCACCAACACACTCTATGGGTGAGATGTAACCTCCATCTTCCAGCTTATCTACAACTAATATACTTTCCGAATTTCTTAAAATTTCTCTAGCATCAGTTTCTTCCATTGGTTTTTCGAACTCAATATTTATGGACTCAGCATGTCCTACAAATACTGGTACTCTTACACAAGTAGCCGTAACTTTTATTTTACTATCTAATATTTTTTTGGTTTCTGCAGCCATCTTCCACTCTTCTTTTGTTTGACCATCAGGAAGAAATTTGTCGATATGAGGTATGACGTTGAAAGCTATTTGTTTTGTAAAATTTGTTGGTTCTACTTCCTGACCAGGCACATAAATTCCTTTTGTTTGCAACCATAATTCATCCATTGCAGCTTTACCCGCACCAGATACAGACTGATAAGTTGAAACTACAACCCTTTTTATTTTAGCTACATCATGTAGAGGTTTCAAAGCTACTACCATTTGAGCTGTGGAACAATTTGGATTTGCAATAATATTTTTATTTTTGTAATTATAAATATCTTGAGGATTTACCTCAGGAACTACTAAAGGAACATTAAAATCATACCTAAAAAGTGATGAATTATCGATTACGGTACAACCGCTTTTAGTAGCAATAGATGAATATTTTTTTGTAGATTCGGATCCAATAGCAAAAAGAGCTAAATCCCAATTTTTAAAATCAAAAGTTTCTAAATCTTTAACTTTTAATGATTGGTCCCCAAAACTTACTTCAGATCCAACTGACTTTCTGCTTGCAAGTGCTGCAATTCTTGAAATTGGGAATTTTCTGTCCGAAAGTATGTTAAGTATTTCTCTACCAACATTACCAGTAGCGCCTACTATGGCAACTGAAATGCTCATTTTTTTCTCCAAAAAGTCTTATAATTGTATATTAAGTTCATTTAAAATCTCATCGCAAACTTCTTTTGTACTTGATGGTTTTTGATTTTCTTTTTGAAGTAAATCAGCAGTTCTAATACCCTTGCTCAGTACTCTTTCAACAGATTTATCTAACAACTCAGCTTCTTTCTTTAAATCAAAAGTATATTTTAAAGCCATTGAAAAACTTAAAATACAAGCTATTGGATTAGCGAGCCCTTTACCACATATGTCTGGAGCAGAACCATGAACGGGTTCATACATAGCTTTTAATTTACCATTAGCATTTTTATTTCCTAGACTTGCTGATGGTAACATACCTAAACTTCCAGTAAGCATTGCTGCACAGTCAGATAACAAATCTCCAAATAAATTGTCTGTAACTATTACGTCAAATTGTTTGGGCCATCTAACTAACTGCATAGCTCCAGCATCTGCATACATATGACTAAGTTCTATTTCAGGATAATCTCTATCTCTTATCTTCTGTACTACCTCACGCCATAATACTCCAACTTCCATAACATTTGCTTTCTCCATAGAACAAACCTTTTTACTTCTCTTTGAAGCTATCTCAAATGCAGATATGGCAACTCTTTCGATTTCGCTCTCTGAGTAGTAAGTTGTGTTTACAGCATATCTTTCACCAGTTTTTGATTTCTCTATTCCCCTTGGTTCACCGAAATATGATCCAGAGCTTAATTCCCTTACTATCATAATATCAAGACCTGAAACTATGTTAGGTTTTAAAGAAGAATAATCTGACAAAGCATCAAAACATTGAGCTGGCCTTAAATTTGAATAAAGATCTAATTCTTTTCTTAATTTTAAAAGACCTCTTTCAGGTTTAAGTGAAAATTCAAGATTATCATATTTTGGACCACCTACTGCTCCCAATAAAATTGCATCAACTTCATTTGCAATTCTTAAAGTTTCATCAGAAAGTGGGGTACCATATTTATCGTAAGCAGCTCCACCTACATCATCAAATTTTTTCTCAAATTCAACATCTAATTTTTTTTCAAACCATTCAATTATTCGACACACCTCATCCATTACCTCTGGACCAATACCATCCCCTGGTAATATTAGTAAGGAACCTACAGCCATAAAAACATCCTTTCGAAAATTTTATCTTGCGTAACTAAGAATTTGTAAATTTAGAGATTAATAACCTTTTCTTATATCCATGGAAATTTCTGAAAATATGAATTTTCAAAAGATTTTATTTTTTCAAACTTTTTCATTGTAAGTTCAATATCATCTAAGCCATCAAGCAGGCACTTTTTTTTAAATTTATCTACCTCAAATTTTATAATACTTCCATCAGGCCTTGTTATTTCTTGATTTTCTAGATTTATTGTTAAAACAGAATTAGAACCTTTATGGGCATCATCCATTAATAAATCCCGTTCTTTTTTTGGCAAAATTATTGGTAAAATTCCATTTTTAAAGCAATTATTAAAGAAAATGTCAGCAAAACTTGTGGAAATAATAACTTTGATTCCAAAATCCAATAAAGCCCAGGGAGCATGTTCTCTTGAGGAGCCACATCCAAAATTATCACCAGCTACCAGAATATTGGTATTTTTATATTTTTCTTGATTAAGAACAAAATCATCTATTTCATCACCTGACTGATTATATCTCATTTCATCAAATAAGTTTTTTCCTAATCCAGACCTTTTTATAGTTTTTAAAAATTGTTTAGGAATAATCATGTCAGTATCAATATTTATCAAAGGAAGTGGAGCAGCAACAGAACTGACAGTAGTAAATTTATCCATTTCTTTTTCCTTTATCTAAATTAGGTTTCGTACATCGGTTAGGTGCCCCGTAATAGCTGCTGCCGCAGCCATGGCTGGGCTCATTAGATGAGTTCTTCCACCTCTTCCTTGCCTTCCCTCAAAATTTCTATTTGAAGTAGCTGCACATCTTTCCTTAGGGTTTAATTGATCTGGATTCATGGCCAAGCACATAGAACAGCCAGCTAGTCGCCATTCAAAACCAGCTTCTTTTAGTTTTTGAGCTATTCCCTCCTCTTCAGCCTGTTCTCTGACTAATCCAGAACCGGGAACTATCATAGCTCTAATTCCTTCTTTTACTTTTTTTCCTTCCATAATTTTGGCTACTTCTCTTAAATCTTCAATTCTTCCATTAGTACATGATCCTATAAATACCGTATCAATTTTTACTTCTTCTAATTTTTGACCCGGAAATAAACCCATATAATCTAATGATCTTTCAACTGCTTGTTTTTTTTGGTTATCAAAATCATTTGGATTTGGTATGATGTCATTTATTGGTAATACATCTTCAGGACTAGTACCCCAAGTTACCACTGGAGCTATTTTGCTTCCATCTATAACAACTAGTTTGTCAAATTTACTACCCTTATCTGAATAAAGCATTTTCCAAAAATTTAATGCCATTTCCCAATTAGTACCCTTTGGTGCATGTGGTCTACCTTTAAGATAATCAAATGTTTTTTGATCAGGTGCAATTAATCCCGCCCTTGCACCTCCTTCAATAGCCATATTACAAACTGTCATTCTGCCCTCAACAGAAAGATTTGAGATTACGGATCCAGCATACTCAATTACATGCCCTGTCCCACCCGCAGTACCTGTCTCACCAATTATTGATAGTGTTACATCCTTAGCAGTAACACCCAATCCAAGAGAACCATTAACTTCTACTTTCATATTTTTTGATTTTTTTTGAATTAGTGTTTGTGTTGCTAAAACGTGTTCAACTTCACTAGTTCCAATTCCGTGAGCCAAAGCGCCAAAAGCTCCATGTGTTGCAGTGTGGCTGTCACCACAGACTATAGTCATTCCAGGCAATGTCCACCCTTGCTCTGGTCCTATAATATGAACAATTCCTTGTCTTATGTCATTTACTGGGTAATAATTTATTCCAAAATCAATAGCATTTTTGTCTAATGCCTCAACTTGTATCCTACTTTCTTTGTTTGAGATACCTTCTTCTCTATCTACTGTAGTAGGTACATTATGGTCAGGAACAGCAATGGTTTTCTCTGGCGACCTTACTACTCTATTAGACATTCTTAGCCCCTCAAAAGCCTGAGGACTAGTAACTTCATGAACTAAGTGCCTATCTACATATAACAAAGAAGTACCATCATCATCTTCTGAAATAAGATGATTTTCCCAAATTTTGTCATAAAGAGTTTTATATTCTGACATAATAATTCATCCTTATAATCAAAAAAATATCTAAAGTTATAGTTTCATATCATAAATTAAATTCAAGTACATCATTTAATAAATACTATATATCTAAAAATTTTCCTTTTGCCCAAACCATATCACTAGCTCTAATAACGCCCGTTTTCTTTTCAGACCAATTGTAGATAGGTGTGTTCAAATAATTGAGAAAATCTTGATCATCTTTTTTAAAATAACCAAGCATTACTAATAAAGTAATTATTAAACATTCTGCTGCTCTTTTTGAACCATCACTAATCTTCAAAGCCATTCCTAAACCTTTATCTAGTAACATAGCTGTGTAAACTCCCTCAGCCCCTACCTTTACAATTAAACGACCATTAGATTTTTTTATTATTTTTGTACATAACCTATCAGATCCCGCAATAAGTTCTGGATGGCTAAGTACTGCATTTTTAAGTTTTGCGATACTCATTATTCTGTTTATATGTAAATTTTCTGGATTTGCAAAAACAGCCATAGCCTTTGCTAATGATTGTATTGAGCATGCGAAATTTGGTGCACTACAGCCATCTAAAGCGTAATCAGGATTAAGAAAACCAGTGATATCCTCAAAAGTTTTTTTTACAATTTTCTGAACAGTATGATCGACATCAATGTAATTTTTTTTAGAATCACTCTTTTTGGAAATTGCTTGAGCAATAGTTAAAAAACCTAAATGCTTACCAGAACAGTTATTATGAAGTGGAGAAGGTTTTTCATTGTTAATTTTTAATTTTTTTAATTCAATTTTGTCATAAGGTAAATGGGGTCCACACAATAAGTCTTTTTCATCAAGTTTTATTTTTTGAAGCCAATCTTTAGCAACATTCAAATGAATTTCTCCTCCACTATGTGAAGCACAGGCTAAAGCTAGATGTTCCTCAGTCAGAGAAAAACCTCTTTCTAAACCCACTTCTACTAATGGTAAAGCTTGAATAATTTTACATGAAGATCTGGGGTATATTAATGCTGCTGGATTTCCCCAATATGCTAAAACTTTACCTATATTATTTGATATAACAACATGACCAAAGTGAATAGATTCGACCAAATCACCTCTGTAAACTTCGACTAACCGCTCTGGCACCAATTAAAAATTCCAAATTAAAAATAAAGTTATATCATTTTCATACTATTAATTTTTTTTATTTCAACTATATTCTCATTGAGCAGATATATTAAATAATTGGCATTTTATGAGAAGACTTTTTTTCCAAAATATATTAATACTAGTTTCTTTTCTAATTCCTTTTCATTTAGTAAACTCAGAAGAAGAATTTCGGATGTCTTCAAGCGAAAAAGCATGGAGTGTTTTTAACCCAAATGATAACCAGAAATGCTTTATAGTTTCTCAGTCCATAAAAGACGAAGCTTTTAGAAACGGTGAAAAACTTTCTAGTGTCAATCGAGACAGAGGTAAGTTATATATACAAAAGGACCCATCAAGCCCATCTGGATTTGTCGCTTCATTTAGTGCGGGATATCCCTTGAAAATTGGGGGCAAATTTATTCTTAAAATTGATAATAAAAATAAGATTGTTTTCTTAGCTTCTCCTAAGCCCCAAAACTCAGAAGAAAAAGCTTGGGCTTGGACACAAGTGCATGATGATAAAAATCTTATTGAATTTTTAAAAGTTGGAAATAAAGCGGTTATGGAAGCCGTATCACACAGAGGAACCATTACCAAAGATACTTTTGAATTATCTGGATTTACTAAAGCAATTGAAAGACTTCAAACGATATGTAATTAACTCAAAAAACAATTATTTATTATGGATAATTATATTAATAGCTCAATCAAACTGGACTTACATTCTAAAATTAATCTTCTTGGATTATCAAAAAGTGATATTTCCAGACACCTTTATAATTTGGGTGTAGAAAAAAAAGAACTATCAATGAGGGTGCAGCAACTATTTAGTTGGACACATTCACATGGTAAAAAAAGCTTTGATTATATGACCAATCTTTCAAAAGAGTTTAGGGATTTACTTTCTAAAGAATTTTCGATTTCTCGACCACAAATTATTAATAAACAAATAAGTATTGATGGAACTAGAAAATATTTATTCAAATCTGAAAATTTTGGAGAATTTGAAACTGTTTTTATACCTGAAGATGAAAGAGGAACTATTTGCATATCTTCCCAAATAGGATGCACACTTAATTGTTCTTTTTGTCACACAGGAACCCAAAAATTAGTTAGGAATTTGGAACCACATGAGATTGTTGGACAGATATCAGCTGTAAAAGACGATTTATCAGACTGGTGTGGAAAAAAAAACAGCACTTTAAAAAGAGCTGTATCTAACGTTGTAGTTATGGGCATGGGTGAACCTCTATATAATTTTGAAAATGTTAAGCAAGGTTTAAAAATCATTATGGATAATGAAGGGCTTTCTATTTCAAGAAAAAAAATTACACTATCTACTTCTGGAGTTGTTCCTTATATACATAAAGTAAGTTCAGAGATTGGTTGTCTTTTGGCAATTAGCCTTCATGGTACTACAGATGAAATAAGAAATGAATTAGTACCAATAAATAGAAAATGGAATATTCAAGAATTAATCGCAACTTTAAAAAGCTATCCTAACTTAAGTAACACAGAGAGGATTACTTTTGAATATGTTATGCTTAGAAAAGTAAATGATTCACTTGCTGATGCAAAAAGATTAGTAAAATTAATTAAAAACATACCATCAAAAATTAATCTTATACCATTTAATCCATGGCCTGGTTCAAATTATAAAACCTCTGAACCTGAAAAAGTAAAAATTTTTGCGAACTATGTTAAAAAAGCTGGTTACTCTTCACCTGTTAGAAAACCAAGAGGGGTAGATATAATGGCCGCTTGTGGTCAACTAAAATCTGATTCTGTTAGAGAAAAAGTATTAAAAAAAAATTAATAACCTCAAAGGTTTGAAGTGAAAAAAATAAATAAAAGAGAAGTTTTAAAAAATATTTTTTCAATATTTTTATTTATTCCAAGTTTGAGTTTGTTATCAAAACCTGCAAAAGCTAATATAAAAAATAAAGCTGACCTTATAGTGGTTTGGAAATCTAAAAGGCGTATGGCACTATTCCATAAAAAGAAACATATTAAATCATACTTTATAAGACTTGGGTTTAATCCAAAAGGCCACAAAAGGAAAGAAGGAGATGGCAAAACACCTGAAGGTAGTTATTGGATAACTCATAAAAATCCTAATAGTGCATTTCACAAAAGCTTAGGAATAAGTTATCCAAATAAACAAGATAAGATTTATGCTGAACAAAATGGTTTTAGTCCGGGAAAAGATATTTTCATACATGGTGGACCAAGAAACTTTCTTAAACATTTCTTTTTCGACTGGACTGAGGGTTGCATCGCCGTAACTAATTCAGAAATTGAAGAAATTTATAATTTGGTTAATGAAAATACACCAATATTTATAAAAAGTTAACTAACAATTATTTTTGCAAACCCAAAACTTGAACCCACCAAATCTTTCCGTTATCTTGTTGATACCAGCCTAAACCTAAATGAGTTGCTTCTTTGTTCAATAAAACACTTCTAGAAAAAGAGTTTTTGACCCAAACCTGTAGAACTAGAAATTCTCCCTCATAAGTCTCGGATACATTTTCACCTGTTACTACTCCCTTAAATCCTGATATCTCTGCTCTTTTCTGTGGGGATGAACCATCAGAACCAAAATTCCAAGCCCTCTGTTGTTTAAAGATATCCCTTGCGTGAGTAGCTGCACTCGAATTTAGTGAATTTGATATTTGCAGGTTGGTCAAACCTCTTTCCTGTCTTATCGCATTTAGATAATCTAAATGTCTTTTTCTTATTTCTACAGAGTCAAAATTTTCAATTCTACCAGAATCTTTATTTCCTATGTAAATTTCTTTGTTATTAGAGACACATCCAATACATAATAAAATAAATAAAGTTACAAATATATATCGCTTTTTTAATAGAAAAATTTTAAACATGACCCATGATATATGTCATAGTTATTATAAATTCAAAACAATTTACTAATTAACAGTATTGAAATATTTTAGATGTGATTGTAACAAGAAGTATGATTAACAGAAGAAAATTAATTTTAACATCTTTTTATACAGGATTAAGCTTATTTTCTTACAATAGAATTCTAGCTCAAGAAGCAGTAAAAAAAACTAGTAGTGGTAAAACATTACATAATATTTCCAGTTATCGTTATCAGAAGTGGGAAAATCACTTCAAGTCTATTATTGATGGTGCAATATTATCAGATACAAAGTCAAAATGCCTACACTTTTGGATAGGAAAAAATAATTTTTATAAAATTTATCCTACATCTGTACCATTAACTCCTGAGTTAACTCGTACTGGATATACGAAAATTATTAAAAAAGTGGTTGGGCCAGACTGGAGACCAACTGAGTCTATGAGAAAAAGAGACCCTCAGTTGCCAGAATATATGCCACCTGGACCGGATAATCCTCTAGGAACACATGCATTATATTTAAGTTGGCCAAATTACAGGATACATGGTACTTCAGACACTAGAAAAATTGGAAGGCAAAGCTCTTCAGGGTGTATTGGCCTTTATAATGAGCATATAGAGGAGATTTTTAATTTGGTGAAAATAGGAATTCCTGTTCGTCTGATTTAAATTTTTATTTTAATTTTTTAAAAATATCCGCCATTCCTGAAAAATAGTCTGGATGAATTAATTTATAATTCAAATTATTTAAAAGTTTTTTATTACTTACTTTTTTTGATTCAGAAAAAAAGCCCATAGCTGTTTTTGATAAATTTAATTC
Organism: uncultured Alphaproteobacteria bacterium; assembly: GCA_902578545.1. Classification (GTDB taxonomy): domain Bacteria; phylum Pseudomonadota; class Alphaproteobacteria; order Rhodobacterales; family Rhodobacteraceae; genus CACIIZ01. The sequence goes on from CACHDI010000003.1 coordinate 134,940, forward strand.
ATCAAGATTTTTTGAAGTTGGAGGTTCTAATTTTAAAAGCCTAAAGGCTTCCAAATAAATTGCTTCTGAAGTTGCAGGCATATTATCAGATAAATTATAAACTCCTTTTAAATTTTCATTATTTATAAATTTTATAATAATACTTGTTATATCGTCTATATGAATTCTTGAAAATAAAATATTTGGACTATTTACGATTTTAAAAGATTTATTATTTATCCTATCGAAGGCACTCCTACCTGGACCATATATTCCTGAAAGTCTAAGAATTAATAAAGGAAGATGGTTTAATTTTGAAAACGATAACCATTTCGTTTCTACATTTAAACGCCATTTTCCTAATTCAGATTTTGCTTTGAGTTTTGAGTTTTCATTCACCCAGACACCTTTATGATCACCATATACACTAGTTGAAGATAGATAAATCAGTCTTATTTTATTTCCAGTTTCAGCAAAATACTTAGAATATTTACTTGCAACTGGATCCACAAAATTATTAGGAGGTGCCGTAATTAAGATGGTATTTGATTTATTAATAAAATCTATTACAGCTTCTTCTTTAGACCAATCACATGATTTTATACCTTGTCTATTAAGTTTATCAATATTTTGTGAGTTTCTAGATACTACTAAAATTTTGTTTTTTTTATTTTCAAATTTTTTAATAAATGCTTTTGCACAATAGCCATAACCAAAAATCAAGATTTTATTTTTTTCCATTTTTTTTTATTTCTCTAATTGCCCAATAAGCTGCGTCTACTATTGTTAAATCATTATCTTTTGTTAACTTAATCAAAGTATTTTTAAATTTTAAATCACCAGAATTACCAATAGCATAAAGCACATTTCTAACAAATCGATTTCTACCTATGCGTTTTATTGGAGACTTTCTAAAAAGCTTTTTAAATTGAAAATCATCTAAATTTGCTAATTCATTTAAATCCAATTTATCAACTAAATTATTAGAGTATTTTAATTCATTAGATTTCTTTGAAAACTTGTTCCAAGGACAAACGGCTAGACAATCATCACATCCAAAAATCCTATTCCCCAGTTGAGATCTAAGTTCTATATCCACAGGCCCTTTATGTTCAATAGTTAAATATGAAATACATTTTTTTGCATTTAATTTATAAGGAGCAATGAATGCATTTGTTGGACAAACTTCCAAACATCTACTACAACTCCCACAATGATTTATTTCTGGATTATCAATTTCAATTTTGATGTTAGTAAATATTAATCCTAAAAATATCCAATTTCCCAATTTTTTTGATAAAACATTTGTATGTTTACCTTGCCAACCTATTCCTGCTTTTTGAGCAAAATTTTTCTCCATAATAGGCGCAGTATCAACAAAAACCTTAACCTCACTTTTATCAACTAATTTAATAATTTGGCTGGCAACTGCTTTTAGTTTTTTTTTTAAAACATTATGATAATCATCTCCCCTTGCATATATGGAGATGTTTGCTTTGTCTTTTATATTTATATCGGCTAGTGGATTCCCACCTTTATAATAATTTTCAGCAAAAACTATAATAGTTTCTACATCTTCCCACATTAACTTCGGATTTTCTCTCCAACCAATATTATTATTTAACCAGTACATCTGACCGTGATAACCCTTATTGATAAAATCTTTAAAATTTTTAAATTCTTCAGGATCTAACTTTGGATTTGTAAATCCAATATCTGATAATCCTTCTTTATGAGCTAGATCGGAAATTTTTTGTTTAAGTGATTTATTTGGTTTAATGAACATTTATCAGAAATCTAAATCATTATAATGTTCAGGTGGATTAAAACCTGCCAGCAAATCTGAAAGAATGGGTCTAAATGTAGGTCTAGACTTAATCTTAGAATACCAGTCTTTCACATATGAGAATTCTTGCCAATTAACGTCACTTATGTAATCCAAAGATGATAAATGAGAAGCAACTGTAAAATCAGAAATTGTAAGAAAGTCACAGGCAATCCATTTCCTTTTTTCTAGTAACCAATTCAAATAATTTAAATGAAATTTTAGATTTTTTAGCCCAGATTTTATAATTTCACTTTTGGGATATCCCCTTTTCATAACTTTCTTATAAACTCTTTCGTACAAGACCCTTTCTGTAACTTCTTTGTGAAATTTAAAATCGAACCAATTTGAAAGTCTTCTACATTCTGCCCTTAATTCTAAATTATCAGGTAGTAAGGGGGGATCATTGTATTTTTCTTCCAAATATTCAAAGATAGCGTTACTATCAGATATTGTTAAAAGGTTTTCTACATAGACAGGAACCTCTCCTGCATGATTTATTTTGATAAATTGAACTCTTTTTTCCCAAAACTTTTCTTCAATTAACTCTACATCTATTTTTTTTTCACCAAGTATTAGTCTTATTTTTCTACAAAAAGGGGATAAGGAAAAGTGATATAATTTTTTCATTTGCATCTCTTAGAAAATGTTTCTAATTTTAAAGTTTAGCTACATCGCTAGGATTATAACGTAAATAATGTTTTCCTTTCATATTTTTTTTATATCCATAATTCAAGGAATAACAGAATTTTTGCCTATTTCTTCTTCTGCTCACTTAATTATTCTTCCATATATAATGAAAGTTTCAGACCAAGGTGTGTTAATCGATATATCTGTCCATCTAGGTAGTCTTTTAGCATTGATAATTTTTTTTAAAAAAGAATCTATCATTTTGTTTAAAGGATTACTTCAACTTTTCAGTTTAAAATTCCAAAAAGAAGAGTTTTTTCTTTTATTAAAAATTATTATTGCAACTATACCCGTCTGTCTTTTTGGACTAATTTTTAAAATTTACCGTCTAGATATTATCGTTCGATCAATTGAACTAATAGGTTGGACAATGATAATTTTTGGAATTTTGCTATTTTACGCAGATAAATTTGGGAGAGAAAAAAAGTCACTCGAGAATTTAAATTTTAAAGAAGCACTATTTATTGGTTTTTTTCAGGCTTTTGCTTTAATTCCTGGGGTCTCTAGGTCAGGAATATCAATCACAGGTTTCAGAATTTTTGGGTATAATAAATATGATGCAATCAAAATGTCTTTAATGATGTCAATACCTACAATACTATTGTCAGCACTTTTCATTTCACCTGAAATTTTAGAAGAAGAAAAAATAAGTATTATTGAAATATTAATACCTTTTATCTTATCTTTTATAACAGCTTTTTTAACTTTAAAACTAATGGTAAAATATATCTATGTTTTTGGATTTACTCCATATGTAATATATAGAATTTTTTTAGGTATAATATTACTTATCATAGCCTATTCCTAAAAAATCATAAATCGGAAAAATTACCTCTGGGTCTGTAACGTTTTAAATACGACGGTAATATTAAATCTAAAGATTTAGGTTTGATTTCTAAGTCTTGAAAAGTAAGATATTCTTTTGAAACAATATTATCATTTTTCAATTGTATAATCGAATCTTCCGTAATTAGAAGTGGTATTTTTTTGAAGGATAATTTGTACAATATTAGAATAATAGGACACATGGCTTTTGCAAGCCAAAATGGTAGATTAATGATAAGCTTTTTTCTATAAATAATCGATAACATTTTAACCATTAAAGAATGAAAACTTATTATTTCGGGACCACCTAATTCATAGATTGTATAATTTTTTTTTAAATTTGGTGCTTTCATTTGTAAAACACCAGCAACCATTTTGGCAATATCGTCAACATAAACTGGTTGAAATTTTGTTTTACCTCCAACTATTGGTAAAATGGGACTTATGCAAGATATTTGAGAGAATAAATTAAAAAATTGGTCTTCTGAACCAAAAACAATTGAGGGCCTCAGAATGATTGCTTCTGGAAATGCTTTGAGAATTTTAACCTCTGCAATACCTTTAGATTTTGAATATTTGCTATCTGATTTAGGATTGGCTCCAATTGAAGAAATATGGATAAATTTTTTTACACCATTTTTTTTTGCCAAAATGGCTAATTTTTCTGGAATATCAGTATGTAGTTTTTTAAATGTTTGATCTCCCTCTTCATTCAATATGCCAACACAATTAATAATGATATCTGACGTTTTAAAAAATGATTTTAAGTTACTTAAATCGCTAAAAGATCCTTCTATAAATTTTACTTGACCTACATTGCCTGATGTTTTTAAAAAAATAGCTTCATTTGGAGCCCTTGTTACTATATTTATTATATATCCTAGCTTGGAAAGACGATTTACTATATACCTTCCTAAAAAGCCTGTTCCCCCAAAGATTGTTACGTTTGGTGATTTGAAAGAAAAGTTTGTCATCGTTTGATTTCTAATCCATATATCGTATGTAGATAAATATAATTAATATCTATTAATTTATAGTTAAAAGTTTTATAGTCATATAAATGTAGACTTTAGGAAATGCAAATCACAAAATCTTTGCTACGGAAAATTGTAAATGAAATACATTTTACACCACGATGATTTACCAAAAGAAGTATATATTGGGAGTTCAATTGCAATTGATACAGAAACCACTGGGTTAAATCTGGTTCGAGATCGCTTATGTTTAATACAAATATGTACAGAACACAATGAAATACACTTGATAAAAATTAATAAAAATTCTAATGCACCAGTAATTTTTAATATTCTATGCGATAATAAAATCCTTAAGATATTTCACTTTGCTAGATTTGATTTGGCCGTTCTTATGAAACAATTTAATTGCAATATATCCAATATATATTGTACTAAAATTGCTTCAAAATTAGCAAGAACCTCAACTGATAATCATAGTCTTAAGACTTTAGTATTAAATTATTTGTCTATCGATATACCAAAATTTGAACAAACTTCAGATTGGGGATCTCATGAATTATCGAATGCACAGTTGGAGTATGCTGCTAATGATGTTTTATATCTTCATAAGCTCAAAAATATTTTAGATGGTATTTTAATAAGAGAGGGAAGAGATAAATTAGCCAAAGATATTTTTAATTTTTTACCAAAATTATCTTTTCTAGATTTAGAAGGTTGGGACGTAAATAGTTTACTATCCCATAAGTAAGTACATTGAACTAAATCTTAAATGAAATAAAAAATATTAGAAGGTGTTAAAATTAACCATTCAAACATCATAAAACTTTCTAAAATTTGTTCAATTTTTATATCATTTTCGTTAGTGATTATGATATTTTTTGTTTCAACAAATAGTGAGTTTGAAACTAACTCTTTAGTTGAAACCAAGGATTTTAACATTGGATCAGAAGGAGATATTTTTTTAGTAGATAATGCTAAGTTAAGTGGTTCAAATAAATTAGGTAACAATTTTAATATTAAAGCAAAAAAAATAAATCAGATTGATAATAAATTTCCTATAATATCTGGAAGCAAAATTTCTGGTGATATAAATATTTCCTCTCAAATACATATACAAATTAAAGCAAAAACAGCTGATCTAAACACAAAAAGTAATGTATTAAAACTTTATGGGGGATTCCAAATTGTAAATGAGAAATATAAAATATTTGGCAAAGAAATTTTTTTTAACTTTAAAGATAGTACTATAGTAAGCAATCAACCTTTAACTTTTTTATTTTCAAGAGGAAAAATACATGGAGGTAATATTAAAATTATTAAGTCTGAAAACAATGGAAATGATTTATTATTTTTGATGAAGGATGGTGTAGAAATCAAATACTTGCTTTAACACCTTTTGAAAGTTATAATACTAACAATGTTATTTTTTAAGTCATATTTCTTAAAACTTACAAGTATATTATATTTTTGTTTTCTTGTTTCAGTAAATTTTTTTATTCCTATTTCAACCTTATTTGGCGATACTGGTGAAGAAGTTTTAATAAGTTCAGATAATGCAAAATTTGATCAAAATTTAGGTTTAATTTTATTAAATGAAAATGTTATATTAAAGCTCAATAATCTAACTTTTAAATCTGACGAAATGAAACTATTTTTTGATGAAGCCGATACCATAAATGACAATTTTTCAAACTTAAAAAAAATCATCGCTAAGGGTAATGTTCTATTTGAGCGTGAAGAAGAAACTATTAAAAGTGACTTGGTATCTTTTTCTCCTAAAGAAAACAAAATCACAATTACAGGCAATGTAAAAGTTATTAAAGGAAAGAACGTTGGTCTTACGTCAGATTTATTAGAAATTAATTTAAAAAATGAATTTTTAAACTAGAAATTTATTCTTTTATTATAAAAGAGGAATAAAAAAATTAAAAAAATTTACTCTATTAATATTAAAAAAAACAGCTCCATGGATACAGTTGGAAAAGGTTTAATTATTCAAAATTTGAGAAAAAGCTACAAAAAAAGACCAATTCTTAGAGATGTAAGTTTTAAATTAAAAAAAGGTGAAGCAATCGCTTTACTGGGACCTAATGGAACTGGAAAAACAACATGCTTTTATTCAGTTGTTGGTCTAACTACAATAGAATCTGGAAAAATAATTATTGACGAAACTGATTCAACCAATTTGCCAATGTATAGAAGAGCGCGACTTGGGCTTGGCTACTTGCCTCAAGAGTCAAGTATTTTTAAGGGTTTGTCTGTCGAAAAAAATATCATGGCAGTCCTGGAAATCAGTATAAAAGACAAACAGGAAAGAAAAAGAGAGTTAGAATTACTTTTAGGTGAGTTTTCAATTACTCACTTAAGACAAGCTTCAGCTATAACATTGTCTGGAGGTGAAAGAAGACGGGTAGAGATAGCCCGATGTTTAGCAAGTAAACCAAAATATATTTTGTTAGATGAACCTTTTGCAGGAGTAGACCCAATTGCAGTTAATGAAATTAGAAAACTAGTTTCTCAACTTAAAGAGAGGGGACTTGGGGTACTAATAACAGATCACAACGTAAGAGAAACTTTAGAGATTGTTGATCGTGCATATATACTTCATGAAGGTTCTGTTATCATGAAAGGAACTCCAGAAGAGGTGGTCAAAGATAAAAGTGTAAGAAAAGTTTATCTAGGGAATCAATTTCGAATTTAATGTCTGTAATTTTTGAATTTTTTTATTTTTAATACAAAAAAGGAATACTACATGGATATCAAAGTGACTGGTAAACAATTAAAAATCGGCAAAAGTTTGATAAATTATGCAAAAAAACAACTTCACATTATAAATAATAAGTATTTACTGAGGCCAACATCCGCCTATATAACATTCACAAAAGAACATAATGAATTTAAATGTGAAGCATTATTACATTTGTCTAGCGGCTTAACTGCTTGTTGCACTGGTAAGGGAAGAGAAATTTATGATTCTTATCAAAAATCTATTTTACGACTGCAAAAAATTCTTCGAAGACATAAAAGGAAAATTAGAAAACATCATCATATAAGCGAAAAACTTAATATGGAACTTCAATAATTTTTTTAGAACTTTACATTAAATAATTTTATGCTAGGAATCCTAATATTATTTAAGGTTTGGGGTTTAAGGTTTAATGATTGTTTCTGAAATTTTATCACCTGAGGCTATACTTACATCTATTAATGCTTCTAGTAAAAAAAGGGTTTTGCAGGAAATATCAATTGCTGCTGCAAATTTTTATGGGTTAAACCAAACAGAAGTTTTTTTAGCATTACAAGAAAGAGAGGATCTAGGTCCTACCGGAATGGGGCACGGAGTTGCAATACCACATGCTAGAATAAGTTCTTTAACGTCAATCAAGGGTTTGTTTGCAAAATTAATTAAACCATTAGATTTTGGGTCAATGGACAGCCAAAATGTGGATCTAGTTTTTGTCCTTATAGCGCCCCATGAGTCTGGTGCTGATCATTTAAAAGCACTAGCCAAAATTTCTAGGATATTAAGAAATAAATCTACTTGTGAAAAGTTGCGATCAACTGTTGATAAATCAGCTTTATACTCGATTTTAACAACAGACGCTGAAATCCAAGCTGCTTAGTTAAATATTCTTGTTACTTTTCAAAATCCTCTCAATGATAGGTATATCGCTAGGGTTATTTAATTCCCAAAATTGATTCCCCTTCAACGACGATATTACGCATTTAATATCAATATTATTTTCAAGAAATCTAAGTTGTTCTAAGCCTTCTTGTTTTTCAAGAGGGCCTGGATAAAAACTTATATAAGAATCAAGTGCTTTTGATCTGTATGCATAGACACCGATATGGTGATAAACAAAATTATTATTTTTACTTAAATCATCTATATTGGTATAAGGAATCAGTTCTTTTGAAAAATAAAGAGCTTTTAGATCTCTATCAAAAACTACTGTTGTTGCACCTATCCTTCCAGCTTTTTTATCAGTTATTAATTTTCTTAATGATTGTAAATCACATTTTAAAACAGGTGTTGCCACATCATAATCACTATTTTTAAGTTCATTTACTAATTCTCTTATTACCCATATTGGAGTCAAAGGCGCATCTCCCTGCAAATTAACTATTATTTCATAATTTTTTTTAAGTAATTTTTGGGTCTCTGCTACTCTTTCAGATCCATTTTTTAAATCAGGTGATGTCATACAAACTTCTGCTCCAAAGCTTTCACAAAATTCCTTTATTCTAATATCATCAGTTGCTATTATTTTCTTTTCAAAAAAGTCTAGATTTTGTGCTAATTGCCAAGTTTTCTCAATTAAACTAATTTTTTTACCATTATAATCTTCAAAATACGCTAACGGTTTTCCAGGAAATCGAGAGGACTGGTACCTTGCGGGTATTACTAATAAATTGCTCATTTTAGAATTATTTAGATTTTTGAGAAAATTAATTAAATTATATAAATTAAGACAAAGAATTATTCAAATTATAGTTTTAGTATAGTTCTAAAAATAATAAATAATTCATAGTTAATCCTTGTAGTGTGAAAATGAAATCCCATATATTTGTAAACCTCAGTCAATAGAGGTCAGATAAATTACAGTGGGAGGAATTATAATGTCCAAAGTTATTGGTATTGATTTAGGAACTACAAATTCATGCGTAGCATTAATGGATGGTAAAGATGCTAAAGTTATTGAAAACTCAGAAGGTGCTAGAACAACACCATCTATTGTAGGTTTTACAGACGATGAGAAGTTGGTAGGACAGCCTGCAAAAAGACAAGCTGTAACAAACCCTGAAAAAACATTATTTGCTGTTAAAAGACTAATTGGTAGAAGAATTGATGACCCTATGGTTGAAAAAGACAAGGACATGGTTCCCTATTTAATTGTAGATGAAGGTAATGGTGATGCGTGGGTAGAAGTTGATAAACAAAAATATTCTCCTAGCCAAATTTCAGCTTTCATACTTCAAAAAATGAAGGAAACAGCCGAAAGCTATTTAGGACAAGATGTGTCGCAAGCCGTAATCACTGTTCCAGCATATTTCAATGATGCACAAAGACAAGCTACAAAAGATGCAGGTAAAATTGCAGGCCTTGAAGTTTTAAGAATTATTAATGAACCAACAGCTGCTGCATTAGCTTATGGGCTTGATAAGGAAGGTGGTAAAACAATAGCCGTATTTGACTTAGGAGGCGGAACTTTTGACATATCTATTTTAGAAATAGATGACGGTTTGTTTGAGGTAAAATCAACAAATGGAGATACGTTTTTAGGCGGTGAAGATTTTGATATGCGAATTGTTGATTACTTAGCTAGTGAATTTAAAAAAGAAAGTGGTGTTGATTTAAAATCCGATAAGATGGCTTTACAACGCTTAAAAGAGTCAGCAGAAAAAGCAAAAATTGAACTTTCTTCTCAATCCCAAACTGAAATAAATCAACCATTCATATCTATGGACCCTAAAACAAGTCAACCTTTGCATTTGGTTATCAAACTAACTAGGGCAAAATTAGAAAGTTTAGTTTCAGATCTTATAGCAAGGTCTCTTAAGCCTTGCCAAGCTGCATTGAAAGATGCAGGCCTTGCAAAAAATGAGATTGATGAAGTAGTTTTAGTTGGCGGCATGACAAGAATGCCTAAAGTAATAGAGGAAGTTACCAAATTTTTTGGTAAAGAGCCACATAAAGGAGTTAATCCTGACGAGGTTGTAGCAATGGGTGCAGCGATACAAGCAGGTGTTTTACAGGGTGATGTTAAAGATGTTGTTCTTTTAGATGTTACTCCGTTATCCTTAGGTATAGAAACCCTTGGAGGTGTTTTCACTCGTCTTATTGATCGTAATACTACAATTCCTACAAAAAAAAGTCAGGTTTTCTCTACTGCAGAAGACAATCAAAGTGCTGTAACTATTCGCGTATTTCAAGGTGAAAGAGAAATTGCTAATGACAACAAAGTGCTTGGTCAATTTAACTTAGAAAATATACCACCTGCCCCCAGAGGTGTACCTCAAATTGAAGTTACATTTGATATTGATGCTAATGGAATAGTTTCTGTTTCTGCAAAAGATAAAGGTACCGGAAAAGAACAAAAAATTACAATACAAGCATCAGGTGGTTTATCTGATGAAGATATAGAAAAAATGGTTAGGGATGCAGAAGAAAATGCAGAAGCTGATAAAGAAAAAAAGGATCTTATAGAAGCTAAAAATCAAGCAGAGAGCCTGATACATAGTACTGAGAAATCACTCGAAGAACACTCTGATAAAATTGACCCTTCCACTGTTGAAGCAATAGAACTATCTATTAAGGCGCTGAAAGAGACATTAGAAAGTGAAGATCCTTCAGCAGACAAAATTAGAGCTAGAGCGCAAGATGTTACTGACGCTGCTATGAAATTAGGTGAAGCTATTTATAAGGCTGAAGCAGAGGCAAATCAGTCAAATGATGATGATGTAAATAGTGAAACAACTAATGAAAATAATAAAGATGATGTTGTCGATGCTGACTTTGAGGATTTAAACAAGACTGATAAGTAATTCTGTGATAGATAATTATTAGTTTGTAATAACTCCGATAAATAGGTTCCTTTATGTCTAAAAGAGACTATTATGAGATACTAGGATGTTCAAAAACAGCTTCTGAGTCTGAACTTAAGAAAGCTTTTAGATCTAAAGCAAAAGAACTCCATCCTGATAGAAATTCAGGTAATTCAGCTGCTACCGAAAAATTTAAAAAGGTTAACGAAGCTTATGATATTTTAAAAGATCCTGAAAAAAGAGCTGCTTATGACAGATATGGTCATGCTGCCTTCGATGGTAGTATGGGAGGTGGATTTAGTGGTGGTGGCTCATCAAATGGTGATTTTGCTTCAGCTTTTTCAGACGTTTTTGAAGACCTTTTTGGTGACTTTATGGGCGGTGGTAACTCTAGATCAAACAGTTCACAAAGAGCAAATAGAGGCGCTGATTTACGATACAATATGCAGATTTCTTTAAAACATGCGTTTTCTGGTAAAAAAACTAATATAGATGTACCAACGTCTGTTTCATGTGATACATGCAAAGGAACAGGAGCTCAATCTGGCGCAGCTCCCACCTCATGCCCAACTTGTTCCGGAATTGGAAAAGTTAGAGCTCAGCAGGGCTTCTTTACAGTTGAAAGAACTTGCCCTACATGTGCTGGTAAAGGACAGATAATAAAAAATCCATGCCGATTATGTAGTGGGCAAGGAAGAGTTGATAAATCTAAAAAGCTAAGTGTCAACATACCGCCTGGTGTTGAAACTGGAACTAGAATAAGACTTGCTGGGGAAGGAGAAGCTGGAATTAGAGGGGGACAACCTGGAGATTTGTATATTTTCATTGAAGTTGAAAAACATTCTATTTTTGAGAGAGAAGGTAATGACCTTTTTTGTAGAATACCAATCACAATGACAACAGCTGCTTTAGGTGGTGATTTGGAAGCACCTACACTGGATGGTGGTAAGACAAGAGTAAAAATTCCACAGGGGTCACAAAATAATAAACAGCTTAGACTAAAGGGGAAAGGAATGCCTTCAATTAGAGGTAGTTCAAAAGGAGATCTTTATATAGAAATTCTAGTTGAAACTCCTGTAAATTTAAATGCTGAACAAATTCAATTACTAAAACAATTTGAAAAATCATGTAGGGATAACAATCCTGCAAATAAAGATTTTTTTAGTAAAGTCAAAAATTTTTGGAACACAAATTAAATGAGAAAATAATGTCAAATACTGAAGAAAATTTAAACAATTTTGATGAAACAGTTGAAGAAACAATAAATGAAAAAGAAGATACTTCTGAAGTAGAGAGCAATAATAAAGATGATTCAAATATAAAAAATATTGACAGGGATGATGTTAAGGAAAATGATTCACAGCTTGAAGACTTAATCAAAGAGAGAGATGAGCTTAAAGATAAATTGATGAGAGCACTTGCAGAAAGTGAAAACATCAGAAAAAGATCTTTTAAAGATAGGCAGGATGCAGAAATATACGCTGTTTCTAAAATGTCTAGAGATATACTAAGTGTATTTGATAATCTACAAAGAGCTTTGGATCTTGCTGATGATATATTAGATGAAAAATCTTTACCGATGATTGAGGGTTTAGAACTCACAAAAAAAGAGCTACTTGAAGTTTTCAAAAGAAATAAAATTGAAAAAATTGAACCACTTTCTGGAGATAAATTTGATCCTCAATTGCACCAAGCAATGATGGAGGCGCCTTCTAACGAAATAGCGAAAGGTTGTGTAATCCAAGTTTTGACAGTTGGCTTTTCAATTGGTGACAGACTGCTCAGAGCTTCAAATGTTACTGTCTCTTCAGGGCCAACAGAAAATATTGAAGAAAAAGTTTCCCCAAATTTAGATTAATTTTCAGAAATACTAGATTTTATTTTGTAAAGAATGTGTAGTGCTTCTTTAGGGGTTATTTCATCAATATTTAAAGATTTTATAAGGTTTTCTGCTTTTGAAGTTTTGTTTCGCTTTTCAGAAGTTTCTATTTTTTTAGATAATTTTTCTTTGAACTTAAAATTTTTATTTTTTGAATTTTTGTGTAAACTTTCTAATATTAACTTTGATCTATTAACAACAGCAATAGGTATGCCAGCAAGTTTAGCAACTTCAATACCAAAGGAGTGATTGGATTTTCCTTCTATTATTTTGTGTAAAAAAATTATCTTTTTGTCTAATTCTTTAATTTTAACAGTTAAATTTGATAATTTTAATAATGACTGATCTAAAACTGTAAGCTCATGAAAATGTGTAGCAAAAAGAGTTCTGCATTTGTTTTTTTCATGTAAATATTCAAGTGTTGACCAAGCAATGGACAAACCATCTGATGTCGAAGTACCTCTACCAATTTCATCCAAAATTACAAAGGATTTTTCTGTTGCCTGATTTAGAATTGTTGCAGTTTCTAACATTTCTATCATAAATGTAGAATGACCTTGTGATAAATCATCAGAGGCTCCTATCCTAGAGAAAACTCTATCAACAATTCCTATTTTAGCTTCATTTGCTGGAACATAACATCCCATTTGACCAAGAATTATAATTAATGCGTTTTGTCTTAAAAAGGTTGATTTACCAGCCATGTTTGGACCAGTAATTAAATTAATTATATTTTTTTTGTCATCTAAATTACAATCATTAGGTATAAAAGAAAATTCAGAATTTTGATTAACATTTTTTTCAACAATTGGATGTCTACCTTGTACAATAAACAACTCATTATTTTTTGTTATTATTGGTTTTACCCAATTTTCTTCTCTTGAAACAAATCCTAGACTTAAATAAAAATCTAATTCACCAATTGAGTCTGCTGACAGTCTAATTTCATATTCAAAATCTAAGAAGAGTTTTTTTAAATCATCATAAATTTTATATTCTAATTCACTTATTTTAATATTTGCTGTATTTATTTTGTTTTCTATTGAAATCAATTCATTATTTGTAAATCGATAAGTATTTGCAGTAGTTTGTCTATGATAAAATAAATGGCTATTCTCGTCTTTTAAAATGTTATCTGCATTTCTTGAAGTCACTTCAATAAAATATCCAAGAACATTATTTTTTTTTATTTTTAAACTCGAAATTTTTGTTTCTTTAATTAAACTACTTTCAAGATCAGATATGTATTTATCACTTTTTATTAAAATATCTCTTAATTGATCTAATTCTGCACTATAACCATAATTAATTTGACTTAATTGATCACCAATTTGATAGCTTTTCTCAGAAAGCGCATTATCTAATATATTATCAATTTTTTTAAAATCACTAAATGAATTAAGGATCTCAATTAATTTAATGGGATAAGTTAAATTTATACTTTTTTCATTAAAAAATTTTTTTATTCTTAATGACGTTTTTATACCTTCCTTAAGTGTAATAAGATCCTGGAAACTATTTTTATAAAAAGCAAGTCTGGATAAAGCTCTTTCAAAGTCGGGACACAATTTTAAGATTTCTTTTAGTTGAAAAGATAAAGTGGGGTTTTCATAAAAAAACTTTGTTATTAATAATCTTCTATTTATAAGTTTGAAATCTGTAAGTGGGGCATTCAAACGATGTTCTAACAACCTATATCCAAAATTAGTACACGTTTTATTTAATATACTTAATAATGAACTTTTCTTATCACCAGTTAAAGAATTATTAATTTCTAAATTCCTCCTAGTGTTTTCATCAATTTCTAATATGGACTTTTTTTTCTCTACAAAAGGTCGCTTTAAGCGGAGATTACTTCCTATTTTAGTTATTTCAACATAATCTAAAATAGCTCCAAGCGAACCAATCATTGAATGTGTAAAATCTCCAAAACTTTTTAAACTTTTTATACCATAATGACGAAGAAGTTTTTGTTTGGAATTTATAGAATTAAAACTTGTATCCGATAAAATACTCAATTTAAAATCATTTTTATCAAGATTTATTTTTGTTTTTTCAACGTATGAATTAGAAACTATTACTTCACTTGGATTTATTCTAGCTATTACAGAGGAAACTTTCTCTATTGTTGTGGATAATGTTGATACTTTGCCAGTTGAAATATCAACCCAACTAATTGATATATCACCTCTCACATCATTAACAGACAAAAGAAAATTGTTTGTTTTCAATCCAATTAAATTATCTTCTAAAATTGTACCTGGAGTAATTATTCTAACTACTTCACGATTTACTATTGCTTTATAACCTCTTTTTTTTGCTTGATCTGGTGTTTCGGTTTGTTCACAAATCGCAATATTAATGCCCTTTTTTATAAGTAACTCCATATACTTTTCAGAAGAATGGTGGGGAACACCACACATTGGTATATCTTTTCCATCTAGCTTACCTCTTTTGGTTAGAGTAATATTTAAAATATCACTAGCGAGATAAGCATCATCAAAAAATAGTTCATAAAAATCTCCCATTCTAAAAAAAAGCAACGAATCTGAATGATTTTTTTTTATCTCCATATATTGTTCCATCAGAGGAGTAACGTTTTTTTGAGTATTCATCTTATATTTCTTTAATATTATTTTATTATTTTTCTAAAAAATTAGGTTTTAAAAATAAAATTAATGTTTTGATTATAAAATAAAAATTTAAAATTTATTAAAATTAAGTTTTTCTGTCCGAAATCATTTTACCAATAAGTTGAGCCGTATAATCAACAATTGGAACTATACGTCCATAGTTAAGTCTTGTTGGACCAATAACACCAACAGCGCCAATTATCTTGCTTTTATCATTCATGTATGGGGAGAAGACTAGTGATGATTCTGATAATGAAAATAATTTATTCTCAGACCCAATAAAAACTCTTACTCCTTCACCTTCTTCTGTTAAATCTAATAACTGTTCTAAATCTTTCTTTTTTTCAAGATCATCAAAAAGAATTCTAATTTTTTCAATTTCCTCTTGATTTTCTAAATCACCTATTAAATTTGATCTTCCTCTAATTATTAATCTATCTCTTCCATTAATAACATCTGGTGCCCAAGATGCTATTCCAGAATCTATAAGTTTATGTGTAATTTTGTCCAAATGACTTTGATTTTTTTCTATTTCTTCTGTTATTATTTTTCTAATCTCCGAAATAGTATTCCCTGATAATATAGAGTTTAAAAAATTACCAGCCTCTTGCATGATAGAGGAATTTAAACCAATAGGGGGTGTAAAAAAACGATTTTCTACCTGACCATCTGTAGTCACCAAAACAACTAAAGCTCTTTTGGGGGATAAAGAAACAAATTCAATATGTTTAATAGAAGTGTCAATTTTAGGAGCTAATACCAAACTAGCTCCAGATGTTAATCCTGATAGAATAGAACCAACTCTGTCTAATATAGGATGAATTTCATTATCCCCCCCTGTTATAGATCCTTCTAACTCTTCTCTTGTCTCTTTTGTCATATCAGAAACTTCTAATAATCCGTCAACAAAAAGTCTTAATCCAGATTGCGTTGGTATTCTTCCGGATGATATATGTATACTACCTAGCAAACCCGACTCCTCAAGGTCTTGCATAATGTTTCTTATAGTTGAAGGAGAAAGATTATTATTTAAATTTTTAGCTAGTGTCCTAGAACCAACAGGCTCTCCAGTACTTAAATAGGTTTCAACTAAACATCTGAAGATTTCCCTACTTCTATCAGTAAGTTTTTCTATTTGTGTTTTTTTTTTCATTTTAAATTTATCAAACTTATTATATCTATGAACTAATATATTTTATATTAAAATATTTAAGAGTATTTAAATTATGCGACCATCAAACAGAAATATCAATCAAATAAGGCCTGTATCAATAAAAACAGATATAATTAAAAATGCTGAAGGATCTTGTAATATTAAATGTGGTAATACTGAAATAATCTGTACAGCAACTATAGATGAAAATGTACCACATTTTATTAGAAAAACAGGCCTTGGCTGGGTAACTGCTGAATATGGTATGTTACCAAGGTCAACTAACAGCAGAATGAAAAGAGAATCATCTAGAGGAAAACAAGGTGGGAGAACCTTAGAAATACAAAGGCTTATTGGAAGATCACTAAGAACCTGTGTTGATCGTTTATTATTAGGAGAAAGGCAAATAATAATTGATTGTGATGTTATACAAGCTGATGGAGGAACTAGGTGTGCAGCTATAACTGGGGGTTGGATAGCGCTTAAATTAGCTTCTGACCATTTAGTTAAGAACCAAATAATTGATGAAAACCCTATAATAAATCAAGTAGCTGCAATATCTTGTGGGATTTATAATGATGAACCTATATTAGATTTAGATTATGAAGAAGATTCAAATGTAAAAACAGATGCAAACTTTGTTTTAAATCAAAAAAATGAGATTATTGAAATACAAGTTTCAGCAGAAAAAGATCCCTTTTCTTTTAAAGATTTTGAAAAATTATTTGAACTTTCAAAAGGTGGTATTGAGAAACTTATAGATTTTCAAAGTAAGGCAATAAAAAGTGAGTAATTTTCCAGATAATAAAATTCTCATTGCTACTCACAATAATGGCAAGTTAGAAGAGTTTAAACAAATTTTAAAGGATTTAGATCTATTAATTTTATCATCTAAAGATCTAAATCTTGATGAACCAAAGGAAACAGAGGATACTTTCATTGGAAATGCACGTTTAAAATCAAGAATCTCATGTAATAAAAGTAAACTTCCATGTTTAGGAGATGATAGTGGCTTAGAAGTTCATGCTCTTGGAAACCAACCAGGTGTTTATACTGCTGACTGGGCATACACCAAGAATGGTAGAGATTTTAATCAAGCTATGAATAGAGTCTGGAATGAACTTAAAAAATCAAAACAAAAAGAGCCCTTTACTGCTAATTTTGTTTGCACACTTGTTCTCACTTTTCCTAATGGAAACGAAAAAATTTTTGAAGGAAGGGCTTCAGGAATAATTACTTGGCCAATGAGAGGAATCGGTGGCCATGGATATGATCCAATTTTTATTCCTGATGGATATAATAAAACTTTTGGAGAAATGTCTGATTTGGAAAAAAATAAAATTAGTCATAGAAATAAAGCTCTAAAAAAATTTATTTCATTTTACAACGATTATAATAATTAATGGAATTCAAGAATATATCCATATATTTTCATTGGCCATTTTGTGAATCAAAATGTCCTTATTGTGACTTCAACAGTCATGTTAGAAAAGAAATTAATCATAGACAGTGGTTGCTAGGATATTTAATAAATATTGAAAACTGGAAAAAAAAATTACCTCATTCAAAAATTCAATCAGTTTATTTTGGAGGTGGTACACCAAGTTTAATGAACCCAAGATCCATTTCAATAATTTTAGAAAAACTTTATAAAAATTTTCTGCTATCTGATGATATAGAGATATCTTTAGAAGCAAACCCTAGTACAGTAGAAAAAAGAAAATTTAAAGATTTTTCTTCAATAGGCGTAAATAGAATATCAATAGGAGTACAATCTTTTAATGATAACGATCTTAAACGGTTAGGAAGAAAACATAGTGCGAATGACGCAATAAAGGCAATTGATATAGCTAAAAGTTCATTTTATAACGTAAACTTTGATTTAATTTATGGTAGGCAATTTCAAAACTTAAGTGAATGGGAAAAAGAACTCGAATTTGCATTATCATTAGAAAGTCAACACTTATCCCTATATCAACTTACTATTGAAAAGGGTACTGCCTTTAAAAATCTTTATAATGCAGGTAAACTTGAAGGGTTACCCAGTCAAGAATTATCAAGAAGATTTTTTATTACAACTAATAAATTGTGTAAAAAAAAGAATTTTAATTCTTATGAAATATCAAATTTTGCAAAAAATAAATTTGAATGTGTCCATAATTTAAATTACTGGAGATGTGGTAATTTTATCGGTATTGGTCCTGGAGCTCATGGACGTTTTGAATATAAAAGGTCTAGGTTCTCTTATAAAAATATAATGAATCCTGAAAATTGGTTGGAAAAATCACTAACGAGTAAAAACCCTATTCAGAAATTAAAAGAAATTTCAAGATTAGAACAATTTGAAGAATTAATAATGATGGGATTGAGGACAAGTGAAGGAATCAACTTAAATAATATTGAAAAAAAAACTGACATAAGTTTAAATATGGATAAATTAGACTATTTAAAAAAGTCAAAGTTCGTAAGTTTAAAAAACAAAAATTTACATTTACTAACAAAAGGAAAGTTAGTTTTAAATAAAATAGTAAACGAACTTTTAACCTAAAACTGTTTTTTTAAGATTTCGCATATTGTTTGCAATTCCTCATTATCATTATATTGAATATTAATTTTACCTTTATTTTTCTTCTTATCAGCATGAATATTTACCTTAAATTTTAAATGTGCTGTTAACTCATCTTCCAAAAGCTTAGTATCAAGGTCTTTTTTTATTGGTACGGCTTTCTTATTTGTAATTTCAATTTTATCACGTTTTGCTAAAAGCTCAGTTTGTCTTACAGATAAGCCTTTTTTAACAATAAGATTAGAAAGGGAAACTGCATCATTACAATTTAATAATGCTCTTGCATGCCCAGAAGTGAGTAAGCCTGTCTTTATAAGTTTCTTTACTTCCATTGGTAGAGAAAGTATTCTAATTGAGTTTGAAACATAAGGTCTTGATTTTCCAACTAATTTTGAAACTCTTTCATGGCTATAGCTATAATCATTGACTAATTTTAAATACCCCTCCGCCTCTTCAAGGGGCTTTAATTCTGACCTTTGTACATTTTCTATAATTGCTATTTCGATTTTTTCCTTATCGCTAAGGGACTTTATAATCACAGGTATTTTATGAATCTGTGCTAATTGTGCTGCACGCCACCTCCTTTCACCTGCAACAATTTCATAGTATTTATTACTTTTTTGAGTGACTATAAGTGGTTGTAATATTCCTCTTTGATTGATGGTGCTCGCTAACTCCTTTAATTCATCAGTATCAAAAATTTTTCTTGGTTGATCAGGATTAGGTTTTATATATTCAATTGGTAAATATAGTTGATCATTTTTTATATTATTTTCACCACTATTTATAAACTCATCTTCTGAAATAAAAGATGATAAACCTCTTCCTAATGCTTTCTTTTTTTTCAACTTAGATCTCTCCTTTCAGAAAAAATTTTTTCTCTCTTATAAAAAATTCAGCAGTAAGTTTTTGATATGCAATTGATCCTAGGCATCTTTGATCATAAATAACACCTGGCATAGAAAAAGATGGTGCCTCACTTAATTTTATATTCCTAGGAATAACTGTGTTAAAAACTAAATCATTTAATGTAGACCTAACATCTTCTTCTATTTGTAAAGAAAGGTTATTTCTTCTATCATACATAGTTAATAATATGCCTAATATTTTTAGTTCTTGATTAAGTGTTTTTCTAATCTGTTTTATTGTTATCATCAATTGTGAAAGTCCCTCCAGCGCGAAAAATTCAGTTTGTAAGGGAATTATAATAAAATTTGCTAATGCCAAAGAATTTACAGTGAGCATATTTAATGCGGGGGGACAATCCATAAATATATAGTCAAAGTTGATTTCAGTTATATTATTTTTTTTAAATATATTTTTTAATCTTGTCGCCTTTTTTTCCATTTCTGCTAAATCCATGTCTATAGAAGAAAGATCTTGACTAGCAGGAATAATATGCAGGTTTTCTATGCTTGTATTTTTAATTATATTGTTGATATTTTCATTTGACATAAGAAAGTCATAAGTACTTAATTTTCGTTCATCTGAAAGAATACCTAGACCAGTTGATGCATTCCCTTGAGCGTCTAAATCTAAAATTAAGACTTTTTTTCCAGAAGCAGCAACAGTAGTAGCAAGGTTTAAAACTGTAGTTGTTTTGCCAACACCACCTTTTTGATTTACAACAGAGATAAAGGTAGGGACTTTATTTTTTTTCAAATCTTTTCTTTGCACAAGCAATGTTCCTTATTTTCAGGATAAATGAATTTTGGTCTATAATGTTTATAATTTTTTCCAATTCATAATCCCAATTTTTTTTGGATACTTTTAATTCTTCATAAAAACTAACTCCCTTTGGAAATAGTGATATTGTACATTTATTTTGATGTATGTAAGCTATTTTAAGTAGGTGATCTAATTTACCAAATGCTCTAGAAGATATGACGTCCGCTTTCTGTGGTTTGATTAATTCGACATTTTTTGGAAATATATCAACATTTAGGCCAATTTTTTTTACAATTTCTAATAAAAAGACTGCTTTTTTTTTGTTTTTTTCTACTAATATAAATTTTAACTCTGGCCTAAGTTCTCTTGAAATAACAGCTAAAACAAGAGCTGGAAAACCCGCTCCTGAACCAAAATCCAACCATTTTCTTGCTTTATAAGGTAAATGCAACCAAAGTTGAGCACTATCTAGAAAATGTCTTTCCCAAGATATTTCTATAGATTTTCTTGAAACTAGATTGATTTTTTTGTTCCAAAATTTAAGCATATCAAAATAAACACACAATAAATCACATGTTCCACGTGAAACACCGATTTTATTTAAAAGAACATCATAATTAAGCTGTTTTTTTTGCATTTCTCTCTTTTGTCACTAACCGGTTTCTTTTAAGGAAAAGATTGATTAGAGTCATAGCTGCTGGAGTAATTCCTTCTATCCTAGAAGCGTGTAATAAGTTAAGAGGCCTTACTAATTCAAGCTTTGAAAGAGCTTCATTGGATAGTCCTTTGATCTTCTTATAATTAATGTCTTTGGGTATTTTTATTGATTCATATTTCTTAAATTCTTCTATCTCTACCATTTGCCTACTAATGTAGACTTCATATTTTGCGATATTAGATAACTGAAGTAAGGTTTTTAACTTAATACGCTTTATTTCAGGGAAAAGATTTATTAATTTATTTATGTTATCATGTGATTGACCCAAAAAATCAAAAGCCGTCCTCTTTTGGCCATCCTTTTTTACATTAATACCAACTTTTTCTGCTTGATTTGGTGATATTTTAAAAGACTTTAGAAGTGTAGACGCGATCTCGATCTCATTCATTTTTCTTTGAAAGTTTTTTTTCCTAGTAATATCAATTGTTCCTAATTCTAAGCCTAATTTTGTTAATCGCGCATCTGCGTTATCTGCTCTTAAAGACAACCTATATTCAGCTCTTGAAGTAAACATTCTATATGGCTCTAACACTCCTTTTGTTGTAAGATCATCTATTAAAACACCTATATAACCTTGATCTCTTCCCATAATAAAAGGTTCTTGATTATTCAAAGAACGATAAGCATTTATTCCTGCAATCAAACCTTGTGCAGCAGCTTCTTCATATCCAGTAGTTCCATTTATTTGTCCAGCAAGGAAAAAGTTTTGAATTTTTTTTAATTCTAAAGATTGTTTAAGGCATCTTGGGTCTATATAATCATACTCAATAGCGTATCCAGGTTGCAAAATCCTAACATTTTCTAAACCTTTAATAGTCGACAACAATTCCAATTGTATGCTTTCAGGTAAAGATGTGGAGATGCCGTTTGGGTAAATTATATTTGAAATTAAACCCTCAGGCTCTAGAAAAATTTGATGCCTATCTTTATCAGAAAAACGATGAACTTTATCCTCTATTGATGGACAATACCTAGGTCCTTTTGATGAAATATTCCCGTTGAAAATTGCAGATTTTTGCAGATTTTCATTTATAATTTCATGAGTTTTTTCATTTGTGTATGTTATATGACAATCTATTTGTTTTAAATTAATTTTCCTTGTCAAAAAAGAAAAAAACACTGGGTCACTATCAGCCTTCTGTTTTTCAAGTATATTCCAGTTAATAGTTTTAGCATCAAGTCTTGGGGGAGTTCCTGTTTTCAACCTTCCCATAGTTAAATTTAAATCATATAAACAATTGGCTAAACTTATAGATGCATTATCACCCTTTCTTCCACCAGAAAATGATTTATTGCCAATATGAATGATACCATTTAAGAAAGTGCCAGTAGTTAAAACAACTGAT
Source organism: uncultured Alphaproteobacteria bacterium (assembly GCA_902578545.1). Taxonomy (GTDB): domain Bacteria; phylum Pseudomonadota; class Alphaproteobacteria; order Rhodobacterales; family Rhodobacteraceae; genus CACIIZ01. Next base: position 157,745 of record CACHDI010000003.1, read on the forward strand.
TTAGCATACAGTTTTTTATTGTTAGAGAGTACTACCCCTTTTATTTTTTTAGCATCTATAATAAGTCCTGAAACTTCTTCAGATAAAATATTAAGATTTTTTAGTTTTGTAAGCTTATTATAGACAAAATTTTTGTAATATTCTCTATCTATTTGAGATCTCGGGCCTTGCACAGCAGGCCCCTTGCTTCTGTTTAAGAGCCTAAACTGTATACCTGCGAAATCAGCAGCTAAAGACATAATTCCGCCTATTGCATCAATCTCTCTTACAAGATGTCCTTTGCCCAGCCCACCAATTGCAGGGTTGCAAGACATTTCTCCTATTTTTTTTTGATCATTAGTGATCAAAAGTGTATCTGCACCAAGAACTGCACTTATGTGAGAAGCTTCTGTTCCTGCATGCCCCCCACCTATGACTATAATCTCATAACTTTGTTTCACGTGAAACCTCAAATTCTAATTTTACTTACCAATACAAAAATTTGAAAATATTTCTCCAAGCATGCTTTCTGTATCTATCAAACCCAACAAACCATCAAAATTAAGGATTATACCCCGCAATTCATTCGCGAGCAATTCCAATTCAATTAGATCTCTGGAGACCAGCTCTTTTATATTGTTAATATTATTAATACAAATATTAACTCTCTCTAAATGTCTGGTTCTATTTATCACGGTTGAAGTTATTTTTTTTGAATATAGTTTCTCTTTTATTTGTTGTAACAAATTTTCGATACCTTTGCCAGTTTTTCCCGATATACTGGGTTCTGACCCTTTCAAATCTCCCTTAGGTCTTAAAACTATATCTAAAGAAGATTTTTTAAGCCCTAAAGAAAGAACTTCTTCTATATTCTCAGAAAGTATAACCCTTAAATGAGACTTGTTTGCTTTTTTTAAGGATTTAGAGATACCAATCTTTTCTATTTTATTTTTTGATTTTCTAATTCCAGCAGTGTCTAAAAAAACAATAGGGATTCCATCTAAGTTATACCTAAGTTCTATAATGTCTCTAGTAGTTCCAGATATTCTAGAAGTAATAGCCACATTCCTCTTTGCTAACTTATTTATTAAAGTGGATTTACCTGAATTAGGTTTACCAACAATTGATACAATAAATCCAGATCTCAAAGATTCAGAAAATTTAAAACCCTTTTTTTCTTTTATAAGATCTTTTTCTAGGCAAAGTATTGATTTAGTAACATTTTTTATAATGTTAGTATCATCTACATCTTCATAGAAATCTATATTTGCTTCTATTAGAGATAAAATTTTTAAAACATCGTTTTTCCATTTAATTATTTTTTTATTGGTTTTACCAGTATAAGTATCTAACGCTTGCTTTTGTTGATACTCAGTTTCTGCTTGCAAAAGGTCTGACAAACCCTCTACCTGTGTCAAACTAAGTTTATTATTTTCAAGAGCTCTTTGAGTAAACTCCCCAGGAAATGCTTGTCTTAAAAAAGAGATTTTACTAAGTGTTTCCATCACTGTCTTAATTACTATTATGCTACCGTGAATATGCAGTTCTGCCATTTGTTCATTAGTAAAACTTTTATTTTCCTCAAAAGATACCACTAAAGCCTCATCCAATAAGGAGTTGTCAGATGAATATATTTTTTTTAAGGTTAAGGTTCTTTTTTTTTTAAAACTTGTTATATTACAACGACATAATATGCCTAGAGCATTAAGGGTATCAGGTCCAGATATTCTAATAACAGCTATTGCTGATACACTTTCAGGTGTAGAAAGAGCAAAAATTGTTTTTTTCATTTCTATCAATTGTTCATAGAATCAAAAAACTCTGAATTTGTTTTGGTCTGCTTCAGTTTACTTAAAAGAAATTCTATTGCATCAGTTGTTCCCATAGGGTTTAATATTCTTCTTAGAACGAAAACTTTTGTTAGTTCTGTTTTTTCTACTAATAATTCTTCTTTTCTTGTCCCTGATTTTAACAAATCAATGGCAGGAAAAACCCTTTTATCAGCAACTTTTCTATCTAATACTAATTCAGAGTTACCTGTTCCTTTAAATTCTTCAAAAATAACCTCATCCATTCTGCTACCAGTATCAATGAGAGCTGTTGCAATAATTGTAAGTGAACCACCTTCTTCAATATTTCTGGCTGCTCCAAAAAACCTTTTTGGTCTTTGAAGAGCATTTGCATCGACACCACCAGTAAGGACTTTTCCAGAAGAGGGTACTACAGTATTATAAGCTCTACCCAATCTAGTTATAGAATCTAATAATATGACTACATCTCTTTTGTGTTCTACTAATCTTTTTGCTTTTTCTATAACCATTTCTGCTACAGCAACGTGTCTTGTAGCTGGTTCATCAAAAGTTGAGGATATTACCTCTCCCTTAACGGATCTTTGCATATCTGTCACTTCTTCTGGTCTTTCATCTACTAAGAGAACTATTAAATAACTATCTGGTTGGTTTTTCTCAATAGCATGCGCAATGTTTTGAAGTATAACAGTTTTTCCTGTTCGAGGAGGAGCCACTATCAAGGATCTCTGACCTTTTCCAATAGGAGCAATTAAATCAATAACTCTAGCAGATTGATCTTTAATTGTAGGGTCTTCTATTTCCAATTTAAATCTTTCATCTGGATATAGAGGTGTTAAATTGTCAAAGTGAATTTTATGTTTTGCTTTTTCAGGTTCAGCAAAATTTATTGCTTTCACAGTAACTAAACCAAAATATCTTTCATTATCTTTTGGCGCGCAAATTGCTCCTTCAAGAGTGTCACCAGTTCTCAATGAAAGTTTTTTTATCTGAGAAGGGCTTACATATATATCATCGGGACCAGGAAGATAATTCGCATCTGTTGATCTTAAAAAACCAAAACCGTCTTGTACAACCTCTAATACTCCATCACCGTATATTTCAACTCCATTTTCTGCCATTTCTTTTAATATGGCAAACATCATATCACCTTTTCTCATTGTCGAAGCATTATCGATTTCAATTTTTTCTGCAAACTTTAATAGATTTGCAGGAGACTGAGACTTAAGTTCTGATAGTGAAAGTTCTTTTATATTTTTAAGATCAATCTGATTTAAATCGACCATAGTGTATCCATTAATTTAAATTGGGTGAATATTCGGAGAATACCGTACAATTAGATAATATCAAAGATTACCTAAAGTCAATTTAATTTTTTTCTTTTATGGTTTTCAATAATAATTCTACGTTATGAATCTTTGCATCAGGTGTTATACCGTGTCCAAGATTGAAAATATGACCTGAAGAGGAAAACTTATTTACGATATTTAGTGTACCTTCAACTAATTCTTTTCCTCCTGAAATTAAATAAGCCGGGTCTAAATTACCCTGTATTACTATTTCTTTTTGTATGTTTTTTTTTGCCCAATCTAAATCTATACTTGAATCTACAGCTACACAATCAAACTCTTTGACCATTGCGAATTTCTTATACATTGGACCAATCCCACGTGGAAAGACGATAACAGGTATATTAGGAAATCTTTTTTTTATTTCTTTAGCAATAACTTTCATTGGTTCCAATGAATATTTTTCAATATAAATTGCAGGTAATGAGTTTGCCCAACTATCAAATAATTTTATAACATCAACTCCGGCTTCTATTTGTTTAGACAAATATTCAATAGTAGCGTCCTGTATTTTTACTATTAATTTTTTAAAAACCTGTGGATAATTTAACATAAATGTTTTTGTTTTAATATGATCTTTGGATCCTTTGCCTTCTATCATATAGGTAGCAACTGTCCATGGAGATCCAGCAAAACCAATAAAAGTAATATTAGTTTCTAATTTTGATCTAATATTAGTTACTGCTTCATAAACTGGCTCTAAAGTACTGTGAATATCTTCAGTATTTCTCAAATTTTCAATATCTTCATTGTTTTTAAGTGGTTCTAAAATAGGCCCAATTCCTTCTTTAAATTCTAGATGTTGACCAAGTGCATTTGGAATTAAAAGGATGTCAGCGAATAGTATAGCACCATCTAAATTAAATCTTCTTAATGGCTGTAATGTAACCTCTGTAGTCAAAGTAGGATTGTAACATAAATCTAAAAAACTACCTGCTTGTTTTCTTACTTCTCTGTATTCTGGTAGATATCTCCCTGCTTGACGCATTAACCAAACAGGAGGTGTATTAAACTTATGACCCTGTAAAGTTTTTAACAATTTTTTATTATTATAATTCATAATATATATATAAATAGTATTAGTAAGTAGTTATACTTTATTATGTGGAAAAAAAAAATTAAATACTTATTAACAATTCTAAAAAAATAAATTATTGAAAAAAAACATATATTCAAAATATTCACATATGTGATTAACTTAATTAACAGACATACAATTATAAGAAGTATGTTTAAAAAATATGGATAAACAAAAGGTTTTAAAATCTGTTGATTTTTTTGTGGATAAGATAAAAATTAAAACATGTATAAAGATAAATTAGAGTTAAAAATAGCAGGTGTTATCGGTGACCCAATTAATCATACAAGATCACCATTAATACACCAATATTGGATAAATAAAAATCAAATTAATTGTTTTTATATTCCTATAAGAGTAAGAAGTTTTGAATTAGAAAAAAAATTATTTTATATAAAAGAATTAAATTTTAGTGGTTTAAACGTAACCATACCACATAAAGAAAACATCTTAAATTTTGTTGATGAAATAAAAGATTCTGCCAAAGTTATTGGTGCAGCAAATACTATATACTTCAAAAATGGAAAAATTATTGCCGACAATACAGACACATATGGTTTTTACCAATCTTTAATAAAAAATTTTCCAAATTATAATTTTAAAAAAGAAAAGGTACTTGTAATTGGTGCTGGTGGAGCGTCTAGGGCAGTTACATCTGTTTTTTTAAAACAAAATATCCAGGAAATTAGAATAATCAATAGGAATATTGACAAAGCAATGAAAATTAAAAATGATTTATCATCAAAAATAAAAATTTATAACTGGTCTGAGTTTCCAATTTCACTTAATGAAATTACAACAATTGTTAATACGACTTCATTAGGTAATTTAGGATCAGAACATTTTAACTTAAGCTTAAAAGGTGTAAAAAAGGGCGGAATAGCTATTGATCTGATTTATAATCCGTTGAAAACCTCTTTTATGAAACAAGCTGAAAAAGAAAATATGAGAGCTATAAATGGTTTAGACATGCTTATATATCAAGCAAAAAGTGGTTTCCAAAATTGGTTTAAAAATAAACCTACTTATACAAATGAATTGAGAAAAATAATTGAAGATTCTATAAAGAGTTAAAACTTGGCAATTAAAATAGGGATAACTGGTTCTATAGGGATGGGAAAATCCACAGTCTCATCAATTTTTAGAAACAATAATATTAAAGTATGGGATGCTGATTTTGAGGTTCATACTTTATATAAAAAAGGAAAAGATGGGTATAAATCTATTATTTCAATTTATCCAGAATTAGAAGATAAAGTGGAAATTAATAGAAAAAAAGTATCATATTTAATAAGGAAAAAGAAAATTGATTTGAAAGTAATTGAAGAAATAATTCACCCACTTTTAATAAAAAGTAGAGAGATATTTATTAAAGAAAACGAGAGAGAAAAATTATTAATTTTTGACATACCGCTTTTATATGAAACAAAAGCACAAATTTGGTTGGACTATGTAATTACTGTTTTTTGTTCAGAAAAAAATCAAACAGAAAGATTAAAAAAAAGAGATGATTTTGATACAAGAAAGATTAATTATTTGCTTTCCAGGCAAATACCAATATATAAAAAAAATGAGAAAGCAGATTTTGTAATTAATACTGACCAAGATATGCAACAAGTTGAAAAACAGGTTGTTAATATTATAAAGACAGTGAGAAAATCTAATGGTTAGAGAAATAGTTTTAGATACAGAAACCACAGGTTTAAATCCATTAGAGGGCCATAAAATAATAGAAATTGCAGCTATCGAATTAATAGACCATATAAAAACAGAAAAAAATTTCCATTTTTTTATAAATCCAGAAAGAGAAATACCCGAGGCTAGTCAAAAAATACATAATATTTCTAATGAAAAAGTAAAAGATAAACCAAAATTCGGGGAAATCTATAAAAAATTCCTAGATTTTATAAAAAATGATTGTTTAATAATTCATAATGCAGAATTTGATTTAAAATTCTTAAATTATGAACTTAATGAAATTGGAATAGGTGATATAGAAAACAAAGTAGTTGATACACTAAAAATCGCAAGATCCAAATATCCAGGCTCATCTGTTTCACTAGATTCTTTGTGTAAAAAATTTAATATAGATACTAAAAAAAGAGTTGAAAATGGACATGGTGCGCTAATTGATTGTCACTTGTTGAGTGAAGTGTATTTGGAAATATTAGGTGGTAAACAGTCAAATTTTAATCTCAATAAGGGTTTTGATAAATTGAAAAGTGAAAAAGGAGAGAAAAAAACCAATCATTTTTTAAGACAAAACAATTTAGAAACAAGACTAAATAATAAAGTAATTAACATACATTTAGATTTTTTAAATGAGATAAATTGTAAGAATTCATGGGGTATGCTTCATCAAAGCTTATTAAATAAATTAAATACAAAATTATAAGAACTCTTGCAAAATAAGATTAATTATAAATTAGACATTGATCTTAAAAAAAAAGTATATAAATCAATATATATTTACTAATTCGTTCGAAAGGTACAAATCAATGGTTCAGATAATAATTCTTGCAGCCGTAGCATTTTTTTTATTTTGGAGATTAAGGTCTGTTTTAGGTTCAAGACAAGGTTTTGAAAAGTTAAATAAGAGTGTAAATGAAAAAACAAAATCTTCAAAAATAAATTCGAATAGTGATGATAAAATAATAGATTTTAAGTCTGCAAATATAGATGAGGAAATAGCTGATTATGTAGATGAAAAATCAGAACAATTTAAAATTTTATCAGAATTAAAAAAAATTGAAGATGGTTGGCAAGTGTCTCATTTTGTGTCTGGTGCTAAATTAGCTTATGAAGAAATTCTTATGGCTTTCGAAAATGGTGATTTAGATAAAATAAAAAAACTTTCCTCTAAGGAAGTGTATACAGCTTTCAAAGAAGTAATTGAAGATAGAAACAAAAAGGGTTTGCATGTTGAAGCCGTTTTTGGAGGTGTTCGTGACATAAGAATAAAAGATGTTAAACTTAATAAAAAAAACCTGGAAGCTAATATAACTATGGTTTTTCAATGTGATATTACTTACAGCATAAAAGATAAAAATAACAAAATTATCGAAGGTGGTCCTGATAAAGTAAAAAAACAAAAAGATGTTTGGACCTTTACTAGAAAAATGAATTCAGATATTCCAAACTGGTACTTGACAAAAACTGAATAAATAACAACCAAGGTAAAAATTTTTTGTCTGATAAAAAAAAACTATCTGAAGAAGATATTAAGTATTGGTTGGCATTAACTAAGACATTAGATTCTAAAAAATACAGTCATTTAAAAAATCAAAACTTTTGTTATGAGAAAGAAACTTACTCTCATAAAAAAATAGATATAGAAAAGAGTTTCATTTTTAAAAAAGAAAAAGCTATAAGAAAAACATGTGAAAAAAAATATTTTAAAAATATAATTCTTGAAGACAATAGGATTGACAAAAAGAAATTAAGTCTATTGAAAAGAGGTAAATTACAACCAGAATTTATATTAGATTTACATGGAATGAATACTGTTACAGCAAAAAAAAGATCAATTGAATTTATAAGATTCAATTATTTGAATGGTAAAAGGTTATTATTAATAATTACAGGAAAAGGAAAATCTTTAAAAACAAGTTTTTTTGAAAATAAAACTCAGATTGGAATTATTAGAAAATCCTTAAAAGCATGGTTATATGAATCAGATATGAGAACAAAAATATTGGGAGTAGTATCATCTCATATAATTCATGGTGGTGAAGGCGCCTTTTATATATATTTGAAAAAAAATAAAAATTTATAGAACGTATCTACTTACATCATTTGACTTCACAAATTTGTCTAAATTGTTGTTAACAAAACTCTTGTCAATCACAATCACTTTTTCTTTGCTATCCGGTGCTGTAAAACTTAAGTCTTCAAATACTTTTTCTAGAATAGTATAAAGACGTCTCGCCCCAATATTTTCTATTGAAGCGTTTATTTCTGCAGCAATTTTTGCTAGGGCTTTAATTCCACTATCTTTAAAACTCAAAGTAATTCCTTCAGTTTTCATCAAAGCCGAGTACTGTTTTGTTAAAGAGTTTTCCGTTTCTGTTAATATATTTATAAAGTCGTTCTCACTCAGTGCTTGCAATTCAACTCTAACCGGTAGTCTTCCTTGCAACTCTGGTAATAAATCGCTGGGTTTAACCACATGGAAAGCACCTGATGCTATGAATAATATGTGATCTGTTTTTATTGGCCCATATTTGGTAGAGACTGTTGTACCTTCAATTAAGGGAAGCAAATCCCGTTGAACGCCTTCTCTACTTACATCTGCTGATTTAGTGTCGGCTCTGGCACATATTTTGTCAATTTCATCTAAAAAAATAATACCATTATCTTCTACAGACGAAACAGCTTCTCGTATAATTTTTTCTTCATCCAATAATTTATCAGCTTCTTCTTTGATTAAAATTTTATAACTCTCTGATATTTTCACCTTTATTTTTTTTGTTTTTTTTCCAAGAGCTTTTCCAAAAATATCATTAAGATTCATCATTCCTATATTTGAACCTGGTTGCCCGGGTATCTCAAACATTGACATTGGGTTATTTGATTCTTCAATTTCAAGCTCTATCTCTTTATCATCTAATAGACCATCCCTAAGTTTTTTTTTAAACATATCTATAGTTTGTTGACGCGCGTCTTCTCCTGTTAATGCTTTAATTACTCTTTTCTCAGCTTCAGCATGTGCTTTTGTTTCAACTTCTTTTCTCTTTTTATCTTTTGTCATTACTATAGAGCTATCAATAAGGTCTCTAACTATTTGATCAACATCTCTACCTACATAACCAACTTCAGTAAATTTTGTTGCTTCAACTTTTAGAAAAGGTGCTGAAGCAAGTTTAGAAAGACGACGAGAGATTTCTGTTTTTCCAACACCTGTTGGTCCTATCATAAGTATATTTTTTGGAAATATTTCTTCTCTTAACGGACTATTTACTTTTTTACGTCTCCACCTACTTCTAAGAGCAATTGCAACTGCTTTTTTAGCTGAATTTTGCCCAATAATAAATTTATCAAGTTCTGATACTATTTCTCTTGGAGTTAACTCTGTCATTTCTTTTTCTTAATTGTTTCTATAACGATGTTGTGATTAGTATAAACACAAATGTCAGCAGCTATTTTCAATGCTTGTTTGCATATTTCCTCAGAAGAAATGTCATTTTCATATATTGCTTTAGCTGCAGCTAACGCGAAATTTCCACCTGAACCAACTGCTGCAATATTTCCTTCTGGTTCTAATACATCTCCTGATCCAGATATTATAAATAAATCTTTACCATCAGTAACAACAAGCATAGCCTCCAAATTTCTTAAATATTTGTCAGTTCGCCAGTCTTTTGCTAGTTCAATTGCCGATCTTGATAAATTACCTGGAAATGTTTCTAATTTTCTTTCTAATCTTTCTAATAAAGAAAACGCGTCAGCAGTAGAACCAGCAAAACCAACAATAATATCAAGTCCACCAGGGCTCAATCTTTGAACTTTTTTTGCAGTCCCTTTGATTACTGTTTGTCCAAGGGTAACTTGACCGTCTCCAGCTATTGAAACAGAATTATTTTTTAAAACACCTATTATAGTAGTTCCGTGCCAATTTTCTGACTTACTATTCATTTCTTAATTAATAGTCCTTGCAATATTATCAACTTTAAATATTTCAATAACATCATCTACTTTAATGTCTTCATAGTCTGAAAAGGCCATGCCACACTCTTGTCCTGATTGTACATTTTCTACTTCATCCTTAAACCTTTTTAAAGTTTTTAAATTACCTTCATGGATAACCACATTATCTCTAAGTAATCTAACTTTTGCAGACCTCTGGGCATTTCCTTCTGTAATAAGACAACCGGCTACTTTTCCTGAATTACTTACTTTAAAAACTTCTAAAATTTGTGCATATCCGAGAATAGTTTCTTTGATTTCTGGTTTTAATAAACCAGAGGCTGCTTTTTTTATATCGTCTACTAAATCGTATATAATTGAATAATATCTTAGCTCAACTTCTTTTTGGTTAGCGCAATCTCTTGCTGATGCATTAGCTCTAACATTGAAACCAATAACCGAGGCTTTTGAAGCTTCTGCTAAAACTACATCACTTTCTGTTACAGCTCCTACACCAGAATGTAAAATTAAAACTCTTACTTCTTCATTATTTATTTTTTCTAAGGCTTGAACTATAGCCTCTGCTGAACCCTGCACATCTGCTTTAACAACAAGAGGAAGTTCTGATATATCTTTATCAGCTTTTGCTTTTGCTATCATTTGATCTAAAGTTTTACCCTTACCTAAAGCATCTTTTTTGTCTTTAACAACTTGCTTTCTATAATTTGCAATCTCGCGAGCTTTTGTTTCTGAAGAAACAACGTTCAACAGGTCACCTGCTTCTGGTGTTCCATTTAAACCTAATACTTCAACTGGAACAGATGGTCCTGCATATTCAGCTTTTGAATTGTTACTATCAATTAATGCTCTTACTTTACCCCATTGATCTCCAACAACAATAATGTCACCTCTTTTTAAAGTACCCTTTTGAACTAAAACAGTAGCTACTGGTCCTCGACCAACATCTAATTTGGCTTCAATTACAGTACCTTCTGCTAAACGTTTGGGATTTGACTTAAGTTCCAATATTTCAGATTGTAAAACTATATTTTCGATAAGATTATCTATACCTTTTCCAGTAGTTGCAGAAACTTCGACGTCCAAAACTTCGCCTGACATCGATTCAACTACAATTTCATATTTAAGTAATTCTGTTCTAACTCTATTGGGATCTGAGTTTTCTTTGTCGCATTTATTAATAGCTACAATTATAGGTACTTTCGCAGCTTTGGCATGATTAATAGCTTCAATTGTTTGTGGCATAACACCATCGTCTGCTGCTACTACTAAGATAATAATGTCAGTCACTTGTGCTCCTCTAGATCTCATAGAGGTAAAAGCAGCATGACCCGGTGTATCTAAAAATGTAAGTTTTGATCCACTTTCACTTTTTACTTGATAGGCTCCTATATGTTGAGTAATTCCACCTGCTTCATTATTAGTCGTATTTGTTTTTCTAATAGCATCAAGAAGAGAAGTTTTGCCATGGTCAACATGCCCCATAACAGTTATAATTGGAGCCCTTTCTTCTAAGGTTTCATTGTCATCACTATCATCATATTTTAAAATGGCATCCTCAACATCTGATGCAGATATTCTTAAAGGGTTATGCCCAAACTCTTCAACAATTAATATTGCAGTATCAGCATCAATCGTTTGATTTTGAGTAGCCATTATTCCATTTGTCATAAGAGTTTTTACTACTGTTGCAGATCTTTCAGCCATTCTATTTGCCAGTTCCTGAACGGTAATAGCGTCAGGTACTTGAACTTCTCGGATTATTTTTTCTCTTTCTACATTCTCAGTAGTTTGTCTTCTTTTTACTTTTTCTTGCCTTCTTCTTAGCGAAGCAATAGAACGTTGCCTCCCTCCCAGGTCAGAGAGTGCTTGATTTATAGTAAGTTTTCCAGACCTTCTTCTTTCTGTATAGACTTTGCTTGGTTTTACTTCTTTGAGTTCCTCGTCTTTTCTAAATTTTTTGTTAGAAGAAATATCTTCGTTTTTTAAGTCAAATTTATTATCTGGCTTATTTTTACTTTTTTGATTATTTTCATCAGGAATATTTTTTATTTCAGATATAGTGTCATTAATTTCTTCTACTTTTTTATTATTATTTTCTTTATCATTTTTAGTTTTAATGTCTAAAAGTTTTTTATTTTTAATTTTTTCCTGCTCTTCTTTTATCTGAATTTCTCTTTCTCTAGCTGCTTCTATAGCTTTTTTTCTTCTATCAATTTGTTCATCTGAAAAAACTTTTTTATTATTTTCTTTGGCTATATCAATTTTACTTGTATCAATTTCATTTTCTGTTCTAGAGAGTTTATTTTTATTTGGTAATATTATTTTTTTTCTTTTTGTTTCAATTAAAACTGACTTAGATCTACCATGAGAAAGATTCATCCTGACAGAACCTCCAGTACCACGTAAACTCAGTGTTTTGGAATTAGAGTTTTTTTTATCGTTTTCAGTCATATTAAATCACAACCTTTTTAATTAATTGCTTAATTTCTTAAGTTTTGTAGCCGATAACTATCAGAAATTATCGAATTAATAAAAGAACTTTTTAAAAAACCAATATTGGCAATATTTTTTTTACCAAAAGCTATACCAAGTTCTTCTTTAGTAAAACAATTTATTTTTATTTTTTGGTAAATAGGAAGACCTAATTTTTCGTCTCTTTTGAAAGAGAAATTGTTAGCTTGTAACAAAAAGTATATTTTATTTTTTTTTAAATGAAACCTTATTTCAT